>CAWHJM010000083.1:0-23281 GCA_963829615.1 uncultured Chloroflexia bacterium
AAGCAGTAAAAAAGAGGGTAAACTCAGGTATAAGTTGATTTTAATTGCATAAGGTTTGTCACGTAGCAGGAGAGAAGCATGCCCTTTGAACTACTAAAATCCGAAATATTGATGAAAGGCCGCGCCTTCACGATCCGCCGGGATCAGTTGAAAACGCCAGATGGCCGGGAAACAAAGTTTGAGATCATTGAACATAGTGGTTCAGTCGTCATCATCCCGATAGATGAAAATGGGAATGTACTGTTGGTGCGCCAATATCGCCATGCTACGGGACAGGATTTGCTGGAACTGCCGGCTGGAACACTAGATGAAAATGAGGCTCCTGAAGCCTGTGCGGCGCGCGAAATACGCGAGGAAACAGGGATGGCGGCAGGAGTGCTCACAAAGCTGGGCGAGTTCTACCTGGCGCCCGGCTACTCGACCGAGTTTATGGTGGTATTTCTGGCCACGAATTTGAGTCATGCTCCCCTTCAGGCAGACGATGATGAATTCCTGAGTGTAGAGTCCCTTCCGATAGCGGAAGCAATCAAAATGGCGGAACGAGGCGAGATTCCGGATGCCAAATCGCTGGCAGCGCTGTTTTTAGCAAAATCATCCCTGGAAAAATGGCTGTAAAATTGTGTCCCGTTCCTCACAGAGCGGGACTTTTTGATTAATACTAATATTGTCCGAAATATGACAACTCGCACGTTGAATCAGGTCTTTAATAACTAACAAATTCATTAGTGGGGGACTAAACTTGTATGGATGAATAGCAAAAGCCCTAGTCGTGATAAAATTCACAGTTGGATATTTATCAGGCCACTCAAGCCTGTTTACCAAAGGAGTAAGTAATGAAAAGACCGGTAACTACCATTGACGGCAACGAAGCTACTACTTCGGTTGCCCATCGACTGAACGAAGTCATCGCCATTTACCCGATCACCCCATCTTCCCCCATGGGTGAATTTGCAGATGAGTGGTCTGTAAAAGGCAAGACGAACCTGTGGGGCACGATCCCGCTGGTCGTACGAAATGCAATCGGAAGGCGGCGCGGCGGGTGCCGTGCATGGTGCTTTGCAGGCTGGCGCGCTGACCACCACCTTCACCGCCAGCCAGGGCTTGCTGCTGATGATCCCCAACATGTACAAGATCGCGGGTGAACTAACCAGCACAGTCTTCCACGTGGCAGCGCGCTCCGATCGCTGCTCAGGCACTTTCGATTTTCGGCGACCATTCAGACGTGATGGCCACCCGGCAGACGGGCTTTTGCTCTGCTCTCATCCGGCAGCGTGCAAGAAGCGCATGACTTTGCCGCCATCGCCCAGGCTGCGACGTTGAAATCGCGCGTTCCATTCTTGCACTTCTTCGACGGTTTCCGCACCTCCCATGAAGTGACCAAAATCGTTCAACTCCTGGACGATGACCTGCGTGCGATGATCGACGATGATCTCATCCGTGAGCATCGCTCCCGCGGCCTGACCCCGGACAAACCCGTGTTGCGCGGCACCGCCCAGAACCCGGATGTCTTCTTCCAGGGCCGCGAGACGGTCAACCCGTACTACGCCGCGACGCCCGGCATCGTCAAGGAAGCTATGGACAAGTTCGCCGAGATCACAGGCCGCAAGTACGAACTGTTCCAGTATAGCGGTCATCCCGAAGCCGAGCGCGTGGTGGTGTTGATGGGCTCCGGCGGCGAGACTGCCGAAGCGACAGTCAAATACCTGGCCGAGCAAGGTGAAAAGGTCGGGGCCATCCGTGTGCGTCTGTACCGCCCGTTCGCTAACGAACTATTCGTGGAGGCGTTACCGAAATCGGTCAAATCGCTGGCCGTGCTCGACCGCACCAAAGAACCCGGCGCAGGCGGCGAGCCGCTTTACATGGACGTGGTCACCGCGTTGGTAGAAACTGGCCGCACGGACATCAAGGTTATCGGCGGACGCTACGGTCTATCATCAAAAGAATTCACCCCGGCGATGGTCAAGGCCGTGCTGGACGAAATGACCAAGCCTGCCCCCAAGAACCACTTCACGGTCGGCATCAACGACGATGTCAGCCACACCAGTCTGGATTACGATCCGACCTTCTCGGTAGAACATGCTGAAACCATACGCTGCGTGTTCTTTGGACTGGGTTCTGATGGCACGGTGGGCGCCAACAAGAACTCGATCAAGATCATTGGTGAAGAGACTGACAACTTTGCCCAGGGTTACTTCGTATACGACTCGAAGAAATCCGGCCAGATGACCACTTCGCACCTGCGCTTTGGCCCGAAACCCATCCTGGCTCCCTACCTGATCGAAAACGACCAGGCCAACTTTGTGGCCTGCCACCAGTACACTTTCCTCGAGCGCTTTGACATGCTCAAGTATGCCAAGCCCGGCGCGGTTTTCCTGCTCAACAGCATGTATGGCCCCGACGAAGTCTGGGACAAACTGCCGCGCGAAGTACAGGAAGCCATCCTCGAGAAGAATCTCAAATTCTACGTCATCAACGGTTACGAAGTAGCTGAGAAAACCGGCATGGGCCAACGCATGAACACCATCATGCAGACAGCCTTCTTCGCCATCAGTGGTGTGTTGCCGCGCGAGCAGGCCATCGAGCAGATCAAGATATGCCATCAAGAAGACCTACGGCAAGCGCGGTGAAGCGGTGGTACAGCAGAACTTTGCAGCTGTGGACAGCACGCTCGAGAATCTGTTTGAAGTCAAAGTGCCCGAAAAAGCCAACTCCTCAACCACGCGCCGCGCTCCAGTATCGGATGCAGCCCCGAGCTTTGTCCGAGACGTGCTGGGACCGATGATCTCGCAGAACGGCGACGTCGTCCCCGTCAGCGCGATGCCAGCGGATGGCACCTTCCCCACCGGCACCACCCAATGGGAAAAGCGCAACCTGGCGCTGGAAATCCCGGTTTGGGAACCCAATCTTTGTATCCAGTGCGGTAAGTGCGTGTTCGTTTGTCCGCACGCCGTTATCCGCCACAAAGTCTACAGCGAAGCATTGCTCAGTGATGCACCGGAAACCTTCAAGAGCACCAAGTCCAAGTTTAAGGAATTCTCGGACGGCATGGCTTACACTGTGCAGGTGGCTCCTGAAGATTGCACCGGCTGTACGCTGTGCGTGGAAGCCTGCCCGGTGAAAGACAAGAGCCAGGTAGGACGCAAGGCCATCAACATGGCTCCACAGCCTGCCCTGCGCGAGTCCGAAGCCGCCAACTGGGACTTCTTTATGAACATCCCCGACCTGGACCGCACACAGATCAATCCCTCCACTATCAAAAATTCGCAGTTGCTGCGCCCGCTCTTTGAGTTCTCTGGCGCCTGCGCGGGCTGCGGTGAGACGCCGTATGTCAAGCTGGTTTCGCAACTCTTTGGCGACCGCACTGTCGTTGCCAACGCCACCGGCTGCTCGTCCATTTACGGCGGCAACCTGCCCACTACTCCCTGGGCAAAAAATGCGGATGGACGCGGCCCGGCCTGGTCGAACTCACTGTTCGAAGACAACGCCGAATTCGGCCTGGGCATGCGCCTGACACTCGACAAGCAGGTAGAATTTGTCCGTGAACTGGTGCTGCTATTCAAGAACGAAATCGGATCGGAGCTTGTTGATGCGATTTTGAACGCCGATCAGTCTACCGAAACCGGTATTCAGGAACAACGTGCACGCGTAGAACAACTCAAGAAGAAAGTCGAGAAAGTCCAGCAACCCGCGCGTGAAAGATTTGCTTAGCCTGGCTGACAAACTGGTCAAGAAATCCGTCTGGATTATCGGTGGCGACGGTTGGGCTTACGATATCGGCTACGGTGGACTCGACCACGTGCTCGCCAGCGGACGTAACGTCAACGTGTTAGTGCTCGACACTGAAGTGTATTCCAACACCGGCGGACAAGCTTCCAAGTCCACACCGCGTGGGGCAGTTGCCAAGTTTGCCATGAGCGGAAAAGGATTACCCAAGAAAGATCTCGGACTGATCGCCATGGCGTATGGCTACGTCTACGTAGCCCGCGTTGCCATGGGCTTCAATGACCAGCAGACGCTCAGGGCTTTCCTGGAAGCTGAAGTCCTACGATGGCCCGTCCCTGATCATTGCCTACAGCCACTGTATTGCACATGGCTTCGATATGGCCAAAGGCCTCGAACAGCAGAAGCTGGCCGTCACTTCCGGCGCATATCCGGTCTATCGCTACGATCCGCGCCAGGTGGACGAAGGCAAGAACCCGCTTACGATCGATTCCAGGGAACCGACTACGCGGCTGGAAGATTACGTTTACAACGAAACCCGCTACCGCATGTTGTTGCAAAGCGACGAAGCGCGCGCTGAGAAATTGCTTCTCAACGAGGCCAAGCAGGATGTCAAGTCCCGCTGGACGCTCTTTCCAGCAAATGGCTGCCATGCATTACAATGGCAGGAAGAAACGGAAGAACAGACAGAAAGCTGAGAAGAGAGTAGTCCCTACTCTCTTCTCTCACATCTCTATTCTCTAACGGAGGAACATGACGGATCTATCTACTACTTATCTTGGGCTCGAATCTAAAGAACCCGCATCGTTGCCTCGGCCTCGCCGCTTTCGAAAAAGGTTGAGACTGCAAAAAAGCTGGAAGACGCCGGTGTAAGCGCCATCGTGATGTATTCGCTCTTCGAAGAGCAGATCATCCACGAAAGCCTCGAACTGGACCATTACCTGACGCGCGGCACTAACTCCTTTGCCGAAGCCATGACCTATTTGCCCGATATCGGCACCTACAACATGGGACCGGATAGATACCTGGATCACCTGACAGCGATAAAAAAGGCGCGTTTCCGTCCCTGTGATCGGAAGCCTGAACGGCGTCTCCAACGGCGGATGGACACGCTTCGCGCGCATGATACAGGATGCAGGAGCCGATGCTCTCGAACTGAATATGTATTACCTCGCAACCTATCCCGAATTGACCGGGAAGGAACTCGAGGATAATTACGTCGATCTGGTTGCGGAAGTCAAAGCTGCCATCAGCATCCCGCTGGCGGTCAAACTCAGCCCGTTCATTACATCTTTGCCAAACTTCGTCCGCAGGCTGGTCACCGCCGGGGCAGATGGCCTGGTGCTGTTCAACCGCTTTTACCAGCCCAATTTCGACCTGGAAGAGTTGGAAGTGGTCCGCACGTTGGAATTGAGCGATTCGCGCGACCTGTTGCTTCCACTGCGCTGGATTTCCATCCTGTACGGCAAAGTTGACGCCGACCTGGCACTGACCAGCGGCGTGCATACTGCGCAGGATGTGCTGAAAGCCATGATGGCTGGTGCAAAAGTCGCCATGACTGCTTCTGCAATTTTGCGCGATGGCTATGAACGCATACCAGTCATGCTCAATGACTTGCAAGCCTGGATGGAAGCGCACGAATACGAATCCATCAAACAGATGCAGGGCAGTATGAGCCAGCAATCGGTGGCAGAACCGGCTGCGTTCGAGCGTTCGAACTATATTCAGATTTTGAGTGAGTTCAGGGATTTACCCTAAATCCCTTGCTTCATCCTACCCTTCGCGAAGCACACCATAAAGTGCCCCAATCCTCCCGTGAAAACCAGGAGAATTGAGCGTAACGAAAAAAGCCCCTCGCAAATGCGAGGGGCTGATTGCATAAAATCAAGACGGATGGCTAATCTTCTACTTTTACAGGAGCATTTTTACGATGACGGAAAGTGATACGCCCACGTGACAGGTCGTAAGGGGACATTTCAACAGCTACGCGATCTCCCAGCAAGATGCGGATGTAATATTTACGCATCTTCCCGGACAAATAGGCCAATACTTCATGACCATTTTCGAGCTTTACACGGAATTGTGTCCCTGGTAACGCCTCGATCACAGTACCTTCAACTTTAATTTTATCTTCAGCTTTCGCCATACACGCCTCCTGCTACCTGACTATCGATCCGTATCACGGGTGAACTGCTTGCGCTTGAAACGCCGGGCTGATTTTTTCTTTTCCATGCGGCGCTGCTCGCTCTTGGAAACAAACCAGCGTTTACGGCGCACCGTACTCAACACGCCACTCTTAACAACTTTTTTGCGGAATCGTTTGAGCAACGAATCTTGCAACTCACCATTGCGTAAGTTTACAACTGCCAATTTCTTCACCTCCTTCCGTAGAAGGAAATAATCGTAAAAAAATTCCTCGGCTTTTGTACAGACTCAGCCGAGGATAACCGTCAACAATGACCAACAGAACTCTCGAAACGACAAAATAAGCGCTTCACTCTCCTATGTGGTGTTAACAGCGGGACAAATAACGTCCCTCAGCCAAGTCTGCAGTTGACATTATACTATAAGAAGCGACTGACCGCAAATTTAAGCCAGGATTTATCTTAAAATTCAACCCTGCCTCAACAACTCATAGAATTCCCAGTGACCAAACACAACAGAATCCTGAATCTATTGTCACAAGGTGTCACACATATTGACCTTTACTCTTTTGTATCATACAATGGCGCGGTACTTTTACCAAAAAGAAACAAGGAGAAGCGATGTCAGAGCACCTTGAGAGAATTACAGCAGCGATCATAGACGGCGACTCCGATGAAGCCAGGGAAAGCACACAGGCTGCCCTGGAAGCAGGTGTTGATCCCCTACAAATCCTGAACAATGGCTTGATGAAAGGCGCGGACGAAGTGGGAAAGCGCTTCGAAAGCGGTGAATACTTCTTGCCCGAATTGATGCTGGCCGGGCGCGCCCTGAAAGCGTCCATGGAAATTGTCAAGCCGATCTTGTTGGAAAAATATTCTGGCGCAGACAGCCAAGTCAAGGGCGTGGTCGTTTCCGCTACCGTACAAACCGACATCCACGACATCGGCAAGAACATCGTCTCATCCATGCTGACCGCCGCAGGTTTCGAAGTCACCGACATGGGCGTGGACGTGCCGATCAAGTCCATCATCGACAGAGCCGAAGAACTTGACGCGAACATCATCGCCCTCTCGGCCCTGTTGACCACTTCCATGCCCTTCATCAAAGACCTGATCGAACTGCTCAAAGCACGCGGCTTGCGCGACAAATACATCATACTGGTCGGTGGCGCATCTGTCACCGAAGAATGGGCCAAAGGCATTGGCGCCGATGGCACCGCGCGCAACGCAGCCGACGCTGTCAAACTGGCCCGCAAATTGATGGAAGCCTGATTTTACAGGGACACGTTATAGTGTGTCCCTGTATTTTTATTGGAGAATTCATGCTGAACTATCTCGAAATCCTTGACCGCGCAAACACCGGTCCTTACCTGAGCGAAGAAAACTGGGACCTCGATAAAGTCGCCATGACTGCCCGGCGGCTGGTCAAAAAATACAAAGTCGAATACGACTCCAACGAGATCGTCACTTCCGACCCGGCCATCGCTGATGCGATCTACCAGGCAGGCTACGAGATGGCCGTCGAACTGGGCGCGTACAGCCGTTCCACCGAACGTATCATCGAAATTTCCCAGGATGAAATTGATGAGGGCATTCGCAAAATGCCCCAAACGCTGGTTATGGGCGAGGGCAAAGACGCCCGCACCCTGCACGCTCGCACCCTGGACGATGACCTGCCTCCGTTATTTTTTGGCGGGTCGCCAGGGACGCCGGATCCCAGAGCGCTACTTCCTGGCCAATGTCATGTCCTACATGCAGGAGCCGCTGATCGACCTGGCTACCTGCGGCACGCTGGTCGAAGTGGACGGACGCGAAGTCCGCACCGGCAACCCGATTGAGATCATCTCTACCCGCCGCGAACTGCAATACATGCGCCAGGGGCTCAAACGCGTTGGCCGCCCCGGCATGGGCATGTTGGCCGCACAATCCAGCGTCTCCGAGTTGGGCGATCTGGCTGCGGCGCATCCCGATTACCTGCGCCCGGTCGACTCACATCTCGTCCCGGTGTTGAACGAACTGAAGATGGACCACCGCAACATCTCGCGCGCGGTCAACTCGCTTGGAATATGGCATGATCAACGCCTCGCTGCCCTGCGTGATCGTCGGGGGCCTGGGCGGCGGGCCGGTCGGCTCGGCTATCATCAACGTGGCCTCCTACCTGATCGCCAACATCACCTGCCTGGCAGACTATCACATCCTGCATCCCATCCACGTGCGGCATGTGGCCACCTCCACGCGCGATGTACTGTGGGTCATCAGCGCCACAGGACAGGCCTTTGCCCGCAACGCGCCCGCCATCATTGTGGCCGACATCTACCCCAAGTCCGGCGCAGGGACGAAGGAACTGCTCTATGAAACGGCAGCAAACGCCATCGTCAACGCAGTGACTGGCAACCATCTCGAAGGCTGCGGCTCCGCTGACGGGAACGCGCCCAATTGTTCCGGCCTCGAAGCACGCCTCATGGCCGAGGTTGCCCTGGCATCCCATAACATGAAGATGTCACTCGAAGAAGCCAACGAATGGGTCTTGAAATTGTTGCCAAAATATGAGCACGTTTTCACGCAGGATGGCAATCCCGGCCAGCCATTTGACGAAGTCTACGATTTACAGACTATCCAGCCAAAAGAATTCTGGCTAAAAATGTACGAAGAAGTCAAAACGGAATTGAAAGATATGGGTTTAAAGGTATAGTGATTGCAACAGGTATCCCAGAGCAATGTGCTCTGATATGTAACCAAACCTAAATTCCTTAAGGAGGAACTCCCCAATGACTCTTTCAGCAATGATCGTGTTCAATCTTTTGATTGTCGTTGTGCTTGGTTTGCTCGCTAAGTTTGTCCAGCTTGGCGCAGACAACTCAAGCAAAGGCGGCTGGAACTTCAACTTCACCACTTCTGATCTGCTCATCCTGGCTGTGATCGGCGCCATCGCCGGTGTGGTCAACACCGGTACCGGCATCGCCTGGGCAGCCGCCAACTCCGCCGGCGGCCCGTTGGCCGGAGCAGCATTGCAAGGCGCTTTCATGTGGGCCTATCTGCTGGCCTACTATCTGGTCCGCAAACCGGGCGCCATGCTGATTGTTGGCCTGATCGAAACCGGTATGGAAGCTTTGCTGGGGAATCCTTCCGGCGTTGCAACACTGGGCTGGGGCTTCACTCAGGGTATCGCCGCCGAGATCGTCATGATGTTCTGCAACTACAGCAAATTTGGCTGGTGGGCTTTCCTCCTGGCCGGTATGGCGACTTCCCAGTTCGGCACCGTCTGGACAGCCTGGCTCTTCGGCTGGGATAGCACCCCCGAAATCGTAGGCCAATACTGGATGGCAACTCCCATCAACCTGATTTCCGGCGCGATCTTCTCCGGATTGCTCGGTTGGTGGCTCGGGAAGATGATCGAACGCACGGGTCTCGTCCGCGCCACACGTAAGTAAAGAACTCTATCCTACATAAAACCACAGAGGCCGAGGCACCAGTCATCACGAAACCAGGTTCCTGTGGTCCAATACCTGTTTGTCTGGAAAATAATATGTCAGACAAACAGGTATTGGATTGCAATTTTTCTCTCATCTTTTCTCTGTTAAGATACCCTCGTGACCACTGCTGACCCAACCCTCGAAGAACCCATCGTCGAATTCCAGCGAGTGACTTACACGCACTACGCCAAGACGGCCCCCGCGCTATCGAATGTCAACCTGACCATCCAGCGAGGTTCTTTCACTTTGCTAGTCGGTCCTTCCGGCTCGGGCAAATCCACACTGTGCCAGATGTTGAACGGCATCATCCCGCACGTACTGGGTGGCGTGATGACCGGCAAGATCATCGTCAACGGGCAGGATGTCTCCCAAACGCAAGTGCAAAACCTGGCATCCTCTGTCGGCCTGCTCTTCCAGGACCCGGAGTGGATGTTCGCTACCCTGCAGGTCGAAGACGAAGTTGCCTTCGGACCTGAAAATTTGCGTGTCCCGCCGGCCGAGATCAAAGAGTACGTGGACGAGGCGCTCAATTACGTTGGCCTGATACCGTTGCGCAAAAACCTGGTCTGGGCGCTTTCGGGCGGACAGGTGCAAAAGCTGGGGCTGGCAGCCGTGCTGGCCATGCAAACCCCACTGATCGTGCTCGACGAACCAACCGCCAACCTCGACCCCGCCACCACACATGCGGTCCACGAGTTGATCCTGCGCCTGCGTCAGGATGGCAAAACGATCGTTCTGGTCACCAAAGATCTGGATGAGTTCATAGCCGAAGCGGACGACATCATCCTGCTCTCGGAGGGACGCGTGCTGGCACAGGACTCGCCCCGCAACATGGTCGAGAAACATGGTTCGCTCATGCTGGACCTGGGGGTCTGGCTGCCGGAACCGACAGAGATCGGTCTGCGCCTGAAAAAGGACGGCTTGCTGAATGGCAAGCCGGTCCCGCTGACGGTAGAAGAAGCTGTCGAAGCGCTGGCAGGCAGCTCGTTCAAGAATGTTGCGAGCAAAAAGGGACAGGTCACGCTCGGTGATGTTCTGGTCCGTGCAGAGAATGTCCGTTTCTCGTACACCAAACGTATCCAGGCACTGCTGGGCGTTTCATTCGATATCCGGCAGGGTGAGATCGCAGCCATTGTCGGACAGAACGGTGCAGGCAAGAGCACGCTCTCGAAATTGCTGGTCGGCCTGTTGAAGCCATCCGGCGGCCAGTTGACGCTCTTCGGGCGTAAGGCGCGCCAATGGCATGTGCAGGACCTGGCCAACGATGTGGCGCTGGTTTTCCAGAACCCTGAACACCAGTTCCTGAGCGACACGGTGCGCGAGGAGTTGGAGTACAGTCTGCTGGCCCAGGGCATCGACGACCGCCTGGAAGTGGACCGCCGCGTGCAGGCCATGCTGGAACGCCTGGAAATCACCGAGTTGGCTGAGAGCCATCCGTTCTCGCTCAGCGCGGGCAGCAAGCGCCGTCTGGGCGTGGCCACCATGCTGGTGGGCGGACGCGCACGCCTGCTGATCGTGGACGAGCCCACTTACGGGCAAGACAAGCGCCTGACCGAGCGTCTGATGGAACTGATCAATTACCTGCGCCGCGAGGGCATCACCGTGCTGATGATCACACACGATATGCGCCTGGTGGACGCGCACATTGAACGCGCCATCGTGATGGCCAACGGAGAAAAGATCTTCGACGGCACACCCGGCGAGTTGTTCCAACAACCCAAGATCGTGGAACGCGCCGCCCTGCGCCCCACTGCCCTACGCCGTCTGGTAGACGCCCTGCGCGCCCGCGGCGTAAAAGTGCCCGATGGGCTGAATACTGTGGACTTATTTATCGAGGCGATGGAAACACCATGAGTGAAATGACGCTTCAATTCATCGACAACAATTCCATCATTAACCGCGCTGACGCTATGAGCAAGCTGGCCTGGGTGCTGGTGGTCGTCATCATGACCTTCCAGTTCACTACCAACGAGGCCCGCGCTTTGATGCTGGCGGTACTGCTATTCATGGCGATTTTCCTGGCGCGCGTGCCGCTGTTGACCATCATCCGCACCTCGCCGCTCATTTTCGGCATTGCGCTTTTGCTGGGCTTTTTTCACTTCTTCATCACGCCCGGCGAGCCGATCTTCGTGCTGGGTCCGCTGCACGGCAGCGCCGAAGGACTGACGAAGGGCCTGGGTTACTTCTTCCGCCTGGCAACCATGGTGATGGTTTCCTTCATGCTGATCTGGACCACCAACATCCACGAGTTGATGGTCGGGCTGGTCAGGCTGGGCATGCCCTACCGCTTTGCCTTCGCCATCTTCATGGCGCTGCGCTTCCTGCCCATCGTCCAGCAAGAAGTGGACGCGGTCAAGGCCGCGCACGCCATCCGCGGACGCGCCTCGCGCTCGCCCTTCCAGCATCGCTTCCGGTTGTGGCAGCGTTATCTGTTTACCGTGATCGTCAATGGGCTGCGTAAGGCCGAGAACACGGCATTGGCAGTCGAATCACGCGGCTTCGGCGCCTATCCCGACCGTACCTTTGTAAAGCCTTTCCACTGGACGTTTTTCGGCATCTTTTTGGTATTGCTCTTCCTGGCTTTCGGGCTGGCGCTCATCTTGTGGGAACACGGCATGTTGCCTGTGTAATAATCCATCCTGCCCACGTCAGAGCTGCAGGCACAGTGAGCGAATGCGACGCTTGCCGCTATCGGGACTGTTGCCTACGGCCTCCGCTCAGCGACGAAATGATGACCAAATACCGCATCCTTTACTGGAAACACATCCCCTCCGCCATCATCGTCCAGGGGGACGGGCGCGAAATCAAGACCCCATTACCAGATCGCTTCCAAAGAGCCATAGACGCTTATGCCATAGCCACCGGCCTGACCGGCACGGACGAATATCTGGATGCGTGGCGGCGCGGCGATTGGATCGAACGGGAGGGCACGCCCGAAGAGGTGACCGCAGCGCTTCTTTCGGAACTCGAAACTGCCTTCGCTAAAATAGAGATTCCCAAACGAAAGAAATAATCCCGCGACCATCGGGAGCGGATAACAAGATGGGCTCAAGAGTTTTTACCACGGAGCCCACAGCCTGTCCTGGGCGGACAGTCCAGGAGCACGAAAACAATGAGAAAAACTCCGTGCTCTCGGTGTTCTCAGTGGTGAACCAATGGAAGGCCACAACATTCCCCACTCTTCGTCTCCTGCCGCCGCTCCCGGCGGCATTTTCATCGGTATAGAATGCCCGCGGTCACAAATTGTGCCTTCCAGCTTTTGAAAAGCGCAATATGTGACCGCGATGGGTATAATTGGGGTTCTATGAGCAAACAACACCTCGTCATCCTGCAACCATCCGGACGCCGCGGCCACGTGGACGAGGGCATCAGTCTGCGTGAAGCGGCGCGCCAACTAGGGGTGGAGATCGAATCGATCTGCGCCGAGAACGCCACCTGCGGCAAATGCAAAGTCGTCGTCGAAGATGGGACTTTCGAGCGCTACGGCATCACCTCCAAACGTGAGAATTTGTCCACGCCCAGCGCCGAAGAAGTAGATTTCTTCAGACGTCGACCGAAAATGATGGCCGCCAACGGCTGGGAAGTGGGCCAGGTGCGGCTCTCCTGCCAGGCCAAAGTGCTGGGCGATGTGCTGGTCAATGTGCCCGAAGAGAGCCGTGGCAACAAACAGATCGTGCGTAAATCGGCGACAGAGCGCGAGATCGAGATCAAACCGTCCATACGGAAATATCTGGTCGAAATGACGCCGCCTGATCTGGAGAGACCCATCGCGGACTGGGAACGGCTGTCACAGGGACTGGAAGCCTCCATGTCGCTGGTGCGGCGCGGGGAAGAGAACCTGCCCAAAGCCGAAGACCTGAGCATCGACTACCAGTGCCTGCGCGGACTGGCGGATACCCTGCGTGAAGGCGAACTGGAAAGTGACCGTCACCGTCTGGCAAGATAAGGAAGTCATCCGCGTGCAGCCGGGTTACGTGGAAGAGAGCTACGGCGCAGCAGTGGACATCGGCTCGACTACGATTGCGCTTTACTTGTGCGACCTGGAAACAGGCGAAATCCTGGCGGCCGAATTGGAGATGAATCCGCAGATCGTGTACGGCGAGGATGTCATGTCACGCATCCAGTATACGATCTCGGAGCCGGATGGGCTGGAGAAGATGCATAAGGCGGTGATTGGGACGTTGAACCAGTTGTTGAAGGGGGCGGTGAAGACGGCCAACAAGGCTCGACAAAGTGGCGATGATAGCAAGGATTTAGCTGCTGACTGGTTTCCCCTGACGGGGACAGGCGATACGCCTGCGGCTACTCAACCAGCGATGACGACAACGGAAGATATATTGGAAATCGTCTTCGTCGGCAACACCACCATGCACCACCTGCTGCTCAACCTGCCGCCCACGCATCTGGGACGCGCACCGTATGTGCCGACCATCCACAAGGCGGTGGACATGAAAGCGCGCGAGTTGGGCTTGAACATCAACCCGTCAGGCAACGTGCACGTGCTGCCGACCATCGCCAGTTTCATCGGCGCGGACACCAGCGGCGTGCTGATCGCCGAGGAACCGCACAAACAGGATGAGAACTGGCTGATCATCGACGTGGGCACCAACGCCGAACTGGTGCTGGGCAACCGTCACGGGCTGGTGTGCACGTCCACGCCCACGGGACCGGCGCTGGAAGGCGCGCACATCGAGTATGGCATGCGGGCTGCACCGGGCGCCATCGAGCGCGTCGAAATCGACGATGCTACCCTGGAGCCTCGTTACAAGATCATCGGCGAGGAAGAATGGGGCCAGGGCAAAGCCAAAGGCATCTGTGGCTCGGCCATCATCGACGTGCTGGCGGAAATGTTCCGGGCACAGATCATCGATACTCGTGGCAGATTCAGGCGCGGGCTTGAGTTCGAAGCGGGTGCGCGAGGGCGAGAACGGCCCGGAGTACGTGATCGCCTGGGCCGAGGATACGTCCATCGGAAGAGACATCCCCATCTCCTTGAAAGACATCCGGCAAATCCAACTGGCGAAGGGCGCGCTGTATGTGGCCGCGCGCACGCTGTTGAAGGCGGCCGGGCTGGAGCGGCCCGACAAGCTGATTCTGGCGGGCGGCTTCGGCAGTTACATCGACAAGACCAAGGCCATGGTGATCGGGCTGATCCCCGACCTGCCGCTGGAGGATGTGTACGCGGTGGGCAACGCGGCCGGCGACGGGGCGCGCATTGCGCTGCTGAACGTGGAGAAGCGCCGCGAGGCGGGCCAGGTGGCGCGCACGGTGCGTCGCTACGAACTGCCCACCGACCCGGAGTTCCAGAACCAGTTCATGCTGGCGCTGAACTTCCCGCACATGACCGACCCGTTCCCGCACATCGCGCATTTGATCCCGCATCGGGAGGTGGACCCGATGGCGAAGAAATTGATGGGTAAATAGCACGCGGATTTTGCGGATCAGGCAGATTTACACGGATTTTTTAAAAGTTATCCGCGAGAATCCGTTCAATCCGTGTTGTCCGCGTTCCATTCTGGAGGGCAAAATGAACAAATTTTTGGAACGACTGAACGCTGGCGAGATCATGGTCGCGGACGGGGCGACCGGCACCAACCTGCAATTGATGGGTCTCAAGCCCGGCACGCCGCCCGAAGACCTGGTGCTGGACGATCCCGATACCATCCTGAAGCTCGAAACCGCTTTCGTGGAGGCCGGTTCGGACATCATCCTGACCTGCACCTTTGGCGGGACGCGCCTGCGCATGAAGGATTCGAAATATCAAGAGCGTGCCCCGGAAGTCAACCAGCGCGCCGTGGAACTGGCCCACAAAGCCGCTTCAACCCGCGACAACGTGCTGGTGGCCGGTTCGATGGGACCCACCGGCGGCCTGTTCAAGCCCTACGGCCCGCTGACCGCCGAAGAAGTGACCGCGACCTACGCCGAGCAGGCAGCCGCGCTGGCCGAGGGCGGCGTGGACCTGTTGGTAATCGAGACCATGTTCGCCTTCGATGAGACGGATGCAGCCTTCGAGGGCGCGCGTTCCGCCACCGACCTGCCGATCGTGGTCAGTTTCAGCTACGACCGCGGCGTGCGCACCATGATGGGCGTCAAGCCTAAGGATGTGGTCACAAAATATAAGGAAAAGGGCGCGGCGCTGGTGGGCGCCAACTGCGGCACCACGCTGGAAAACATGGAAAAGGTCATCACGAATACGCCGAGACTGCGCCGGACTTCCCGCTGTGGGCCAAGCCGAATGCCGGCCTGCCGCGCATGGACGTGGAGACCAACGTCGCCACCTACGATGTCACGCCGGAGCAAATGGGCGAGTATGCCAAGAAGTACATCGCCCTGGGCGCGCGCGTGGTAGGCGGCTGCTGCGGCTCCACGCCCGAGCACGTGGCCGGGATTGTGAAGGCGGTGAAAGTAAGCGACGAAGGACACGAAGAGCCGTCACTGATTGGAGTGTAGCCCCTTCGAGGGGCAATGTGCGACGACGGCAGTCTCACAGTAACCAGTAAAAGGATTTCCCATGAGAGGAGATTGCCAAAGTGCCCCGCATGGGGTACGAGCGCCTACGGCGTCTCGCAATGACACTTCTTACATCATGTATAATATTAATCATGAAACGCAACGAGATTATTACCCTGATTCACGAAAATTACGGCCAGTTGACCAAACTGGGCGTTAAGTCACTGGCGGTGTTCGGCTCGGTGGCACGTGATGAAGCCACCCAGACCAGCGACGTGGATATTCTCGTGGAATTCGAGGGCAAAGCAACCTTCGACCGTTTCATGGACACAAAATTCTTCCTGGAAGATTTACTGGGGCTGCGCGTGGATTTGGTCATGCCGCAAGCCATCAGACCGCGTATCAAACCCTACATCATGCGGGATTTGGTTTATGTCACGTGACGAGGGGTTATATCTGGACGATGTGCAGGCCGCCTGTGAAAGGGTGAACAAATTCACCAAGGGAATGAGCTTTGAAGATTTCATGCGGGACGACCGCACCTACCACGCCACATTGCGCAACTTGGAGATTATCGGCGAGGCTATCAAGAATATTTCAGATGAAACAAAAACCAAATATCCGCAAGTCAAATGGCGCAAGATTGCCGGGTTTCGGGATATTGTGGCGCACGATTATTTTGGGGTCAGTGATGAGATCGTTTGGGATGTGATTCAAAACGAAATTCCCTTGCTGACAAAACAAATTAAAAAGATTATTGAAGACTTTAGGTTAAAAAAATATGTACGCGTGGTTGAGTGGCTGTTGCGGCTCCACACCCGAGCATGTGGCCGGGATTGTGAAGGCCTGTGAAAAGCAATTAACACAATGAAAATTAAGTAAGAAGATGAGTACCTGTAAGGAACTTACAGTCGTTGGACAAGTGACACTGATACTACAATTTAGCAGATGACAATGGCACAGAAAGATATGGTCATCGTTCATACGAGGATACGATGCCGTGTGATTGATAATACGGGGATAAATTGTTGGCGACTGAAAACCTCACCGATGTCAAATATGGGTCTAAACTGGAGATTGGTATCTGAACTTTCCATGCGCAGCAAAGATGTAATATCTATTACCTTCGATCCAGAGACACGAAAAGTTATGGTATGGCACGATCTTCACTTGCAAATATCCAGAGCCAGGGTAATATCAAATATGTGACATACTTTAGCTGGTCATTGCAGAACCCAATTGCCATCCGGCATTCTGCAAAAACTAATCGTATTTTGCCAAGATACTAGCTCTGGCAGCGAATTAAAACAAAGCTATTATCCAAAGATTACAGCTATGTGGGTTTACCATCGAACTTTCAAAGTGATCAACATACTGAGGATTCATGCACGTAAAATGCTTCGTTTGGAGATACCAATAATGGTTTTATATACAGACAACATGTTGAAACTTGTCGAAATCACTTGAATATGTGTGATTATGGAGCTATTCGAACTTTCACTTACAAAATTATTCAAGATTATCTCAACAGTCCGATTAACATTGAATACATTGAGTACCATAATAACCAAATTGCAAAGTAATTTACCAAGCAAAAGCAAGTATATTCTAACCCATGAAAACTCGAAATGAAATTATTGCTCTTTTCAATGGCAAAAGGGAAATACCGTTCCTCTCTTCTCCGGCCTGATCAGCGTGACCAGGCCAGGGTTAGAGAGCGAAGGCTACAGTTCCACGAGACGCACCGCGACGCGGCCAAGATGGCGCAGGGCGGCGGCCAGTACCTATCGGGTCAGCGGGTTTGGGGTTGATGCTTAGAAATAAAATCTCAGGGCTCATCCGCCTCTTCCGCCCGGAACTGCCCTTCGCCGCCGGGGTGACCGTCCTGATGGGCGAGATGGTCGCGCTGGGCGGTCTGCCGTCCGTGCGCGAGGCGCTGCTGGGCTTCACCTGCGCCTTTCTGCTCTCCGCTTCCGCGCTCATCCTGAACGACGTCTTCGACCTGGAAGTGGACCGCGTCAATGCGCCGGAGCGTCCGCTGCCATCCGGGGCGGTCTCTGCCCGAGAAGCCATCGGGCTGTCCGTGCCGGTCATCCTCGGCGGGTGGGCGGCGGCGCTGGCGATCAGCCCGTCCACGCTGGTTTTCGGGGTCTTCATCTGGGTCATCGGCTTCCTGTACAACTGGAAATTCAAGCGCAGCGGCCTGCCGGGCAACCTGATGGTCGCCACTTCGGTGGCATCCTGCTTCATCCTGGGCGGCATGGCCGTCGGCAGAACGTCAAACAGATTGTTGTGGCTGATGGCGCTGGGCGCTTTCCTGATCGACCTGGCCGAGGAGATCGCCGGGGATGCGATGGACATGGAGGGCGACAGGCTGCTCGGGTCGCGTTCGCTGGCGCTTCGCTTCGGGCGGACAGCTGCTCTGCGCGTCTCAGCCGGACTCTTCGCCCTGCTCTTGATCCTGACTCCCCTGCCGCTGATTCGTGGCTGGATGGGCATCCAGTATCTGCTGGCGATCATCGTCGCAGATGCTGCGTTAATTTTCTTTACGATCAAGTTACTGCGCAGCCGCGACTCCAAAGAAGGCGTCTTTGCCATGCGTGGCATCTATCTCGGCTTCCTGGCCGGGATGATCGTTTATATTTTGGGACAATTTCTGATATGAAATATTCCTTCCTCGCTGAGCGGAGTTGCGTTGTTTGCAGCGTAGTCGAAGCGCTATTGCAAAAACGCCCTTCGACTGCGCTGCGCTCCGCTCAGGGAGAAATAATTTATAGGAAATCAAAGGATTTATGACTATCTCGCGAAAAAATTCTTGCTCTATTCAACAAACAAATTCCTGACACGCCTCCCCTCTTCTCCGGCCTGATCAGCGTGACCGAGGCCGGGCTGAAAAGCGAAGGTTTGCAGTTCCACGAGACGCACCGCGATGCGGCCAAGATGGCGCGGGCGGCGGCCAGCACCTACCGGGTCAGCGGGTTTGGGTCGGCTGCGGTGCCGCTGGATCTGTACGTGGAGGCCGAGGCGTTGGGGGCAACGGTCGATTTCAGGGAGGGGAGCGAGGGGGCGGAGTTTCCGCGTGTGGCCGGATTTCTTTATGATTCGGTAGAGAAATTTACCACGGAGAACACCCCGGCCCAAACGGCAGGGCCGGGGCAGGCAGAGAACATATAGAAAGTCTAAGATCTCTGGTGGACTCTGTGGTGAAGCAAGGGCGAATCCCGATAGTTGTTGAAGCCATTAAATTACTAAAAGAAGATGTGGGGGATGAGATCGTGATTGGGGCCTGGGTGCCGGGGCCGTTCACGCTGCTGTCCCTGCTGGTGGAGACGATGGCGTTGTACATGACGATGAAACGCAAGCCAGAGGTAATCCATCCGGCGCTGGATATATTGACACAGGTTTTGGCCAGCGTAGGGAACGCTTATCACCAGGCAGGCGCGGATTTCTTGACGATCCATGAGATGGGCGGTTCGCCGGGCGCATTAGGGCCCAGGCTGTTCGAGTCGATTGTGCTGCCGCATGTGCAGACGCTGACGTCCGCGCTGCCGCGGCCGGTGGTACTGTCCGCCTGCGGGCGCACGAACGGGACGATGAAGCTGCTGGCGGCTTCAGGCGCGGATGCGCTGTCCGTGGATCAGACCAACGATCTCGCCAAATCGCGGCGAAGATGTGCCGGATATGCTGTTGTTCGGGAATCTCGACCCGGTGGGACTTATCAGCCAGGGCACCCCGGCTGAGATAACGGAAGCAGTTAAGGGCGCGGTCCGCAGCGGGGCGGATGCCGTCTGGCCGGGCTGTGATCTGTATCTACAAACCCCATTGGAGAATCTGCGCGCGTTGGTGGATGCATCCAATAATTTGTCACCCTGAACGGAGTGAAGGGTGACATAAGCAAGTGTCACTATTCTTCCAAATTGAATGTCATCCCCTCCTGCCCAGGGGTCACATCATAGCCCGGAGCGACCTCTTGCATCGCATCTGTGATCATCTGGTCCAGTTGGTCGTCGCTGTGGGCCGGATCATGATGGAAGGGCACAAAACTTTTTACGTTCGCCAGCGCGGCAAATTCAAAAGCCTGCACCATGTTGCTATGACCGAACCCGACGCGGGACTGGTATTCATCCGGCGTGTATTGCGAGTCATGGATGAGCAAGTCCACACCTTTAGCCAGGTCGTACCCCGAGGTCCATTCCGGGCTGCGGGGGAACGTGCGGGCGCCCAGCATCGGTTCGTGATCGGGCAGGTAGGTCACGACCTTGTCTTTGTGCAGAATGCGATACCCGACTGTCGGGTTAGGATGGATGACAAGTTGAGACACGATACAGAACTCCCCGATTTCGAACATATCGAAGGATAGTTCGTGAAATTGCAACATCGGGGAGAGATCGCGCACACTGACCGGGAACAACGGGGGCGAAACATAGCGCTGCAGGCGGGCTTTCAAACTCAGCATGGTGCTGGCCGGTCCCCAGACGTGCGTTTCCACATCCGGATTCCGTAGAGGCGCGAAGAACGGCAAGCCCTGGAGATGGTCCATGTGGAGATGCGTCAGGAGAATGTCCACCCGTTTCAGGTCCGAGGGCAGGCTGCGGCCCAAGCTACGAATGCCCGTCCCGGCGTCCAGGACCAGCCACGTTCCTTTAGAACCTTCGATCGACACACAGGAAGTATTACCACCATAGCGGACCGTATCCGCTCCCGGGGAGGCCAGTGAACCGCGCGTGCCCCATAGCTGTTACCTTCATGATGGCACTTCCCAAAAGATCGAAACCGCACCCGTTATGCGGCCTGCCTGTCCAACAAGAGGAAAGGCGGTTAATTCGATCTGCCGCAATTTCTCGTCCAGCCCTTTAATCAAAAATCCCTTGTGGGCCGGATGACCCTGCGTCATGGCGATCACGAGCGGGAGATCTTCCGGGATGATCGGCGTGCCATCCTGATCCACAGGTTCGAACATGGTGGACCATTCACTGACAGGTAAGAGGCCTGTGTCGCCAAAACGCATTCCAAGAACCGCTTCGGCAGGCTCATTGAAGAAAATGAGATTTCCCTGCGGATCAACAATAAAGATCGGCAACGCCAGGTTCTCAGCCAGGTGCCGGGCCAGAATTACCTCCACTTCCAGTTGGGCCATATTGTCATCCTAAATCCATACATTAAAGTCAAACTGTTTCAGCAATTATTCAAATCTACAAAGGCACAACGCTGGGCTTCAGGATTGTAACGCATCTTTGACAGATTCAGACCGAACAACAGTCCTATCCAGAATAGCATACTTTCGCAGATTATTTTCCTCCAAAATAGCTTTTCAAATCATAAGGCGAATAAACACCGCGGGAAGTCACCACCGCCCCCACCAGTTTCGGTGGCGTGATGTCGAAGGCCGGGTAATAACCTTTCACGCCCTCCATCGCTGTGCGCACGCCCATCGCATGCAAAACTTCTTCCGGGTCGCGCTCCTCAATGGTGACGGAATCAATACTCGGGTTCTCAGCCGAAGGAGTACCAAACACGTAAAAAGGAACGTTGTTCTCATGCGCGGCCAGCGCAATCTGGTACGTGCCAATCTTGTTGACCACATGCCCGTCCAGCGTGATCACATCCGCCGCGCAGATGAACACATCCGGGATGTGCCGCGAGAGCAGGTAGCCCGGCATGTTGTCGGTCACTACCGTCACAGGCACACCCATGTCATGCGCCACGCTGGCCGTCAGGCGTGCGCCCTGCAAATACGGACGCGTCTCCGGGCAGATCAGCGAGACGTCCACCCCACGTTCCTGGCAGACCAGCAGCGTGAACCCGATCAACGTTTCGGCAAAGCACTGCGTCAGGATGGTAACCTTATCCGGCAGAAGTCGACCACATTCTCACCGATCGTCCGCGCCCGTTCATAGGTTCTCATCCAGGCCTTCACGCACAAACTTTTCAGTGGAAGGACCGACCGTCTCGCCGGCATCCAACGCCGCTTCCGCGTGTTCGAGAATTTTCTGCACGACAGTCGCCATCCGCTCAGATGTGGTCGGTCTCGCTCGGGTCACACTCAAAGCTGCTTCCCTTAAAACGGCCTTCGCCCGCTCTGACAAGTTGGTCCTGTACCTGGTAAGCCGTCATGACCATCGCCTGCTGCGCCGCCAGCCACGGTCCGCCGCTCTGGGTGACCATCTCTGCGATGGCCTGCGCCACTTCCCTGTAATCCTTGCAAACCACAAACTCAACCTTACGCGGATATACGCGCCGGTCCAGAATCCTGACAACGCCATCCTGGTACCATGCCACATTCTCATATTTCAGCATGAAGGCTAATCCATCATCGGGTCTGGGCATGTTATGTCCTTTGTTTCTCATAAGGATGACTCCTTCTAGCTCTACCAGCTTACGTTTGGCAGGACCTTCCCCGGCGGCGAAGGACTTTCCGCCTCGAGCATGCGCATATGGAATTTAAAACAAAAGCCTTCCAGGGAAGGCTCATACTCAACAAATATTCACCTACTGTGACCAGGCCGTTGGCTCTCTGTCCCACCGATGCTGACGCAACTTTGCATGAAATTCCCGGGGCAACGGTCCGGCATCGCTGGTAGCAATATTGCTATCCACATGTTTCAATTTCCGCATTCCTGGAATAATCGTGCTGACACGCTTCTCATTCAGGATAAATCGCAGCGCCATCTCTGGCATCGTCATGCCTTCAGGCACAAATGGCTTCAAGGCTTCGCCATGTTCCACGCTACTCTTGAGATTCTCCGGGACAAAATATGTACTGCGCCAGTCATCTTTCGGCCAGGAACTTTCCAAAGTCAGGTTGCCGGTCAATGTGCCTTCATCGAACGGCACGCGCGCGATGACAGCCACATCCATTTCCGCACATGCCGGAAACAGTTCATCTTCAGGGTTCTGGTCGAAAATATTGTAGATAACCTGCACCGCATCAATCAATCCGCTGCGCACCGTTTTGACGCCGTTCCACGGCTCCCAGCGATTGATGCTGATGCCCACAGCATCGAACAGTCCTTGTGAACGTAACTCGTCCATTTTCAGCGCCCAGCGATCATCTTCCACCAAGGCTCTTCCCAAACGTGGAACTGCATCAAATCGAATTTATCCAACCCGGCATTCTTCAAACTACTATGCACATATTTTTCGATGTGATCCGGCGGAAAACAATCGTCCAGAGAGAATTCCCGGCGGCTGGGCCAGATGAAGTTTTTAGGCGGAATTTCGTAGCTATATATAACTTCTTTCCAGGATTATCGCGGACAAGCTTTCCCAACAGACTTTCGCTATGTCCCTCACCATAGCCCCAGGCCGTGTCAAAGAAATTACAACCCAGGTCAACAGCCCGTTGCAAAGACGCCAGGGATTCGTCATCGTCCGAACCGGTCCAGCCGGCCATGCCCCACATTCCATATCCAATCTCGCTGATTTGCCAATCTGTCTTTCCAAAGCGTCGATACTTCATTGATAAACTCCTTTTGAGAGATATATTTTTCGTCA
>CAWHJM010000084.1:0-16767 GCA_963829615.1 uncultured Chloroflexia bacterium
CGAAA
Source organism: uncultured Chloroflexia bacterium (assembly GCA_963829615.1). GTDB lineage: Bacteria > Chloroflexota > Anaerolineae > Anaerolineales > Villigracilaceae > JAABUE01. The sequence goes on from CAWHJM010000084.1 coordinate 6, forward strand.
AATACTGTGGTGACCAATCTGCCCAATCTGTATGTGACGCAGGAGAATTTTTACTTTAACCCACCCTCATCCGATAATCCTTGGCCGAGCTTGTTTGTATTTGTTGGAGGTGACTTCAAGTTTCAGACCTCGCGATCCATATAAGTGGAAATAACGGGACAACTGGCTGGACAATATTTGGAATCGAGCCACTCATCACCGAATTAGCTCATGGGATTGCGATCCTGGGTCCTGAAGCCAATGCTCAGTTCGAACATGTCCTTGTGGAAGGAGAACCAGCCGAAAATTCTTTGCTCGGATACAACTTGATCAATGGCATATTCTACGAAGGTTTTATCGGTGAAAATCCAGACCCTATTTCTGGTTCCTTCACTGTTAGAAACTCAGCCTTCCATGCAGTGGGATCGGGAACACCAATTGCCAACCTCTCAGATGCATCCGTTACGATTAGTCACAATGAATTCGAGGATGTTTATTTTGCCATGGATGGTGGTGATTTTGTAAATAGCGAGTATGTATTCTCGAATAACAATGTCGATGCAACGACCGGCATATCCCTGTATAACATCTTTGCAATGGAAGATGTTGGATCCACATTTCTGATAGAGAAGAATACGTTTCGCGGTGAAACTGGTATTGAACTGGCCCAGACATTTGGTGAAGGTAACACCTGTGAGATCAGCAAAAACAATATGCAAGATGTAACGGGTACCGATATAAACTTGGGGTCTGGAGTGACAGGCTGCATTATCACAAACAACGGCAACGAGAAAGAAACAAGGTGTCTGATAATTTCACATTTTTTCACATTGATTTGTCAAGATAAAGAATGTATTAGTACGTGAAAGGAGAAAATCATGAAAAAAGCAAGTGTTTTGGGCGTGTCTATTTTCGCTGTCATTCTGCTTCTATTCACGACAGCGGGGAGTGCCTTCGGTTCATCACCCAGTCGCACGCGGCTATCACCAGATGGCCTACGATTCCGAATCGGGATTGGTCATCCTGTATGGTGGCCAGACAGGAGCTTGGCGAGACTCCGGAGAGTTGGAACCACGAAACCTGGGTCTTCGATCCCAAATCTGAAAAATGGGCGCAGATGCACCCAGGCACAAGTCCCGGTGGATTTGGTGGCGGAGATATGGCCTACGATTCTGAAGCAGATCGAATCATCCTTTCGGTTATCACAGACGACCTGTCTACATTACAGACATGGGCTTATGATGCCAATCATGATACCTGGACCCAATTGGCAGATGGACCCAAGAAATATGCTTGGACAGCGAATTGTCTATGATTTTAAGTCGGACCGCATTATCATGTTCGGTGGATTTGAAATTACAAAATATTAGTTTGTCGATGAAACCTGGGTGTATGATTTCAATACCGACACCTGGACGAATATGGAACCGCGCATCCATCCCCAACCACGAAACTATCATGACATGGCTTACGATCCAAAAGCTGACCGAGTTGTCTTATGGGGTGGAGATTTGAATGGCAGTGCGAACAAAAATGCAGTCTGGACATATGATTACAACACAAATACCTGGGAAGAACTGAGTAGCAAATACGCAAATGCCCCCGAACTTCGTGATTATATGAATCTGGTATATGATGAAAAGGCCGACAAGTTCATCATGTATGGTGGTACCTCATATGGAAATGATGAAACCTGGACCTATGACTTGAACACCAACACCTGGCAGCAAATGCAGCCTGAGAATAATCCGGGAGTCATTTCTCGCTACGCAATGGTCTATGTTAAGGATGATAAACAAAATCATTCTATTTGGCGGGCAGGATGGTGCAACAAACTATCAGTACAACAATGAAACCTGGAGCTATAAACTGAGATTCGATAAGTGGACAAAATTATCTTCGCATCAGGATTAGCGCAATGAATTGCTTCCAGTAAATAGAAATCAGCCACCTTGTTATTTCTGGCAGGGTGGCTGATTTCAAAAGAATTGTTACGTTTATCTCGATGCCTTCTCTACAAAATACACGATTCCCAAGTATTCTTTCCCCGTCGCCTCGGTCATACCCATTTCGCAGGTGATGTTCGATGAGTAATAGCCGCCGTAATCGCGTGAGTCAGCACTTCGGTGGATTCTTTTTCGGTAGCGGATGCGGTCAGTTCGGGGTAGAGCAGTCCGCGGTCTCCGGCAAAGGCACAGCATCCCAGGTTAAGCGGGACTGTCGCTGAGCGGGCACACTTTTGGGCAATTGCCAGCATCACCCCATCCAATCCCAGCTTGCGTGCGGAGCAGTTTGGGTGCAACACCACATCTTCATCTATAGGATGAATGTCGAGCCGGGGCAGCAGGGTGTCGTGAATGAATTCGAGGCTGTCGAGCAGAGTTAGTTGTTTGTAAAGGCCCAGGTCTTCGGCTGAAAGGGCGTCTTGGCAGGTGCGCAGGCTGTGAGCGCAGGAGGTGGTGTCGATGACAATAGGATATTTTCCATGCTCGCTCCACTCCCAGAATTTAGCGAGTGTTTTGTGCAGGGTGGCTTTGTAAGTCTCAGTGTAGCCTTTGGATGAGAAGGGCATCCCGCAGCAAACGCCATCGATTTCTTGGGGGATTTCGAGGGTGATGTTTGCCCGTTGGGCAACGGTGATGAAAGTCTGGGCGAGTGATGCGTGAGAGGTGACGAGTGAAGGCGGCGTGCCAAGTTGACGTGAAATACAAGAAGGGAAATAAACAAAAGCTTTTTCACCGCTAAGCATGCGACCCCCTGACGGGGACAAGAGAGCGAAGATTTTTTGTGGGATACGGGACAGAATGATTCCATTTTGGTAAAGTAGTGCCAGTGATTTTCTCGGCTATTTCGGTCGCGGAAGTCAAAAATAGCTTTTCCTGTGCGTCCCTCACCTGCACTGCACCAAACGCAGTGCGGTGCAAGTGTTGTGCTCTTCGTGGTTCGAAGAAATGACCCACGCGGACGCCCCAACCCAACGATTTCTCAACTAGCGCAAAATTGTCAGCCACCCAGCCCGCCAACTTCTCATTTTTTACTTTTTCTGCTCGTAAATGCTTCGTCAACTCGCCGGTATTGATACTCACGGGGCAGGCGCTGGCGCACAGGCCGTCTACGGCGCAGGTTTCGATGCCAGCGTAGTCGTAATCGCCTATAAGGGAAACAAGCCCTTCGACTTCGCTCAGGACAGGCTGCGGGTCGTCCGAGGCGCTGAGACTCTTTAAACGGGCAATCTCCCGCTGCACAACGATCCGCTGACGCGGGGTCAGGGTCAGGCGTCTGGATGGACATTTCGATTCGCAAAATCCGCACTCGATGCAGGCATCCACAATCGGGGAGACGGCGGCAATCGTCTTGACATCCGTCACGTGCGCTTGCGGGTTCGGGTTGATGACCACGCCGGGACTGAGCATCCCATCGGGGTCGAGCAGCGACTTCAGGTCACGCATGATCTCGTAGGCTTCCGCGCCCCATTCCATCTCGACGAACGGAGCCATGTTACGTCCGGTGCCGTGTTCGGCCTTGAGCGCACCGTCATACTTGCCGCTGACGGCCCGCACCAGTTCCTGCACAAAGCCGTCGAAGCGGTCGATCTCGCCTTGCGTGTTAAACGACTGATTGATCTGGAAATGCAGGTTGCCATCTTTGGCGTGGCCGTAAATCACGCCTTCGGGGTAGCCGTGCGCCGCAAACAAGGCCTGCAAGTCGGTGACGGCATCCGCCAGGCGCGGCACGGGAAAGGCCACATCCTCGATCAGCGAGGTCGTGCCGGGGGCGCGCATGGCCCCGACCGAAGCGATAATGCCCTTGCGCGGCTTCCACAGGTTGGCCTGCTGGATCGGGTCTTGCGTGAACTCGGGGTCATGCAGCAGGCGCAGCGTTTTGAGCGTGCGAGCCGATTCTTTCTGGAAATGGAGCAACGTTTCCGCGTCTGCGGCCTGATACTCGACCAGAATAGCCGCCGCACCCCCAGGTAGTTCCCGCAGGATCGCTGGCACGCCCGGAACTGCTTCCACTGAACGGAGCGAGGCCCGGTCCATGATTTCTGCCGCGCGCGCCCCCGACTCTCGCAGCGGGAAAATAGCCGCGGCCGCATCCCGCACGGAATCGAAATACAGCATGCCGGTGTACTTGTGTGAAAATTCAGGCAAGGTGTGCAGGACGGCCTCGGCGATGAAGCCCAATGTACCCTCGGAACCAATCAGCAAATGGACGAGGATGTCAAGCGGCCTGTCGAAGTCCACGAAGGCGTTGAGCAGGTAGCCGTTGTTGTTCTTCATCTGGTAGCGGCGGCGGACGCGTTCGGCCAGGGTTTCGCCCTCACCCTCCGCCCTCTCCCGCGGGGAGAGGAAACTCGCGGCAATAGCCCCTCTCCCACTGGGAGAGGGGTGGGGGTGAGGGACATACTCAGCTTCAAGCAAACGCTGTTTAAGTTCCAACAAGCCTTGGGCAATGTGCGGTTGCTCATTTTCGAAGATTTGGTGGGCGTTCGGAGCAGCAGTATCAAGCACAAACCCGTTTGGCAGGACGAAGGTCATGCTATGGATGGTCTGATAGGAGTTCTCGGTCACGCCGCAGCACATGCCGCTGGAATTGTTGGCCAAAATTCCGCCTAACATGCAAGCGTCCAAGGAGGCGGGATCAGGGCCAATGCGTCGTCCGTAAGGCTTAAGCACGTTGTTCAGGAACCCACCTACGATCCCGGTTTGAGCGCGCAACAAGGTTCCGCCCTCTTCCACACTGTAACGATCCCAATGTTTGGAAATGTCCACCAGAATCCCATCCGTTACCGCTTGCCCGGAGAGACTGGTCCCGGCAGCGCGGAATGTCATTGGGATGCGCTGCTGCTGGCTAAACTTGAACAGCGACTGGATTTCGCCGATAGAATTCGGCTGCACTACAGCCTGCGGGACAAGATGGAAGTACGATGCATCGTTAGCATAGGCAATGCGGTCAATGAGACGCGTATGCACGCGAGATGCTGGAAAGATGGAAGAAAGTTTATCTTGTAGTATTTTCATAGCTGATCCTATTGTTCTTATTGTACAATTTTCGGCCCTCACAATAAAGGACCGAGTGCCACAAATCCTATCTACTTTTGTTTCAAGAGTGCAAGAAACTTTCAAATCTGATAGCATAAAATCAAGCATCCCTGACAGACAAACTCTACTTCCTTTTGTATAATGAGAACAGTAATAAAGTCTAAAGGATTTTGGAGCCAATTTGGAATCTCTACATGCCAACATTCTCATCGTTGATGACGTAGAAGACAACCTTGAAATTTTGGGGGACTTATTGACCTTCGATGGTTACAATGTGAAAGCTGCCCGGAGCGGGGAAGCGGCTCTAAAGCTGGCACAGGAGTCTCGTCCGGATTTGATTCTGCTGGACATCCTGATGCCGGGAATGGACGGCTTTGAGGTTTGTAGTCGCTTGAAGGCGGATGATAGAACCAAGGATATCCCAGTCATCTTTGTTAGTTCAATGACTGATATAGATAGTAAGGTTCAGGGTTTTAAGGTTGGGGGTGTTGATTACATCAACAAACCGTTTCAGCATGCTGAGATATTGGTCCGCGTAAATACGCATATCACTATGCTGCGCCTGCGCAAGCATCTGGAAGAGCAAAATGCGGAGTTGGAGCGACTGGCAAATACTGATTATTTGACAGAACTTTATAACCGTCGACATTTTTTCAATACAGCTGAAGTGGAATTTGCTGAGGCAGTCCGTAGTGGGAATCTGCTTTCTGTTACCTTGATTGATTTAGACCATTTCAAACAAGTAAATGATACACACGGTCATCTTGCCGGTGATCATGTGTTGGTTCACATCGCTCACCTTATCCGTTCAAACTGTCGTGCGGGCGATGTTGCTGCGCGTTATGGCGGTGAAGAATTTGCGATCCTTCACCCTTCCCTGGACAGGCAGAATGCTTATCGAGTTGCCGAAAGGATACGGAAAGAAGTGGAAGCTACTCCTTTTTTACTTGAAAAAGATGAGATTGGCATGACCCTCAGTGCAGGAGTTGTGGACACACGAATTCGCAAAGATTTCCTACATATAGATGATGTTCTTTCATGGGCAGATATAGCCTTGTATCGAGCAAAGAATGGGGGACGAAATCGGGTTGTTGTTTTCGATGAATAAGCTGGAACATTCTCATGATCGAGGCATCGTCATCCATTATGGCGGGTCAACTGCCCTCGTATTATGCTGGCGCCCCAAGTTTTGGTCTGGGCACAATCTCATATAAGAAACTAAATCACTGTAGATGGATTGATATAAATATACCCGTCAAGCTGTAAATTCAGCAGATCACAAAATGGCTGATTTCGGCCCCCCATCCTCCACTTTTCTGGAGATGTGTGGACCCCCTGTTTGGTGTCAGTGGCTTGATCGTGCTTTTGATACTGCGTGGGCATTTAATGGCTCTGGAACGCTCAGGGGCGTAGTCTCGTCAAAGCCTTCAAGCCCATACCTTATTAAAAAGGGAACAGCGGGATGCGTTACGCATCCCGCTGTTCGGACACCGCTGCCCTCAACGGTGGGAGTTATTTACTTTTCAAATAAGCATTAATCGCTTTGGCGGCTTTGCGTCCGCCGCGCATGGCGGTCACGACCAGGTCAGGACCTGTCACGCAGTCGCCTGCGGAGAAAACGCCTTCGCGGCTGGTCGCGCCGTTTTCGCGGTCAAGGGTCTTGATCAGACCCCAATTATGGGTTTCCAGGTCGGGTGTTGTCTTGCCAAGGATAGGGTCAGGCCAGTAACCCAGTGCCAAAATGGCCGTATCACAGGCCACGCTGAAATTGGAGTTTTCCACAGGTACCGGGCGCCGGCGGCCTTTTTCGTCCGGCTCGCCCAATTTCATCTCGATGCACTCCACAGCTGCCAGATGGCCGTCTTCGCCCGCGATAAATTTCACAGGTTGGGTCAGAAAGCGGTACTTCGCGCCTTCGTCCCTTGCCATCTTGCGGTCTTTCTTGCCGCCGGGCATTTCGTTTTCAGTACGGCGGTACAGGCAGGTCACTTCTTCAGAACCCAGGCGCAGCGCGGTGCGTAAGCAGTCGGAAGCGGTATCGCCGCCGCCGATGACTACCACGCGGTTACCGATTTCGAGCGGTTCCAGCATATCGGGTGTGAGCATGCTGGGGTCCACATTGCCGCGGATCAGGAAATCCGTGGCTTCGTACACGCCCGGTAAGTCGGTGCCCGGTGTATCTTCCATCTTGGCGTCGATTTCCGAACCAACGCCGATAAAGACCGCATCGAATTTGTCCTTCTCGAACAGGTTGTCGATGGTCTTGTCTTTGCCGATATAGGTATTGGGGACAAACTTGACCCCGGCGCGTTCGAACTCGCCCCATTTCTCGAACCAAACGTTTTTGGGAAGCTTGAAATTGGGGATGCCGTAGACGAGCAAACCGCCGGGCGCGGGCTTGGACTCGAAGATGGTCACCTCATGTCCCATCTGGACCAGTTGGTCTGCGCAGCCCAAACCGGCCGGGCCAGCGCCGATGATGGCTATTTTCTTGCCGCTGGGTGTGCCCAACGGGATGATGCGCCCTTCGGTGCGGCGCTTGAAATCGACTGTGAAGGTTTCCAACTCCCCGCATAAGACGGGTTCATGGTGTTTGTTGAGCACGCAGGAGCCCTGGCAGAGCGCCTCGTGTGGGCAGACACGCCCGCAAATTTCGGGCAGCGAACTGGTCTGGTGGTACAGGTTAGCTGCCTCGACAAACCTGCCCTGTTCGATCAGCCACATGGCAGAAGGAATGTCATTGTTCACCGGGCAGGCCAGCATGCAGGGAGCCGGGTCCGGGCAATGGATGCAACGTGCAGCCTGCACCATCGCTTGCTCGGGCGTAAATTCAATCACCACACCGTCAAAATCGCAGGTGCGCTCATCGGGAGTGCGTAAATTGAGATCGAAGAAGGGTTTGTTGACGCGTTCTTTACGGTCAATATCCAGAAATTCACCGGGCACAGCCTGCATACCAATCCTCCAAAAATTATCACTAAAAGAATTGTCGTCATCATACCTAAACTTGAAACGTATAGGCAGGCTCGGATGTCACCAAAGTGGACGACAAGTGTCACATTTTCAAATGTGTAAGATTCATATATAAAAATCGCGCAGTACTATAAACTTCTAATCATAGTAAGGTAAAATGACACGTTGGCAGAGAAATTCTCTGTGGAGGTAATGTCCATGATTAATTTCATCAAAAAACGAAAGAAGATTTTCATTCCACTGGCAGTTGTCGTGGTACTGGTTGCATTGTTCCTGGTTTTTCGTCCAAAGGGAGGGCAGCAGGCCAGTCAATTTCAGACCGCAACGATCGGGCGCGGTACTTTGACCGCAACCGTTGGCGCTACGGGGACCGTTCGTGCGCGCCAGACGGCCACACTGGTCTGGCAGACAACTGGTACTGTGGATAAAGTCAATGTGCAAATTGGTGATCAAGTAAAGGCCGGAGATGAACTCGCGTCCATCTCTAAGACATCTTTGCCGCAGAACATCATCCTGGCCGAAGCGGATCTGGTATCCGCGCAAAAGGCGATGAACGATTTGCTCAAATCCGATACAGCCCGCGCCCAGGCCTGGATTGCGCTGCGCGATGCGAAAGATGCCTTTGATAAGGCTTACGATTATCGCGATGCTTTGAATTATCCGGTCAGAAAGACACGGGTGGATCTGGTGAAGCAGGTCACTCCTTATGGCGTTGTAGATGTGCCGAAAACCAAAACTTACAAGGTTGATGCCACTGAGAAAGAGATTGCCAAGGCAGATGCTGATCTGGCGCTCAAGCAGGCCAAATATGACGATGCCAAACGCGCCTATGATCGTGTTGCGAACGGTCCCAGTGCGGATGACCTGGCTGCCGCGCAGGCGCGTGTGGATGCAGCCCAGGCTACGCTCGACATGGCGCATCTGACCACGCCCTTTGCTGGTACCGTTACCGAGGCTTATCCGCTCCCTGGCGACCAGGTAACCGCCGGTATGATGGCTTTCCGCGTGGATGACTTGAGCAGCCTGCTGGTGGACGTGGATCTTTCGGAAGTCGATATCAACAGCGTGTCAGTCGGACAAACAGTAACGTTGTCTTTCGATGCGATTTTAGGCAAGGATTATCATGGGCAGGTCACCAAAGTCTCACAGGCCGGCACCGTGGCCAATGGCATTGTGAACTTTACCGTTACCATTGAGTTAACGGATGCCGATGAAATGGTCAAGCCCGGTATGACTGCTGCAGTCAATATTGTAATTAAAGAAATTAAGGATGCCATACTGGTGCCGAGTCGTGCAGTCCGCCTGGTAAATAATAATTACATTGTCTACGTCCTCAAAAATGGCTTGCCTCAGCAAGTATCGGTCCGCCTGGGCTCTTCTTCAGATACGATGAGTGTGGTAGTTGGCGGCGATTTGAAAGAGGGTGACGAAGTTATCTTGAATCCGCCCGCATCGCTTCAGCCGGGTGGCGGACCAGGCGGGGGAGGCCCATTCGGAGGCTGATCAGCATGTCGAATGTGATCGAAGTTCATAACATCACCAAGGTCTATAAGATGGGCGAGGTGGAAGTAAGGGCGCTGGCTGGCGTCTCGTTCAATATTGAAACAGGCGAGGTGGTAGCCATTATGGGACCATCAGGATCGGGCAAATCGACCCTGATGAATACTCTTGGCTGTTTAGATCGCCCAACTTCTGGAGAGTATTATCTGGATGGCGAGTTGGTTTCTACACTGACGGACGATCAGTTAGCTATCATACGCAACCACAAGGTTGGCTTTGTTTTTCAAAGCTTTAACCTGCTCTCGCGTGTTTCATCTCTGGCGAACGTGGAATTGCCGCTGCGCTATGCAGGTGTACGGGAGGGCATGCGCGAGCGTGCCCGGTCCGCGCTCGAGGCAGTGGGTCTGGGCGACCGGGTGAGCCATCGTCCAACCGAACTCTCAGGCGGACAGCAACAACGTGTAGCGGTGGCGCGTGCGCTTGTCAATAATCCATCCATCATTATGGCAGATGAACCGACCGGCAACCTGGATTCCAAAGTTGGACAGGAAATCATGGATTTATTGCTTTCACTGAATCGTGAGCGTGGTACGACTTTGATTATTGTTACCCACGATCCGAATATTGCTGCCCAAACCCAACGCGTTATCCGTCTACGGGATGGTTTATTGGAGACGAATCATGACGATTCTACAAAGTCTTTTTGAGGCTCTCGAAAGCCTGAATGGGAATAAGCTCCGTTCCGGGTTGACCATTTTAGGTATTGTGATTGGAGTTGGAGCAGTCATTGCCATGCTGGCGCTAGGCGCTGGTGCCCAAGATACCATCACCAGTTCGATCAGCGGCATAGGAACCAACTTGCTGTTTGTTTTTCGTGGTAATTCTGATAATACGAACGTTCGCAATCCACGCCCCCTGACCCTGGCAGATGCCCAGGCGCTCGCTGACCCGTTTTCTGCGCCGTCCGTAGCTGCTGTTGCTCCTGTCCTGGATGGGAACGCACAGATCAGCTTTGGCGGTCAGACAACTACAGTGACGCTCGATGGCGTGACACCTTCCTATTTCCAGGTGCGAAATTATAAGGTTCAAGAAGGCACTCTCATAACAGAAGAAAATGTTTTGGGCCGCGCTTCTGTTGTTTTGCTCGGACCGGATGCCGCCGATAAATTGTTCGGTCGTCATAGCGGCCTGATAGGCGAGACGGTAAGAATTGAAGGGCAACCCTTCCGCGTGATCGGGATTCTGGAATCGAAAGGTGGCGGGTCATTTGGCAGCCAGGATAATGTGGCCATCATCCCGTTTTCCACAGCCCAGGCACGCTTGATCCGTCGCTCCAACCCTAACCAGGTGGACATCATTTTTGTGGAGGTGATCAGCGCTGAGCTGGTTCCCCAGGCTACGGAAGAAGTCACCCAGATTTTGCGCGAGCGCCACCGCACGCCCATTGGCGCTGACGATTTCACCGTCTTCTCCCAGGAAAATTTTCTTCAGACAGCCTCGACGATCACTGGCGTATTTACTACTTTCCTGGGTGGTATCGCTGCCATCTCATTGCTGGTGGGTGGGATTGGCATCATGAATATCATGCTGGTCTCGGTCACAGAGCGCACACGCGAGATTGGCTTACGCAAAGCTTTGGGGGCGCGCAAGCGCGATATCCTGATCCAATTTTTGACCGAATCCTCTCTGCTCAGCTTGCTGGGCGGTTTGATCGGCATTTTCCTGGGCTGGCTGATTGCTGACGTTGTTGGTCGTGTTGCCGCTGCTGCGGGTACGCCTTTTAACCCCAGTGTAAAGCTGAGTGCTGTCCTACTCGCTACACTTTTTTCGGCGGCGGTCGGCCTGTTCTTCGGGATTTATCCCGCCAGCCGCGCAGCCAATCTGGAACCGGTGGAAGCTTTAAGGTACGAGTAGTGAAAATCTCGGTCGGCGCTGACGAGCGTCTTCACGTTGTAGACGTGGTGCTGGACTATTTGAAGGAAAAGAGATACCGGGTATCCTGGTATGGAACCGATGATGCTTTATTGCGCATGATAGCTGAGTTGGAAAATCCCTCTTGAGAAGGGTGTCTCACAAAAATTTTATCGGTTAAAATTAAATTATGCCTACATACAACATTCTTATCACAGATGGCCTGGAAGAAATCGGACAGGCCATCTTGCGTTCCTCAGCCAGTGTGGATGATCGCACTGGTATTTCCCCTGAAGAGTTATTACAAATTATCAAAGAGTATGATGCCATGCTCGTACGCAGCCGTACCAAGGTGACCGCGCAGGTGTTAGCTGCCGCTGAACAACTGAAGGTCATTGGGCGGGCAGGTGTGGGTGTGGACAGTATTGACCTGGAAGCCGCAAAAGTACATGGCGTGACGGTGGTCAATGCGCCAACGTCCACTTCGCTGGCGGTCGCTGAGTTGACCTTAGGCTTGATGTTGGCGATGGCGCGCGAAATCCCACGCGCGGATGCAGGCATGAAGCAGGAGCAGTGGCTCAAGAAGGAACTGGCCGGAATGGAGCTTTACGGTAAATCACTCGGTATCATCGGTATGGGGCGTATCGGTGCGGAAGTGGGCGTCCGTGCGGCGGCTTTCGGTATGACGGTGCTGGGCTACGATCCGCTCATCCCGTCCGAAGAGATCACACGCCGTGGGGCCAAGCCTGTGAGCCTGGACGAACTGTACGCCCGCGCAGATTACATTTCACTGCATCTACCGCTCACAGATGAGACGCGCTCGATGGTCGGCGAGCAGGCTTTCGGGAGTATGAAGCGCGGTGTCCGCATCGTCTGTGCGGCGCGCGGTGGCATCATCGACGAGTCTGCGTTACTGGCGGCACTCGAGTCCGGTCAGGTGGCTGGCGCGGCCTTGGACGTCTTTGCCAGCGAACCGCCCGGTGCGAGCGAATTGGTCAGGCATCCGAAAGTGATTGCCACTCCCCACGTCGGTGCGCAAACCGCAGAAGCGCAGTTGCGCGCGTCGGAAGATATTGCCAACGAAGTGCTGGCAGCATTAAACGGCAAGCCGCTGCGCTGGAAGGTTGTATAAAATATTCACAGGTGGTTTCGATACGCCGGCACTGGTCGAGTACCGCGAAGCGGAGTATCGAGACCTGCTGGCTACTCAATCCTGGTAATATTAAGGAGAAACATGTCTGAAAAAATGGAACAACTCAAAACCCTGCTGGCTGAGATAGCTGACTTGAATGCTGTGGAGGCTCTGTTGGGCTGGGATCAGCAAACTTACATGCCGCAAGGTGGTAACGAAGCGCGTGGGAACCAGCTCGCCACGATTGGCAAGCTCTCGCACCAGAAGTTGACTTCGGATGAGATTGGAAAATTGTTAGGCGATCTGGAAAAGGAATTCGACGGCGCCGATCCCGACTCGGACGAACTGCGCCTGCTCAAGGTCACACGCCATGACTACGACCAGGCCACCCGTGTGCCGTCCGAGTTTGTGGCTGAGTTTGCTGTGGTCACCAGTAAGGCTTTCGAGGCCTGGGTGGAGGCTCGGGGCAAATCGGATTTCTCCATCTTCCAACCACATCTCGAAAAAGTGGTGGAACTGAACCAGCGTTTTGTCTCATTCTTCCCGCCCGCGGACCATCCCTACGATGTGCTGCTCGACCAGTTCGAGCGCGGCATGAAAACCGCCGATGTCAAGGCCATCTTCGACGCGTTGCGCCCGCAGCAGGTGGAACTGCTCAAGGCCATCGCTGAAAAGCCGCAGGTAGACAACTCATTCCTGCACGTCGAATACGATGAGCAAGAAAATGTGGGATTTCAGCGAAGTCATTGCCACCAAATTTGGCTACGATTGGGAACGTGGACGGCAGGACAAGTCGGCGCATCCCTTCACAACCAATTTCAGTATCAACGATGTGCGCATCACGACCCGCTTTGAAGAAGACAATCCCACTGGTATGCTCTTCAGCACCATGCACGAAACCGGACATGGTCTTTATGAACTGGGCAGCAACCAGGCTTATGAGCGCAGCCCGCTGGCTGGCGGTGCTTCGTTGGCTGTGCATGAATCGCAATCGCGCATGTGGGAAAACCTGGTCGGGCGTTCACTGCCGTTCTGGGAGAATTTCTACCCTGAGTTCCAGAAACTATTCCCCGCGCAGGTTGGGAACGTCGATTTGGAAACTTTCTATAAGGGCATCAACAAAGTTGAGTCATCGCTTATCCGTGTCAATGCCGACGAAGCTACCTACAACATGCACATCATGCTGCGTCTTGAACTTGAGATTGGCATGGTTGAGGGCACTGTCAAGGTCAAAGATTTGCCTGAAATCTGGAACGCCAAGATGGACGAATATCTTGGCATTGTCCCGCCGAACGACGCCAAGGGCGTTTTGCAGGATGTTCACTGGTCGGGTGGTATGCTGGGCTACTTCTCCACCTACGCGCTCGGCAACCTGATCTCGGCCCAGCTTTGGGAAAAGATCACTGCCGATATCCCTGATCTGCAGGAGCAGTTCCGTAAAGGCGAATTTGGCGCTTTGCTGGCATGGCTGCGTGAGAAGATCCATGTCCACGGCAGCAAGTACGAGCCGCAGGAATTGGTCCAGCGCGTGACCGGTTCGAAGATCAACTCGGCTGCCTATGTCCGTTATCTCAAGCAGAAATATAGCGAGATTTACGGACTGTAAACCTTCTGCTCTCTGGGAGCTTCGCGAAGCACTCCCGAAGGGAGACGCCTCCGAAGGGCGTAAAACCGTTTCTTCAAATTAATATTTGGACGTCCCATTTACCCTGCGATGCAGGATGTATAATGGGGCGTCTTTGACTTATGAAACATAAAACTCTCCTACACATATCCCTGCTCGCAGCTCTCCTCGGACTTCTGTCTGCCTGCGTGCCCCCCAGCACGGACACAGGCCCGACGCCATTCCCGCCTGAATACTTCCCAACAGTGGTTGTGCTGACCGGGCAGGCGGCTATGGCGACCAACCTGGCCGGCACTCCCAGCGCAACTCCTGCAGAAACGCTCGTCCCAACGGAAACGCTTACGCCGGCCGACACACTGACGCCCCTCCCAACTGACACGCCCACACCCTCGCCGTCAGCGCCCAGTGCGCAGATCAGTATCCAGGTGCCGGGACCGATGTCAAAAGTTACTTCACCGCTGTTTCTGCGCATGCAGATCGTCTCCGGGGGCAGCGAGTTGGTGCAGATCGACTTGCAGGGCGAAGATGGCCGTTTGCTGGCTCGCAAGCTGGAGCGTGTCCCGAGCTGGCCGGGTGGCTATTACGTCTCGCTGAAAATTCCATTCGAAGTCCATGCGGCAGCGGAAGTGGGCCGTATTACCATCAGCACCAAGGATGGTTTTGGTCGTGTCCAATCCCTGTTGGGCATGCGCGTCTTGCTGTTGTCGGTTGGCGCAGAAGAAATAACGCCTGAAGGCGATTCGTCGGAACGCGCTGTTTTCTATGAGCCGCCCAGGAAGGATGCCGTTGCTCAGGATGGCGTCCTTAGTGTGGATGGACGTTATCTGCCATTCAACGACCAGCCAGTGATATTGGAACTGCTTGATACAGAGGGTAGAACAGTCGGTTTGCGGGTACTCGATTTCGCGGGCACGGATGAGCAGCTTTTCACGACAACCATTCCCTACAAGGTGAGTGAACCAACCCAGGCACAGTTGGTGTTGCGCCAGGATGATGATCGTTTGGATGGTTTGATCTACCTGTACAGTCAGGAAATTTTGCTCAATCCATAAGCAGGCTTGCAAAAAGCTATCCTGACAGTTATAATGCCATCTGCATTCGGGGTGTGGCTCAGCCCGGCTAGAGCGCACGGTTCGGGTCCGTGAGGTCCCCGGTTCAAATCCGGGCACCCCGACAGTAAACTCCCTCTTCGACGAGGGAGTTTCGTTTTTAACAAAACGCGGATTCCATACAGAAACACTGCAATTTCAGGTCCAACGGCAAAGTGCCAAAGATACATATGGTTGGCGATATTTAGCCATTCACGTGTACGTAAAGCCTTAAATTCAAGTAGTAAGTGCAACTTTGCAGGTCAAAAGAGAGGCAAGCTGGTGTAAGATAAGCGCTCTCAGACGACCAAGTCAAAGGAGCACTTATGAGTTACACACAGCTTACCCGAGAACAAAGATACCAGATAAAAGCGCTGACTGGATATAGGCCATAACCAAACAGAAATAGCGCAACAGCTGGAAGTCAACAAATCAACCATCAGTCGAGAAGTAGAGCGAAACCGAGGGCAGCGTGGCTATCGTCCCAAACAGGCTCATGAAATGGCTTTGAGAAGGCGGCGAGAAAAGGCACAAACGAAGATCAGTTTCGAAACCTGGGCACTGGTCGAAGAGAAGATATGTGAAGACTGGAGTCCGGAACAGATTTCTGGAAGGTTGAAGAAAGAAGGCATTGCGATCAGTCATGAGCGTATCTACCAATACATTTATGCGGACAAACGAGCTGGTGGGGCTTTATGGACCCACCTGCGTTGCCAAAAGAAGCGTCGCAAGCGTTATGGTAAACATGATCGCAGGGGCAAAATCCCCAACCGAAAGAGTATCGAAGAGCGTCCGGAGATTGTCCAACAGCGCGCCCGTTTCGGTGATTGGGAAGTCGACTTGGTGCTTGGAAAAGATCAACAAGGTGTGATCGTCACGCTGACAGAACGCAAATCGCGCTTTACCTTGTTGCACAGTGTCTCCAGCAAACAGTCCGATCTGGTTGCCCAGGCTGTGATTGCTTTGCTCCAATGGGTCGTACCTCTTGAAAGCATCACCGCTGATAATGGCAAAGAATTTGCTGCCCATCTGGAAATCTCTCAAGCCTTGTCTGTGGATTTCTATTTCGCGCATCCCTATGCCTCTTGGGAGCGAGGCACCAATGAAAATACCAATGGACTGATCAGACAATACTTACCCAAAAATCGCAGCTTGAAGAACCTATCCTTTCAAGAAGAAACCAGGATCATGGATCGTATCAACCTTCGTCCTAGAAAATGCCTTGATTTTAGATCACCTTTTGAGGTATTCTTTCAGCACCATCCTGTTGCACTTACGAGTTGAATCCAAGCGCCAAAAAAAAACAGTATACTAAGGTGTACATCTTGTTTGGCTGCTGGGAACTGTTGTTTCTCGCTTACCGCTCCCTTAACAGGGTTCCAGCCCGCTCCGCAACCAGGAAAGTTCGCTTTCCAATTAAAATAGCCGTTACAATCATTTTTTTGACTTTCCTTCCATCTAAAATCAAGTCAAACCCTCACTTACTAGCAATTTGGAGTCCAAACATCCAATA
>CAWHJM010000085.1:0-117396 GCA_963829615.1 uncultured Chloroflexia bacterium
TAAGTAACAGTAACGGATGCTATAAAGTATAGCATGCCTGCCTTCAAGTAAACGGGGTATTGTTTCAAAAGAATTGTGCAATAAGATAGGCCGTGATGACCGTTTCGTAGGGGGCGGGTTGAAAGCCGCCGGCCCGCGGGGTGGGGCCCTTCGACTACCGCTCACCTGTGCCTGCCTTGTCCCGTCCGGGCCAGGACGGGGCGGCATACCATCCGTGCCGGATGGCACGGGCTGGCGCAGGCAGGACAAGTGTGGGGCGTGTCCGCCCGACGGTGCCCCAGCCCCTTCCCAGATCCCACAAGGGGACAATGTGGGAAGGGAAGTCTTTACTCCTGATAAAAACACTTTATCTTCATCCCAACATTGTCTCATTGTTGTGACATTTGTCCATTTGTGATTAAATCAGTTCTACAAGCAAAACTCTTACTGGTAACAAAAGGATGTGACCGATGGCTGTGAACAAAGATAATGTTGACCAGATGTGGCGTGACTGGTTCATGAATGATGCCTTTGCGATCGAAAAGCAAATACAAGGCTTTTTTCGTATCCTGCCGCATGATCCGCGCTGCAAACTTTGCAATGCGCCGTTTCAGGGAGTAGGAGGCACGGTGGTCGCCGCGCTATTCGGTAGAAAACAATCCAGCCTGAACCCTCAATTCTGCAACATCTGCGAAGAGTTTGCCAAAAAGTTCCCCGGCGGCGCAGAAGTGGAAATGTCCATGTTGTTCGTGGATGTGCGCGGCTCCACGGCGCTTTCTGAACAAATGACTGCCATGGAATTTCAAAAACTGATCAATCGGTTTTATGTTGGTTCCACCAAAATCATTGGTGAGGAATACGGTCTGGTTGAAAAGCTCGCCGGAGATGCCGTCGCGGCGTTCTGGGGCGCGGGTTTTGCCGGGAAGAGTTATGTTACACACACGGTCCGTGCGGCACAGAAGATCCAAAAAGCCATGGAACAGCAAAAAATACCGGTGGGAATTGGGGTCCATGCCGGGGTGGCATATTTTGGTGCCATGGGAGAAGAGAACGGACTGATCAATATCTCAGCGATCGGCGATGAGGTCAATACTGCCGCAAGGCTAGCCTCCAAAGCAGCGGCAGGCGAGATCATCCTTAGTGAGACTGCACTGCAACAAGCAGGTATTGATGGCAGTGAATTAGAGTCGCGCACGCTGGAGTTGAAAGGAATCAGTCAGCCGATGGCGGTCCGTGTTATGCGGATCTGATATTTTGTCATCTGGGAGTAGCAAATGACCCAGGTGATGGATGTGTTTGGACCTCTCCCTGATTGAGACGATTGATTGGCGGGTCGGTTTATCCCTTTCTTTTAGGAAGGAAGGGTGTAGACTTTTTGACGAGTCGGCATTATTTTATTGCTGTGGATTAATCCCATGGCGGGGGTAATCGAGATGTTGCATTATCTTGCAGGAAAGCCGCCGATCCGCGGGGTGGGGAGGGTGATAGATAAATCATCCGTTGGGGGTATTGCTAAAAGACAACGGAGTGATACAATTATTAAGATAAAGTAAGTCCAATTAGCGCGTTGCCGCTGATACAGCCTACCCTACCAGGGCCATCTGCATCAATTGCAGGTGGTCTTTTTGTTTTGGGTGCTCTATCCCGGGAAGAACGATACACACTGACTTACTCAACCCATCTCTACGAACTCTTGTCATAGAGCGCACTTTTATCATCGGAAATCTACCCGAAGAAGGATTTTAGAATGTCACAAATTACACAGTTAGGCTCAGGGGCCATTTGGATCTGCAACAAATGTCAAACATGGTGGGGCAGCCAGATCGGCAAACGTCCATCCACCAATTTTTTGATGATGTTAGATAAGGCTGGTCTGTTACCATCCTGGGAAGGCTACCGTGGCTGGAAACTGGTGGCTGAACAAGCGCCAATTTGTCTGGACTGCGGTAACCACGTCGCGATACCAGCCTTGCAATCAAATTAAGCGTGTGATGCCGCCGGGCCGGGGTTGAAACAGCTTCCGCTTATAGCCTGTCCCGCCTGTCCTGTAAAGGGTTTATGGGCAGGCGGGGCCGTTTTGAGGGGCATAGCATGATACAATCGGACTTAATAAGTCCAAATTTATGTTGTGTCTGAAATATCCTGTCCACGAAAGCCATCTCCATCCACGACAGATGGCTTTTTCTATTATTTGGCGAAAAACGAATGATCATCACAAAAGATACCCGCGTTTCAAATATTCTTGAAGAATACGGCGACATCGCCGATGTTATGGAAGTCTTTGGCATCAAACGTGTTGGGCGTTATTCCATCCGCGCTCTGGCTACCAAAGCGGTCACGGTCGAGTGGGCAGCACGCATCCATCGTGTGCCGTTAGATGAATTTCTTGAAATACTTCATAAAGCGGTCTCTTCCACAAAAGAAAAGACCCAGCCTACAAAAGCCACAAAAAAGAAATAGCTGACATGGCGAAAACCAGAGTAAAAATCTCTTCCTGGGGCACATTGGTAGTAGTGTTATCCCTGCTATTGTTCTTCTTTGCCCTGCCGCACACGCTCGAAGACTTCGCTACGGGCGAACCTGCCAAAGCCGGGGTGCCCGTGTTCGCTCTTGCTTATGTTATCGCTGGCATGTTCGCCTTACAGGCAATGGGATTATTCTGGATCGGCCGCCAGATGCACCGGGGATATGTCATTCATGCCTTCCTAGGGCTTTTCTGGCCGATTGCAGCCGGGGTCGCCCAACTGCCGACCATACTCTCAGGAGTTCCCTATCGCGAAGGGTTAATATCTGTATTCTATGTGGGTGGCATGATCTTGATCGGGGTATGCTCTTGATTTCTTCCATTCTGGCGCTGAGAGTCAGTCAATCCGGGTAATTCAATCTTGCAAGACAAAGGAGTCGTTCAATGTTGAAAAAGATACTTTTGATAACCGTTTTGACAGCACTGGTATTATCCGGATGTGGGAGCAAAGTTGAAAGTCCGCCGCTGATCTACCTGGTTTCGAACGGTGATCTCGTGGACGGGTTCCAGAGTTCCTATTGCTGGGAAGGAGGCATTGGAGCAGCCCTGTGCGTAGACACCATCGAACCGTACTTCGAAAGTTCAACTTTGCTGGATGTAAGCGCACCTATCAAGCTCCAGCTTGATTCGCCACTTCCAAACGAAGTGACCATCTCAGTCAGCAAAGAAGTCTTTGGCGAGACCATCCTCTCAGAGCAGGTACCGGTTTCCGAGCAGGTTACATGGTCCCCGGCAGTTGACCCGGGCACATACATCCTGGCCGCGCATGCCAGTTGGGACCAGGGCGATGTTACCTATTATTTCAGTGTCTCACTTGAATAAACGCTGGGAATAAGCGCCATGCCCGAATATCAAAAACGACTCATCGCTTGGTTGTGACCTTCCTGCTCGTCACTGGATGCAGCCCCAGAGCGCCTACGCCTCTCCCCACGCCCGAACCTGCCCCCATTTCCCAACCCTCTCCCATGCCTACTGCCACAACCGCCATAGAAGTACTCACCGGCTACGGGCTGCCGTCCGTTTCAGCCACACTGTATGGTGACGCCGAAAATATCGAACTGCAGGCCGGGGTCCGGGCACAGGTCACATGGCCCGAAGCGCCCCCCGCCGCCGCGTCCTATCAATTCATTCTATATCTCCACAGCGACAACTCCCCGCTCCTGATCGGCACCGACACCGACGCTTCAGATGGCATCTCTGTGGAATGGCTCATCCCTGAAAATACCAGTGGCGCACTTCAAGCAGCCGCTCACTTTGCAGACGGCCGGGAAACACGCTCCTACATGATTAATGTTTATACAGATCAAGCCGTGCCCAAAGGTGCCTGCGTTTTGCGATCACACACCATTGCCCCCTTGTCCGTGTATCAAGAACCCTCCGATACCGCCGAAATCATCGGCGTCATGGTTCCCACCTCCATGCTGGAGGTGATTGCGAAAAATTCGGACGGTTGGTACCAGATCAAGACTGATGAAGTCTATGTTGTGGAGAGTTCCGACCAAAAAATCGGCCCGGGAACCGCCTGGCTCTATGAAACCAGCACCGAACTCTTTGGCCTATGCGACAACCTCGGCCATAGATAGTCGGCTTTGGTTTATAGCCGTTGGGGTTACGACATCGTCCCTGTAGGGGAAGTTCCGATTAAAACCAAAAGGACTGACAAAATCGTCAGTCCTTTTGGTTCATAATCTGTTCCAATGCATTCTTGAACACTTCGTATGGCTGCGCGCCGACAATCGCATACCGGTCATTGATCACATAGGTCGGGACACCTGTCACGCCGATCTGATATGCCCAGCGAACCTGTTCCTCTACATTGACTTTATACTTTTCGCTCTCCACATCCTTTTGCAGCGCCTCGCCATCCAGACCCGC
Organism: uncultured Chloroflexia bacterium; assembly: GCA_963829615.1. Classification (GTDB taxonomy): domain Bacteria; phylum Chloroflexota; class Anaerolineae; order Anaerolineales; family Villigracilaceae; genus JAABUE01. The sequence goes on from CAWHJM010000085.1 coordinate 4,379, forward strand.
TTCCTGCGCGGCGCTGCGAAGCACATCCCATTGGCTGGGATCTTTCCCTTCCGCATAGACCATGCGAAAAACGACCTTATGGAATTCAGCCCCTTTGCCATGTTCGCGCGCATATTCGGTGGCTTCATGGGCAAGACGCGTGTTATAGATGCGTTCCGTGGATTTGAATTCCATGCCGTATGAAGTTGCGATGGAGCGCAGGCGTTCCTCCGATCCATTCGCGCGCGCCTGCTTGATGTATTCTGACAGTTCCTGCCCTTCAGGTGGAGTGTCAGGACGCAGATAGAATGGACGCCATTCAACCTCCACGTTATGTTCCGCTTTCAACTTCTCGACCACACCCTGGCCGACATAACACCACGGTCAGATGTAATCGGAGAAGATCGTCAGTTTGAAATCCATTTCGTTTTCCTCGTTTTTAACCGCCAAGGTCGCCAAGCCTGTATCAAATTCGCCAAGTGTTTTGCTAGGCGTCATAGGAGACTATCATAGTCTGTAATCAAACAGACTGTCATCGCGCACGATTTCTTACCACCAACCGCCCATCTGCGGGGTATAAGATTGCACACAAAATCGAAATCGGATAAGATGAAATGATGAAAACCAATCCAACTTTCTGGCAACGCTTTTCAGATGGGATGGATATGTTTGTGTCCATCCTCAAGTCAGTTCGGGGAGACCCGGATGCCTGGGAAACAAGCATTCAAAAGTTCGAGGCGCAAGATCAACTCCATCCACCGATGAAAAACGCGATTGTATTCACCGGCAGTTCCAGCTTTACCTTGTGGTCTACCCTGGAACAGGATATGGCGCCCTTGCCTGTTATCAACCGTGGTTTCGGCGGGGCGCGTATGCCGGATATGTTGCACTACATGGAACGGATCGTCCTACCTTATCAACCACGGGCTATCGTTCTTTTTGCTGGTACCAACGACATTTCCGGAACCAAACCTGCCAACGCTCAGCAGATTTATGATGGCTACCTGGCCTTTGTTCAGCGCGTTCAGGAAGCCCTGCCGGAAACTATTATTTATTTCGTAGCGATTACCCCAACCCCCTCACGCTGGAAATACTGGTCAATCGCTTCCGAAGCCAATCGACTGATTCAGGAGCATATGCAAAGCGATCCCCGTCTGCGCTTCATCGATCTGACCGATCACCTGCTCGGCGCAGATGGCAAACCGGATCGCAGCCTGTATCGCATCGACCGGTTACATCCCAACACCAAAGGCTATGTCAAATGGACAGCGGTCATCAAACCGCGGCTAGAGTCAGATCTATCCTTTGATAAGAGTTAGCCCAGAAGAAACATATTGCCTTGCCAGAAAAGTGGAACGAGAATATCAGGAAAGTAAATTACATGGCTTCCCCCAAATTTAATTTTGGACGCAGATAAACGCAGATTTACGTTGATAAATGGAAAAATCAGCTTTTTCTGCATAAATCAGCGTCCCATCTCAGGAAGAATAAAGCACGACTCACCTTGAAAGATTAATTTCGAGGTGGGTCATGTTTGTTTTCATAGCATTGATGGAAAAGCTGGAAATTGCGTTTGGGGACAAAAAACGGTAAGATATTCTCACGGGTAGAGAACAACGGTTCTCATCGAAATTTATTGTTACTCAGATGGAGGCGTTTATGGGTACAAACAGTCCACGAGGATTTCATGGAGCATTGCGGTTCACAAGGGAAGCCCTGGCAATTGTGATCTCGATCATCTCATTTGTTATTTCTACAGTCAATGTTTATGTGACCAATCTCAAATCCCCCGATTTGAACATGATCGTCGCGCCCTACATCAGGCACATCGTTGATAATCAGAGCTTGAATGAATCCTTTTTTATTCCAGTGACGATCGTAAACCAGGGCGCAAAACCCGGGTCACTTACCTCGTTCGATTTGACTGTCACCTTTTTGCCAACTGGAGACCAGGAGACATACTACGCACAGTATTTCGCGCAGGAGAACAACTCAGAACTACTTGGGGGATTCTTTTCGCCCTTGAATTTAGCCGGATATAGTTCGGACGGACGAACGGTCTGCTTCTATCCATTAGGCAAAAAAAGTGGGAACTTTTTTTCTCAAACGGGCATGTATGAGTTCACGCTTACGGGGGTGGCAGCGAATGTAAGAGGCAGGCCGCAAAGAAGCATCACTCAGATCTTTACGATCGATCTTACCCAGGAAATGTACGATCAGATGCAACAGGAACCCGATCTTGAATATCGCTATCCCATGCGCATTGAGGTCAGAGACAGTAGGAAACCGCTCATCGAAATCTTGCGCGGGATTGGGAAATAGCCCTACAATTCATCGTCCAACACCCAACTCAGGTCGTATCTGGGCAACTGGGGGCGAGCTTGCTCATCCTGAACATCTCTCGCCTCAGCCGAGAGCACAGCAACGTGCCCGTGAATGCCCAACGCCTCGCATCCCATTTCCCAATTCGCACACCAAATGCCCAGCGCCACAGGCGCGTAGTAACGCGATTCGGTGACTGCATAGAAAGTCAAATCTCGCCAAACGCGGCTCGCCATCATCACTTTGCTCCATGACCGCGACGCAGCGTGTTGTTTGTCCATTATAGGAAGATGGCGCCCACTGGCAGATCTCGTAGTTGCGCCCAAACCGATTGAAAGGGTACGCGTTCAGGTTCAAAGGTTCCTTGAAGTCCGAATCGGCAAAAAAGAGTTCCGAAAGCGGCAAGCGCCGATAAAACTGGGCATTGAAGATGCGTATGAACAGGGGGATATATCGTGATTTATATCCAACAGCGCACACACAGATGATGTGATCTTTTTCAGGATTGAAGCGGTCGCCCAGGTGACGCATGATGCTGGCGTGATCCGCACCGGGGCCGATCCAACAGGTTCCCAATCCCATGCGGGTTGCATCCATGACGATTTTCTGCAAGCTGCGGCCCACATCGATCACGGCCAGGCGGTTGTACTCGCTGGGAGCAATGGCCACCAGGAACTCGGTCGCGTTGACCGTCGGCCAGACGGTGAGCGGTGCAGAAATATATTCGAACCGGACCGGGGATTTGCCAATCCTGGGCGCTTCGCTGTGAAGCCGCACGGATCCCATCAACTCGTCATGGTCGGCGGGGGTCAGTTTGCGGGTCTGGAATGAGCGGCAGGAGCGCCTGGCCCGCATCAGGTCGAACAGGTCCAGGTCATCCTTGCGTTCGGGCAGGCGCTCAGGTAAACGCAGACGGAACTTGACCGTGATCAGGTCAAAGGTGAACACGATCAACAGAAGTGACCCCAAAAAGGCAAATCCATTTGCCACTTGCATCCCACCGAGAAGGCGTGCAATCCCGGCGATGAGGAAAAGCACCAGCATGAACGGCACAGGCAGCATGTACTGCAGCCAGCCAGTGAACTGGAGACGCATCTTTTCACGCACCATCGCGGTAGCCAGTTTTCTAAGGGCGAGAACCGGAATGCGTTCCAAGATCGCTCTTTCGTTTGCGCCGAGACCTTGCATAAAGTCGTCATTTTTTGGGGCATTACTATGGTTTTTTGGCATAAAGTTCCTTCAGCAACTTTATTGCATGTGATTACTTGCAATAAGTATAGCGCTCTTTTTATTGCAAGTCAATACTTGCTTATGATACAATCAGCATACCAAGGAGTCAGATATGCCAAAAGTTATCGACGAAACGAAAATTTTCAGCGCGGCGCTCGATATTCTGGTTTCACACGGATATGAAGGGGCAACCACCCAGAAGATTGCGGACATTGCAGGCGTGAATGAAGTCACCCTCTTCCGCAAGTACGGCAGTAAAGCGGGCTTGTTTGAAAAAGTCATCGAACACCAGCTTGCAGATACGCCGTTGAACAATCTTGTTTATACCGGTGATCTTAATTCCGACTTGTTGGCAATCGTGGAAGCCTATATCGAAACAAACGAGAACTCACGGAAACATCATTCCCCTGCTCCTGATTGAAATGCCGCGTTATCCAGACCTGCAGGGATCGTTCAATACGCCATGGAAGAATATCCAGGTAATCATCAATATCATTCAAAAATATCAAAACCAGGGACAGTTAAAGAACGAATCCCCGCTTGCATGTCTCACTGCGTTAATTGGTCCGATCCTGGTTAGTCAGATGCTTTTACATGCCAACCTTACCCTGCCCGTTCCCGCCATAAATTCACAGGCACATGTGGAAGCTTTCTTGCAAGGAAGAAAATTGTAGCCGAAGGATAAATCCATGTTTACCATCCGCCGTTATCAGAAAAATGACGCCGCACAGGTTGGCATCCTGATCGCCGACACTTACGGGAACTACAACCTGTCAGAGATGACACCCGAACAGCGAGCAGCCATGCTGGGCCCGTTCGCCTTTGCGCGCTCGTCTGCGCCAGAGCACCGAGAAGCGATTGCGGATGTCATCGAAGCCCCGTCCGTGTGGGTGGCGGAGCAAGGCGGGGAGATCGTCGGCGTGTTGCGCGGGGGCAGGGTCGATCATCGCGGGCGCACGGTGCTGTCCAGCCTGTTCGTCAGCGGGGATTGTCATCGGCAGGGCATCGGTCGGGCGTTGGTGGAGCAGTTTGAGGCTGAGTACGCTGCGCAGGGCGTGACCGTATTCAAACTGTCGGCCACACTGTTCGCCGTCCCATTCTACCTGAGCGTAGGCTACAAAAAGTCCACAGGCGTGCGTTCCATGCACAGCTTTGATGAGGCCGGGCTTCCCTACCAGCCGATGAAGAAAATAGTGAGGCAAAAGGGATGAAGGTTAGCGGATTTATCATTATGGGAGTATCGGGTTGCGGTAAAAGCACTGTTGCGCGCCTACTGGCAGAGAAATTGGATTGGGAATTCTTCGAAGCCGACGATTTTCATCCTCCCGGGAACATTGCCAAAATGAAGGCAGGAATTCCCTTGAACGATTCAGACCGCGCCCCGTGGTTGTCCTCGCTAAATGAAATGCTTGTTTCTACCCTGAAAACGGAGCGGCATCCTGTCTTAGCTTGCTCCGCACTCAAGCAGAGTTATCGTGCAAAGCTACGCCAGGGGACTGATAATTTGGAATTTATCTATCTCAAGGGCAGTTACGATTTGATCTGGTCGCGCATCTCAAAGCGCAAAGGACACTATATGGGGCCAGGCATGCTCAAGTCCCAGTTCGAGGCGCTGGAAGAACCAATCCATGCACTGGTAGTAGACATCCATTTGATGCCTGAAGAAATCGTCGAGAAAATCATAAAAGTATTCCAGCTTTGATCAGCTGAAAGTGGTTGGGCTGTGAGAGGTTGAGTCATGCTATGATGATTGTAAATGGAGGTTGTCATGTCAAAAGATACGCTACGCCAATTTGCAAATTTTCTGTCTGTTATTCTGGCTCTCACAGTAAATATTCTGGCAAGCGCCCTGCCGCTCAACGGGCAGAACACTGGTGAGATCTCCGATCGCTTTCAAGTCTTCTTTGTCCCGGCTGGATATGTGTTTGCCATCTGGGGCATTATTTATATCGGCTGGATTGCTTTCACGATTTACCAATTCTTGCCTGCACAGAAAGAAAATCCGCGCTTGCAAAGGCTGGGATATTTGTTCGCCCTCAGTGGCGTCTTCAATGCCGCCTGGCTGTTCTGCTGGCACTACAATCAGTTTGGATTGAGCGTGCTGGTCATGCTGACCCTGCTTGGGTTGCTGATCACCAGCTATCTCAAACTGAATGTCGGACGGGAACCAGTCAACAGCGCCGAGAAATGGTGCGTGGACATCCCATTCAGCGTTTACCTGGGCTGGATTACGGTTGCAACCGTCGCAAATGTTACAGATTATCTTTATTTCATCGGCTGGAACGGCTTTAGCATCGCACCGCAGGTTTGGGCTGTGATCATGCTGATTGTGGCAAGTCTGCTTGGTGCTGCTATGGGCGTAATGCGCCATGATTCTGGCTACGTGTTCGTGTTGGTCTGGTCCTTCGTTGGGATTGCGGTCAAACAATCCGCTGCGCCATTGGTCGCGAACTCTGCCTGGGTTCTGGCGTTGGTTGCTTTAGGGTTAGCTGTCTTTGCCATCTTCAAGCGGCGGCAGGAAATAGCGTAACTTTTCATCAGCAGCGAATCATTAAAGCGGCATTCCGCATTGTCCCTGCGAGGGGAAAAGCCGCCGGTCCGCGGGTAAGGGGGTCCGTGCCCGCCCGAATGTGCCCTTACAGGGTGTTTCGCTCTGTTCAGGATGCAGTTGAACTGCATCCTGAACGGTTAACCGGATTGTCGCCCGGCAAAGACCTCGAACAGCGGCACAGGCCAGTATAGCGTGGCAATCGGGATGATTTGCATTTGCTTTCCCAACAATTCCCGTACTTCAAGAATCCCGCGTTCGTGATAGTCGCCAGAGTATTCGGGGCCTGCCAGCGCGCGACCGAGCTTGTAGAAGAAATTTTCGGTCGGGCCGGAGATGACGATTTGTCCACCAGGCTTGAGCAAAACTTGCATGCCCGCCAGTGTGCCAGGCAGGTCGTTCACGTGTTCCAGCACGTCGGTGGCAACGATCAGATCGAAGGAAGTTTTTGGCAAATCCTTCAATGTCACTTCACGCGCATCGTGGACTTGCAGGTTAGCGGGAAAAGCCCGCTGGCGGTTAACGCGTTCAAACGGGAGCAGATCAATGTCCATGGCGGTGACGCGCGCGCTGATCCCGCACAGGAAGGGCAGCATCACGCCACTTCCGCAGCCAAAGTCCAGTATGTGCTCGTAAGGTCCATCCGCTTCAACGTAGTTCATGACCTTGTGCAGGCGCTGCCAGAACAGCCAGTTGATGAACGGATTGCGATGCGAGTAAGCCGGGAAGCCGGCCTCGTCGAGCCTTCCCTGTTCGGATTCGGCCAACACTTTACGGATGACGGCGCGGAATTCGGTTTTGTAGGCATTGAATTCAGAATTTTCCATTAATGGTAGTCCTTGCGTTACCACAAAGACACACAGAAGGCACAAAGTTTTTTCTTGGTGTCTCCGTGTTTTCGTGTCTTTGTGGTTTATAGAAGTGGTTGGCTGCGTGGAGATTTGGGCGCGGCGTTCATGTCGATCTCGATGGCCGAGAGCAGGATTTGGATGCCCAGGATAAGCGCCAGTGTGGGCAGGATGACCGTGCCGGTGGGGGCGGGTACGCCCAGGTTGAGATACTGGATCCACTTGACGCTACCAAAGATCAGCCCGAACAGGATCAACGGGATGCCGGTCAGCAGGTAAACGGATACCATCGAGAAGTCGAATAAAAAATACCTGAGCAGCAAGCGGCGAAACACGGTGGCCAGCAGCTTGGCCGGGAACTCTACCAGCACGCGCCAGATAGACATGCTGGAACGTTCGCCACGATAGCGGGCCGGCATGGGCACGTCCAGCACGAAAGCATCCAGGAGATACAGGTTGGCCAGCATGGATGTTTCGAAGAAATAGCCGTGGTCGATGCGGTCGAGCGGCAGTTGCGTCAGCATCTCGGCGCGGATGGCAAAATAGCCGTTGGTCGGGTCGAAACAGTTCCAGTAGCCAGTGGCGGCTTTGGTCAGGAAACTCAGTCCCAGGTTGCCGATACGCCGCACCAACGGCATGTGCTGCAGCGACTCGAAATCACGGAAGCGGTTGCCCTTGGCGTAATCGGCCTTGCCTTCGAGCAGCGGCGTGACCAGCGCCGGGATGTGCGCCGGGTCCATTTGGTGATCGCCGTCGATTTTGACGACGACCTGTGCACCGAGTTCGAGCGCTTTCCTGAACCCGGTCAGCATCGCGCCGCCCACGCCTTGATTCTGCTCGTGTCGTACCAGGACGATGCGCCTGTCATGGCTGGCAAAGGCCTGCACCAGCTCTGACGTATTATCCGGCGAGGCATCATCCACCACGATGATATGACGCAGGTAATCGGGCAGGTCTTTCAGGACCGCTTCGATTTCATCCGCGACATGGTAAGCCGGGATGACGACAGCCAGGTTGAACTTGCGGAAGTTGATGCTCATATAATTACTGATAATGCGAGATTTCCCACGTTACCCGGACTCCATGATCAATACTTCGTAGGGAGCCAGTTTTAATGGCTGGATGTTTTCAGGGATGGCATTCCTGGAGGTGGAATATAGCAAGCTCCAGTTCCCTTCCGGAAGGTTCTCAAGAGTTGTCGTGCGGTCTTTGAAATTCAGTGCCACCAGAACGGTCTGTTCTGAAGTCTGACGCAGATAGGCAAGTATATCTTTGGGTTGCGTGGTCAATAGCTTGAAATCTCCACGATGCAAGGCGGGCTTTTCCCGGCGCAGCCTGATGATTGCGCGAGTGAAATTCAACATGGAATCCGGGTCCGCCTGTTGGACTTCTACATTGCGAACCCGATAATTGGAATTCACCGGCAACCAGGGTTTCGCGGAGGAGAATCCGGCATGGATTGAAGCATCCCATTGCATGGGCGAGCGGCAACCGTCACGTCCTTTGTAGAACGGCCAGTATTTCTTGCCGGGCGGGTCGAGGATTTCATGGCGTTTCAAGGGAATGTTGCGCATGCCAATCTCCTCCCCATAGTAGAGGAAAGGCGTGCCGCGTAGGGTCAACAACAAAGCCATAAGGACTTTAATGCGCGCATCGCACTCGTCCCTGGTGTGACGGGTGGCCATGCGTGTGGCATCGTGGTTGCCGAGTACGTAATTAGGCCAGATACCATGTTTGGTATAGAGTTCTTCCCAGTCCAGGATTGGTTTGATTAGCCTGGCCGGATCGAAGCGGCTCCACATGAACTCAAAATTGAAAGCTGCATGTAACCTGTCGTTGCCGGTATACAACTTGGCCTTCTCGCGGGTGTCAATGAAAGTCTCACCGACGGCATAGCGTTCGGGATAGGAATTCAGGATGCCGCGCAGTTCTTGCAACAGAGGCACCATTTCAGGCCGGTCGCAATCGTAGATGTGTTGTTGTTGATCGAAAGGGCGTAGCCCAGGCTTTAAAGGATTGTCGCGCAAGCGCTCGTCCTTGAAGTACATGTTGAACACATCCAGGCGGAAACCGTCCACGTCACGATCGAGCCAGAAGCGGACGACATCCAGCATGGCCCGGCGGACTTCCGGATTACGCCAGTTCACATCCGGTTGCTCGGGCGCGAACATGTGATAGTAGTATTGGTTGCGTTCGGGAACATACTTCCAAGCGCGGCCGCCAAAGATGGATTGCCAGTTGTTGGGAGCCCCCACCCTCACCCCCGTCCCCTCTCCCTGAAAGGGAGAGGGGGGAGACCAGATGTACCAATCTGCTTTGGGGTTGTCACGGCTGGAGCGCGATTCGAGAAACCACGCGTGCTGGTCGGAGGTATGATTGAGCACCAGGTCGAGGATGATGCGGATGCCACGTCGATGCGCCTCGGACAGAAGCAGGTCGAAGTCTGCGAGCGAACCGAAGCGTGGATCGATATCCACGTAGTCGCTCACATCGTAGCCAAAGTCCTTATCCGGGCTGGGATAGATCGGTGAGAGCCATAGCGCGTCCACGCCCAGATCGGCCAGATAATCCAGCCTGCTGGTGATGCCGGGCAGGTCGCCCAAGCCGTCATTGTTGCTGTCTGCAAAAGAGCGCGGATAGATTTGATAAATAATTCCATCGCGCCACCAGAGAAAATCAGTCATGTATGTACCTTCTGCGAGGATTTTGCAAGTATATCATTGAGACGTTTTAAGCTAAAAGTGTTACAATCAAATAAGGTAAAGCTTAGTAAAGTTATAGTGTCGAAACTGCTCACATTTCGAGCATATTTTAGATAGAAACTTTGTATAGTTATATGGCCTATGGTGAATTCCGGGGAACAAATCGTCGTCATTGAAAGTGATCCCAATATTAGTGACTTGATATCCCGCCAAGCTTTACAACCCCTGGGATATCAGGTAACGGTGGTCACATCCGCCTCTGCATTTTTGCAGCAGGCGATTCAAACTCCCCCTGACCTGCTGATTGCAAATCTGAATTTACCTGGCCTGAATGCGAAAGACTTGCTGGTAGCTTTGTCTTCACAGGGAATCAGCGTGCCGATGGTCGTTATCGCCGAAAAAGGACAGGAAGAGGATATTCTACAGGCTTTCCGTGTGGGCGCCATCGATTATCTGCACTGGCCTGCGCGCGATGCGGAAGTGGTCTCTGTAGTGGAACGCGCCCTGCGGATGACTCGCGAAGGATATACCCGGGTGCGTTTGGACAAACAACTGAAAGATGTCAATATCGAATTACAGCGCAAGGTCAACGAGCTGAAAACGATCATAGATATTGGTAAAGCCGTCATTTCCATTACCGACCAGCGACGCTTGTTCACGCGAATTGTGGAGGGGGCCGTAAAAGTAGCTGAATCAGATCTGGGTTGGCTGATGTTACGTGATGAAGCCAGCAAAGTCTTTTTACTGACAGCGCACCTTCATCTGCCAGATAGCTGGGCTCAAAAAATGAATCAGCCATTAGAAGATGGCATCAGTTCCCTGGTAACGCTCTCGGGTGAGGCCTTGCTCATTCACGGCAAGCCACTGGAAAAATTCAAAGTGTCCTCACTGGGGAAGTCTGTGGCAGTCGTGCCAATTAAAGTGCAAAACGAGGTGATCGGTCTATTGTTGGTATTACGCAGAACCGAGCTTCCCTTTAACCGCTCCGACCAAACCTTGCTTGAAGCAATTGCTGATTATGCTTCGATCTCACTTGTCAAGGCGCGTTTATTCCGCGCCCTGGAGCAGACGGCCAAAGCCGCTAAATCCGGAGCGAAACAGCAGAATGCCTTGCTGGAATCTGTCCGCGAGGCCGTGCGTGACGAGGTTCAGGCGGCTAAACATCCAATCGAATCGTTATTAGAGCAAAAAATGGGGCCAGTGATGGAACAGCAACGCCAGGCGTTACAAGCAGCGCAGGCGGCGTTACAGCGTCTGGCCCAGGTTACGGAAAAAACCGTCCCACCTTCGATACCGACATTGAAAAAACAGTAAAGTATTCTATGCCGAAACGCGACCTGATCTTATTAGCCCTCGATGATGACACAATTCTACAATTGATGCAACGCGCATTGCGAGCCGCCGGTTACGAAACTGCCGTTGCATCCAACCGCACGGTGTTAAATAATATCATTCAGGAGACGGTTCCTGCGTTAATTATGCTGGGGGAACAATTTGATAGGCTGTCAGGCGTGAAGATCGCTCGCGAAATTCTTGAACGTTTTCCAACTATGCCTATCTTGATCTATGCCGAGCAAGAATCGCTTGTCCTTTACAAAGGAATCCTGCAGGCAGGTTTAAGCGGATGCCTGTACCCACCTTTACGGAATGACGATATTACCGGGTCTGTTGAGCGCAGTTTGCAGCGTGCCCGCAACCTGGGGGATTGGCTGCGTCGGGAAGTAAAACGAACGACTGCATCGCTTGAACACCGTGCCACTCTGAGCGAATCGGAGCTAAAACGGTATGCGTTCATCTTCGCCAATATTCAGGATGGTGTTCTTATCCTGGATGAGGTAGGAAGAATTCAGTTAACCAATAGAGCCATGGAAGTAGCTTTTGACTTGTCCAGAGAAGAGATCAGGGGGAAAATGGTGTCCGATGTGATCGATCATCCTGACATCGATGCGTTGCTCAAGCGGGTACAATCGCTGCCCTTGAAATATCACGAGATCAACTTTGACGATGGACGTATTTACAACGCGCAATATACTCCGATCGGTGGTTTTGGTTCGGTCATTACCATACAGGATATCAGTTATCTGAAACAATTGGATCGCATGAAAAACGAATTCGTGCATACGATTTCACATGATCTGCGCTCCCCTTTGACATCCGTATTGGGCTACACCGAATTGATCCAACGGGTAGGATCTATCAATGAGCAACAGCTTGAATTCCTTAACCGCATTCGCTCCAGTGTGGAGAGCATCACTGCTCTGGTCAATGATTTGCTGGACTTGGGTCGTCTGGAAGCAGGATTTGACACCCGTCGCGAATTTGTTCGTCTCGAAAATATCTTGAAATTCGCGTTGGATACAATGGAAGGTCAATTCAAGGTAGATAACCTGAAATTACAATTGGATATTGGGAAAGAATTACCCGAGTTACGGGGCAATCCCATCCGCTTGCGTCAATTGCTGGATAACCTGCTTAGTAATGCAGTCAAGTATTCTGCAAAGGGATCGACTATAAGTGTTTCCTTACAGGCTGAAGATAGCCAGATCATCTTTCGCGTCAAAGATGAGGGAGTTGGTATTCCGCAATCTGAGCAGGCGCGTATTTTCGAGAAATTCTATCGCGCCAGCAATGTTCCGGATCAGGTAGGAGGTTCAGGCCTGGGACTGGCAATCGTTAAGTCGATTGTAGATTCACATCAGGGACGCATCTGGGTCGAGTCTGCGATGGGAAAAGGTTCAACCTTTTTCGTTGTGCTCCCCGCTCACAACCCGGATAAAATTCCGGTCACAAAGGAACCTGATCATTAAAGTCGGGAATTTGCGCGCTGCAAATTCCCGACTTTTTCGTTAAATGCGCCTCCGCCGGTGGAGAGCCGGCGGAGGCTTTCGCCAAAGGAGGAGACAGTGAGGAGCATCTTGGAGGTGTCTTGTTCCGTCTCCATTTCAATAATAGTGTACAAATTCTTTTGTGTATATCGTCAAATGTCACTTGTTGTATGTGAGATTATTCACAAATAATATCTGACAAAAATTTGCGCATGAGCGCGATTCCCTCTGTCACATCTTGATAGGTTTTCACCTGCAAAGCTGAGTGTGAATTCCCGGTAATCATCTTGGAAACGGCGATGCCTGCCTGTGCTAAACATAACACCGGCCTGCCCTGTTCCAGCGCAAATCCGATTTCATAGCCGACGCCATGCGATGGCACACTCACTTCGGCGATTAACGCATCGCAAGCACGGATCCAGAGTACATCTCGTTCATAGACTTCGCGCGGATCAATCACCCTCTCCAGAGCCATGACATTTGATTCGGCCAGATGCGCGGTTGGTACTTCATGCCCATCTGACAACAGGGTACTGGTGAATTCCTGATAAACAGATTCAAAAGCGCGCCCACCAGTAATGGAACAAGCAAAATATATGTTCATTCGCGGGGCAACCTGGAAAGAATAGAATTGTTACGCGGGCGCGCTTTCGCGCCACCCCCGCGGCTAAGGCGCATGCTATCCAGTTCAGCGCTGAAGCGCAGCCAATCTTTTACCAAAATGACAATATGAGGCGTCTTATCTCTAAAGAAAAAAGGAGAAAGGAACCATCGTAAAACAAACTGCGGAACCGGGGATTCGCTAAGGTTGATCACAATGGCAGTCATCGTGGAAAGCGGTGCGATAATCTCCCGTCGCCAACCGGAAAGACTGGTCGGTGGAAACAGTGCACGCATCTCCGAAGTTGTTGTCCCACGGAAACGCCGGTAAGAAATGTTAATACGCAGAAAGGGTGTAACCAAACGCAAGTAATTGGGAAAAGGCCGTACATAAGCAGCTTTGCGGATGATGAACAAAAAAAGGGTAAAGACAAGTGCAAGGCCGCCCAATCCCACAGTTGCGTTTACCAGATAAGGTTGCGCCTGCCCTTCCGGCGTGAACGATACACCCCAGGCCACAGCAAATAACGCCAGCGACAATGTGAATGTAGCAGGCCACCAACGGTTGAGCATATGCGTATAAATGACGAGGGGATAGCGGCGTCCGGCTTTTGCCATGAACTAAATAATGATCTCCTTCCCGAGTCGGGTTACTCGCCCGCCTCGTTCGGACCTTCTGCCTGCTCGCCGTTTAATTGGGCACTGAGACGTTCGATAGCCTGTTCCAGATGCTCGCCACGCAGGCTGAAGGTGATATCGCCACGTGTTTTTTCAATGATACTGCGCGCGATGTCCGTTTGGCGTCGCAGGCCATAAGTGATCGCATCCGGGTAGTCGATCGTAACCAGCACGGAATAGATCTCATCCATGTAACCGAGCAGGCGTTCGGCTTCTTCAGAATAGCCGTGCCGCAAAATATCCAGGATACGGCGGCGCAACTCGCCAACCACTTCTGACAGGCCTTTGAGATAAGTCGCATTAACGACACCCAGCTCTTCGGGAGTCGGAAGCGCTTGGTTCTGGATCAGGGCGCAGGTGACCTTGGCTTCCGCATATTCCTTGAGCGCGTCCTGTGTGTATCCGGCGAAGAACAGGTCAGGATGGTCTTGCAGGTCGGTGGTCAGAGTTTTGGCCAACTCGTGCGCTTCGGTCAGATGCTCCTTCATTTCATCCGTATCATCGCGATGAACCGCACGGATAGCCAATGAGCAGGAACGAGTCAACTGGCGGGCTTGTGACAAAGCCTTGTCGCGTGCTGCGGTGCGGGTATCAAAGTCGTTACGGATGTTGTTGGCAATATCTTCCAATTTATGCATGTTACTCTTTATCTTCTTTCGGAGGCTCTGGTGGTTGGTGCGGACGGAAGAGACTATCGGCCAGCGTGGAATTGACTGGCACACGGATTTCGCCAAACGAAGCCTCATAACGCGAGATGTTATCAGCCAGGGCGCGTAAAAGCAATTTTGCGCTCAAGGGGGTCATCAGTACCCGCGCGTTGACCGTGGCGCTCTTCTCGCCGGGTAGCAGGTGGGCAAAATCAATGACGATGTCAGCAGGGGAATGAGCGATGCGTGCCAGGTTGGAATAAACCGTACTCAGCCCTTGCGGATTTTCAAGATTGGGCCCGGGGGGTGGTTTCTGGGGAGTGGTCATATCGGGATTAACTGTCTTTCTGCCTGACAAGACTTATAGGACCTAAGATAGTAGGGCTTGTCAGGCTGTTGCAACTGTGCACTTAGAATGGAATATCATCTTCCGGTGGCAGCATGTCGCCAGCGTCCATCTGGCCGCCACCACTGCTACCACTCAAATCATACTCACCGCGCGATGACAGGAAACGCACGGTGGCAGCGGTAACTTCGAAGGATGCGCGCGAAGAACCGTCTTGTCCTGTCCAGATGCGCGGGCCACCAGTATTGGGATCGGCATTCAAGCGGCCTTCAACCAATACCTTCATGCCTTTTTTGACATACTGGTTGCAGACTTCGGCCTGTTTGCCCCAGGCTGAAATGCGGAACCAGACGGTCTCTTTGACCTGCTCGCCGCTGGAGGCGGTGTACTGACGGTTGGTGGCAACCGAAAAAGAAGCAACAGCCGCGCCTGATGGGGTGTAACGCATCTCCGCATCGCGGCCGACGTTTCCTACAACGATTATGGTGTGGTACATGGGGAAAATCTCCTCTTAGGGTGTAAGTGAACGCCGCAGTCGCGACGTTTTTAGTGATGCGTCCATTTTACACTACTCGTGTCAAACTTGACACTTTTTCGTGGAACTTTTCCAGGATCACGTACGTCTCTAATGCGATTAGAAATTCACAAAATAGTTGAGATGACTCGTGAAGTCTATTGTTTATGCATTGGAGGTGCATGATGAAATCTTCAACTCAAATTACTCTTATCGTTTTGGCTTCGATCGTCCTGGTGCTGGTGGCCTGCCTGCCCATCACGATGTTGGCTCTGCCACTGATCCGTTCTGATCAAGCCCCTACACCGGATACCTTTGCGACCATTCAAGCCATGGTCACGCAGACGGTAGCTGCCCAGACGCAAAACGCGCCCACGCAGACACCCTTACCACCGACCGCCATCCCGACCAGCACGCCGGTCCCGGCCACGAATACGCCGCTTCCGACTCCCACGGCTGTCACGTACTGCGATTGGGTATCGTTTGTCAAAGACGTCACCGTTCCCGATGGAAGCAATTTCGCTCCCGGCGAAACCTTCACCAAGACCTGGCGCTTGAAGAACCGCGGTACCTGCACCTGGACCCCTGACTATATGCTGGTCTACACCAGCGGTGCTCAGATGGGCGGCACGACCGCCGTGCGTCTGCCCGCTTACGTTGCCCCCGGACAGACAGTGGATATCTCTGTGACCCTCACAGCCCCTGATTCGTCAGGAAAATACGTCGGTTACTGGATGTTGCGCAACTCTTCCGGTACCCTGTTCGGCTATGGCGAAAATGCCAACCAGGCCTTCTACGTGGACATCAAAGTGAAAGTAACAGAATCTGCCACATGGTACGGTCACAGGCGAAATTTGCTACCCGAGCGAGTTCAATCCGCCCATGACGCTCTACTTCGAACAGGTTGGTACGGGCCAGATCATCCAGTTTTCCATCCCGGAAAACCACATGACCTTCAGCGTCCTGCTCCCAAATGGCACCTATTATGCCTATGCCTGGGCGCCGGGTTATAACCTGGAAGGCGCGTATGTCAACAACGATGGAACTTTGAGATCGTTTGGGGTCCAGGGCGGACAGACGACTTCCGGCATCCGGATCTGTGATTGGGGTCCCGACCATCACGGTCGTGCCCAATAAGGCTAAATAAGTAGAGGCGACCTGACTCAGGTCGTCTCTACTTATATCTCAAGAGTAACGAGTGGAATCTCCATCTCCTGTGGCGTCAACCCACCATGATGACCATAAAAGCGTTGCTCGAATCTGTCCTTTTCATACCACCATACGGATTCATAACGGTGGGACAGGATCACCAAATTTCCAACTCGCGCCCGGAATTTCGGGGAAATCTCCGGGCCAAAATAACCGTTCTCCATCAACCATTGGGTCTTGACCACTTCAGCTTTACCTTCCAGACCTTTTGACAGAAATTCCTGTGCTTCATCCAACAACTCATCTTTCACATATAAAAATAGATCGCGCGCCGACCCGGCCGGGACGATCAAGTCTCCGGCCTGATTCGTTTTGAGAAAGCGTTCGATGCCTTTGAAACGTTTTTCTTTGTTCAGGAAAATCGTTGTCTTCGGGTTCACTTCGGAGGCGCCGTGATCAGCGGTTAACAGGAACAGAACCCTCTTTCTGCCGCTGAACACACGCTCAAAGAAGTGTTCCATAACCAGCAAAAAGGCCTCGATTTCCGATTCAGTCTGCGGCGCGGACGGGCCATATTTGTGGCAGGTACTGTCGATGTTATCGAAGTAAAAGTGGATATAAGCCGGGGTCGTCAAGTTCTCTATCGTTATTCCCAGATTGACCAACGCTTCAGGCAGCGTCTTGAAGGAGTTTAGTTTGGCGCCCTTCATGACCACGTTCGAATAAGTCGAAGGCGTGTAATCCCTCATCCCGAAAACATGTGATTCCGTTCCCTGTTTTCCCAGTTCCTGGTACAGCGTCTGGTTCGGATACAGACTGGCAGCCTTCACCAGGCCTTTGAGCGTATCTCGTTCTTGATCCCCGGCGTAGGAAAACAACAGCGGCGCGATGACCCGGTCCAGTAATGGCTCGTAGTAGAACCATTCGAATACACCGCTTTGCCCTACTGGCAACCCGGTATGGATGGTTGTCAAGTGCGCCGCCGTGGTAGAAGGGAATTGCGAGGTGAGCTTTTCCACCTTCCCATGGGTTGTCAGTCGTTTCAAAAAGGGCATCTCCTGGAACTTCTCGAAAAAGCGCCAGCCGAAGCCATCCACCAGGAACAGCACCACCGCATCGTATTTGCCCGAAGCGCAAGCATCACGGATGCGTGCCGGGATCCCGGCAAACCCATCTGAGTCGTATCTTGGTTTGACAAAGCCTGGATATTGCATACCCACTCCAAAAGAAATCACCACCGAGAGCACGGAACGCACAGAGTTATTAATTTCTCCGTGTTCTCGGTGATCTCCGTGGTGAAACAATAGGCGATTCTTATTCTTGCATCAACTTCGCCGCTTTGCGTCCGATCTCTACCGCAAAGTTCGTCCCCCGATCCCACGGGTAGACCTGGCTCATCGAAGCGAAATACAGCCCTTCTACCGGCGTCTCGATGTCTGGGATGTTTTTCGAGTGGTTTACTAACGGCACGGGCTGGGCATAATTCGTCTTGAAGACCCAGACCTTCTTCACCCAATCCAGCTCGAACTTCGGGTTGATGCGCTTGAAAGCCGGGGCAAAGCGCTCCAACAGTTCGTCATCGCTCAACGAGAAATACTCGTGTCCCGCCTCCAGGTAATCCCCGGCGTACAGGATATGGTCGCCGCCGAAATGTTCCGACGAGACAAAATTGGTATGCTCCACCAGCGCCAGGAACGGGAAGCCATCCTCTTTCGGCAGATTGAACCAATAGTAGCCCTCTTCCGAAAGCTGGTGCTTGACCGACAGCACCATCACCACCGCGCCCATCGACTTGAGTTCCAGCAGTCCCTTCAAATAAGATTCCGGCAACTCGGGACAGAGCTTTGCCATCAAATTGGGAGAGGTGGTGACCAGCACTTTATCGAAGAACTCGCTCCCCGCCTCCCCGGCCCGCACGGCGGAGCCGGGACGGGCGCTACGCACCGACAACCCAACCTGCTCCCGCTTAATCAACTCTACCCTCGTCCCCAACCGGATCTCAACTCCCGCATCCCGCAGGATGTGCGCGAAGCGGTCTGCAAAGGCCTGGAACCCGCCTTTAAACGTGCCCAGGTTCGTGGTCCGGGCTTTGAGGCGCGCCCACATCCAGGACATGTTGACGTCCTTATAGTACGGTCCAAATTTTCCGATTACCAGCGGCTGCCACATTTGCTCATAAACCTGTTTCCCGGCCCATTTGCGCATCCACTCGTCCACGGTGAATTTTTCGAGCGGCTTCCAGTTGTTCGTCAGACGCAGATACAAGCCCGACCAGCCCAAACCGGATTTTGTTCAGCCCAAAGCCAAGCCCTGGGAAGAGCAGCGCTTTCAGGATCGAGTCGAAGGGATACCATTTGCCCTTGTACAGCATGACGGTAAAGGGACGCGGAAAAATGACCTCGATCGCTCAGGCCCAATTCATCGATCAAACCCAGCATGTGCTTGTCGCTGGCGAACCAGTGGTGGTAGAACTTCTCCACAGACCAATCCCAATTTGGCTCTTTGAAGCCGCTGGCCAACCCACCGACGAAATCGGCAGATTCGAAAATAGTTACCTCGTGCCCGGCTTTGCGCAGGTCATAGGCAGCAGCCATGCCGCCGAAGCCAGCGCCGATAATCGCAATTTTCATGAATTCTCCGATAGGGGCAACCTGAAAGGTTGCCTATGGTTTTGGTTTTCTTTGGAACTCCAACCTTGCGGCCAGGGTTCTGAGCTTGCCCCAATCTTGACGGATGACGTACACCATCGCCAGGGTCCGCAGCCAGCGCAGTTCACAGGCCGGGTTGGCTGCCAATTGCTCATAGACATCTAGGGCCTGGTCGTCTGTACGTCTGCTTTTGGCATATTCATTCGCCAGTCGCTTTAAATAGTCTTCGTTTCTCAGAAGTAACTGGTCTGTCTGATGAAGTTGCTGGCGTTTTTGTGCAAGCCGTGCGCTGATTTTTTCCACGGCTTGCTCCATCTGATCCACAGTAAAAGGCTTGAACAGGTAATCCCGAATCCCGAGAGACATAGCCATGCGTAAGATTTCGGAGTCCTTTTCAGCAGAGATAATAATGCACTCAGTATCGGGATTGATTTTCAAAATTTCCTTGAACGCAGCCAAACCATTCATTCCTGGCATGTTGATGTCAAGCACCACGATGTCTGGTCGTTTTTCTTGTGCCATCTGGACAGCCTGAAAACCGTTGGATGCGATGGCAACCACTTGCACATCCGAGATCATAGATAACATTAAACGAGTATTGCGGCGGGTTTCTTGAATGTCGTCGGCGATGAGCACCCTTAATTTTCTTTTCTGGGAACTCTCAGCTTGGGTCATGTAATACCTGTGCCTTCCAGGCGAATTAATCCTCATCCTATTGTTTTTGAGAACGGGGCGGGTTGAAAACCCACCGTAATCACTTTGTCAAGTTACAAGCCTGACCTGCATTAAGTATAACCCAGCCTGACTGATGTTAAATCGACTCTGTTTCAGCGCGCAAGGAATCGCTCCACTTCATGCCTTCACGTGTCATGAAATATGCGCCCAGCAACGTGATCGGTAGCCAGAGCGCCACGTGCAAGACAAGCGTATACCCTGCGGCAGTAGCTTGGTCCACGCCATAGGCGGTTAGCACGGCGATACCGGGCGCATCGAAGGTGCCAATATACCCCGGCGCGGACGGGATGGTGGTCGCCAGGTTAACGATGCCATTCATCAGCATCAACGCGAAAAAGCTGACCTGGAATGGGAAGGCATGCATCACAAACCAATATTTGCCGGTCTCCAGCAGCCAGATGATGACCGATGTGAAGAACACCATCAGTACGTTGAATGGTGAGCGCAGGGAAGCCAGCCCGTCCAGGAATTTGTGCATGATGCCGCTTATCTTTTCGCGCAGGCGTTCCGGCAGGAAGCGGTCGATGAACCATTGCCCGACCCTGCGCCGTCACTTGTGGGAACATGGCCGCCAGTAAAAAGACTTCCAAGCGCGCCCAGGAATACGCCCGTGCCGATAACCGCCACCTGTTGGATATTGCCCACGAACCCGGACGCACCCGTCAGCTTGGCTAACTCGGGCAGGTTGACGAACACGAAGGCCAGCATCACCACACCATCGAAAATACGCTCGACGATAATAGTCGCTAGCGAAGCCGAGACTGGAACCTGTTCCTTGCGTTTCAGGATGACCGCACGCAACACTTCCCCGGCACGCGCTGGATAGATGTTATTGCCCATGTATCCGATTGTTGTGATGGGGAACATCGTTTTGGTTGGGATTTTCTTGATCGGGCCCAGCAGGTAATGCCAGCGCCAGGCGCGTACCCACACAGCTACAAAATAAACCGCCACACCCGGCAACAGCCAAATGTAATTGGCCTGTTGAACTGTATCCCAGAATTTTTCCAGGCGCAGGCCGCGCAAAGCTAACCAGATAAACAGGATGCTGATCAGCATCCCGAGCCAGAAATGCCATTTTTTCATCGGGCGTGATTGTAACTCATTTGGGTAAAAACCATGAACTTGCCCCCAAAAATTACCCCCGCCTGATCTGTGGGCCTGCCTCGCTTCCTAGTGCATGAACCAGGAAGACTTCGGTCAATAGATATAAACTACTGTCATCCAGAACGGCCAGACCATTGACAACGCTTACGGAGTGCTGGGCATCACTCCCGAGAACTCACCGATGCCGGTGTTGGTACCATACATGATCTCTTTATTGGCGAGTTTTTTTTCCAGCATCGTGCGGCAGATTTTGATCCGTTCCAGGGCTTCGGGGGCAAGTTCAACTTTTTCGTTATCGCGTGCAATCGCAACGAGTTTTTCAATCGTGAGGGATGATCCGTCGAGAGTGATGGCCATTTGCATTTCTCCTGGAATATTATTCAATTTCATTGTACCCTCAAATGATACAGCCTTAAACAAAAACTTCCGAAGTCAGTTTTCATAAAGACTTCGGAAGTTTTTTACTTTTTCTCGATCAATTTCTTTCCAGTTCCAAACCACTGCGTGCCCAATCGTTGTCCCACCCACCACGTTATAGACGGTCTTGAAGCCCTTCTGTCCGAGCAGCGCCGAAGCCGATTGGCTGCGGCTGCCAGTGGCGCAGATAACGGCCACCGGTTTCTCCAGGTCGAGTTCACCCAGGCGCATGGAAAGCTGTCCCAGCGGCATGAGCACCGCGCCGGGCACATGTCCCTGTTGGTATTCCCAGGGCTCGCGCACGTCCACCACCACCGGGCGGCTGCCATTGCCATGGATGAGCAAGTCGTTCAGTTCGGCGGGCTGGATATCCTGGATATCGCCAGCAGTAACAGGCAGGCCCATCTTCTCCCACACATCCAGTCCCTCGGCGAGATAACCGACCACGTTGTCATAACCCACCCGCGCCAGGCTGTAAACTACCTTTTCATAGTCCGCCGGATCAGAGAGCAGCAAAATGACGGGCACTTCCGGCGGGAAGACAAAGCCGATGCGATTGCTCAACTGATCGTCAGCTTCGAGATGGACAGAACCGGGCACGTGCGCCTGGACAAAAGTCTTCCTTCGAACGCGTATCCAGCAAGCCCGCGCCGCGCTGGAAGTGCGGGATGGCCTCACGGATACTGAGCGGTTTCGGCTCCACGTTACCGAGAGGCCTGACGCCTACCCGGTTCAGGGATTTGATACGTTTGTGGTTGCCGGGCTGTTCGGGCAGATCGCTGGTTGCAAAAGCGACGAATTCATCCAGTTCGCGCGGGGCCAGCGCCGGGTTGTATTTGCGCTCAAACCCGAGCGTGGTGCTGCGCATCGAACCGATGGATTTTCCGCATAATGATCCCGCCCCGTGACCGGGATAAACCAACAGGCTATCATCTAACGGTAGCAACTTCTCGAACAGACTGGTGTACATATCGGCGGCAAGCCCATTGGCCGCTTCCGCACCGACCAGGTCGGGACGGCCAATGTCGCCCACAAACAGCGTGTCACCGGTCAAAGCCAGCCAGGGCTCGTCAGCACGGGTGGTGTCCGAAATAAGGAGAGAAATGCTTTCGGGCGTATGGCCCGGGGTGTGAACTACCTTCAAACGGATGTTGCCCAGTGCAATGACCTCGCCATCGCGCAGCGGTTTGTGCTCGAATTCCGCGCCGCTGGCTTCGTGCAAGTAGATGTTCGCACCGGTGCGGACGGCCAGGTCGGTGTTGCCCGAAACATGATCGGCGTGCAGGTGCGTTTCAATGATATGGGTGATCTTCAGCCCGCGCGCTTCGGCCGCATCGAGATATTTCTGCACGTTGCGGTCCGGGTCGACCACGGCCGCTACGCCTTCCGCCTCGCAGCCGACGATATAAGAAGCGCATCCCAAGACCTTCGACAAAGAATTGTTGTGTGTACATGTGATTCTCCAAATACATCTAAATGGTTTATACGTTTTGACCGCAGCCACGCTTTGTGACCCTACGGCCTTTCTACAATTCAAGAACAGAGTGTTTCAAAATGCTCGTTAGAAAAGATGTGGCAAATTATCGTAAAGTAAAAATAAAGCCAACAAAATTACGAACCAGGCAAATACCTTTTGCAATTTCCCGGCAGGCAGGCGCTTGTTGAGTCTGGCTCCGGCAAACGTTCCAACCAAACCGGCCACAGTGAAAATAATTGTCAGTGTGATGTTGAAAGAACCATCCCCAGCATGACCGAGAAACCCCGCCAGGCTGTTCATAGCAATGATGATCAGGGACGTACCCACGGCCATCTGCATCGGCAGCCCGACCAGCATCACCAGCGCCGGGACGATGAGAAACCCGCCACCAACACCCAGGATACCGGTCATCAAGCCCACTCCGGCGCCGCTGGTAATCACGACTGGCAGCGAACGCGGCGTAGGGATTTCAGCGGTGTCGCTGTCCCTACGTGTGAGCATCAGTCCGCCAACCAACAGCATGACAATGGCAAATGCAATCAGTAGCACAGCTTCCGGCAGCATCTTTGACAGTCCCGCCGCCAGATACGCCACCAGCATACCCGCGCCCCCAAAGGACAACGCTACCTTCCAGTTAAGCGTGCCTTGTGCGCGATGGAAGGAAGCCCCCATCAAACTGTTCGCGCCTACGATGGCCAGCGAAGTGGTCACGGCGGCTTGCGGGGTTTGCCCTACCAGATAGACCAGCGCGGGCACGGTCAGCAGTGAACCACCGCCGCCCATCAACCCCAGCGAAAGGCCAATACCAAAACCCAGGGCCAGATCCAGCGCCAACTGTGCCATGCGCGCTACTTATCCTTTTTCACGGGCAGTTTCGACCAACCCCAGGCCAACATGCCGCCTTTCATATTCGAGGCTGAATAGCCTGCTGCAACCAACTGCTTTGCTGCCGACCTGCTGCGGTGACCTGAACGACACACGCACACAATCTCGCGGTCTTTGGGCAACTCTTTCATACGACGGTTCAACTGTCCCAAAGGGATTGATTTTGCGCCGGAAATATAGCCTTCGCGCAGTTCTTGCTTCTCACGTACGTCCAGCACAAAGGGGCGTGTCCCGTTTTTTAGTTTCTCTTGAACTTCTGCCGGTTTTAACGTCGGCACTGCGGGCCCAAACAACGCTGAAAAAATGCTCATAGTTTTGTCTCCAAAAGGATCTATTTACCAGGTTAGATGCACAAACCGCAAAAAGGTTACAATTATCACCTGATTTGTATGATTAATGTCATATGCCCTATTATATAATGCCCCGGTCACAAATTGCACTTCCACACCAGCATAAAGGCGCAATTTGTGACCGTGAAGGTATGAAGATTAATTTCCCGATTCAAAGCGCCGGTTTGCTAAATCGGATACAATCTGGTTAATATTATTTTCAAAAGAGGAACAATGAACGAAAAGGAATACATACCCAACCGAGCTATGTCCATCCATGCACATCCAGACGACCAGGACTTTACCGTCGCCGGGACGCTGGCGAAGTGGGCCGCATCCGGATGTGAAATCATCACTGTCATCATTACGGACGGCTCCGCCGGATCGAACGCCCCCGAGCATGCCGCCGATTACAAGCCGACTCTGGCCTCCATCCGCGAGCAGGAACAACTCGCTGCGAATGCCATCCTCGGCATCAAGGAGACCATCTTCCTGCACCAGCCAGACGGCGAACTGGAACCGACCGTTGCCCTGCGCAAGGAAGTCACCAAACTCATCCGCCGCTACAAACCGGACGTGGTCGTCACCGGTGATCCGCAGGCGGTCTTCTACGGCAACGGCTACATCAACCACCCCGACCACCGCGCCGCCGCCCAAATCGCGCTATACGCCGCCTTCCCCTCCGCTGGATCGCGCCTGTTGTTTGCCGATTTACTGGACGAAGGTTACGAACCGCATGACGTGAAACGCCTCTACATCCACGGCGCCGAGAAACCCGACACCTGGGTGGACATCACCGACACTATCAACACCAAAATTACTGCGCTGAAGAAGCATGTCAGCCAGTTAGACACACATGATGTGGACGATTGGATGCGCAAATGGGCCGAAGAAGAAGGCCAGGAAAAAGGGCTGAAATATGCCGAATCCTATAAAGTGATGATCCTGGAAGAGCAGGATGAGAAACCGGAGAATTAGCTAAGGAGACATACATGCGTTACAAACTACTCGGCCACAGCGGACTGCGCGTCTCGGAACTGTGTCTCGGCACGATGACCTTCGGCGAGACCTGGGGCTGGGGCGCTTCCAAAGCCGAATGCAAGCAAATGTTCGACCAGTTTGCTGAGGCGGGCGGCAACTTCATCGACACATCCGTCAATTACACCGACGGCGAGAGCGAAACCATCCTGGGTGACCTGCTCAAGGCCGACCGCGACCATTTCGTGGTTGCTACCAAATATACGCTCACCAAGCCGGATGATAGCGACCCAAACGGCGGCGGCAACAGTCGCAAGAACATGATGAAATCGGTCGAACGCAGCCTGAAGCGGCTCCAGACCGATCACATCGATCTGTACTACTTGCACATGTGGGATTACATGACCCCGGTCGAGGAAGTTGCGCGTGGGCTTGGATGACCTGGTCAGGCAGGGAAAGGTACTCTACGTGGCCTTCTCCGACACCCCGGCCTGGATCGTGGCCGAAGCCAACGCGCGTGCTGAATTGATGGGCTGGTCCCGGTTTGTAGGCATGCAGATCCCCTATTCGCTGCTCAACCGCGCTGTAGAACGCGCCATCCTGCCCATGGCCAGGCATTGGGACATGGCGGTCATGCCCTGGGGCTTGCTCAATGCGGGCATCCTGACCGGCAAATTCCTGAAAGAAGTCGGCGATCCGACGCGTATCAACCCTGAAAAGCTAGACCTGAGCCAAAAGGCCATGTCAGTTATATTGGAAGTGCAAAAAATCTCGGAAGAAGTCGGGCGACCGATGTCACAGGTGGCTATCAACTGGGTACGCCAGCAGCAGAACAAGGCACAGATGATCCCCATTCTGGGCGCGCGTACGGCTGGGCAGTTGCAGGATAACCTGTCAGTACTGGAGTGGCAATTGAGTGAGGAGCAACTCAAACGGCTGGATGAGGCGAGCGCGATCGAGATGGGATTCCCACACGGCTTTCTCGAGGGGAATCGCTACGTCTACGGCGCAACATTCGATCAGATCGATAATCATCGAATTTGATGGACGGGCATTACCACTGTACATCACGGGTCAAATCCAGTAAGGATTCGCTCTCCCGGTGACGAATGCTGACCATGGTACCAACCGAAGTTGGCACAAAGATAAAATCATACTTCCCTGCGTCCTCGCTGTACCATTCCCATCCATGAAATATGTCTATGAACTGTCCGTAAAACCCAAACAAGAATTCGGGCAAATAAGTCGTGGCATCATTCGGGGCAACCGTCCCAATGTTTTCAAGAACTTCGGCCTGTGTGTGCATCGCAGCGGGTATGGCTAACCGGAGCGGCTCAATCGGGTCGGGATGGAACATAGGGTGCTGCGAAACTGCTGCTTTGACGGTGACTTCGGTCAATTCGCCCGCGGGATGAAGAACAAATTCAAAGCCACCGCCAATCACACCGTAATATGGCATAAATTCGCCCCGTGCTGGCATTTCGGTGATATTTGTCAGCCCCTGATCCTGTAAGCCGAAGACAAGGATCTGGGAACTTCGCCCAAGTTGATATCGCATCACGGCTTCATCCACGCCCCGCCGCCAAGAAACAATCTGGGATGTAAACGGGTCGCGAACTCGGAAGAAAATGCCCCGGGAGGTAACGAGTTGGCCAGCCATCAGAATAACAGCAATCCGGCCAACACCGCCGCCAGTGTGACAGTGATGTTGTCAACATCTCTATAGGGCAGGGATTCAACCAAGGTGCCCACAAGCGTGATAATGGTCAAGGGCAGCACAAAGGATGCGAAAGGCCGGGTAAATATACCTGTACCCGTATAAATCGCCAGCACAAAGGCTGAAAGCAACCAGCCGCCGATCAAGACGCCTAACGATCCTGCTACCGTTTTCTCCGGACTATAAGGCAATTTGAGCGAGTTGAAGTGCCGTCCGACCAGGTCTGCAATGCCATCGCCACCGCACATAATCATCAGGGCAATCATACCAACCGGCGAATCCTTCCAAAAGATGATGGTTAGGAGAACGAACATGATGCCATAGTAGAACGGTCCGCGCAGGATCTCACGCCGGTCACCCGTGCGCGACATGGCCTTGACCGAGGCTTCATCTTTCATGATCCCCAGCCCTACCAGCGCAAATTGGACCGTGATCGCAAACGGGACCAGCGCTGCCAGCCAGCGAGCTTCAGGGGTAGCGGGAAAAAACAGCCAGCACAACACAAAAATTGGTCCGGTGCCGATGTGAATCAGCTTGCGGCTCAGGCGCAACTCAATCCAGCCACGATGAGCGAAATAATCCATCAGGCGCAGGAAGACCAGTGCGATGACAAAGGTGAGGATGGTAGCAAGGATGGCGTTCATAGATTACTTTTATATCAAAACCAATATATCATTTTATAACGATGGAAAAAGGCGCGGATCAGGCAATACCCATACCCCAGGCCTTCTTTGTGGAAAATGAACTTTGACTTTCCGCCCTGCCGAACCCCTTGTGCGCCCGGCACATACGAAACTTTGCCTCCGATGAGGATCGATTTGAAGGTGATCTCAGGGCTGATGTTAAAACGGTTCGAACTCAGCCCAACGCCAAGAAGTTCCCGGCGGCGGAACATCTTGAAGGCATAGGTGGAATCGGGAATACTATATCCAATTGCAATGCGGACACCAATACGAAAGAAGAATTGAAAAAACTTATAACTGAAGGGGATGGTACTGTCATCGCCTGCGCGGATATAACGTGAGCACTGCGCCAGGATGGCCCCATTTTCCATCTCGTTATACAGTTGCGGGATGAGATGGACAGGGTCCACATTATCAGCCGAGACGAAGATGCAGTAACGGCCTGTGCCATAGGCTGTTCCATAACGGACAACCGCGCCGTATCCACGCCGATGCAAGGAACGCTTGATGACTTTGATGGGGATTTGTCCCTGGTGTTGTTTGGCCCACTTGCTCGCAACGGCAAAAGTTCCGTCCTCACTGATGTCATCCACTACGATGATCTCACAAACGAACGGTTGGTCCTTGAGCGTTGAATAGACATTCTCAAGCGTGCCAATGATATTCTCTACTTCATTCAGGCAGGGAATCACAATCGTCAGGTCAATCTGGGCATCTGCACCTGTCCCCGATTCAGACAGGGCAAAGGGATCTTTGGGGAGGTCGTTTGTCATAAAATGTTTCGTCCTATAAGAGTTTCTTTACTCACCTACAAATTCTTGGAGTTCGAGATTATTTTTTGAATTTTTTCCCTGCAAGAAATAATAGGCTGTAGCTGCCACCAAAATCAGGAACAGTGCCGGGAAACTATTATTCAGGAAATACGGCTTGTATTTGAACGGATAGAGCAGCGTTGCATAGGAAATAGAGACGATCACAACAAGCAATATGGAGGCAATTTTATTCCAGGGGGAACCATTTAATCCCGGCGTGCTACTCAGGAAGATCGCCATCGGCGCTACCAACATGGGCAAAGTGTAGTCAACACTGACCGGGATAATCAGCGCACAGATCGTGCAAACTAGCAGCAAATACGGATTAAAACCACTCTGCTGGGTTCGGTATATGTAAAAAACTATGGAGAGCACGCACAGAGCAACAATCAGCAGCAGGGACCATTCAAACAATTTTGCATGTTGCTGTAGGAAAAGAATGGTCTCTTCAGAGAGCAAACCATAGCCATCCTTCACGAAATTGAAGACAAAATTACCGAGAGCGTGATTGCCGTTCCAAAGAAAGGTCGGGGTCTCCACCCGGAATAATAAGGCATTCACAAAATTCACGAGATTCTGGTATCCCAGCACAAATAGCAAAGCCACGTTAAAGAGCCCCAGCCCGACCATCCGTTTGATATTCCCCTTCCAGTCTCGCCAATCTTTGATGAACATCGGCAGGAAAAAAATAGGCACGATTTTCAAATGGATTGAGAACGAAAAGAGCACATATGCCAGATACCGGAATTCATAATGCCGGTGAAAAAGATAGATAGCCAGCAAACATAACAGGAAGGCCATACTGTAATACTGTCCTCGTTCCAGTTCGAATTGGAACCCGTAGGAGAAAAGCCCGGTCACGGATAAAAGCACGATCAACGAAAAATCTTTTTGGGAATTAAACCAGACCGGGATCAGTAGCGTGAGAACGATATAGCTCAAAACCGTCAGGAAAGTTGTAACGATAGTAAGAAGTTGGATAACTAAAAAGCGTGAGCGGCGACAGTAATATATAAGTCAGCGGTGGGTAATGGGATTCAGGGTAAGGAGATTGTCCAGTTGTGACCCAGGATTTGACATAGTCCAGGGTGTAATTCATGTCAGACCCGATTGGATTTTTGTTGGGCAGAAATCGGTTGAAATACACCATCGAACGATCCGTATTCCAAAAAACGGGGGACACAAATAACAGGACGTAGACGATCAGGAACCCAATCACGAACCAGACGCTGACCGGCAGATTGAGCAGACGTTCAAACCCCGCCCGCAGGCTGCCCCCGATATCGATATGTTTTTCCGGTACCTGTAATGCAACCGTTAAACCAAAAACCGCAAGCATGAGTCCTGCCAGGATGCCCAAAATTTGCGCAGCCTGGATACCGTCATCGCCGAGACCAATGTAATCAACAAGAACAGAAAATAACGTTCCAAGAACACCGATGATGGCAATTGCATAACCAATTTTTCTAGTTGACATCGAAATACTCTTCACGCCGAAGTATGCAAATATCCATGCAACAACCTGACGACCGTATCACTGACATTCTCGACCAGATATTCAGGCGGAACATACCAGCTATTCTTCTGCTCGAGCACCAATCCCACACAGCGCAGAATGTTCTCGCTGTTCGCGCTGGTCAAGATGTTGCTGCCACATTCCAGAGTTTCGGGGCGTTCGGTCACATCTCGCAAGGTGACGTTAGCGACTTTGAAAATCGCGCATTCTTCCTGAACTGTGCCGCTATCGCTCAACACACAGGCCGCATTTTGCTCAAGCTTGATGAAGTCAAAAAAGCCAAACGGCGGCAAAAAATGGACGTCGGGGTTATTGTTGATCACGCCGAAACTCTCCATGCGAGCCTTCGTGCGTGGATGCGTGCTGACAATTACCGGCAGATTATATTTGCCTTGGATGCGTTCCAGCGCCAGGGTCAACTCTCGCAGCCGTTCTTCGATGTCCACGTTTTCGGCGCGATGAAGGGTGACCAGAAAATATTTAGCGGGAGGCAAGCTCAGGTCCCGTAAGATCGTGGACATCCTGGATCTGGGGGTCATAATGCTGGATCACTTCGTGGATCGGATTGCCGGTGACAAAGACTCGTTGTCCCGGAATGCCTTCGCGCAGCAAATTCTGGCGGCTGCGTTCCGTATAGGGCATCAGCACATCACTGCTGTGATCGATGATGCGGCGGTTGACTTCTTCGGGCACACGGTCATCGTAACAACGATTGCCGGCTTCCATGTGGTAGACCGGGATGCCGTAACGTTTGGCGATGATGACGGACAAGGCACTGTTGGTATCTCCCAGAACGAGCAATTTATCGGGTCTTTCTTCCTTGAGAAGCTTTTCGGTTTCCGAGAGCAGGATACCGAGTTGCTCTCCCAGGCTGCCCCGGGCGTTCAGGTAATGATCCGGTGCGCGCACGCCCAATTGCTGGAAAAAAACATCGTTCAAGTTGGGGTCGTAATTCTGCCCGGTATGGACGAGCACATGCTGACAGGTGCGGTCCAGTTTCTCGATGATGCGGCTCAAACGGATGATCTCCGGGCGTGTTCCCAGAACGGTCATAACCTTCATGCTAAAAAAGTCTCCTGATAAATCCTATTCGGTGGTTGCATGTAGGTCACGTTTTAAACGTGACCTACAACTTGGCCCTGTACCATTCTTCATACAGCGGCCATTCTTCTGCCAGCCCGGCGAGCATCTCATCCCAACCGGGAGCTTTCCAACCAGTCGCGACGCTGAAGCGTCTCCCGACCAGGCTGCGGTCGCAGTAAAAATTATCGTCCGGCTCGATTTCAATGTCATCCCAGCCAAGCTTATCTCGCAAGGCAACCAGCAGATCGAATTTCGAGGTCGGTTCGCTGGCAACCTGGTACAGGCCGGTCAAATCGGGACGCGTCTCGATCAGGTCGCTGATCAGACCGGCCAGCACGCGCGTCGAAAATCCGGAATAAATGGCCTGCTGGTAGCCCTTGATGCGTTGTCCGCGCTGCTGGGAGAACCAGCTCAACAGGCTCGAAAAAGTGTTCAACTGCCAACCGATGATCGAAGTGCGCAGCGTCAGGCAGTTGGGACGGTTCAACTCGCCCAGCAGCTTGCTGCGCCCGTACAGGTCTACCGGGTCGGGCACATCGGCTTCGGTGTATTTTCCACGCAGGCCGGAGAAAACGCAATCCGTGGAGATTTGCACAAGCCGGGCATTCTGCTCGTGACACAGGTCAGCCAACTGGTGCGGAAAGAGCGCATTGACCTGGATGGAGGGGATGGCCTGCTTGGCTTCGTCGCGTTGCTTGACGATGCCGATGCAATTGACCACCACATCAGGCTCCACCGATTCCAGGGCTCCTCGAACACTGGCGACATCTTCCGCATGGACCCCACCCAACGCGCGTTCCTGGGCGATAAAGTCATATTGCTTGAACCTGGCCGGGGCCTCGCGAAAGGTGGCCCAGGTTTCCATGCGGTCAGACAGGACGCGGCACAACTGGTGGCCTAGCATACCGCTCCCGCCGAGCACTAAAACGCGCATTTGGACTTCTCCTGATACATCGGGGCAATCATACTCTAAAAAAAAGCTGCGCTCAACCATTGGTTGGCGCAGTTTTGGTTTGCCTTATCATTCACCCCACAAATTCAGGCACGGTCATGCTGTTTATGCTTTGAAAAATGCAAAAGATGTTCCTGCACTAAAGGCAGTTAGTCAAAATTTGATGCATTCAAATTTGAGCATAACTGATGGAGTGTATGGAATTCTTTCGGACAAAGATATTAGAGAACAAATTAGTTTGTTAGGAAAAATTAAGTCATCTAATAAAAACTATAAGCAAGATGATGTTATTCCCCTTCCCCGAAAATTAAAACCACACCCGTAAAAATGTAACCAAGATTTCTGCTTTATATGTTCACAAATAACCCTTGACTTGGAGTCAACTCCAGGTGTTACACTAATATTTGGAGGTGCAATTATGAAGATCTCAGAAGTAAGTGAACAATATGGTATCACGGCAGATACGCTTCGTTATTACGAGCGGGTTGGGCTCATCCCGCCTGTTCATCGAAGTGACGGTGGCATCCGGGATTACAACGAGCTCGATCTCAGGCGAGTTGATTTCATCAAGTGCATGAGAGACGCAGGACTTCCCATTGAAGTGTTGATCCAGTACATGGACTTGGTCCAACAGGGTGATCAGACCATTCAAGCTAGAAAAGAGATCCTGATTAAACAGCGAGATCTGCTCTCTGCCAGAATGGAAGAAATGCAAAAAACACTGGATCGACTGAATTACAAGATCGATGTATATGAAAAAGCCCTTTTGAAAAAAGAGCAGGAAATGCTTCAAATCGAGGAATTAATGGGGGAAGATTGAAGCGTTTTGTTGAAGGGTAGTTTCAAGAAAGAATTCAAACGACGAAAAGATAGGAGTATAAAATGCAAACACGAAAATTAGGAAACAGCGAATTGGAAGTTTCAGCCCTGGGGCTGGGTTGCATGCGAATGACCTTTGGAGACAAACCGATCGGCACCCGGCAAGATATGATCGATCTGATTCACGCGGCGGTTGATCGTGGCATTACATTTTTCGATACGGCTGAAGTCTACGGTCCGTTCACGAACGAGGAACTTGTAGGTGAAGCGCTTGAGCCCTTTAAGGGAAAAGTCGTGATTGCTACTAAATTCGGCTTCAAACATGATGGCAACAAGGGACCTGTCCCTGGTTCTGGCCTGGATAGCCGACCCGAACAGATCAAGCAGGTTGCCGAGGCTTCGCTCAAGCGGCTTCGGGTTGAGGCTATTGATTTGTTCTATCAGCACCGACCTGACCCGAACGTACCCATCGAAGATGTGGCAGGAGCGGTCAAGGATTTGATTCGGGAAGGCAAAGTCAAACACTTCGGACTTTCTGAATCGGATGCCGACACCATCCGCCGGGCGCACGCAGTGCAACCCGTCACAGCTTTGCAAAGCGAATATTCGATCTGGTGGAAAGCCATCGAAGAAAATGCTGTCCTGTCAACCTGTGAGGAACTAGGTATTGGCTTGGTGCCCTACAGCCCGCTGGGACGCGGCTATCTGACCGGCAAGATCACCAAGCAGACCACTTTCGCCGAAAACGATATCCGCCACAACAACCCGCGCTTCACCGAGGAAGCCATCGAGGCAAACTGGGCGGTGGTCGAACTGCTGGAGCGCATCGCCAAAGAAAAGGGCGGTACCCCAGCCCAGATCGCGCTCGCTTGGTTGTTGGCACAAAAACCGTGGATCGTGCCCATTCCGGGCAGCCGCAAACTCCATCGGTTGGAGGAGAATATCGGTTCAGTTGATATAGAACTGACCGACGACGATCTGAGCCAAATTGCAGATGCTATGTCAAAGATTACAGTGGTCGGCCATCGGTATTAATCAAGAAAGGTAAAAGCTATGCGTATCAGTGAAACAGCAATCAAAAACCATGATGAATTGTTCCCTAATCGCAAATCAACATTGGCGGTGACCGACCCGGAACTGATCGAGGTCTTCGATAACTTTGCTTTCGACGAAGTGCTTCAATATGGAAATCTGGATACCAGGACCAGACTGATGGTCATTCTGGCATCCATGATTGCCAGTCAGGCTTTGGGTGAATATAAAGTCATGCTGGGCGGCGCGTTAAATGTGGGGGTGACGCCTGTCGAGGTAAAAGAGATTGTCTATCAAGCGGTTCCTTATGTTGGTATCGCCAAGGTATACGATTTTATCCATGCCACCAATGAAATCCTGGAAAGCCGGGGCGTAAAGCTGCCAGTTGAAGGACAGTCAAGTACTTCACCGAAAACACGCTTTGATAAAGGTCTGGAAGTACAAAAGGAAATCTTTGGCGAAAGGATTGACAAGCTGTACCAGGAATCGCCAGCCAATCAAATCCACATCCAAAGATATTTATCGGACAATTGCTTTGGCGATTACATAACCAGAAGTGGGATCGACTTGAAAACGCGCGAACTACTCACATTTTCCATGCTGCTTTCTTTAGGAGGTTGTGAGTCGCAGCTTAAAGGGCATATACAAGGCAATTTAAATCTTGGAAATGATAAAGAAATATTGCTCAGCGTGGTTACCCAATTATTGCCCTATGTTGGATATCCAAGAGCACTCAATGCACTCAGAGTCCTTAATGAAGTGGTACCAGAGTAAAGCGAAAGGATTTTAGAAATGAAAACACGAAAACTCGGCAAAAGTGGGCTGGAAGTTTCAGCCCTAATCCAACAAATTCCGATCTTCCTGAACAGAAGTACGAGGTCACCCCATTAGAGTTGTTCTTCGATGTTGTATTTGTGTTTGCCGTATCGCAGCTCTCGCATCGTCTCTCAGCCAATCTTACCTGGCGCGGTACTGCTGAAACGCTGGTCATGCTGCTGGCTATCTTCGCAATATGGTTTACTACTAGCTGGTCAGCCACCATAGTACGGGCCGAACGAGCCCGCACCCGCTGGATGATATTTGTGGTGATGCTGCTGAGTCTCTTTATGAACGCTTCGGTGACCCGGGCCTTCACTACGTCTGGTTGGGCGTTTGTTCTTCCGCTTGTGGTGATTCAACTGGGACGTGCTGCCTGGACGCTCGTAAATTCCAAAGATGCAGTATTCCGCGACCACTACTTCCGGGTACTGATCTGGTCTAGCGCGGCAACGTATTTTGACATGTTCACCTTCCAACGATTTTCCCTATTGTATAACAAAACTTCACAAGGATTTCGGGAGATTAAGCAACTTATGAGGTGACATTCGTTATATTCGTTTTCTTGAATATGTTGTTATAATATATTCAAGATTATGAATATGAAAAAACAACCCATCGTACAAATTTCCAAACAGATCGCCACACCGCTCAGCGCCATCGCTTCACCACAACGCATTGCCATCTTGCTATTGATCGGCAAAGGCGAGGCCTGTGTTTGCCATCTTGAAGCATCGCTTGGATGGCGGCAGGCCTACATCTCTCAACATCTGATGGTGTTACGCAAAGCGGATATCCTACAGGACCGACGTGAAGGACGATACATTTACTACAGACTGAAAGACACCTCCATACTGGACCTTGTAACTGCCTCCGCCACCCTCAGCGGACTCTCCGCTGAGACCATTTCCTCGTTGGTCAACACACAGATGCATCCCTCATGTGAATGTCCACAATGCGCGCCTGCGCTTATCCCTGCCGAAAGCCTATAAACCTATGACAACACTTCCATCATCATCCCTACCCAACACAAACAAACGCCTATTCGCCATGCTTGCTGTTTCTGCATTTGCATGGCTGGTTGCCTATAATGTCATCCAACCTCTCGCGGACTGGATCTCTTATGGCCTGCTATCCCTTCCACAAAACTCACGTCTAGGCCAATCACTCGCCTTCTTTTTCTACGATGTTCCGAAAATTCTCCTGCTCCTGAGCGGAATGATCTTCTTGATCTCGCTATTGCAAACCTTTATTGACACTCAAAAGGTGCGTGTGATGGTTGAGAAACGCGGCGAGGGCATCGGAAATATCATGGCGGCGCTTTTTGGCGCGATTACCCCTTTCTGTTCCTGCTCATCGGTTCCACTCTTTATTGGGTTTGTACAAGCGGGCATTCCGCTGGGTATTACCTTTTCATTTCTCATCACATCACCTTTGATGAACGAAGTCGCGTTCGTTCTGTTGATAGGCTTGTTTGGCTGGAAGGTTGCTCTGCTATATCTGGTTTCAGGAATTACCATCGGCATCATTAGCGGGCTTATCCTGGGGCGGATGAAATTGGAACGCTATGTGGAAGGCTTTGTGTACGATATCAAACCGCAAAGCAGTGGACAAGTGCTCGAAGAAAAACTGACGTGGAAAGAACGTGTCAACCGCGCATTTGAAAGCACCCGTGAGATCGTTGGAAAAGTCTGGCTGTTCGTCATCGTGGGAATCGGCATTGGCGCGTTCATCCATGGCTTTGTTCCACAAGACGCACTGACAGGCATCATGGGCAAAGGAGCCTGGTGGTCTGTACCTGTTTCGGTCATATTAGGTATTCCCCTCTATTCCAATGCCGCTGGGATCATTCCGATCGTCAGCGCAATGCTATCAAAGGGTGCATCGCTTGGAACAGCGCTGGCATTCATGATGTCAGTTGTCGGCTTAAGTCTGCCCGAGGCAGTCATCTTAAAGCGCGTACTCAAAACGCCTTTGCTTGTCATATTCTTTTCTGTGATCGCAGTGTCTATCATTCTCACAGGCTACATGTTCAATTTTGCCCTATAAAAATTAAGGAGAAAAAATGTTAACCATCAAAGTTCTAGGTTCAGGTTGTGCCAATTGCAAGCGTTTGGAACAGGTCGTTCACAAAGTCGTTTCAGAAATGGGAATTGAAGCTGAGATCATCAAAGTGACCGAATATCCCGACATCATGGCTTATAACATTATGTCCACGCCTGGGTTGGTCATCAACGAAAAAGTTGTTTCAACGGGACGCATCCCAACGCCTGCTGAAGTTACTACCTGGATGGCAAATGCGCTCGAAACTGCTTAACAGTCCGCTGGCAAAGTAACAAACTTCCCCGCTCATTCCGATGGGAAAGATTGTTTGCATGGGTTGCGCAGCAAAATAATTTTTTTACCACCACCCACCTCCAAAACGGACGATGAGCATTCAGGTCTAGTTTTAATATGGAGGCTGAAATGTCCGAAACATTAAAACCCACCTGGCACGGAATCCCACGTGAGAACATCAACTGGCATCCCATCATCATCGCAGAAAGTTGCGTTGGTTGTGGCTTGTGCGTCAGATTATTCGCAAGAACAAACTGATGACCGAAGGGAAAAATACCCTGCGCGCCAATATCGAAAAATTCGATGTCAAGCAGCGCAAACCGATTGCTGCTTAGCACAAAATGTGGTAAGACCATGAATATGTGATAGGGGAAGAAAATGAGGTGTATAAGAGGAATACAACTCTTTTGCCACTTCTAATTGGGAGTGGTGGAAGAAGTGGAACTTATAGATTTTTATGATCACTGTCACTTTATATGGAACCCCCACCTGCCGTCGCTATCAGAAAATGCACAAACTCGTACTGGATGAGGCCGCGCAACTCAATCTGCCCGTCCAAGTAGATGAAGTGAGCGAGACCGCACAACTGGTGCAATTTAGCCCACTCAGTCTGCCAAGACTTTACATCAACGACAAACTGGTTGCTTCCCAAAATCCGCCCAAGGTTGAGCAAATCACAAAAGTACTTGAACAGGAGAAAGCATGAACTATCACGTCAACGTCACCATTCAAGATGACTCTCATGCGTTGGCAGAAACGCGCGGGCATCGCCTCTCGCTTAACGTCAAGAAGGGTGCTGGTGAAGCAGGCTTCAACGCCGCCGAGACATTGCTTGCCGCATTGGGCGCATGTATGCTGACCAACGTCAACGCCATCAGCGAGAAAATGCACCTGAAAGTTAAATCAGCCCGCATTGAGTTTGACGCGGATCGCCGCGATGAGCCGCCTGCGCTGACTGAAATCCGCTATAAGTTAATTCTCAAAAGTCCCGAACCGACCGAAAAATTACAGGAACTTGCCGATCTGTGCTTCAAGTGGGGTACGGTTTCCAATACACTTGTCAATGGTCTTACTCCAATTGGCAAATTGGTAATTGAATAACCTTTAGGAGAACTATGTCTCACGATCACACTAACGAAATCAAAGAAAACCGTTTTGTACTTGCTCTTGCCCTGACCGGCTTGATATTTCTGGCTGAGTTTATCGGCGGATTCTGGACACACAGTCTGGCTTTGCTCTCCGATTCGGCACACGTCTTTATGGATGCCTTCGCCCTTGGGCTGAGCTATCTCGCAATCCGCGCCGCAAAACTTCCCGCCGATGATAACCACACGTATGGCTTTCATCGTATGCAAGTGCTAGCCGCCTTCATTAATGGTGCAACGCTGTTCCTGATCGCATTCGAGATTTTGCGCGAAGCCTGGAATCGCTTTCAAAACCCTGAAGCTGTTTCAGCAGGCCCCATGCTGGTCATCGCCGTCATTGGTTTGATCGTCAACTTGATTGTTGCTTTCACCCTGAGCAAACACGACCACGATGATTTGAATACCCGCTCAGCATTCCTGCATGTTTTAGGCGACGCATTAGCCTCGGTCGGTGTGATTGCCGTCGGTGTGATCCTGTTATTCGTGGATTGGTTCTGGCTCGACCCGCTGGTCAGTGTAATGATTGGCATACTGATTCTTTTCAGTTCTGGGCGCGTACTAAAAGAATCTATTCACATCCTTGCTGAAGGAATGCCTGAAGGCATGACCGCCACATCCATTGCAGAGTCAATGCGTAAAGTGACGGGCGTCAGTCAGGTGCACGATCTGCACGTCTGGACTGTTGCTCCCGGCTACATTGCCCTCAGCGCTCACGTCACGATTGAAGATCAAGTGCTCAGCCAGACTGCTGAAATGATGACAGCTCTCAAAGAGACTTTACATGAGGGTTATGAAATCCAGCACACTACCATCCAATTCGAGTGCACGAATTGCGGGCAGGGAACAGTGCTTTGCCTTGAGTCAAGCATCCCCGCATAGTTTAACAAGATGATAACAATTAACTCTTATTGTTGTGATAAAACATTTCTAAAAAGAGACCCAGGGAGATAAATATGAAAAAAATTTTATTTCTATGTACAGGCAATTCCTGCCGTTCGCAAATGGCGGAGGCGATCATCAACGCACGGCTTGGGGATTCGTAGCAAGCCTTTAGCGCGGGGACAAAGCCTGCGGGCTACGCCCACTCGAAGGCGTTGGCGGCATTCGCAGAAATCGGAATCCAGCACAAGGGTTGGTCGAAGCGGGCAGATGAATTTTGGCAGGATGACTTCGACCTTGTTGTCACAGTTTGCGATTCAGCGGCTGAGGAATGTCCCCTCTGGCTATCCTTGTGGGCGAGATGCCCAACGCTCATCCAAGTATTGCTTTTCTTTTTCGTGCCTGGGCTATGCCGACCATGTTAGATTGGGGCATCATTTCCGGATTGGGACTGGTCTGGGCCGGTGGCATGTACTTCATTGCGCGTGCTTACAGCACGGCTCCAACCTCGCTGGTTGCCCCGTTTGAATATACAACGCTGCCTATTAATGTGATGTGGGACTTTCTCCTTTGGCATGAAATCCCAACCTGGATGACCTGGGCGGGTGCCTGCTTGACGATCTTCAGCGGGATGTATGTTTTGTATCGAGAGCAGAGAGACCGGCCATTGAAAGGGATTATCCCTAGGCCCATTTTGGGAGGAGCTCAAGATGACTCTTAATTCGGACTGGAGACGCTGCATACCGCCAAATCAGTTTACAATGAAAAACCATTGGCAGTCAGTTGCGAGGACGGGCAGCTCCTGCTGGCTGGCTTGCCGAAACACCAACTGGAGGAATAATGATGACCGAACAAACATTGGGTACCACCACAATTACACAGGTGGGGATTATTGTGCAGGATATCGAGGCCAAGGCGCGGGCCTGGGCAGAGGTTCTGGGCCTGCCAGTGCCCGAGATCATGATCACCGACACCTACGATCGCGCGCAAACTGAATATAACGGCCAGCCGTCGAATGCGCGCGCCAAACTGGCGTTTTTCCACCTGGGGCAGGTGGACCTCGAATTGATCGAGCCAGTTGGCGAACCGAGCACCTGGCAAGATCAGCTTGATGAACACGGCGACAGTTTGCACCACATTGCCTTCGAGATCAAGGGCATGTCTGAAAAAGTAGCCTATTTGGATGCCAAGGGGCTTAACTTGGTACAACGCGGGGAATACACTGGTGGCCGTTACGCATATATCAACGGGAACGCGCAGTTGGGAGCGATTCTGGAACTTTTAGAGAATGATTGATCAACGCGTCAAAAGTTTAAATATCCAACTCATTTGCCGATCTTGACCGATTTCCAGGCCGGGTCTTGTTGGGAGTAGTTGAATAGATTGAAGGACATGGAATACCTCGCAATAATTTATCTAAGATTTAAAGTTTTTTCGCAAAAACAATTTCCGCACTCTGAGCATTTGTAACCATTACATTTGTAACAATGAGGATTGCGTGGATCTCTACTATCTACACGTTTGTTTATACAGTGCCAACAGTGATTAACATACCAATTTGTTTTACATACTTCGCATGTTATATATCCTGATAAAGTATGTGTGTTTTCATGACCACAAGTAAGACAAATAGAAGCCATATAAGGATTGTTTCTAATATCTTTTGGCTCAGTGCGATATGTAAAAAGATAATAATCTAATGGTGACTTGAAAAATTGTTGTTGTCTGGAGGGGTTAGAATGCGAATGATTTTGTATTGAATGACTTGTTTATCTGGTGTTTCATATGACCCGTATTTTGAATCTCCTGTTAATAGGAGAGATTTTCCCAGAGGAGAATCTTTACTAATAATGTCATTTGTCGTATCTGACTTCCCAGCTATAACTGTAAAAGTTTCATTCCCATAAGAGCTAGAAATTATAAAAGTGGTTTTTAGTGGCCAAGGAATAATCATGTTTATCCAAAGTAACAGGGATAATGAACGCACAGAGCAGCAAAACTTTGTAGTTCTATTATAGATTAAAAAATGTCACTAGAGGAGGGCGAAGCCCGACGTAGCAGTCCCATGTAACCTGTGAACATTAATTTTCAAATGCGAGGAGATTGCCACGCCGCCCCCTTTGACTTCGCAGAGCTACGCTCAGGGTGGCGGCTCGCAATGACAAGTGATTTCAATGTAAAAATAAAAGGGCGGTGCTCCAGTTTGTTTTGAAACACCGCCCTCGTCTTATTTCTCAGGCTTCCATCAGCGTTCAGTTGCCAACGTCAGGCCAGATCAAAACGATCCGCGTTCATCACCTTGTTCCAGGCTGCCACGAAATCATGCACGAACTTCTCCTGCGAGTCTGCAGATCCATAGACTTCAGCCAGGGCACGCAGTTGGGAGTTAGAGCCAAAGATCAGGTCAACACGGGTGCCGGTCCACTTCAGTTCGCCGGTTTTGCGATCGCTGACCTTCAAACAGGTCTTCGTCTTCAGAAACTGCCTTCCAGGTCGTACCCATATCGAGCAGGTTCACGAAGAAGTCGTTGGTCAGCGCACCCGGACGGTCGGTGAAGACACCGTGCTTCGTCCCTCCGAAGTTGGTATTCAAGACACGCATGCCGCCAACGAGAACCGTCATCTCAGGCGCAGTCAGCGTCAGCAGTTGCGCTTTGTCGACCAGCAGTTCCTCGGCGGATACGGCGTATTTGGCCTTTTGGTAGTTACGGAAGCCATCTGCAACCGGCTCGAGCACAGAGAAGGACTTCAGCATCGGTTTGCTCCGCCGAGGCGTCCATACGTCCCGGTATGAAAGGAACGGTTAGATCGTGCCCGGCGTTCTTGGCAGCTTTCTCAACACCTGCGCAACCGGCCAGAACGATCAGGTCAGCCAGTGAGACCTTCTTGCCGCCAGACTGCGCGTTGTTGAACTCGTTCTGAATCCCTTCGAGCGTACCCAGAACCTTCGCCAGTTGATCCGGCTGGTTGACTTCCCAATCCTTCTGGGGCGCCAGACGGATGCGGGCGCCGTTCGCACCGCCGCGCATGTCGGAGCCGCGGAAGGTCGAGGCAGAGGCCCAGGCGGTTGAAACCAGCTCGGGGACAGACAGACCCGATTCCAGGATCACCCCCTTCAGCGCGGCGACATCCTTCTCATCGATTAACTCATGATCGACCGCTGGGATGGGGTCTTGCCAAATCAGCTCTTCTTTCGGAACTTCCGGGCCGAGATAGCGCGCGCGCGGGCCCATGTCACGGTGGGTCAGCTTGAACCACGCCCGGGCGAAGGCATCCGCAAATTCCTCGGGATTCTCGAGGTAGCGTCGCGAAATCTTCTCGTAGATCGGGTCGAAGCGCATCGACATGTCTGCTGTAGTCATCATTGGCCGGTGCTTCTTCGACGGGTCGAAC
Organism: uncultured Chloroflexia bacterium; assembly: GCA_963829615.1. Lineage (GTDB taxonomy): Bacteria > Chloroflexota > Anaerolineae > Anaerolineales > Villigracilaceae > JAABUE01. The sequence goes on from CAWHJM010000085.1 coordinate 46,527, forward strand.
GCGTCAACCACCATGTCCTCGTCGTCCACGTCCTTGGCCAACCATTGATGCGCGCCAGCCGGGCTCTTGACCAACTCCCATTCGTATTTGAACAGCACCTTCAGATAGCCCATGTCCCATTTGATCGGGTTTGGCTTCCAGGCGCCTTCGATGCCGCTGCCAATCGCATCGCCGGCCTTTCCGCTGCCGAAGCTGCTCTTCCAGCCGAGCCCCATCTCTGCGAGACCGGCGGCTTCCGGTACAGGACCGACCAGCGCCGGATCGCCAGCACCGTGGGCTTTGCCGAAGGTGTGCCCGCCGGCAGTGAGCGCAACCGTCTCTTCGTCGTTCATCGCCATGCGTGCGAAGGTCTCTCGAACATCTTTGCCGGAAGCGACTGGATCCGGGTTGCCGTCCGGGCCTTCCGGGTTGACGTAAATCAGGCCCATCTGCACGGCCGCCAAGGGGTTTTCGAGATCGCGATCCCCTGTGTAACGGCTCTTGGGCTTGTCGCTTGTAGCCAGCCATTCCTCTTCGGAGCCCCAGTAGACGTCCTCTTCCGGCTCCCAGATGTCCTCGCGTCCGCCGCCAAAACCGAAGGTCTTAAAGCCCATCGACTCCAGCGCGACGTTGCCAGCAAGGATTATCAGGTCAGCCCAGGAGATTTTTCGGCCATACTTTTGCTTGATCGGCCAAAGCAGCCGGCGCGCCTTATCGAGGTTGACGTTGTCAGGCCAACTGTTGAGGGGAGCAAAGCGCTGGTTCCGCGTGCCCTGCGCCGCCACGCCCGTCGCCCATGCGGTATGTACCGGCGCTATGCCAGGCCATGCGGATGAAGAGACCGCCGTAGTGACCGTAATCCGCCGGCCACCAGTCCTGTGAGTCGGTCATCAGCGCCGCCAGGTCCTTCTTCACGGCCTCCAGGTCAAGTTTCTTGAACTCTTCCGCGTAGTTGAAATCCTCACCCATCGGATTGGATTTGGAGGAATGCTGGTGCAGAATACTCAGATTCAACTGATTCGGCCACCAGTCTCGGTTCGACGTGCCACCACCACCGGCAGTGGGATTGCTCGCTCCGCCCGTTACCGGGCTCTTGCTATCTTCATTCATAAGATTGTCTCCTTTCGTTATTCGAACTTATGAACAGCTCTGGTATGTATAATAGTGTTTCACTGTCCATCTAGCTGACGGGTTGATAACCCAACAGCTTAATGTGCAAAATCCATCAAATATATTATGCTGTTATTGACAGTCGGGCACAGACCGTAGAAGGCAAGCTGGTGCTTAAGGGATTTTAAATCCAAAGTTTTGTTCAACCTCCTTAACGATATTCACCATGGCTGTGTTGAGTTCTCCATCTACAATCTTTTGACAATTTGTACATATCAAATGTGGATGGGGATAAGGTTTATTCCCATCGTAATGGCTGTCATCGCGCAAATCAATCTCAAGTACTTCGCCCAATTCCTTCAAAAGATCAAGCGTCTTATAAACAGTAGCCAAGCTCATGGTCGGGAACTGGATTTTGATCTGGTCGTAAAGCTGGGATGCACTTGGATGACCCTCACTTGCAGCAATCAAGCGAACCAACTCCACACGCTGTGGAGTTAGACGATATTCGCGCTCTTTCAGTTTGGTAATCAATTGCTCAAATCTGATTTGTGAATCAGTCATATTTTACCACTATGGATAATAATTTTCTATAAAGTATTGTTCTTATTTATTATAGCAATTTCGCCGGATGATGTCAATCATTTTCCTCAAATTTAAAGGACAAAAGCAGGCAATTATCTGCTCCCTGTGACAAATGATCTTACGAAGACCTTCCGCGCTTCCCAAACCATACCTAAATTCTATAGTCAGTACTGCACGAAAATTGAGTGGATGCCGAAAATCAGGGGAGCGGGCGTAGCCCGCTCCCCTGATTTTCGGGCTACTTCCAGCCATTTCGTGATCTGCTGATAGTTATCAAACAAAAAGGCGGATGGGGTTTAGCCATCCGCCAGGTCTTTCGACTTGCCGAGGAAAGAGTAGTGAAACCCCAGTTTCGTCTGGTGGACGTTAGGTTTGGGCTATGAAGCCCGCACCTGGATTAAGTTCACCTGATCTTTCCTCTAGATTGTATTATCGGTTCGATGAGCACCTTCCTTTCCGATAGGGAAGCGACTATCTGGATTTATAATACAATAAATTCCTTGGTAAGACATTAAAAAATACCGACAGCCTTGTAAACGATTCCTCTACGCTATATGGCGGGGCAATGACATCTGAAAAGCGGTTCAGTCTTAGACTTCAGACTTTAGTCTCTTCAACCCATCAATGGCAGAAGGCATTCCAGGATCTAACTCGAGTGCTTTCTCATAGCATTCGATAGCAAGCGTCTACCTCCCCGCTGGCTTCGTATGCATCTCCCAGGCTGTCATAGGAGTTGGCGGAATCCGGATAGGCCTGGACATTCAGTTTATGCATTTCGATAGCTGCCTCGTTCATATCACGCCAGAGCAGTTGGTAGCCGAGCATATTCAGTTCGTTCTCACCGAAATTGTAAGAATCGGGCTGGTTCTTTTTCAGTTCCCGGTATTGTTCGATGGCGGTGGCGATACCTAATTCCATGATCGTATAGGTCAGCGGTTCTGCGATTGATTTTGTTATTTGCTCCGATAAGCTCTCGTAGATTTGTGTGATCCAATTCTCAGCGGGGATTAGAGCTATCCATTTTCCCGTATCTTTCAGTAGATTTTCTGACCATTTCCTGTGGGCCCTTCCCATCTATCATGCCTTGCTTGATCTCTTTTTTAAAAAACTATCGCACTAACGGCCATGCGATAGATATCTTTTAATTCGTTCAGGCTGTAATCGCGCCCGTGGCCAGCAACAAATTTCACATCGGGCGAAAATCGCTCGATCAGCTTTTCAATCGATTTCGAGGTATTGGTCAGCATTCCCGCCCCCATATTCCCGGTCTGTATCCAAATTGAAGAGTCGTTTTTTACAGGCGTCTCAACGCAAAAGCGACGGCTGCCGCCCAGGCCAGCACTTTGATCTCACCCTTTTCTAAAGCACTTTCAATCTCCTCGCGCGTGAGCAGGAGCAGTTCCTGTTCTTCGAGGTCGTCCGCATCGCGGGCAGTGACATAACGCGCCTGGCGGGCCAGGAACAAATGACCGGTGGCGATCCCTCGGTTCGGATCGACCAGATAACTGCCCAGCGAAGTCCAATCATCGGACTTGTAGCCGGTTTCTTCCAGCAACTCCCGTTGGGCGGCTGCCAGCGGCTCTTCGCCTTCGTTGATGTAACCGCCGACGATACTGAGCGTTGTGCCTTCGATTCCGTATTTGACCTGCCGGAAGCAGATGAAACGCTCATCCTCGCTCAGGGCGACCACGTTGATGTAATCCGGTGTAATGACCCAAGGCCAGTTGGGAATTTGTCGTCCGTCCGGCAACTCAACGGTGTGATGTTCGACCGTCAACCAGGGATGGTCATCCAGAACGATTTGGCGTGTTCTTGTTTTCCAGGGTTTCATAGCAAAGATTATAGGTGAGATACCGGAATAAAAATAGACCGGGGTCATTGCCTCGGTCTATGTCTAACGTCTAATTTCTGAAGTCTCTAATCCAACTTCCCGGTCACCATCGACATTTTCAACTCACCGATCGCCACCGTGATCTGGATCTCACGCGGGCAGGCCATGGTGCAGTTATAAGTGGTATGACAGCGGGTCACGCCAGAGGCTTCTGACAGGATTTCCAGACGCTCAGAGGCGGCCTCGTCACGGCTGTCGAAGACAAAGCGGTGCGCATTAACCAGCGCGGCTGGTCCGAGATAATCGTTGCTGCCCCAGAAAGATGGGCAGGAGGTGGTGCAGGCCGCGCATAGGATGCACTTGGTGGTGTCATCGAAGCGGGCGCGCTCTTCCTGTGTTTGGAGGCGTTCCTTGCCGTCTTCGGGAATGGGGCCTTCGTTGATGAAGTAGGGGATTATCTTTTTGTAGTTATCGAAGAAGGGCTCCATGTCCACGATCAGGTCTTTGATGACCTTCAATCCCAAGAGGGGTTCGACCGTGATATGGTCACCCAGATCCTTGACCAGCAGCTTGCAGGCCAGACGGTTGCGTCCGTTGATGCGCATGGCATCCGAGCCACACACACCGTGCGCGCACGAGCGCCGGAAGGAGAGCGTCCCGTCGTGATAGGCTTTGACCTTTTCGAGCACATCGAGCACGCGGTCGGTCGGCTCGGCCTCGAGGGTATAAGTCTCATAATGCCACTTCTGGTCTTTTTCGGGGTTGTAGCGGAAAATTTTCAGCGTAACATCCATGTCTGCCTACCTCACTAATAAACTCTCTTCTTCGGCTCGAAACGGGTCATCACAACCGGCTTATACCCGATCTTCAGCTTGCCATTATCGCTCCAGACCAGGGTATGCTTCAGCCAGTTCTCGTCGTCACGCTCGGAGTAATCGTCGCGGGCATGTCCGCCGCGGCTTTCCTTGCGGTTGAGTGCCGAGGTCGCAATGACTTCAGCTGTATCGAGCAAGTTGCCCATTTCCCAGGCGTTCAGCAGCTCGGTGTTGAAAATTTTGCCGGTATCCTGGACTTTGACTTGTTTGAAGCGTTCCTGCAGCTCGTTTACCTTTGCCAGCGCTTTCTGCATCCCTTCTTCAGTTCGGAAAACACCGACATCATCGAACATGATGGCTTTCATCTCATTGCCAATGTCAAAGACATTGGCTTTCCCGCTGCCTGTCCTGAGACCATCAAACTGCTCCCGTGAAAAAGCGGTTGGATCCGCCGGGAGCGGGACATAGTCCGCGCCCTGGGCGAATTCCGCTGCACGCAGACCGGCATGTTTGCCAAAGACGACCAGATCCAGCAGTGAGTTGGTTCCCAGGCGGTTGGCACCATGGACCGAAACACAGGCCACTTCGCCCGCCGCATACAGGCCCGGGAAGACGGTGTTCTTATCGTCTATAACCACTTCACCATATTTATTGGTAGGGATGCCGCCCATGGTGTAGTGCGCCGTGGGCTGGACAGGCATGGGTTGGGTAATCGGGTCCACGCCCAGATAGGTACGGCAGAAGTCAATGATGTCGGGCAGCTTGGCCATGATCTGTTCGCCGGTGATCTTGACTTCGGAACCATCCGGGTTGGTGCGTCCGTCGATGGCAGCGTATTTGTTAACGGTAGCAGGCGTAACGTCCAGGTAAAGGTAGCGCTTGCCGCCAATTCCACGCCCGTCACGCATTTCGATATACATGGCGCGGCTGACAACGTCACGTGAGGCCAGGTCCTTCACCGTGGGCGCGTATTCCTTCATGAAGCGTTCGCCCTTGCTATTGAGTAGCACGCCACCTTCGCCGCGCACGCCTTCGGTGATCAGGATGCCCATCTTATAAATGCCGGTGGGATGGAACTGGAAGAATTCCATGTCTTCCAGCGGGATGCCGCGGCGGAGAGCGATCGCAGCGCCGTCGCCGGTGTAGGCGTAAGCGTTGGAAGTTATTTCCCAGACGCGCCCGTGTCCGCCGGTGGCGATGATGACCGCCTTGGCGTGGAAGGTGTGCAGTTCGCCGGTAGCCAGTTCCACAGCCACCACGCCAGCCACTTTGCCATCAGTGATGAGCAGGTCGAGCACCTGAAACTCGTCGAAAAACTTGACATCGTTCTTCATGCACTGCTGGTACAGTGTTTGCAGGATCATGTGACCGGTGCGGTCAGCCGCGTGACAGGCGCGGCGAACGGGCTTACCGGTCTCGTTATTGGTATGGCCGCCGAAGGGCCGTTGTGAGATACGGCCTTCAGGCGTACGGTCGAAGGGCAGGCCCATGTGCTCGAGTTCGTACACGGCCGGGACAGCCTCTTCGCACATAAACTCGATGGCATCCTGGTCACCCAGATAGTCGGAACCTTTGACTGTGTCGTAGGTGTGCCATTCAGGATGGTCTTCTTCGTAGTTCCCCAGGGCAGCGCCGATGCCGCCCTGCGCTGCGCCGGTATGTGAGCGCGTAGGATATAGTTTGCTGATGACGGCTGTCTTGGCCGTTTTGGATGCATACAGCCCGGCCATCAGGCCAGCGCCGCCTGCGCCAACGACCAAGACTTCAAATTGATGAGTGTTCATGGATACTGTCCTATGAAGTCCAGATTATGTAAATACCGATAGCCCACATAATCGGTAAGATAATGGCGATCAAGATACGGAAGAACGAACGTACCCGTGGTTGCGCAAAATAATCATCCAGCACACTGAGCACACCGTGAAGACCATGCGATCCGGCCACCAAAACCATTAAGGTAGCAATTGCTTTCCAGAAGGGTGTAGCCCAGGGTGCAAGTTCAGGCACGTTTGTGCTTTGCACATGTGTGACATTCGAGGTGAACGCCCAGCGCAACACATCGGCCAGGTTCATCTGGGTGCGGGCACCCATGATCAGCGCGCCGACAACTGCGGTCAACAATATCACGTACATCGCCAGAGCAGAGAGGCGCGTGAAGAGCCACATGAAGGTTTCGAAGTTCATACCGCGTTTATTGAGAGGCAAGCTTCTCGATTTTGTAGCCATCCTAGCCTCCTAAAGCGGTACGGACAATGACGATCACAGCCAGACCAAAGACGGGCAGGAAGACGAACCACTCCACCCAGATGGCTTCACGATCGAACTCAAACAATTTCGGCCAGAGATCCAATATGGTAATGCGCAGTCCGTTGATGCCATGGAACAGCGCACAGAAAATGATGATGATCTGGAACCACCAGGATTCGTAAACTGTGTTGGTAAATCGGCCGAAGTCGCCACCCAAAAAAGAAGCCAGGATATGTAAACTTACAAATAGAACGATGCCCAGTCCGCTGATGCGGTGCAAAAGCCAGGCCGTCTGTGGACCTCCCCCTTGGTAGCGTAATCCTTGGATTACACTGACGTTACGTTCACGAGCCATAAACGCCTCCTGCGATGAGTATAAGCAGTGCCAAGAAATTATCACACGGACAAGTTACACTAGAAAGTGACAATTATCCTAGTTATTTCGTTTCAGACATCCTCTAAAAAAGCGGTCAGAGACCCTTATAATCCAATTTATCAGATTGTGCAAAGTCAGCCTTTATTATTCTAATCGAAAATCCCTAACTTAATGTAGAATAGAGATACTTTGTGCACGTAATCACAGGAAACTCGTCCAGGAGGTGCGCATGTCTGGTTCTAACCGGCTTAGCCGTAGAGATTTCATCAAGGCGACGACCGGTGTTGTAGGGGGCATCATTGGTGTTGTACTCGGAATCCCGGCCATTGGTTATTTTATCGCTCCGGCGCTGCGAAAAGATAAGGCTGGAGCGCCCGTCGCAATTGGTAAGCTGGAAGATATTCCGGTCGGCCAGTTTCACCAGTTCTCTTTCACTGTTACCAAAGTCAACGGATGGGAGCGGACCGCCAATAACTATGGCGGCTATCTTCTACGCAGGTCTGAATCCCCCGACGACATTCTCGTCCTGTCCAGTCGCTGTACCCATCTTTCTTGCACGGTCAATTGGAACGCAGATGCCAATGCCTTCATCTGTCCCTGCCATGACGCCAAATTTGGACCCAACGGCCAGGTGCTCGGTGGCCCCCCGCCTGAGCCGCTCGGTCATTTTGAATACAGTGTGGATGCGGATGGCGTTATCACCATCATCCCTGTTGAAATAAAGTCGGAGGCCTGATCATGTGGAAAAATGTCTACGAATGGCTGGATGAACGCCTCGACTTTCAGGGTGTCTACAAGAACCTGCTCGACCGTCCCGAGCCGGAAGGCAACTGGTGGAACACGCTCGGCTCGGCCAGCCTGTTCCTATTCGTCATGCAGGGTCTGACCGGCATTTTCCTGACGGCCTACTATACTCCCTCGCCCGACCATGCCTACGACTCCATTCAATACATCATGAACGACCTGGCTTTCGGCTGGCTGATCCGTGGTATCCATCACTGGGGCGCCAGCCTGATGGTGCTGGTGGTCTTTATCCATATGGTCCGCGTGTTTGTCACCGCTTCTTATAAATATCCGCGCGAACTGACCTGGCTGGTCGGTATCGGTTTATTGCTGCTTACAGTAGGGATGGGTTTTACCGGCTACCTGCTGCCCTGGCATCAACAGGCCTACTGGGCCACCACTGTCGGCACGCGCATTGCGGGGAGCGTCCCCTTTATCGGTGATTTCATTCTGAAAGTCCTGCGCGGCGGACCGGACTTGAGCGCTCTCACGCTGCAACGCTTTTTCTCCGCTCACATCTGGATTTTGCCCGGACTGCTGGCTGCCCTGATCGGCGCGCATTTATATCTGATCATCAAGCACGGCGAATCCCACTTCCCGGACCCTGAGGATTAAGGAGCGCGCCATGAACGAAGAAACCAAGAAAAAAATCAATGCAAAGTACGAACGTAAATTAAGCAACGGCGAACGTTTCTGGCCTGATAGCATCTTCAAAGATGTCATTGTTGCGCTGGGCATTTTCATCCTGCTTGTTTTGCTAGCGACTTTCGTCGGTGTGCATGATACGCCCAAAGCCGACCCTAGCGACACGTCCTACATCCCGCGCCCGGAATGGTACTTCCTGTTCCTGTTTAAATTCCTGGCGCTCTACGGACAGATCCCGGTGTTGGGCAAGATCGAGTTCATCGCCACGGTCATCATTCCCATTATCGCCATCGGTGTCTTGACGCTGCTGCCCTTCATCGAGAAATCCCCTTATCGTTACTATGGCAAGCGCGTTTTGCCCATCAGTGTGATGACTGTCTTTATCGTCAGCATGGTCACCCTCACCTGGATATCTGACATCCCGACTACATCAGGTGAGGAAGGCTTATATCTGGCTGGCATCTTGCAAACCATTGGTGGATTGATCATCCCCGGTCTGGCCTTCCTGCTCCTATTCATCATGGCGTTTACGATGAAGGACGGGGCCAAGAAAGCCATGATCTGGACGGCTGTGACTGCCTCGGTACTGATGTTTGCCTTTACCGGAGCAACGCTTCTTTCCGCCCCCGAAGTTGAAACCGTTGCAGAAGAGATTCCCACCACCCTGCCGGACCGCATCGTCGCGGGCCAGGACCTGTATTCTGTGAACTGTGTCGAATGTCACGGTGACGATGGCTCTGTTACCACGATCACGGGCGTGGAAGGTCTTGAGGGAACAGTGATCACGCCCATCAACAGCCGAGATGTACTCTACACCATCACCGACTCGGCCATGCAGGAAGTCATCGCTTACGGACGCCCCAACGAAGGCATGAACCCCTTCGGCAAGGCCTACGGCGGCGAACTGACCCTCAGCCAGATCGATTACATGGTCACCTTCATGCGTTACGCTTGGGATGACCGCTTCGAGATGCCACAGATCAAGCCGAACTCTTCCCGGCATTGGCTGAAGGCGAAGTGCCATCTTATGATGTTCACATCGCGCCGATTGTCAAGCGTTATTGCATTTCCTGTCATCGTCCTGGCAAGGACAACAATAACTATCTGATGACCACTTACGATGAAATCCTGACCACCGGCGATAACGCTCCGTTGATCACTGCTGGCGACCCGGACAGCATCTTGCTCAAAGTCATCCAGGGGCAGGAAATCAAAGACCCGCAGACTGGCGAGGTGACTATCCGTACCATGCCGCTCAACAGCCAACTCAAGCCGGATGTAGTCGACGTCTGGGTGCGCTGGGTCATGAACGGCATGCCGCAGACCGCCGATGAAGCCGCCGCGTTCTCTGTGACCCCCACCCCCGGAAGCGACCGCAGAGGAAACGCCAGACTCCATAAAGAAAATGAAAACTCAAAAGGCCATCCAATGCGGGTGGCCTTTGCTTTTCGGAAGGGTTACCCTTCGTAACATGTTGACAACTTATTGAATTATTATAGAGTATCGAGTTTATGACAGCCCCTTTACAAACTAAAGACCTAAGTCGTTCTTATGGCAAATTCCAGGCGCTGATGCCAACTGACCTGACGCTGCACTCCGGCGAAATCACGGTGCTATTAGGGCCGAATGGAGCGGGAAAGTCTACGCTATTGTTGTGCCTTAGCGGGTTACTGCGGCCTTCTACCGGAACTGTCACAATCGACGGTCACGACCTGTATACGGAGGAGAAAGAGGCCAAACGACAGCTTGCCTTTGTGCCTGATGTGCCACGTTTCTATACAGAACTGACTGCCTGGGAGCATCTCTATTTCATTGCCCAGGCTCATCAGGCCGGGAATGATTTCGATCAAAAGGCAGAGAACTGTTGCGCGAGTTCGGACTGTGGGAGGCGCGCAACCTCTATCCACATAACTATTCGCGTGGGATGCGTCTCAAATTGGGCTTGCTTCTCGCGCTGATTCGGCCTTTCAAAGTAATCCTATTGGATGAACCCACCTCTGCCCTGGACATGGAAAGCATCGGTTTCCTGGTCAGGCGTTTGAAGGATTTGCGCCAAAGTGGGGCGAGCATTTTACTTTCCAGCCACGATCCTAACATTGTCAAAGAACTGGCTGACCGCACCCTGAGAATCCAGGTTGGGCAGGTGAGCGACGGATGAAACCTGTCTGGTTGGTGCGTTCTCGTCAAATCGCACAAAAACTGTCTTTCTGGTTGATGCTGATCGGATATGATCCCCACGATCATTCGCTAAGCCATCGCATTTACCTGATCTATGCTTCTGTCTTTATGAGCCTTTGGGGGTTTGCAGTGCTGACACTGGCAGCCGGGGCTACGGCCACTGCGCTTACATCAATAGGAAATGGCTTGGCAAACCAGGCTGCTGTTCAAATAAGTCTGCTTCTATTGGGTGTCTGGTCTCTCTATCAGCTCTGGAAGGTTTCGCGCCGCAGCCCTTTCATCTTCTCGGAAGAGGATGCTCATTTGATCTGTCAGACACCCGTCAACCGGAGTGTTGTAGCGATCTTCTGGTTTGTGGGCGACTGGTTCACCCAGGCCTTGCCCTTTTGGGCCGTTAGCGTGACGTTTGGTTTCGCGATGGTTGAGGTCCAGTTGGCTGGTAACGTCACATTCGCTGATTTCTTTCTATACATTGCATCAGGACTTCGGGCGTTGAGTGCGTTTTTTCCTCTGCAGTTGGGGCTGCTGGCTGTGCTATGGGCTCTGGGCGCGTTGCGCTTACAGGGTAACCGCGAATGGCGCTGGTTTCCGCGTTTGGTTTTGATCGGGATACTGCTGATAATAGGCAGCCTGGTATTGGGGATTGAAAATCCAGGGTGGGCCAAATCGATAGCCCCGATTGGGCAAGGAATACTTTGGCCGCTAAATTATCCTCTCCGGGCTGCATTTTCCATCTCCCCCTGGATAAACGGAGTGGTCGTTGCGCTTGGAATAGCTATTTTGGGTCTGGTGGCCCTGGCAATTGCAGGTCATGGCCTTAACTTGAGCCGGGCTGCGCAGGAGAGCACCCAGAGAGAGAAAATCCAAACCGCGCAACGCTATGGCATGCTCGATGTGGTACATGAGGTAAAACAACGCGATCGTCTGGGTATTGGGCGCGAGCCAACTCGATTGCCGGCGCGCCCGGGACTGTGGGTGCTCCCGTGGAAAGATGTCCTGCAGTCCTGGTACGAAATGGGATTTGGAGAAGTGTGGAATTGGCTCCTCTTGCTGGGACTCAGTGCCGGCATTTTCCTGACCCCCGATTTCGGTTCGCGCATCCTGATGTTCGCTTTTTGGGTATTCGCCTTTGGTCAGCGCACAACTTCTCGCTTGCGTGCTGACCTGACCAACTGGTGGATATTGCGCTCGTTACCGTTTCAGGCGGAGAGGTTGTTGCTTGCAGAACTTGTTATCCCCTGGAGTTTGACGGTGACACTTGGATGGCTGGCGATCATCATTGCGGGCCAGAGCCTGGGGCTTTTCGCCTGGCTATCGCATTATTGATGCCCTTCGTTTGTTTGATAGTGAGTTTGATCTCCGCTTACGATATCTTGCGTCAATCCAAGTCTGGAATGCTCTTGAACGGGAATGTTCCTGGGATCAGCGCGCTGGCAATATTGGGTGGCATGTTATGTCTGGGCATCTTGGCGGGGATTGCCTGGTGGCTTAGTCCGTACATATGGATCAGTATGTTGATGACCTTTGGCGCCAGCATACTCCTTGCTTATGGGACCTGGCGTATGGCAGCCAATAAATATCGCTCGATTTCCTAAACCAGGCGTAGTGATTGACCATTAGCTCTATCAATCTTTGCATCTAAAAGAGGGGGGCTAAGACGTGAATGTTAGTCACAAAAAATGATCGGCAGAGATAATGTTTGAAAATGGAAGCAAATCGGAGCCTGGCACGAAGCAGGCTTTCGTCCCAAAAAACGAAACCCCTCCTCTCAAACGAAAGAGGGGCTGATTGCTGATAGCTGAAAGTCTGTCAACCACTAATCATCCATGTGCTTGATCATGGCATCGCCGAACTCGGAACACTTGAGCACAGTGGCGCCGTCCATCAGACGTTCGAAATCGTAGGTGACGGTCTTGGCTGCGACCGCGCCGCGCATGCCCTTCATGATCAGGTCAGCGACTTCGTCCCAGCCCAGGTAGCGGAACATCATCTCGCCGGAGAGGATGACCGAGCCGGGGTTGACCTTGTCCAGGTCGGCATATTTGGGTGCGGTGCCGTGCGTGGCTTCGAAGATGGCATGACCGGTTTCGTAGTTGATGTTGGCACCCGGGGCGATGCCCATGCCGCCGATCTGCGCGGCCAGTGCGTCAGACAGGTAGTCGCCGTTCAGGTTCATGGTTGCCAATACATCGAAGGATTTTGCGCGCGTGATCGTCTGTTGGAAGACGATGTCGGCGATGGTGTCGCGAATGTTGAGCTTGCTCTTCCATTTTCCGTCGCCGTGGGTGTTCCACAGGGCCAGGGCTTCTTTAACTTCTGCGATGATTTCGGCCTGTTTGTCAGGAGCCATCATATCGAAACCAGGGTCGATCATCTTGGCATTCTCTTCAACGCTCAGGTCAGGATTGGCTTCTTTATTGCCCAAAATCCAGGTTTCGCGTTCGGTGACGATCTCGTTGCGGAATTCGCTCTTGGCCAGCTCGTAGCCCCATTTGCGGAAGGCGCCTTCGGTAAACTTCATGATGTTGCCCTTGTGCACCAGGCTGATATCCTTGCGGCCGTTATCCAACGACCACTGGATGGCGGCGCGAACGAGACGATAGGTGCCTTCCTGCGAAACCGGCTTGATGCTGATGCCAGCCGTGTTCGGGAAGCGTATCTTTGCATATTCTTTTGGAAAATGTTCTTTCAGCAGCGCAATGAATTCGGCGTTCTCTTTGGTACCGTATTCAAATTCTGCGCCAGTGTAGATGTCTTCGGTGTTCTCGCGGAAAATGACCATATCCACATATTCGGGATGCTTGACCGGGGAAGGCACGCCATCCACATATTGCACCGGGCGTTGGCAGACATACAGATCAAGATGCTTGCGCAGGGCCACATTCAGGGAGCGGATGCCGCCGCCAATGGGGGTGGTCAACGGGCCTTTGATACCGACCACAAATTCGCGGAATGCGGTGATAGTCTCTTCAGGCAGCCATTCGTTGAACATATCATATGCTTTTTCGCCTGCGTACACTTCCATCCAATGGATTTTACGTTTGCCGCCATAAGCTTTTTCAACTGCCGCATCAAATACTCTAACGGAAGCACGCCAGATGTCCCGCCCCGTACCGTCGCCTTCGATAAAAGGCATGATCGGATTGTCAGGCACCTGCAGCTTTCCATCCTGCATGCTGATCTTTGCCCCATCTGCGGGGACTTTTACGTTTTTATATGCCATCCTGTTACTCCTTTGGAAATTTCGGGCGGATTATAGCATACCCTTTAGGGTATACTATCCGGGGTTACATTTCATTATCGTAATTCAGTGACGATTGTCACAAGAATGCAATTCATTTGATGCGATTGCCCCGGATTTGTTACATTATACCCTTGACAATATCTGGGGGTTGCGTAGAATCAGCCCAATATGTGTGCATTTCCAGTGATACGAAAAGCCAAGAAACCCTTGATCCATCCCGGGAGTGTTTTTGTTTTCAACAAAACGGAGAGTCGCTTTTAGCGGCTCTCTTTTTTTGTCTCTGAAGAAAGTCTACTCTGTATAATGAACTTATGATCAAACTCCCCGGCTTAATCGACACTCACGTCCACGTGCGCGAACCCGGACAAACTCACAAAGAAGATTGGGATACGGCGACCGCCGCGGCACTGGCGGGTGGCGTGACGACGATATTCGCGATGCCCAACACCAAACCGCCCATCTTCGACGCATCCACCCTGGACCTGGCGCTTGCTTCCGCTAAATCGAAAGCGCGCTGCGATTATGCCCAATTTCTCGGCGCGGGACCTGACAATGCCGAAATTATTACCCAACTCGCCCCGCGTGCCGCAGGCTTGAAAATGTACCTCGACTCGACCTTCGGCGAGCTGCGCCTGGACGACATGACCCTTTGGATGCCGCATTTTGAGAAATTCCCGAAGGATTTGCCAATCGTGCTGCACTCCGAATCCCGCACCATGGCCGCCGGGATTTTATTCGCCGCCATCTATGATCGGCCCGTACACATTGCGCATATCTCGCTCAAGGAAGAAGTTTTGCTCATCAAGGCAGCCAAAGAGCGTGGCATCAAAGTCACCTGTGAAGTCTGCCCGCATCATCTGTTCCTAACTTCATCCTCCCCCATTTTCGGAGAAAATGGGGGAGGGCAGGGTGGGGGCTGGGGCCGCAAAGAAGTCCGTCCGCGCCTCGCAACCCAGGAAAATGTCAATGCCCTGTGGGCCAACCTCGATGTGATTGACGTCTTCGCCACCGACCACGCCCCACATACCCTTGAAGAAAAAGACGGCGACAACCCGCCGCCCGGCTTCCCCGGCGTAGAAACTATTCTGCCGCTGCTGCTAACCGCCGTCCACGAGGGACGATTGACCACAGACCAAATTGTCGAGAAGATGTACACCAACCCCAAACGCATCTTCCACCTGCCCGATCAGCCTGATACCTGGGTCGAAGTGGACGAGAACGCCAGCTACGAAATCCACGCCGCAGACCTGCACTCCCGCTGTGGCTGGACACCCTTCGAAGGCTGGCAAGTCAAGGGACGCGTGACGCGGGTTGTTTTGCGTGGTCAAGAAGCCTTCAAAGATGGCGAGGTACTGGCTGAACCCGGTTACGGAAGGAATGTGAGAGCATAGGGCCTCATGGCAAAAAACTTCAGGAATGCCTTGCTGCGTGGACTTCTGAGCCTCATATTCAGAAAGGAGTTGTCGATCCCTGAAAGCCGGGTGCGCTCGGAGAAGATGGCTAAACTGGTGGGGAAGGTTCCTCTCCATGTAAAAGTGGATGCACTCCAAATTGGCGACATCTACACCGAATGGATTGCCCAGCCGGATGCAGATGAGCAGCATGTGATCTTATATTTTCACGGCGGCGGATACGTTTCCGGGTCGGTGGCGATCCACAAGCTGCTGTGTGTCGAACTGGCACAGGCAACCGGAGTGCGCATCCTGTTGCCGGAATATCGTCTGGCCCCGGAAAATCCCTTCCCGGCTGCGCTGGATGATGCCGTTGTCGGCTTATCGCTGGTTATTGGAACAGGGTTTTGAAGCAAAGAACATCATTATTGCCGGAGATTCGGCAGGGGGCGGGCTTGCGCTGGCAATCACGCTGGCATTACGTGATGCAGGCGAAGCGCTCCCAGCTGCGGTGGTCTGCATATCACCCTGGACAGATTTGAATTTGACCGGTGACTCGTACCGCACCAAAGCCAAAACCGACCCGATCCTGAACATGAAGGAACTCCGTCATTGGGCCTTGTGCTACGCCAACGAAGATAACTTGTCCAATCCATTGGTTTCGCCAGCCTATGCTGATTTCCACGGTTTCCCGCCGATGCTGATCCAGGTGGGCAGCGAGGAGATTCTGCTGGATGATGCCTTGCAGGTGGCGGAAAAAGCCAAAGCCGCTGGCGTGGACGTGACGCTGAAAGTCTGGCCAGGCATGTGGCACGTCTGGCACGCCACCGGGACGTGGCTGCCCGAAGCCGGGAGGCGCTGGCAGAGATCGGTCAGTTTGTGCGCGGGCATTTTTAACGGTATCAGTCCTATCTCGTCAAGTGCGTCCGAGAGGAGAAATCTTGTAACCAGTGAAATGTGAATGAAACGGGAATCTATCTCAAGCCAAGAGCCCACTCCCAATTCTGGTCTCGATACCAGCGAGAAAACCACTCGCTCTACTCGACCAACGAACTAACCAACTACCAAACAAGGAGATAAACATGCCCACTGATCCCCAATCCCCCTACCTGCCGTTTGGCGATAACACCCACGCGCCCTGGTACGGCAAGGACATCCTGTCGGTCAAGCAGTTCAGCCGCGCCGACCTGGAGTACGTGTTCGGCGTGGCGCACGAGATGCGCGGCATGGTCGAGCGCGTTGGCACGTTCGACCTGCTGAAAGGCAAGATTCTGGCCAACCTGTTCTACGAACCGTCCACGCGCACCTCGTCGTCGTTCACGGCGGCCATGGAACGCCTGGGCGGCAGCGTCATCCCGATCAACGAGGTGAAATACTCGTCGGTCTCGAAGGGCGAGAGTCTGCCCGATACCATCCGCACGCTGGAATGCTACGCCGACGTGATCGTGCTGCGCCATCCCGAGGTCGGTTCGGCGGCCATTGCGGCCAAGGCAGCCAAGAAGCCCGTGCTCAACGCGGGCGACGGCGTGGGCGAGCATCCCACCCAGGCGCTGCTCGATACGTTCACCATTTTCGAGGAACTCGGCGCAGGCCAGATCGACGGCATGACCGTCACCATGCTCGGCGACCTGAAATACGGCCGCACCGTCCACTCGCTGGCGCGCCTGCTGACGCTCTTCGACGTCAAGCTCAACTACGTCTCGCCCGACATCCTGCGCATGCCCAAGGATGTGATGGACGAGGTGGCTGCCAAGGGCATCCCGCAGGCCGAGTTCGACTCGCTCGATAAGGTCTTGCCCCAAACCGACGTATTGTACGTCACGCGTGTCCAGAAGGAACGCTTCGAGGATGTTGCCGAGTACGAAAAGGTCAAGGGCGCATTCGTGGTCGATCCTGAGATCATGAAAGCCGCCAAAAAAGACATGATCGTCATGCACCCGCTGCCGCGCGTCGGCGAGATCAGCCCCGACTTCGACGACGATCCCCGCGCCGCGTATTTCCGCCAGATGGAGTACGGGTTGTACGTCAGAATGGCGTTGCTGGCGATGGTGTTGGGAAAGGCGTAAAACGTGATGCGTGACGAGTGATTACGTGATAAATTCAATCACTCGTCACTTCTCACGAGTCAAAAACTATGGAAACTTTCTTCTCATTTCTCGAAAGACGCGTCGACGACTGCTCCTCGCTGCTCTGCATTGGACTTGACCCGCACGTTTCCCTGCTCCTCGAAAAGCCCACTGCCGCATCTGCCCTGGACTTCTGCCTGCGTATCGTTAAACAGACCGCTCCCTACGCTGCGGCCTTCAAACCGAATGCGGCCTTCTTCGAGGTCTTCGGCCCCGAGGGCTGGACGGCGCTCAAGCAGGTTATCGAAGCCGTCCAGGAAGAGTCAAACCGCAAAGGCTCGATGATTCCCGTCATCCTGGATGCCAAGCGCGGCGACATTGCCTCCACGGCAGAAGCGTATGCCAAGTCCGCCTTTGAGCATCTCGGCGCGCACGCCATTACGCTCAATCCGTATCTCGGCAAAGACTCAATCGATCCGTTCTTGGGATTTCCCGAAAAAGGTGCGTTTTTGCTGTGCAAGACGAGCAATCCCGGCGCGTCAGATTTACAAGATTTGCAGGTTTCTCCTCTCCCTGGGGGAGAGGGGCAAGGGGTGAGGGCGTTGTATGAGCACGTCGCACATCTCGCCCAATCCTGGAACACCGCCAACAACATTGGCCTCGTCGTCGGCGCAACCCAACCTGACGCACTGACCCGTGTCCGCGCCGCCGCCCCGGACTTGTGGTTCCTGTCCCCCGGTGTCGGTGCCCAGGGCGGGGATATGGAAACCGCTCTCAAGGCTGGCCTGCGGAAGGATGGTAAAGGTATGCTCATCAACGTATCGCGCTCGATTGCGCGGGCAGAGAATCCTGGCCTGGCTGCGGCAGAGTTGCGGGATGAAATTATCAACTTGAAATACTCATTGAACCACTAAGACACTGAGGCACGAAGACACAAATTTTTAATTACTTGGTGCCTTTGAGTCTTCGTGGAAAAGAAAGGATTGGTATGGCAGGTACTACTCTCTCTTCTCCACTCTCTACTCTCTCTGACAGCTTGTTGGAAGCAGGCTGTATCAAATTCGGCGAATTCACCCTCAAGTCGGGACTAAAATCTCCCATCTACATCGACTTGCGCCAGATCATCACTTATCCTAAATTGCTGGAGCAAACTGGCGCGGCGTATTTGCCATTGCTGGAACAGCTCCAATTCGACCGTATCGCCGGATTGCCCTACGCTGCCATCCCGATTGCGACAGCGATTTCGCTGGCGGGGAACTATCCCATGATCTACCCACGCAAGGAAGTCAAGGCTTACGGCACCAAAGCCGAGATCGAAGGCGAATATCACGCTGGCGAGACAGTAGTTGTCATTGACGATCTAGCCACCACCGGCGGCAGCAAATTCGAAGCCATCGAGAAATTAACCGGTGTGGGACTGGTTGTCAAGGATGTGGTTGTGTTGGTGGACAGGCAATCTGGCGCGAAAGAGTCATTGGCGGCGGCGGGTTACGCCATGCACGCTGTGCTGACCATCAGCCAGATGCTGGATCATTGGGAAGAGAATGGCAAAATACCCGTGGAAAAGATCGAGGCGACTCGCGCGTTCATCGCAAGCTCATAAACCGAAAGGTTTCATTAGACCAAACTGTTCCAGATTCTTCGGCTGATAAATGATATAGTAGGTAACAATTAAGTCTCGACCCCGTAACCTGCCTTTCGTTGCTGCGGCCAGCACAAATCCCCACCGAGGATAATATTTTAGGAGCAGTGTGATGAGAAAGTCTGAATTTGAACGGATTGTCGATAAAATATTTTGGGGACTTGAAGCTAAGCATGGCTTTGCGAAGACCGAGACCGCATATCACAGGGGAGGTGTGACTGTCTGTTTTCAAAACTCGAAAACGGAAGTGATTCTGAACTACGAGATAGGCACCTATCCCTGGATAACGATCGCCGACATCAAAAATCCTGAAACAGACAAGTCATCACTTGATTGGTTACTTGTGGAACTGGGAGAGAAAAAATCTCCAACTCCGGAAGAAGCATTTCTTACCGCCAAGATGGATGAAGGGCAACTTGAAGTTGAACTCCAGAAAATAAGCGATCAACTCATGAAATTTGGTACAGGTTTGCTAACAGGTGACTTCACGCTTCTGCCAAAATTACAGAAACGAGCAGAAGATTACCTGTCAGAATGCAAGAAATTTGCGGACAAACAAAATATTAGATCATAAGCTATGTACCCGGCTGTTCGTTCCCTGCTGTTTAAACTTGACCCCGAAACCGCTCACCATCTGACTCTGCAACTGATGCGGATTGGCGGGATTCAACCAATCCACTCTCTTTTGCAGGGGTTGTACTCTGCGCCTGCAAAGCCCGTAGACGCTTTTGGCCTGACTTTCAAAAACCCCGTTGGACTGGCAGCAGGCTATGACAAGGATGGCATTGCCATTCGTGGGCTGTCTGCATTAGGGTTTGGACACATCGAAATTGGCACGGTCACGCCGCGGTCACAGCCGGGGAATCCGAAACCCCGTATCTTCCGGCTGGTGGAAGATGCAGCTGTCATCAATCGTATGGGGTTTCCAGGGAAGGGGATGGATTATGTAGCAGTGTCATTGCGAGGAGCCCTGGAAGGGCGACGTGGCAATCTCCAGTTAAACCGAAAAGCTCAAAACGACAGGAGATTGCTTCGGGGCTTTGCCCCTCGCAATGACACGATTGTTGGATTGAACCTCGGCAAAAACAAAGACACCCCGCTCGAGAAAGCCGCCAGCGACTATATTGCGCTGATGCGGACATTCGCTCCCCTTGCCGATTACCTGGCTATCAACATCTCGTCCCCGAACACTGTTGGCCTGCGTCGCTTGCAGGGACGAGAG
Organism: uncultured Chloroflexia bacterium; assembly: GCA_963829615.1. Classification (GTDB taxonomy): domain Bacteria; phylum Chloroflexota; class Anaerolineae; order Anaerolineales; family Villigracilaceae; genus JAABUE01. Next base: position 66,641 of record CAWHJM010000085.1, read on the forward strand.
ATGCTAGAAAATTTACTGGGACAAGTTGCCGCTGAACGCCTAAAGTCTGAAGTCTCATGTCCTGTGCTCGTCAAACTCGCCCCCGACCTGAGCGATGACGAACTTGAGGATGCTATCGGTGTAATCCTTGATACCGGCATGGACGGCATCATCGCTACGAACACAACTCTCTCACGGGAGGATTTGCGGTCAAAGCATCAGACAGAAACTGGTGGATTAAGCGGTAGCCCGCTCAGGGTCCGGAGTGAAGCGATGCTGGAAAAAATTGTCAGGCAGGTGGATGGACGAGTTCCCATTGTCAGCGTAGGTGGGATCATGAGCCCCGCAGATGCAAAACGCCGCCTCGACATGGGGGCGACGTTGGTACAAGTTTATACGGGATTGATCTATCGCGGACCGGGATTGGTCAGGGAGATTGTCAGGGCTCTTTAAAGATAGCGTGATCGCGTTGTAGAGTGATCGTTACGATTGCGGCGTACGTTATTCAGCCTTGCGGTTCGCCCTTACCTTCCCTTTTCTTGAACTCCTCAGGGGTGGCTTCCATGTGTTTGGCAATCATCAACAAGAAACGTCCCTGCGTGAACGATTGCAGCCATTGCCCGGCCTTTTGACCGGCCTCTGATTTGAGCGCAGTTTCAAGTTCTTCGCGCGAGTCAAAATACAATTCATGGACTTTCTTATAGTTCATGTTGGGCGGGCCGAAGACCAGCTCGTCGATGTCGCCTACCGCTTCCTTGCGCAAGCCTGGCATTTGCTCAGCCAATCCCAAAAACTTTTGCCAGCCTTGTTCAAAAGTGGTCCATGCGAAGGGTGGTAAAAAGAGTATCACCAATTTGTACATGCTGCGCTCCTGCAATGATTATACAAGACCTTTTGTGGTATGATACCGCCGCAATAGGAAAAAAACAAATGGAAGATAAAATCACAATCATCGAAGGTCCACCTCCTGTTTTTGAGCAAGTACAGGATGGCTGGGCCATGAGCCTCAACGAAGGCCCAAATTTAGCCATAACCGCGCTGACACGCTTGCGCACCTTTAATGGTCCTGCACTGGTTGAACGTTGCTACCGCGCCTGGCACAATAAGACGCCCATCCACCTCCATTATCGCAACGACTTGGGACTGGAACAGACCGCCCCTATCCTGGCCGCTCGTAACGTGGAGACTGATGACGGGCACGTGCTGCTCCTGTGGGTCTATCTCGACAGTGAGAAGGTCGAGTTCGAGATCGACACAGGTGACGAAGACGGCTTCGAAGACGACTTCGACGAGTAGAATTTGACCGGGCTGCAAAGCCCGGTTTTTATTACATTGTTCTTCCTTCGATATGCTCAGGATGACCAATTTGTTTTTCAGCGGGTAAAATAGAGATATGACCACGCTTCTCACTACACTCCAGGATGTTACGCTGACGATCAGCCTTAACCGCCCCCAACGAGCCAACGCCTTCAACTTCGAGATGATCGCTGAGTTACGGACAGCACTCGAGCAGGCTGCAATAGACTCGCAAATCCGTTGTGTGGTGTTGACGGGTGCAGGCAACTCCTTCAGCGCCGGGCACGACATTACCGAAATGCTCACCGCTCAAGGACAGAACGTCTCCTACCGTGAACACCTCGAAGAGACTTATAACCCGCTCATCCTGCAAATTCGTCGTTTGGAGAAGCCCGTCATCGCGGCGGTCAATGGCCCGGTGGCAGGTGCAGGCTTGGGCGTGGCATTGGCCTGCGATATGCGCATTGCCGCAGAAACCGCTTTATTCACAGTTGGATTTACAGGCATTGGCCTCGTGCCGGATTCAGCGGTCTCATTGTTATTGCCTGCCTTGATCGGGTTGGGACGTGCCACAGAGTTTACCTTCACCAACCAGCCCATCACTGCCGTACAGGCCTTGGAGTGGGGCATGGTCAATCAGGTCGTTCCGGAAGGCAAGTTGGCAGAAGCAGTTGCAAAACTCGCCACAGGTTTGGCCGCTGGGCCAACCGGCGCGTACGGACTGACCAAACGTCTCTTCAACAAGAATGTGCTGCCCAACCTGGAAGAAGCACTGGAGTTTGAAGGTGAAATGCAGGAAGTTGCCAGTAAGAGCGAAGAGCATATCGAAGGGGTGAAGGCTTTCTTGGCAAAGCGAAAATCGTAAAAGCCTGAACAATACCAGACCTTAAATGGATCATCGAAAAATGCACTTTCTAGGGATTTCGCAATATTTGGATCGCTGGAGAAGATTTTGTGGTTTGCCAGTTTGTTGGATTTAGCCATAGTTTTAGAGGAATTTGGGACATTATTCTGGCTCATGGCAAATCCATCGGAACCGGATAGTCGCATTATCAGTCTCTATTCATTAAAATTATGGGGACTTTTTTATTAACTTTGGCGCTTACTCTTTCAGTTTTATCTTACCAGGGGCCATCAAATTCAGGCACGTTTGGGTGGAAAGCACTTTGGAAAGATTCGAACAAAAAAACTTGCAGATATTTCATTTATTTTCACAACTGCTAGCCTGCGTGATAAAAAGAAAATCTACTGGGTTGTCTTCATACTTGTGCTTCTAACTATTCCACATCTTTTATGAAATCGCCGTCCTCAGCTACGCAACTTCCAAACGATTTTTTCCCAATCGCTTTGCCAGATAGAGAGCCTGGTCTGCCCGGTTCAAAAGGTCATCGAGTGTGTCCGTAGCTGGCTTAAAGGTTGTAACTCCGGCACTGATGGTAACCCGAATCTGCGCATCCTTGTACTCAACCACTTGAATGGCGACTAGCTGGCAGAGCCGGTTTGCGACCTTTAGGGCACTGGCCTCATTCGTCTCGGGCAGCAGCAAGATGAACTCTTCCCCGCCAAAACGGGCAAGGATGTCACATTGTCGTAAGATCGTTTGACAAGTTGTGGATAATTCTCGCAAGACGGCATCCCCGCATAAGTGCCCATGGTTATCGTTAACACTCTTGAAATCATCGATATCAAAAATAATGATGGAAAGAGCATGTCGGTATCTTTTAGCGCGTTCAAGCTCTTGCGTGGTCAAGTTCATAAAGTGTCTTCGATTGAAAGTACGCGTAAGATCATCAGTGATCGCCAACGCATGAACTTCTTCACGTACTTTTTCGAGTTCAACATACATGTTCATAAAAATGTACCCAAAGGGAGGCGCTATCAGGGCGGGAACGATAATTGCGAGTGGCAAGGTTAAAATTGCCAGAACCGCTTGGCATTAAACTTGATACCAGTTTCGCAATCAACACCGAGAACAACACAGAAAGTATCGTGATAAATAGAGCCGATTTGGCAGCACCTTGCTTTAATATAAAACGACGGATCCAATTCGAGATGGTTGGTGAAAGTTTCATTCATTGCTCCAAAATAAAGGCATAGCGTTGGGCTGGTATTGTCTAGCTTCAACGCACCCATCTCCAGAACATGGCACACGCCAGCAAAGCCATCAGCGCGCCGAAGAAGAACGGCGATGATGCCCCGAAACCCTCCCAGCTACCAACTCCCTGCCAGAGCAAACCTGCGATAACGGAAGCAGGCAGGGCCGTCAGTCCGATCGCGGCATTGAACAGGCCATAAGCCGTGCCGCGCTCAGTGTCGGGCACCAGGTCCGCTACCAACGCTTTGGCGGTCCCCTCCGTGGCGGCATAGTAGACCCCATATAACCCAAACAGTGCCCAGATATGCCAGCCCGTGGCTGAAAAGGCGAAACCCAAATACACCAGTCCATAAGCCAGCCAGCCGCCGATAATCAACCTGCGCCGACCGATCTTATCTGAGAGCGCGCCCAACGGGCCAGATAGCGTTGCATAAATAGCCGTGAACGTCATCAGCATAAACATGGTTTGCAAGACGGACAGACCGCGTTCCTGTGCGCGCAGCACAATAAACGAGTCAGACGAGTTGCCCAGCGTGAAAATGACAACCACCAGCAGGAAGAATTTAAAACGCGCATCCATCCCCTTGAGACTCAACCGCAGCGCTCCTGACTTTTTGCCTGTTCCCGCTACCTCTTTGGCTCCCAGTGCTAAGACGATTACCGCCAAAACTGCCGGGACGATACTGACCAGCACCGCCGTTCGGAAGGTTTTGACCGACAGCAAAGAAGCATTGGTCTGGGTCAGCCAGATGATGAGCGCCGCAATGCCAATTCCCAGAAAGGCCCCGGCCGTATCCCCCGCCCGGTGCAAGCCGAAAGCCAGTCCGCGCGATTTTTCGTCCACCGAGGCTGCAACCAGCGCATCCCGCGGCGCAGTACGAATGCCCTTCCCGGCCCGATCTGAAAAGCGCACGCCTAACACCCAGCCCCAGGTATTGGCAAAGTACAGGAAAGGTTTGGCAATGGCGGAGATGCCATACCCAATCACGGCCAGCCATTTGCGGTTGCCCAATCTGTCAGAAAGTGCGCCGGAGTATATCTTGAGCAAGCTGGCGGTGGTTTCAGCCACGCCGTCGATCAGGCCGATGACAGCTGTGCGCACGCCAAGAATATTGGAGAGGAAGAGCGGGATCAAATAAACGATCATCTCCGAAGAGATGTCGGTCAGGAAGGAGGTAGCCGTCACCACCCAGATGTTAGGATTCAGGCGGGCGAAAACAGATTGTTTCTTCATTGAATACTCCATGGAAAAGTGGTGCGCATCATCGGGAAGACGGGCAGATATTGATGGCCAGAGACTGGCAAAACCATGTTTTAGCGTTGGAAACCTGAGTAACCGGTACCAGGTAGCGGGTCCGGCCATGAGGCGACTGGTGTCTGTCAGAAAGCAGCTTATAAAAAATCCATTAATCATAAGCAAATATGTTTTTGGCAGGTAATTGTGATTATACAATGGAGTAGAATAATGGGGTTATGAGGTATCCATGCGTAATCACTTAGATGCTTTCCTGAATCGGTTACCATTTCCGAACGAACGTTATTATGAAGTGGTGGCCGTGTTGGTTGTTGGGCTCGGGGGCGGCGGGCTGGTGTTGGTGTTCAAAGCGCTCATTCGTTGGTTCCATGCAGTGCTTTTTGGCGATATGGGTGGCTGGTTGAGCCAGTGGGGACTCTGGACGGTCATCGCTGTCCCGGTGGTGGGCGGTGTGCTGGTCGGCTTGTTGCGTCAGTTCTTTGTAAAGAGCGAGCGTCATCACGGTGTGGCTGGAATCATGGAGGCGGTTGCCCTGGCAGGTGGGCGTCTGCGCTATTACCGTACGCCCCTGAAAGGCCCTGACCTCCGCCCTGTCTATTGGCGCCGGCGCATCGGTCGGTCCAGAAGACCCCAGCGTGCAAATCGGTGCCAGCCTGGGGTCTTTTGTAGCGCGCAAACTGCACATGTCCGAAGAGCGCACGCGTACTTTCGTGGCCATGGGCGCGGCTTCGGGGATCGCGGCAGCTTTCAATGCGCCCATCGCGGGAGTTTTCTTCGCTGTGGAATTGATTCTGCGTGAGTTCAGCACAAATTCATTCGGAATGATCGTCTTCGGGTCAGTGATGTCCTCGGTGCTGGTACGAGCTTTTGTCGGCCCGACGCCTGCTTTCGAGATACCCTCGTATACTTTGGGCAGCCCGGTGGAATTGGGTTTTTATCTGCTTCTGGGCTTGCTAGCGGCTTTTGTCTCAGTGGCTTATATCAAGGGGATCTACTGGGCGCATGACTGGTTTCACAACAGCCGGATGCCGCTTTGGGCCCGGCCTATCCTGATCGGCGGGATGATTGGCTTGATCGGTATCTGGTTTCCGCAGATTTTTGGCGACAGCTATGAAGCCATTGACGATATTTTGTTTGGGCGTAATCTGGTCATCTGGTTGCTGCTAGTTCTGCTAGTCATCAAAATTATCGCCACCGCGCTCAGTCTTGGAGCCGGCTTTATGGGCGGTGTGTTTGCCCCGTCGCTTTTCTTAGGCGCAGCACTGGGCGGTGCCTTTGGAGCAATACTGAAGGTAGTGGTCCCTGGCCTGACGATCATCCCTTCAGCGTTTGCCCTGGTAGGGATGGCTGCGGTACTGGCCGGGACGGTGCGTGCACCGGTCACAGCAATCATGCTGCTCTTTGAGATGACTAATGACTATCGCATCATCCTGCCCCTGATGTTTGCTGTGACAGTCAGCCTGTTCTTCTCGCAATGGCTGCACAAAGATTTGGTGTATGAACTTAGCCTTACACGCAAGGGCATCCGTTTGCAGCGTGGCCGCGATGTAGATGTGCTCGAAACATTGACGGTCAGTGAAGTCATGAAACCGGTTCCAAATGCCCTTTCGGTTGATACTAGCTTGAAAACTGCTTCTGACATTATGCTAAAAGAGCGGGCCCATGGTTTGCCAGTCACAAATGATCAGGGTGATTTGATCGGCGTGCTGACTGTGGAGGATATCAATCGCGCTCTCGAACAAACCCCTGAGAATGCTAAAATGCCAGCGGAGCGTTTTTGTACGCATGATCTGGTGGTAGTGTATCCTGATGATACAGTCAACCGTGCTTTGGAGGATATGAACCAGAACGATATTGGTCGCCTGCCCGTAGTGGAAGAGACTAATCCGCGTAAATTGATTGGTTGGCTCAGCCGCGTGGACCTGATTCGCGCCTATGATCTGGCGCTTTCAAAACGGACAGCCTCCCGGCACGTACTGTCACAAGTACGCCTAGGGGCGGTATCAGGAGCGGAAGTGTTCGAATATGAAATTGCTGCCGGGTGTGAGGTGGATGGTAAACTGCTCAAGGAAATCCACTTACCGGAAGACACCCTGGTTGCCAGCATCCAGCGCGGGCGAAGGTTGATCATTCCACACGGAGATACCAGGCTGAAGGCGGGGGATACTATAGCGGTTGTGGCCCAGAGCGAGGATCAGGATACATTGGAGAAGTTGTTCACTTGCCCATAGTGATTATCACTTGAAGCCTTAGGAGAGGAGCCCGGAGATGAATTTTTTGGCACGCATGCACATCCGTTTAAACATCCCTTTGCTCGACCGATTACGCTTGTCAGGCACAACCACTTTATTGATTACGGCGATCCTGGTTGGGGGCGGTACGGGATTGGGAGCAGCTGGTTTCATTAAGTTGATCGCGCTCGTGCAAGAATTGTTTTTTGGGGGAGGCGAACAGCTTTTTGGATTTCTTGGCCGCGGTATTTTTATCCTTATCCCTACAGTAGGCGGGTTGTTGGCAGGCCCGATCATCTTCTTCTTTGCCAAAGAAGCCAAAGGCCATGGCGTACCGGAGGTAATGCAGGCGCTTGCCTTGCAGGGCGGGCGCATTCGTCCGCGTGTTGTGTTAGTCAAGATCGCTGCCTCTGCGCTTTGTATTGGCAGCGGTGGCTCCGCCGGACGTGAGGGACCGATCGTGCAAGTGGGGGCCGCCTTAGGCTCTACATTGGGCCAGTGGTTGAAACTTTCTTCCGACCGTATCCGCAACCTGGTAGCCTGCGGCGCAGCCGCCGGTATTGCGGCCACCTTCAATGCTCCAATCGCAGGCGTGGTTTTTGCGATGGAAGTCATCCTGGGAGAATTACACCTGGGCGACCTGGGGAACGTAGTCATTTCGGCAGTGACGGCATCCACAATTTCCCGCATCTTCCTGGGGCAACGACCAGCCTTTTCCATCCCAGACTATTCCATGCATACGCCTTGGGAAGTGATTTTGTACGCTATATTAGGCGTGATCGCTGCCCTGGTTGCAACCGGCTTTACTCGCCTGCTCTACTGGTTGGAAGATAAGTTCGATGACTGGCACTTCCCGGATGCGCTCAAACCGGCTGTAGGTGGACTTATACTCGGTTGCCTGGCAGTTCTATATCCGACAATCTTAGGCCTGGGCTTTGTAACGAAGTACGAGGCCTTGCTTGGATTACCGTTGGTAAACAGTACTCCGCATGTGTTTGGCGCGGGTTTTCCGGTTATCGAGAGCGCGTTACTAGGACAATTGTCATTCTGGCTTTTATTTGCCCTTATCTTCCTCAAGCCGTTGGCCACTTCCCTGACGTTGGGCTCGGGCAATTCAGGCGGTGTGTTTGCGCCGTCGCTCTTCACTGGCGCGGCCCTAGGCGGCGCTTACGGCTATTTGGTGGAACGCATTTTCCCGGGGATGACTGCCGGCGTGGGAGCCTTCGCTACCGTAGGAATGGCGGCGGTTTTCGCTGGCGCGGCGCGTGCACCTTTTACTGCCATCTTGATCGTATTCGAAATGACGGATGACATCCAGTTGATGCTGCCCTTGATGGCAGCAGTGATCTTCAGCATGATTGTCTCTGAACGCTTGTTGAAAGACTCGATTTATACGCTCAAATTGACCCGGCGTGGGATTCGTCTGCGGCGTGGGCGTGACGTAGATGTGATGGAGAATATTACGGTAAGGGAAGCGATGCGTCCCTCGCCGAAACCTGTTCCCTGTACCCTGCCGTTGCGCACGATTCCCCACCTGTTGGATGCTGCCCGCATGCACGGCCTGCCCGTGGTGGATACAGAAGGCAGGTTGCAAGGAGTGATCACCATCCAGGATGTGGAGAGCGCCGTCGAGAGCGATAAGGAAAACCTTGAACAACCGGTCTTGCAGTTTTGCTCACAACAACCGGTTGTGGCTTATCCCGATGAAACCCTACAGCGGGCGTTGGAACGTATGAGCCATCGCGATATTGGCCGACTCCCGGTGGTGGACCATAACGATTCAACCAAGCTCGTGGGCTGGATTAGTCGGGCAGACATCATTCGCGCCTATGAGCGCGCCCTGACGCGTCGTGTGACTGCCCAGCAGCAATTGATGCAGGCCCGCCTGGGGGTCACAGTGGGGGTCGACGTTGTGGAGTGCGAGGTGGAGGACGGAAGTTCCGTTGTCGGGCAGAACCTTTCAGATGTGAACTGGCCGGAGGACAGCCTGGTAGCCAGTATCCAGCGTGGTGGGGGCTTGATCATCCCACATGGAAAAACGCAATTAGAGGTTGGCGACCGACTGGCGGTGGTCGCCCGCCGAGAGGATGAAAAAGCCATTCGGGCACTTATGCGAAAAGATCAATCGGAATAACAAAAATAAAAGAGACCGCGCTAGTTATGGCGCGGTCTCTTTGCGTTTTATCAATTATTCTTCCCCTTCACCATCAATCGCGCCGGGCTGCTCCACCCGCAATACTTCGCCTTGATAATTCACCACAACCTTGAAACCCATCATACCGAGGTACGCGCGTGCATCTTCAGGGATGCCCTGTTGCAATAACGCATCGAATTGCTTGTCCATATTTTTGAGTTGCTGTGCAATCGCAGCCACGGTGAAGACATCCTCCTGACCGAGCATCTTGGCGGTTTGCTCCGAAATCAGATCCTCGCTGCCTTTCATCAGTTCTTGCAAATGCTTCAAAACCTGACGGTCAATCTGTTCAGATGAGACATGCCGGCGGAATCCGGCATCGTCGATGACGTAACATGGCTCATCGCCAATATAAGCAGTTTCTGCAGGGTTGCCGGTCTCATCTATGATCAAACCAGCAAAGAGAGGTTGTTTGGTCATGAACTCTGTTTTCCTTCTATGGCTGCCAGCAAAATGCCGGCTGCCAATCCTACCCGGCGGTCCAGCACATGGGCGGTATCAAAAGAGAAATCTACATCCAATTCGTAGCGGAATAAATTGAAGCGCTGTTTCAAATCAGCCACACGCTGGTCATGGATAGTCAGGTCATAGTTTTGCGGCAGGAGAGAACCGAGCAGCAAACGCCGCAGCAAGGCCAGGCCGGGACTATCCTCGAATAACGAGCCGACAACCTGGTCGTTGGCATCCAACACTTCCCATTCATCGCGCAAAATGGAACGCATTCCTTTGCGGCGTAAGACACCGACCTTCTGATTATAGGCGCTGTCAATCACATCGTAAGCTGCTGAAAAGTCGATAATTTGACGCGCCTTGATTTGCAACACTTCCTGAGTTTTGCTTTCGTCCGCAAAGACACGAATGTCTTCGCGCAGCTTGAACATCTTTTGCTCGCTAAACATGACCAGGTTACCCAGCGGGTCGTAGTAGCGGAATTTACCGGTCAGCGCAAAGACTTGACGGTGGAGTAGATAACGTTCATGCTGAAAGATGGGATTCATACATTCTCCTGGCACCTGAACGATTTAATCGTAACAGGCGAATATTTTCCGTTGATACGGTAATTCAACCTGTTCGGGACTAATCGGATTTAGTGACCTGAACGGCTGTTCCCTGCCCCGGAAGATGCAGGTAATCAACTCCCAGCGGGACGACAGGGTTGGTCCAGCGATAGATGAATTTTGCGTCCTCTGACGTCATGTTCACGCAACCGTGGCTGCGTGGGCGTCCATAATCATTATGCCAGTAGGTGCCATGAAAGGCAATGCCTGTACCGGTGAAGAACGAGCACCAGGGCACACCCATCAGGTCATAAATGCCCACTTCGTCGTCGCCTTCATTGGTCATGTGCACCGAGGGGGCTTTATGATACGTACGAAAATCGCCCAGCGGGGTTTTGGTGTTCCCCGCGCCGCTGGAACAGCGCGAGATCAGCACAGGCGTCTGGTCTTCGAAGGCCGTGACGGTCTGTGTCCCCAGGTCCACGTGGATGTGTTTCAGGGCTTCGGGAACATCCGGGGAAAGGGGAGCAAGTTCCTCGTCGGGGACGATGCGCATGTCATACGTGGGGACGTAGTAAGATTTGTGTTTGAGGGAGTCGTAGATTTCGTACCAGATACTTTTCTGCTCGCGGTTGACGATCGTTCGTTTCACCCAGTAGGTGGTCTGGTAATACAAGCGCATCCCATTGTAGCGAATATCTGGTTGTGGGCGTGCCAGGCTAAACGGAACGGTAATCTCACCGACCTGGCCCTCCGCACGGATGGAGAACACAGGTTTGTTATAGTTCGTCTCCACGGGCTGCACCCAGCCCGAGTACGTGAAGCCTTCATCGCCGATACGGTACCAGGTTTTGTTGAAGGGATTGCCTTCATCGCCTTCGACGACTTCCGAAATAGGGACAACCTGGTCTTTGCCGAAAGCCTTCCATCCCTTGCTGTTGAAGGAGGCTGTTTCATACATGAACAGGCCGCTCATCAACACGCGCCCGTGACTGGCCGGTGGTTGTGTGGCAGCCAGAGCCCGGTCGAGGCCGGTTTCAGCCAGGAACAATCCCAGCGCACCGGATGCACTCAATTTCAAAAAATCGCGGCGGGAGAAGGAAGTGATCGGTTTCATCATTGCTTGGAATGTACCACAAAGCCTTAAAAACTCGATTAGAAAATTTTGTGGCTTCGGGTTTCAGTACCTTTTTGGGGGAGGGATTATTAGATCTCTTGCAAAAGTTAACAATTTATCTTGCTTTAGGCGGCGTCCTCGCCGCCGGGGAAAGTGCCCCAAATGGGGTACGGCGACGAGAGCACTTAGAAAAAAGTAGGTTCACTCAAAAATGTGGACAGCGGTGCCGAAATATTCGTAGGCGTATTGTTTGCCAAATTCTACGGTGGGGACTGTCCAGCGATAGAGCCATTTGGAGGCCTGCGGTGTCAGGTTGATGCAACCGTGGCTACGTGGGTGACCGTAATCATTATGCCAGTAGGTACCGTGCAGGGAAATCCCACCTTTGGTAATATACAATACCCAGGGCACTCCGGGTAAGTCGAAACCGTTGGATGCAATGTCACCCGCTGCCATATGACGAGTAGGGCGTTTATAAGACGTAATGAACTGTCCGATAGGAGTCGACCAGCGACCGGCGCGGTATTGATAGCCGGTGGCGGCCCGCGCTGCGAACACCAGCCGGGATCGCTCATAAGCCAGGACGAGCTGCTGCGTCAGGTTTACTTCGATCAACTTTTCGGAGTCGGGAATGTTTGGGGAAAGGGGAGCAAGCTCATCTTGCGAGATGAGGCGCATATACCTGGCCGGGATGTAATAATACAATTCCCATTTGTCATCCAGCAAACGATACCAGGCCTGCCCGTCAGTTCCAATCACCGAGTCTGTGATCCAGTGCACGGTCTCATAGTACAAGCGGTGCGTGACCGGGGTACTGGCATCCGGCTCTTCGTGCGCGTCTGTGAACGGGACCGATATCTCGCCTAACAAACCCTCGGGCGGTATATCGTTGACCGGGTCATTGAGTAATGTGACTACCGGCTGGACGTTACCGGAGTAGACATATCCTTTGTCTCCAACTTCATACCAGACGCGGTTGTAGGCATCTTCGTCTTCGCTGATGGCCGCGCCGCTGATCGGGATGACCAGGTCACGCCAGTATATCTCGACGCGTTTGGACTGCGACGAGGGCTCGTCATACATCCACAGCGACTTCTCAGTAACACGGCCCTGCAGATTCGTATCAAAAGGTTGTACGAGAAAATTTGGGGAAAAATCAGGCAGCGCCAAGCCCAATATGCCGTAACTAGCCAGTTTCAAAAAGTCACGGCGCGAGAGCGCATTGATAGATAATTGCATGACTTGCTCAGTAATGAACTTTGACCGTTGTCCCGTACGAAGCCCAGTTATACAACCATTCAGAATCCGGGATGGTCAGGTTGACACAGCCATGGCTCATGGGAGTGCCGAAGTTGTTGTGCCAGTAGGTGCCATGGAAGCCGTAGTCTTTGTAGAAATACATCACGAAGGGGACATCCGGTAAATAATAACCAGGTCCCGACATGGCCTGGATGCGGGTCTTGTTCCAGATACTGAATGTTCCGGTTACGGTTGGGTGCGCCCAGGTGCCGGTGGAGACAAGGAACGAATTCATCAACACCGTTCCCTCCCAGGCGTACACACGCTGTTCGGTAAGATTCACCTCGATCCAACGTTCACCATTTCCTACCGGCGGATCCTGTGGTTGGGCAGGGGCATTTGCATCTGTTGGCTGTGCGGTAGGCTCAGGCGTGTTCTCGATGATGTCCATCACCAGGGAGCCTTCGGGCGTGGAAGTTGTTTCGGGAGTAATGGTAGGGTCAGATTCAGGAATAGCTGTCGCAGCTTCCAGCGTGGGTTCAGCGGTCGGTTCCAGGGTAGGCTGTAAGGTTGGGGTTGGTGCCGCAAGCGGCAGGCTAGGCGCAATGTCCGCAACAACCGGCGCTGGCTCAGACGCCTGGGCTGGTTTGGCGATCTCCACCCGTGCCCACACTTGCGGATGCGCCACTTCGTTCGGTTGGGATGTGCCATTCAGGATAGACGCCAGTACCGGGGATGTGCTGGCTGTCCATGCGGCAACCAGCAAGACTACACAACCCAAGGCCAGCAACAGGATTGGATAAACCATCCTTCGCCGGGCTTTTTTCGGTGGAGCGCTTCTTTTCGTGGCCTTTACCTGCTTCGTCGTTTCATCTGGCCTTTCCTGCTCTGACGGCATTTCCCCGCCACTACCAGGCGGGACCTCCTGCAGGCGACTTCAAGGCCCATTGCATGCCCTTGCGCGCGCGCGGGCTGTCCGGGTTGATCTGTAGTGCACGCTCGATGAAAGCGACACTCGCCTGCGGACTGGCGACCGAGGCCAGGATCAGCCAGGGGTCTTCCAATTGCGGGGCTAATTTTGCCGCCTGCTCGGCCCAGCGACGGGCTACGCTGCGATCGCCGCTGCGCAGGGCTTCGCGCGCGTTTTGGATGGCTTTTTGGGCTTGTAATAATTCAGCGTTCATTTCAGCCTTCAGGGCGCATACGTGGGTAACGGCGTCGGCTCGACATTCTCATTGCGGACAAAACACAAAATGCCTTGCGCAACGCCATAAGCGACTTTGTCCGTCTGTTTGACCAGCAGGTCCTGGTCGAGGTTCAAAAACCCGGTTTCAATGATAGCTGCAATGGTGTTCGGGTCAATTTCCGAAAAAGCGTGGTACCCGCGCATGTCGTTGGTGATACTCCCGGCATGAAAACGAAGGCCGGTGACGTTTTGGTAACGGTCGCGCAGGCATTCGGTCAGGCGCGTAGCGCGGTTGAAATCGTGCGTATTGACTGCTGCAGCCACCTTGAAACCGGTTGCTTCGTCATTGATGTACTCGCACGAGTCATTGTGAATAGAGACCAGCGCTACGGCGCGGTAGCCATTCAAACGCGTATCGAACTCATTGAGCAAGTCCACCTGATAGCCTTCATCTGTCAGGGTTTTTTGCACCCGACTGGCAATGTCCATGATTGACATCTGCTTCGGTCAAGGTGACATTGCCGTTGCTGTCGCGGCAGATAGCGCCTGAGTCATTGCCTGCGTGTCCGGCGACGATCCCGATACGTAATTGTGGCTGCGGTGTGGCAACAAAATTGTTTTCCGGCTGGGCGGTTAACAATAGGCCAAGCTTGTCTGAAAAACTACCCGCAAATAGCCCTTTAGAGGGCGTCCACAGATTGAACAGGGTTGCCAGAAGAATCGCCAGGCCAATCGTACTGCCGAGTACTCGCACAGGCCGTGGTCGGTTGCGGGGAGATGAGCGCGGGGAAGAAACAGGCGAAGATTCCATCTTGTTTCGTATAATAGTACCTTAACAAGCGAAGAAATAGCAAGAGGCAAATTGGAGCTATCCTGGGGTATTTATGAACTTCAAAAGCTCGCTCCTGAATTCTCTACCGTACAAAATAGCCTCATTGGAAGTTATCCAGGCACCCCTGAAATTATTCATCTTTGCAGGTGGGCGGAAGGGTGAGAAGATGCAACCTGCTGTGCCAGGATCAAAATGTGCTCGTCTGGGAACTTGAACTCTGCTGTATCAATCTCCACTCGGTAGCGCCATTTTTCATCGTTCATGGTCAGGGTGCGCAGCTCGGATATTTCCAGTCCCTGACGGGCAAATGCTGCTTGATACTCTTCTTCTGTAAAATATTGGTAGCTCTGTAATCGCTCGGTTTCCCAAAGTTGTTTCCCGAGAAAAATGGACTTGGTTATGTAACGGGTAAAATCGCGTTGTGATAGCTCAATGCACAATGGTCCTTCAACCTCGCGATATGTGACATGCAAAGGGTGATACTGCTCCACAAAGCTCTCGAATTCCTGACGTACCTGGTAATCACGGAAGCGTATGCGCAGGATTTGACGCGGATCCCCGGAAGGCTCCAGCCCATCAAATAAGACCAGCCAGCCTCCGGGTTTCAGACAACTAGCCGCACCAGCAAGTGCCTGCTCTACTCGCTGTTTGGCGACAGGAACATCTATCTCGCCCAACTCAAGAGAGAAACTATCTGAAAATACTTCATGCAGAGCATTGACGAGCAGCACAAGCTCGAACTTGCCCAGCCCGGCCAATATTTCTGGGTCTGTAAAATCACCTTCAATACAACGTATGGCTGGATAATCACGCTGGCATTTCGCCAGTGATTGTGCGTTGTAATCCACTCCTACTGAGGTTTGGGTGGCGCATAACTGGAAGTGGGCATCCAAAAGTGTACCGATAACCTGTCCTTCGCCACAGCCTAATTCAAGTAATCGCAAAGGGGAGTTGGCCTGCTGCGCCAGGAGGCGAATCAGCCTGGAGGCTGCCAGAATGGCAGCCCGCTTGCCCAGGTTTTCCATAGGTAGCAGGCGCATTTCCCAATAAAAATCCCAAAAGTCATCATTTTCTGCCATAGCAATTGAACAGCACGTTTTTCTACTGCTTCTTGCATAAATAAACGAACTTGCATCTAACGAATTGTCTTCAAAAATCAGGATCCTGGTTCGGATACTTACGCAGCACTCTGTAATTGATTCAATATACCATACGAATGACAGCATGTAATTGCAACACTGAACGTTGTAACAGGTAGGCAATCGTGAATGATGATTTGTACTGGTAAAAAGAAACTCACCCGCGAAGAGTAAAATTGGGAGTGAAACATGGATGTATTAAAACTGGCGATCAAGACATCTTTTATAAATAAATTTGATTTTTTGACAAATCCTGTCACTTGAGTGAAAATGACAGGATGATAAAAAAAACAACATGTAAAACTCAGTGATGTGGATCGAGAATTTCTCGAAAACCTGATCAGCCAAGGTAATTTGACAGCCAAAGCCTATCGACGGGCATTGACATTATTAGAACTTAACCGAGGTCAAACCTACACGGCAGTATCCCAAATACTACAAGTCACCAAAACAACGCTATCAACCTGGGCGAAAAAGTATCGAGAAAACGGATTGACAAGTTCTTGCAGACAAACCTCGCTCGGGAAGGCCGATTGAGATTGATGGAAACCAACGGGCCAAGATAACGGCATTAGCTTGCAGCGATCCACCGGAAGGATACGCTGAATGGAACTTACGACTACTAGCCGACAAGGCTGTTGAACTCGGATACTGTGAAAGCCTGTCGCATACATCGGTGCGGAGGATCTTAAAAAAAACGAGCTGAAACCGCATCTCAAACGAACCTGGTGCATCGGGAAGTTGGACAGTCGTTTCCTGGCTCGCATGGAAGAGCTTCTCTGGCTTTATGCTTTGCCCTATGATCCCAAATATCCGGTGGTTTGCTTCGATGAGCGGCCCTGCTTTCTGATCGGAGATCGAATTGAACCCATTGCCATGCAAACTGGCAAAGTTCGCAAAGAACATTACGCCTATGAAAAATTGGGCTCTTGTGCGCTATTGGCCGCAATTGAACCCCTGACAGGCTTTCGTCTGGCTCAGGTTCATGCGCAGCGCACGAAAAAAGAGTACACGCTGTTTTGTCAGACCTTAGCGGCTCAGTTCCCGGAAGCTATCAAGATCAGACTGGTTCAGGATAATCTCAACACCCATGACACGAGCGCCTTTTACGAGAACTTACCTGCAGACGAAGCCAAGGCCCTGGCTGAACGCTTCGCATTCTATTTCACGCCAAAGTCTGCCAGTTGGCTCAACATGATTGAAATCGAATTCTCTGCTCTCACTCGTCTATGTCTCAAGCGACGCATTCCGACCATTGAAGCACTTGAACGAGAAATCCTGGCTATTGTGGCTGATCGCAAATCCAAGAAGATACCCATTATCTGGCAATTCTCGATCCAATCGGCTCGTTCAAAACTCAATTCTCACTATGTAAAGGTTCGTCTAAACTTATACTCGTACACCCAGTTTATGTCACACTCTGATGGTAATTTTCTACCTACGCTGTAATGCTTGAACACTGCAACAAATCATGCGGCTTCAACTAAAATAGATAGAGGCGCGCGAGCAGGCGTAGAAGAGATGTCAAAGTTGTAATACCCACCACCGGCACAGGCGCGACAAAGAGTCAATCCACCTTGATGGATTTCGCGCTCGTTCATAATTTCTTCCCCGCACAGGTCACAGTTGACGCGCACGCCTGGGCGGGAGACGATCTCTTCGACAGGGGTATTCAATGCTACAGCAGTACAGGTGAACATTTCATCATCAGGCATGATCTGGTAGGCGCGCATTTGCGCAAAGTAATGACGCGGCTCGTCGGGTGCGTAAGCGTAGGCTTTCTCGCGGATATCGAGTGCGGGCGCGACGCGCACTGCCTGTCCTGTGACTGTATCTACGAAGGTGGCGGCAACTTTGCCATAATCTTCCACACGCAAAGTGCGGTGACCAACTGTGCAGCCTGTCGCTGCGATAACACCATCCACAAAGCAGCCGTCCGTTTCTGAAATGACAAGCAACTGTTTTTTCGCGGGCGGCTCGTGAAAGCCAAGCGCTTTCATGCCTGCCAGGCCAATCCGCACGCCAAGAATTTGGCGTGGGCAGAGGTGCGCGTGATCGCGGGAGGAAAGTTCGAGTAGAGGTTGAAGTTCCATTCTGGTTTCTCCAATATAAAAACGAGACTGTCTCAGGATAAGGGACAGCCTCGCAGAACAAGGGAGTCTCCTTTCCAATGCCATCCCCCTCTCCCTCTGGGAGAGGGTAGGGGTGAGGGGCGGGGGGACAGGCCGTTTCCAGCCCATCCGGGATCACGATTGTGATCGGCCTGACTCCCATAGACAACGCTGAAGGCAGCCAGGCTCGGAGAATATTTGAAATTCGATTAATCAGTATGCAAAATCAGTTTTCCATCTTCTGTTGTTTCGATGCGCAAGGAAGCTAAAGGTTTCGCGGCAGGGCCATGCAACAACTTTCCATCCAGGGTGAAGTACGAGCCGTGGCAGGGACAGATGAACTCATCCTTGTCCTGTTCCACCGTACAGCCGAGGTGGGTACAGGTCAAACTCAAGGCCGAGAATCCGTTCTCGGTGTGGATCAACATGGCAGGAACATTCGCCAGAAGCGTACGCGAGCCAGGCGGATAGTTCGTAGCGGGCCCCAGGTCGAATTCCGTTTTAGGGGCGGGATTGGGTTCATAGTCCAGGAAGCGAAACAGGCCGCCCAGACCAAGTGCAGCGCTCAACCAGAGAAGCCCATCGCGAGCCAATTTGAGAAAATCACGTCGAGAGAAGTTAGCCATTCTTTACCTTTCTACCGCATGGCATTCGTGGCAATATGACGAAGACTGGTCATCGCCCGATTGCGTGCAGCCGCTGCCCATCACGGGACGGAAGGTGAAGTATTGCTGCGTGGCCTTGCCAACCATTTCGTAGGTTCCATTGGGCAGGACGCGCGCGTTCCAGAGCGGCTCACCCTGCTCCGTGACCAGGATGGTGTCACCTAGCTTCAGGTCTACAACAGGGTTGAGTTGGGCGAGCCGAAAGGCGATGTCATTGGGATCGGTCAGGGTTTGGGTCAGCGGCAGTTCTGTCGGCGTGCCATGGCAGGTTTTGCACTGCACGTACTCAATGTCTTTTTGATTAGCGTGGATGTCGCCGTCGCCCATCGCCTCGCCTCGCGTATGACAATCCACGCAATCCAGGGTGTACTCGCATTTTGTGAATCACACCAATCGGCTGGTAATAGTCATCGATACGTTGTGTCGGTTGATCGGTGCGCTCGGTGAAAGTCATGGTACGCAAATCGTAATTGCCACGGTTATGACAAGTATTGCACTGGGTATAAGAGATGGCAGTCGTGAGAGTATGAACTTTACTCTGGCTCTCACCAATCGGAGCAGGAGAATGACAGGCAGCACATCCGGTTTGACGTGCGTAAGCCTCACCCTCGGGTGGTGTGGCTTCCAGATGACAGGTCAGGCAGTTCTCACCAAATTTTTGGATAGACAGGTTGTTCTCGCTGGACGGATCAAACACGCCCAGCGATGTAATGCCGGTTTTCGTCTGTTCATCGGTGATGGCATGTATTCCAAGGTAAGCGTTCAAGTCAGGCTGCGCGCCAAACGTGAAACGGATATTGGCAATCGCGCCAGCATAAGTGGACTGGACACTGGTCATCACGCGCTGGATGTGATCGCGTTGGTCCGCTTCGCTCCCGGAATGACAGTTGCTCCCGCCACACGACGCTTCCACCACTGACAGGTCGGACGGGTTCGCGCCGCCACGCATGGTACTGTGCGCCAGGTCCGCATCCAGGGCGAGACGTTCCCCGCCGTGACAGATGACACAACCAAAGGTCTTGACCGGATGCGAGGGACTGATTTCCGGCACATCGCTGTGACAGGTAAGACAATATTCTGGCTGGCCCGTGAGAGTGGGGATCAATTCTATGGGTTGGGCTGACGCGTATCCAGCCACCAGACCAGGGCCAGGGTAAAAAGCAGTAAACCAGAAGCTAGCGTTAGTGTTTTTTTCATTTGTTCAATCAGCGAGGCGGGATATTATCCCGCCCTACACAGGTAGTAGGGCTAAAAGTGAGAGACCGATAACGATAATTGCAAGCAGGCTGAAGATAAACTGCGCAAGCCGGTTGGATTTGGGAAACCAGCGTCCCAGGTCGATTTCGGCAGGTTGGGGAAAGATGTAAGGGATGAGTGCAAGAACGGCCAGGATGCCGAGCGGGATTAGCACGCCGAAAATAAACGGGTCGCCCCACTTGAGTAGTTGCTGTACCCACAAGAAGAACCAGGGCGCGCGTGCTCCTTCCGTGATAATGGGTTGGCCTGTCATGGCAGGTTCAATGGGTGCAGGGATAAAACTTGCCAGCAGGATAAGAATAACTCCCACCAGGAGCATCGCCAGCACTTCCTGGCGTACCAGGTCATTGCGGGAGATACGTGTGTTATCTGTTCGAAGCGATGGCGGCGGAACAGCAATGCCACCGTCACGGCGGACGCGAAAAGCATGCCAGACCAAGGCAATCATGGCGGGAATGATCAGAGCAAAGATGTGCCAGGTATAAAAACGGGTCAGGGCGGTAGCGCAGGCATCGCCGCCGCCAACAGCAACGCGATAGAGAAAACCGCCAACCCAAGGAATGGTTTTGATCAGGTTGGTGCCGGTTACCAGCGGCCAGCAGATGCCCTGGTCCCAGCGCAGGATGTAGCCGGTGAAATCGAGCATGATGGCCATGACAAACAGTCCCAGCCCGAGCAGGTAGTTGAAACGGCGCGGCTGGCGGTAAGCAGCAGTGAAGATCACACGGACGAGATGGATAGCAGCAAAGATCAGCAAGAGTTGCGCCGACCAGTAGTGCAGGTTGCGGACGAAGCCACCAAAAGGTACGTGATAGGTGATGGTCTGCACCGAGAGTGCGGCTTCCTGTGGATTGGGAATGTAGTAGAACATTTCCAGCACGCCCGTCACACCGAGGAGGAGCGTGAGGAAGATGGCAACACCGCCTGCACCCAGCGTGTAACGCCAGCGCGCCTGGGCGGCTGGGATGGTTGGGGGGTGCAGGTGGTGGAAGAAGGAAGGGCGCATTTGATTTATGGAGTCCAACGTCTAGCGTAGACGTTGGACTCCGTTTCGGAGAACAAGCCTCCCGCTGTCGTTTGGCGGGAGGCTTGGATGTTGAAGTTTGCCCGTCGAAACGGAGGCAGGTACAGGATCCAGAGCGAAGCGAGCTGGTTCAGTCGCCTGTGGTGTGCTCTTGGTGCTCGTCATCGAAGAGCGGGAAGTATTTGGCAATCAGTCCGAAGGCCAGGATACCGGCA
Source organism: uncultured Chloroflexia bacterium (assembly GCA_963829615.1). Taxonomy (GTDB): domain Bacteria; phylum Chloroflexota; class Anaerolineae; order Anaerolineales; family Villigracilaceae; genus JAABUE01. The sequence continues at coordinate 87,474 of CAWHJM010000085.1, forward strand.
GAGAAGATGCCAATGGATACGGACACTTCGGGCAAGGAAGGCCAGTAGTGAACATGGTTAGCCATAAAAGTGGGTATGTAGGTGATTGGGTCAGGATGCCTGACGGCGAACCAGCTCACGTTGAAACGATTAAAGATCATGCCGACCAGCATAGATGATGGCGCTGACCAGGATGCCGTTGGCATTGTTGCGAATCCGTTTGATCGAGAACAGGACCAGCGGAATGATCGCACCGATGAAAATTTCTGCCCAAAACAGGATGCTCATCAGGCCGCTGGTGAAGAGGTAGTGTGCGTCGCCAGCGATAAAGATTTCGCCGAACTTGACCAGCAAGTAAATCCCTAAAATATATGGAACCGCACGCCCCAATTTTTCCAGCAAATCGAGTTCCAGACCGCGTTTGAAATAACGCGAACTGAGCGACGACTCTAATATGACCATCGCCAAACCGATCACAAGAGAGGAGATAAAGAACTCTACCGGTAGGATGGGGGTCCACCAGAGGGGAAACAGTTTTTCGGGTTGGATGAGCAGCAGTGAGCCGAGCGATGACTGGTGTAAGGTGGAGAGTACCACGCCCAGGATGACAAATGGCATGATGAATTTGTGGATCAGGTGCGCCCACTTTTCCCATTTGAGTCCTTCGAAGATGACCGGTGCGAACTCGATTGCCAGCACGGTCAGGTAACTCATCACGCAAATGCCAATTTCAAGTAGCACCGAGGTGTGGTTAAAGTGGATCATCATGTACCAGATGCGTTCAGGATGACCAAGATCAACCAGCAGGGCGATAACGACCATGATGTAGCCCAGGAATCCGGTCAATACGGATGGGCGGACGAGTGGCTGGAACTCCTTCAGTTCGAAGATGTACACGATGGCAGCCATGACGAAGGCACCGCTACCAATGGCAACACCTGTGAACAGGTCAAAACTAATCCAGAAGCCCCAGGGATAGGCATTGCTCAAATTGCTGATAGGTCCAATGCCATATGCATAGCGGATCATAGCGACCACGAAGGCGATACCCATGAAGTTGATCAGAACCGCAGAACCAGTGGTCTGAAGTTTAAGCGGAAGCGTGGCTGAACGGTGAGTTTAAGTTTCATTTGGTTTCCTCCGCTTTTTCATCTGACACGGCTTGGCCTTCTTTCTTTTTGTTATACATATGAACGCCAGCAGCAACACCGCTCAAGACCGCACCCCAACTGAGCGCAAACGGGATGGTAATTCCCATCACAGTTTCGCTGACTTCGTTGATGGGTTTTTCGGGCAAGTCCGGCAGGCCCAGTTCGCTGAACGGGACATGCGAGAGGACGAGATAAGAGGTGCCGCCATTCTCGAATTCGCCGTAAACGTGGTCGACGTAACGCTCGGGATGAGCGGCAATGCGCGCGTGCGCTTCCTTGATCAGTTCATCGCGCTCGCCAAATACCAGTGCATCCGTGGGGCAGGTAGCCACACAGGCGGGTTCCATGCCAATGTCGATGCGTTGCGGGCACATGGTGCACTTGTCGATGAAAGCACCTTCGATGAGACCTTTGTCATAGTCGAAATGCGGCACGCCAAACGGACAGGCGTTCATACAGTAGCGACAGCCGATGCACACCTCAGGATTGTAGATCACGGGACCGTCTTCACGCTTGGTATAGGCACCTACCGGGCAAGCCGACATACAATCGGGATGCTCACAGTGCATGCAGTGATAAACCATCGTGCTGCGTTGTAGATCGGGAAATTCGCCTGTGACACCGACGCCTGCCACCCAGATGCGGGTCTTGTCCATAGCGATATTATTTTCCACACTGCAAGCCACCATGCAAGCACGGCAGTCAATGCAGCGGGATGCGTCGAAAATAAAAGCCTTGTGTTTGATCTCAGTCATGACAACACCTCTAAGCCTTCTTTACCGTTACAAATGTCTGGCTGAGCGCCTGGCTCCCGCTGATGGGATCGGTATAGGTGACGTGCAACGCCGAGTCGCTGGCACCAATACCGTAGGCGGTCTTCAATCCTTTGGAAAGGTGACCGTAGCCGGGTGTCATATACACACAATCAGGGCGGATGGCTTCGGTCGCCAGTAGACGGGTATGAATCTTGCCGATATCGCTGGTAACTTCCACCCAGTCACCATCTGCCAGGCCATTTTGTGTGGCGACTCTGGTGTTCATCCACAGGCATGGCTCGTCAGAATATTTGTGAAGTAATTGATTATTTTGCGTGCCGAACTGCGTGGATTGCGCCACTTTACCCGTCAACAGATAGAATTGACCTTCCGCAGGTTGAGGCGGCTCTTCCCAGGTGGGAACGCCGGGGAAGCCTACTTTGGCGAGCGTATCGGAATACAACTCGATTTTCTTGCTAGGTGTGTTCCAGGTCGGTTCATTATCTTCACCCGCGTGAGTTTCAGGCACTTCGGCGTAGCCTTTGGCTTTGACGTCTTCCAGGCTGACACCCAGCGGTGCAAGTTGCTGACGCAGGTAATCTTCCTCGTCCGTATATTGGAAGTAATCACCCAGTCCCAGTCGTTCACTCAACTGTTTGTAGATCCACAGTGCAGATTTGGATTCGCCTTGTGGCTCGATGACGGGTTGGCGGATGAAAACCTTGTCGCCAACGGGTAGGAGCGGGTCGTAGCGTTCCAGATAGGAGGCCTCCGGCAAAACCACATCCGAGAACCAGGCCGTGTCATTGAGAATGATATCCACCGTCACAATGAAATCCATTTTGCCGAAGGCCTGGAGTGTTTTGCCGCGGTCGGGAATGGACATGACCGGATTCTGGCGTGAGATGAACCAGCCGTGCGGTTCATACGGATCGCCCTTGACGATGTTGTCACGCATTTCCTGGAAGACGCCGAACTTGAACGGCACGACAGGATACTTCCACGGAACGCCATCGAGACGCAATGCGGAAACACGCGGGAAAGGTGGTTGTGGCGGAGCGCCCAATGTGCCGCTTTCCTCACCCCGCCGCATCTTCCATGGTCACGTTCCAATTGCCCATGAGCGCATTCAGGATACTGATCGCGCGCTGGGTGTGGAACGAATTGATGAAGTTGGACGTGCGCCAGCCGTTGTGTACCAGCACATGTGGGGCAGCTGCGGCAAATTCATGTGCAATGCGTGTGATGGTCTCGGCCGGGATACCCGTCATCGGGGCGGCCCATTCGGGTGTGTAACGGCTGACTTCCTTTTGAAGCTCGTCGAAACCAATCGTATTTTTCTTGACAAATCGAACTGTCGTACAGGTTCTCACGAATAATCACGTTGAGCAGGGCCAGGTGGAAGGCCAGGTCCATGCCGGGTTTGATGGGCAGCCATTCGGTCGCTTTGGAGGCGGTCTTGGTGTAGCGCGGATCGAGATAAACCACCTTTGCGCCGCGGTCAATCGCCATACTCAGGTCATGCGTTTCGGAGGTGGAGATCGCCTCGATCAGGTTGCGTCCAGTCAACAAGATGAATTGGAGTTTGTCATCGTAGATGCGGCCGGGCTCTTCCATACCATACGTCATCAGGTTCGAGACGATCATGGCATTGAAGCACAGCGAACGCTGCGTGCCGTAATTTGGCGAGCCGAAGGCATACAGCAGATTTTCGAACAGCGGCTGGCTCAGATTGTGTGTGGAAGAAAAGACCATCGCCTCTGGCCCATAGGTATCCTTGATCTTGAGCATGTTCGAGGCGACAAGGTCCAGCGCTTCATCCCACGACGCCTTGCGGAATTTGCCCTCGCCACGTTTTCCTGCCCTGATGAGGGGCGTTAGTACACGGTCGGGGTCGTAGGTGTTCATCAACCCCGATTGCCCGCGCGGGCAGAGATTCCCGCGTGAATGTGGGTGTTCGGGATTGCCTTCCAGCTTGACGACGCGGCCATCTTTCACCTTGGCAAGCAGACCGCAGCGCCAGACGCACATCTCACACATGCTGGGGACGTACCCGTCACCATTTGCATCGAGATGACCCGCGTCACGCGCCGCTTGCGCCACTTTGGGCGGGAGCATCTGGCCGACAGCCAGAGCGCCTGCAGAGGCTGCACCAAGTTTAAGAAAATCTCGTCTTGAGATCATTTTTGTCATAACGTTACTCCGTAGGTCACGTTTCGAACGTGATCTACTCCCTTTCTTTCCGCTGCCATCCCACACGGTCGATCAAGTAAAAGAGCAGGAGTGCCATCAGCGCAAAGGTCAGGATGAAAAGGAAAGCACTGACATTCCACAGGTCAGGAATGATGGCGTTGCCATAATTTGCCAATGCCGAAATTTGAGGAAATACCTGTTGATAGGTCAGGCCGTAAATCACCGCACCAGTCAAAAAACCGAGCAGACCAGGAACAATGTAATCAAGTTTGCCTTCACCGCCACCGGCGGCGCAAGTGCCCGGTCAGTACCCGGTGAGCGCCATGCCCACACCAAATATCAGCCCGCCCACAAGATTGCCAACCACGTATGTCGCGGGGACATTCGGGAAGGTGAGCAGCCCCAGGCCGCGCAGCGCATAAAGCCCGCTCATGGCAACGACGAGAGCTGTCATCATAAATTTCAGCACAGCCAGATCCGTTAAGCGGAACACATTCACGATCTTGTTGTATTTGGTCAACCCGGCCTTGTTCAGCGAAAAGCCAAAGAACACACCGAATATAAGAGGTAAAACGATGTTCGTCATGTTATTCTCCTCGCAATCCTAATAATTCTTGCGATAGATGATGAGCGCGGTGAGGATGCCCGAAGCGAACATTCCCATGATGAACAGGAATGCCGCAGGAGCCAGCAGCATGCCACCAGAGATAGCCAGGCCGCTCGTGCAACCGCCCGCGATACCGGCTGCATATTCCAGGATGATCGCGCCAATGAACGCCAGCACCCAGCGCTTCCAGACCTGCGGACCGAAGACGCGTTTCCATTGTGCGTCTGAATTAGCTGCGCCCTTCTTCCCCCACAGCAGAGTGCCGCTGGTAGCAGCGCCGAGCATCCCGCCGAAGAAGACACCGATCAGCAGGATCACGCCCCAGGTGATTCCGGGCGGCATAATGAAGTTGAAGTACATATTGTCGAATGCCGCAGGCGCAAGCGCCTTACCAATCATGCCCGCGAGATTTTCGAACGCGCCCGAAGCGCCAAGCAGGTTGTTGCTGGCCCAAACCGCAACAATACCCACGATACCGAGAAGAATACCTGCCACATACGGCGACCATTCTTCCTTGCGGATGTAATTCAAGATAAATTTCATGGTTTATTCCTCTTCATCTGTCAGACACAACTGCGTCCATCAGGTCGAGCACTTTGTCGGCCTTTTTGGGATTGTCCAAAACATTCTTCAACGATTTTCGTGACCCGGCCTTGAGACCTGCGATTTTCGGCAACATTTCCACCACATCCGCAGGATATTCTTCATCGGCCTTGCGCGTATCGCCAAATTTCACATTGATCAATTTCTCGCGCGTGACCACAAAACCGCCGCCGCCAACAACCATCAGGCCGATCATCCCCATCAAAATGGAGTTGCCCCAGTTGACGGGTTTCTTCCCCAGAACAATCTCATCATAATTTTGGGCATAATTAATCGCATCCGGATCGTCGACCACGATATCATTGCAACTTTGACCGGATGACGATGACGCCCGCTACAGGAGCAGAATCCGCGCTGACGGGAGCCGCATCAGACGTCCCCGAAGCTGGCGCAGCAGAACCTGAACCGAGCTCTACGCCTAAAGCGGATGCGTACACCTGCGCGCGTGCATCCAGGTCCGAACGTGACATTGTTGGCAGGCGGCTTTGATATCCGAAAGCGGATCCACCATCCCCTGATGAGCGGCATCCTTATCGGTAGCCTGTTGGTTTCCCCCGTGGCAGATATAGCAGAAATCGCCAAAGGCGTGCGACTGGTGCCAGCCTGTCCCATCTGAGTTGACGGGATCCTGTCCCTGCACTTCATGGCAGTTCTTGCAGGACGAGGCCTGCGAACCGCATTGTGCGCTAACAGGCGTTGCCGTTGCAAGGAATAGGCCAATTGCAATGACGATAACCATACCAGCAGTTATAAAGAGAAAGGGAATATTTTTATGTTTCATATTTTGTCTCCGAACATAGTTTTGATATGTGCAACGCTTTCGATCAATTATCCATCTGTGATACATCGGGCGACTTTATAAAGCGCTTTGAAGAAAATAAAATGTCATATTTAATTGTTGTATTGTGCTAAGTTTCACACATTTAATTGTAGTGTTCTGCTCTTCAAGTAACCTTAAAGAAATATTCAAATAGCTTAAGATGTTAAAGATTGAATAGAGTAAATAAAAGTTGTTGCATCCGGAATATATGAAATGATTTTTCTACGAGCTACACTATGCGCTAGTGGGTGATATTGTCGCCAAAAAATGCTGGTGGCAATTAGCACCGCTATTCCAGCAAAAAGGAAATAAGCGGTCTTCTGTATTGCATGTTTTCTCCTCAAGCCATATTTCAAATATGACTAATCAGTATCGAGTTCAGAAACCAGATCGGCCTTGGCAGTGATCGTATCGCGCAACATAGCACGTAAAATATCGAGCGCTTCGATCAGACGATTGTCAGCAAGCTCATACGTAATGGTTGTGCCTTGCCGGGTTGTGCGAACCAGGCCACGCTCACGTAAAATTTTGAGGTGGCGCGAAGTTGTAGATTGGGCGGTACCAAGTTCATTGGTTAATTCTGTGACATTGCGAGCGCGTTCGTTCAGCGCGTATAGGATAAGGATCCGCGTCGGGTCAGCAAATGCAGAGCATAAATTTGCCTCAAGTTGGGAGATTTCTTGTTTAAGGGTTTGGGTAAGCATATTCACACTCGAATATATCCGAATAAGCGCATAAACAACGATAGTTATTGTAGTAGCACAATATTAGTGACAGTAGTGAAATTTGTCACCAATATTGTGATTAATGTCACTATCAATCTGTATGCAGTACTTCACAAAAGTTGAGAGGATACCGAAATTAGGAGAGCGGGTTTCTATCAGCCGTTTCGTGATCTACTGATTATCGGTGCTGGCCAATATACCCTGCCTGCTAATAACAGCAGAGTGTTCACTTGGATAGAACAAATCTTATTTGCTATTGACATTTTGTCTATAGTTGTGTATACTATAGACAATTCACATAGAGGAGCTTCTTATGCCTGGTGGACAAGGGCGAGGCCGCGGCGTGGCGGTGGTCGCCGCAAAATGTTTTTTCTGCAATCTTGTTTGCTGGTACTGCTGCATCGCGAGCCAGGATATGGCTATAGTCTGATGGACGGCCTGCAAGAATTTGGCTTCCAGCCAGACCAGATGGACATCAGCATTATCTACCGCGCTTTGCGTGACCTGCAAGCAAATGACCTGGTCAGCGATAGCTGGGACGATAGCAGTCTCGGCCCACAACGACGGGTCTATACCATCACCCCGCAAGGCGAAGAAGCACTCGCTGGGTGGATTGAAAACTTGCGCCAGAGACGAAAAGAGATCGAGGCGCTCGAGGCGGCGTTTGATGCTGTCAAATCAAAATCTGACGAATAGTCAGTGTATGTAAGACACCTGAAAGGAGGTGACATTATGCCATTCAGAGACGGAACCGGCCCTGCCGGACAAGGATCCCGCACAGGACGCGGCGCAGGCAACTGCGCTGGTCAAACTGGTGCTGGCCGCTTCGGCGGTCGCGGCGGACGTGGTCGTGGCTTTGGCCGCGGCTTCGGCGGTCTGGGCGTAGCCCCGGATCAGGAACGCTCCTGGCTCGAAAGCCAGGTCAATTCCCTGCAAGCCGCATTGCAAAGCATCACAGAGCGTTTGGACGCGCTCAAGAAAGAGTAATTCGTTGTAAGGGCGACCCTTCGATATCAGTCAAAGTCATTTCATGCTTTGAACGCTTGCTAACCAGCACGCCATTTACTCAGAACGGGTCGCCCATGCTTTATCACCATTCTCTATGCGATTATTCGGCCTCATGGCCTAAAACAAAGGAAGCTACATGAAACTCGCAATCTCTATCTCTGGCAACACACTCGATTCCCCATTTGACGCCCGTTTCGGGCGCGCCGCCGCCTTCTGCATCGTGGATACGGAAACCGGTGCCTGGGAAGCCTTCGACAACCCGGCGCTATCCGCTTCGGGCGGGGCAGGAGTGCAGGCCTCGCAGTTCGTTGCCAAACACGGCGCGCAAGCCGTCGTCAGCGGGGCGTTCGGACCGAATGCCTTCGACACACTGGCCGCCGCCGAGATCGAAATGTATCTTGCGCCCGGCAACGAGGCCCACACCGCCGCCGAAATTTATGAAATGTTCAAAGCCGGTCAACTGACCAAAGCCGAGGCCGCCACGCACGAAGGGCATCATGGAGTCCATCACTAATGCGCATTGTGGTAGCCAGCGGCAAAGGCGGGACGGGCAAGACCACCGTCGCCACCAGCCTGGCGCTGATCGCCGCTGAGCAGGAATTTGTCCGCTTCATGGATTGTGATGTGGAAGCGCCCAACGCCGGGTTGTTTCTCAATCCGGTGCTGGACACCCGCAAGGATGTTGGGGTCCTGATCCCTAAAGTAGACGAGGCCATTTGCACCTACTGTGGCAAATGCGCCGAAGTTTGCCAGTTCCACGCCATCGCCGTCATTGGCAAGAAGACGCTGGTCTTCCCCGAACTCTGTCATGGCTGTGGAAGCTGCACGCTGGTCTGCCCGGAAAACGCTATCAGTGAACACCTCGACGTGATGGGTGTGCTCGAAAGCGGCCGGGCAGCACAGGGCATCGACTTCTCTCAAGGCGTGATGAACGTCGGCGAGCCGATGGCCGTGCCTATCATCCGCGAACTCAAAAAATGGGAAGTCGCCAACCCGCCTGCCATCGAAATTCGGGATGCCCCTCCCGGCGCATCCTGCCCGGTAGTAGAAACTATCCGCGGCGCAGACTTCGCCCTGTTGGTCACCGAGCCGACTCCCTTCGGCCTGCACGATCTGAAACAGGTTGCTGAGATCACTCATGAACTCGGTTTACCAACCGGCGTAGTCGTCAATCGCGACGGTATCGGCGACAATGCCGTGCAAGCCTACTGCGACGAGAACGACATCCCTATCCTGATGCGCATCCCGATGGAGCGGCGTATTGCCGAAGCCATCGCCAGCGGAACGCCCTTGCTCGAAGCCGCCCCGGAATACCGCCCCTACTTCCAGTCCATGCTCGAAACTATCGTTGCGGAGGTGGGCGCATGAAACAACTTGTTGTTTTGAGCGGAAAGGGTGGCACCGGCAAAACCAGCGTCACGGCGGCCTTCGCTCATCTCGCCTCCGAAAGTCAGTACGCTAATCGCTTCATTTTGGCGGATGCGGATGTGGACGCCGCCAACCTGGAACTGGTTCTCCAGCCTCGATTGCTGGAAGAACAGGACTTCAAAGGCGGACAGGTGGCCGTTATCGATCAGGATACCTGCGCTTCTTGCGGCGACTGTATGGCTGTTTGCCGTTTCGACGCCATCATTCCCCCCTCGCCTCTTGGGAGAGGGGATGGGGGTGAGGGTTACTATGTCGATCCCATCGCCTGTGACGGCTGCGCGGCTTGTGTCTATCAATGCCCCACCGAGAGCATTGCCATGCGCGAACAGAACGTCGGCAAGTTCTATGTCTCGGAGGGACGCTATGGTCCGCTCTATCATGCCAACCTGTTCCCCGGACAGGAGAACTCCGGCAAGTTGGTGACGCTGGTCAAGCAGCGCGCTCGCCTGCAAGCGTTGGATGAGAACCGTGAACTAGTCATCGTGGACGGCCCGCCTGGAATCGGATGCCCGGTCATTTCAGCCACGTCTGGCGCGGATTTGGCACTGATCGTGGCCGAGCCAACTGTAGCGGGCGTGCACGACATGCACCGCGTGCTGCAAACTGTCCAACATTTTGGCGTGCGCGCGCTGGTGTGCGTCAACAAGGCTGACATCTATCCCGCCGGCACGGACGAGATCGAATCATTTTGCAGGGATAACGGTATCCAGACTGTCGGCAGAATCCCGTTCGATTTAACGGTAACAACTGCTATGGTCCAGGGAGAACCGGTGACGGCTTTTCGTCCCGATGCGCCTGCCAGCGTGGCGATCTCCATAATTTGGGAGCAAGTCCTTGAATCTCTTTTAGAGGCGAAGCATGAGCGAACCATCACTGGAAGAATCCGTGTTGGAACGCTTGCGCAGTGTAATCGATCCCGAAACCCAGACGGATGTGGTACGGATGCGTCTGGTGGAAAACATGTGGGCGGATGCGCTCGGCAAAGTGCGCTATACTTTCCGACCATCATCGTTTGTCTGTCCGATTGCCGTTTCACTGGCAATGGATATCAAGAAGGCCGTGGCGGAAGTGCCCGGCGTAACGTCACAAGAAATCGCTGTCGAAGGTTATTTGATGGCGGAAGATTTAGAAAAAATCATCAATCAGGAGACTTAACATGAAAATCGCAGTAACGGCTGAAAATAACAACGGGCTCGACAGCGTGGTCGCCCAGCACTTTGGACATGCGCCCTTCTTTATTCTGGTGGACGTGGAAAACGGCGAAGTGACCACCACGCAGGGCGTTGCCAACCCGTTCGTGAACGGTCACGCGCCCGGACAAGTGCCTGGCTTCATCAAGGAGCAGAGCGCAAACGTGATGTTGAGCGGTGGCATGGGCGGGCGCGCCATCCAATTCTTTGAGCAAGTCGGCATCCAGGCTGCGACCGGCGCCAGCGGCACGGTGCGCCAGTCGTTGGAGAATTACTTCGGCGGCAAGCTGACCGAAGCTGCACCGTGTGATGAAAGTGTGGCGCACGGCCACGGATAGAGAAAAAAAGCGCGTTACATCCGCAGGGGTGTAGCGTGCTTTTGTATTTTTTGGAGGTGATATGCCAAGTTCCCAGAGATCTGTTAATAGGCATTTGCGCCAAAGACATATTCGCTAAGGAGTGCATGATGATCGACCTTCAAAAAATTGAAACCTTTCTATGTGCATCTGAAACCTTGAGCCTTTCAGAAACTGCAAGACAACTCCATCTTAGTCAACCGGCGATCAGCCATCAAATCAAATCATTGGAACAAGAACTGGAAGTCACTCTATTTGCCAGGAGCAATACCGGACTGCAATTGACCGAAGCCGGCAGGCTAATGCTGCCGTGGGCTCGACGTTTGCTGCACGATACCAGTAACCTGCGCGAAATGATGTCTTCCCTGCAGGATGATATCGTTGGCGAATTACGTATTCGCTTGCAGTACCACTGCCGGAAAATATATTCTTCCTCAAATGGCAGCCCGATTTTGTCAACAATATCCGGGAATCAGAATACGCATTCTGGCTTGCGGTCCAGAACGGGCGACTTTAGAACTGCTAGACGGGGAAGCACATATCGGCGTTGTCAGTTCCGAAATCGATAATGCGGGTCTAGAATCGCAAGAATTTTTTCGCGACACGATCACTCTAGTCGTGCCAGCAAGTCATCGCTGGGCCATGCGAAAGGTGATCGAACCCAGTGAAATTCTGGAAGAAAAAGTGATTATGCGGGAAGAAACATCTGGAACGCGCAGGGTGGTGTTAACCGAACTGGCGAAACACGATATCAGCCTGGATGAACTGGATGTATCCCTGGAATTGGGCAATGCCGAAGCCATTGTCCGGACTGTGGCAGCCGGGTATGGCATCTCATTCGTCTCTTCCTTGGCGACTGCCTGCCCGCTTGAACGGGGTAACGTTGTCGATCTTCCCGTGAATGGGTTAGATTTGGAAAGAAAGGTTTACATGGTGCGGAAACGGATCAGCGAACCATATCGGCCCCGAGATGTTTTTTGGGGCTTCATCCATGACCCATCCAATGCAGACTTGTTGCAGATGGCCGGGTGATGTTGGTAAACCAAAAGGGCTGGCAAAACGCCAGCCCTTTTCTACAACAAGCAAAGGTTTCTTAGAACACGTATGTCTGGCTGGCGCCTTCCACATCCATCAGATAAGGCGGGGCCTTCTTGATCAGGATGTGCTCGTCGCGCAGGTCCTTGGGGTCGATATCCTTGTTCTCCAAAGCCAGCTCGCACAGCACGACCTCGCCGCCCAATTCGAGGATGTCATTGAAGAGCTTGACTGGATTGGGAAGCCCTTTGGGTGTCCCCAACTTCTCCAACTCGCCCTTCAGCACCCAGCTCGCTCCCGCCGGGCAGAAGAAGATATGCACTTCGTAATCGAGGGCTAATCCTGAAGTCGCGAAGATCAGGGTGGGCATGATGTTCGCCGGGGTACTCGCCATTGCAGACAACAGCCATTTTTTCAGTCATTTGAAGTCTCCTTATAGATCAAAATGAATGTGTATTTAATCCGCCGGGGCGAACGCGCCCGCAACGGTTTCTTCTTGTTCTTTTGCTTTTTCTTTCACCGCCTGGAAGTAAATGGCCAGTGGGCGATAGTACAGATGCGCCCATTTGCCGAACGGCACTTCCAGGATCAACATCGGGGCGGTGAAGGCCAGATGCACCACGTAGGTATAATAGGTCGCCAACGGTAGCCCCCAGTAGCGGAAGGCGTGCTGTAGGATACCGGTTAGCGTGACAACCAGCAGAAGAATGGGGAAAATCCAATCGCTGGGGTGCGAGAAACGGTGCATCTCGGCCTCTTTCTTGATCCTTCCCCAGAGAGCGCGTCCCGCGCCCAGTAACAGCACGATGGTGGCATAATATCCCAGCCAACGCTGCGGATGGTAGAGCGGATAGATGTTATCCGTCTGGAACCAGCTCAGGAAGAAGACGATCAGCACCAGCATCAAGGCATATCCGCTGGCCAGCAACATGTGGATGATCCACGAGGTGCGCTTGCTGTTTTTAGCCTTTTCATCTGTTTCATCTTCAGCGCAGGTGGCCCAACGTTTCTGGGTCAGGCCATGCAAAATCAATTGCCAGGCCTCGGTGATATACAACTTAAATGGGATTTGCAGTTCACTCTTTCGCATGGTTAGCCAGTACATGCGCAGTACGTTGGTGGTGATGAAAAAGACCAGCGCGCCCGCCATGATCCAGTCCGCCAGGTGAACAATATGGATTGGCGCAAAGGTGTTCAACTCCACCCGGTCGGTTACCAGCGGCCCGTGGAACATGGTAATGATCCAAACCACCAGCAATCCAACCAGCGCAATCGAGCCTAGTTCCCAAGTCAGGGAGGTGTAGAACTTACGCGCTAATCCGGTCCAATCATATTGTGCGGTCAACCAGCGACGGGCGGCCATCATGGTCTCGCCGGGTTCGGCGCCTTTTGGGCAGGTCTCGGAGCAATCCCCGCAGTAGTAGCACAGCCAGGGATCGAGGCCTTCGATCAGGCGTTCTTTCTGGCCGATCTGCACCCGCCGGATCACATCGCGCGGGAAGTTGTATTCATCGCTGGCCAGCGGACAGATGGCGGTGCAGTTGCCGCAATTGAAGCATTTCTCAACGCCGATCGCGCCGTACTCTTTGAACTCGTGAAGGAGTTGTGGGTCAAGTCTGGTACTCATATCACTTCTCCTCCGCTTTCTGGTAGAGTGGATAATCGCCGCACATCCCCTTCTCGACAATCAGTCCATACTTCTTGAAGGAGGCCATATACCACAGCACTTCATGGGCAGGCATACCGACAGCTTCCGCCACTTCAGGCACAGTCTTTGGTGTATCGCGCATGACCTGACAGATCTCCTTTTGGATACGCTTCTGTTCTTTCAGCAGCGCCTGCGTGCGTTTTACTGAGTCGGCGTGCTGTTCGCGCAAGTGCTTGAGCATCTCGCCGCGAGATTGGGTTGTTTGTTGGGTAGTCATTACGCCGCCTCCACCAGATCGACAATGTCCATTGCGATGGCATCCACCATGGCTTCATACTGCGCCAGGGTCCAGCCCTGCACGTCAATGGCGCGGTTCGGACAGGCGCTGACACACGCGCCACATCCAACACAGTTTGCGGGTGTGACTACCGCCCGTTGCACCTGCTTACCCTGTACTTCAATTGCTTGCAAGGCGATTGCACCTTCATAAACGCAGGCTTCCACGCACGCGCCGGTGCCGTTACATTTTTCGGCATCCACTGCCGCCACAAAGGGCTGTAATTCCACTTTTCCACTTCCCAGCAGCGAGATAACTTTTGCCGCCGCCGCTGAAGCTGCCGACAGGCTCTCCTGGATGTTCATCGGCCCCTGCGCCGTGCCAGCCAGCACCACGCCGTTGACCGCCGTCTCGACCGGTCGCAGCTTGGGATGCACTTCCAGCAGGAAGCGGTCAGTGCCGCGTGAAACCTTGAGCATCTGCACCAGGTCGTCGATCGCGCGCGGCTTCATGCCCACCGCCAGCACCACCAGGTCGACCGGGATTTCGAGTTCTTCTCCGTAAGTAAGCATAATCTTTTACGCGGACCAAAACGGGATGGATATCGCCCGCAGGTGCAGCCAGCACTTCGGGGCGTTCCTCGCCGTGATAGCGCATAAAACGCACACCGCTCTCCAGCGCGCCGCGATAATATTCCTCGTGGCCGCGCCCGTAAGTGCGAATGTCCTGATACAGGTCGTAAATGTTCAGTTCCGGGAAACGCCCGTGTAATTCTTCGGTCATGTGCAGGCTGGCCGTGCAGCACACCCGCGAGCAGTAATTGTTGACCTGCCCATCCTCGTGCGGCTCGTCCACGCCCTCGATCTCGCGGCTGCCCACACAATGCATCAATGCCACATCCCGTACGGGATGGCCGTTCCATTGCAAAGTTTCGCCGTCTTTCATCAGTGCCAGGTGACGGATCAACTGCGGCAGCGTGACGACTTCCTTCAACTCGCCGTAACCATATTCACCTTGACGCGGTTCATACGGATCGAAGCCAGTAGCGACGACGATCGCGCCCACGCTGACATCGAACGTCTGTGGCGCATCTTCCAGGACAATGGGCTTGCTACCGTTCAACGAAATGGGTTCGCCGTTATAGTTCTCCCAGTCCACCGCTGGCGAAGGCGGGTAACAACCTTCGAAGGGGCGATAGATGACCTTGCGTTGAGTCAGGCCGTAATTGAACTCGTCCGGGACTTCCTGCTTGCAGGCGGCCATCAACGCTTCGGCGTTCCCTTCGCTAACGCCGCGTGAATGTTGGGTAATCCGCACGCCGTAGTTTCCAACGTAGCCAGTCACACCTGTCACTTCGGCTTGGGTGTACGGCGTGATATTAGGATGCGCCACAACTTTCTTGACCAACTCACAAAGCAGTTCATGCGCGTTTTCGCCAGTGGGGAAGACGGTTTCCAACTGCGCCATGCGGCCACCCAGGAAGGGCGACTTTTCGACCAGCACCACGCGCAGTCCCTGTCGGGCAATGTCGAGCGCGGCACGCAGGCCTGCCACGCCACCACCGATGACCAGGGCTTGCTTCTCTGCTTCCAGCCGGATCGGTTCGAGCGGCTGCAACAAACGCGCTTTGGCCACACCAGCAGCCATCAAGCGAATTGCCTTTTCCGTGGCTCCATCTTCATCCTGCCCATGCACCCAGGAATCCTGTTCGCGTAAGCCAACATGATGATAGAGATAGGGGTTCAGCCCAGCACGCAGAACCGTCCCGCGGAAGGTTTGTTCGTGCAGCGAAGGAGCACAGGCACCGATCACCACACGGTTGACCCCCAATTCTTTGATGTCCTGCTCGATCTGGGATTGTCCCGCATCGGAGCAGAGCGACATGTTGGTGCGTGAGACCACTACATCCGGCTGATTTTCCAACGCTTTAGCCACGCGTTCACACTTGACCACATGGCTGATGTTCCCGCCGCAGTAACAGGTATAGACGCCGATCTTGACTTTCTCGTCAGGCATATTCCACCTCGTGTTGTTCAACGGGGATTTCCGCTTTCTCTCGAATGTAGGCAGATGCATCTGAAGCGGCGGCGCTGGCCGTGATGATGCTGTCCACGATGTCCATCGGACCGCCAGCTGTTCCTGTTACGAAAATGCCAGGGCGCTGGGTGGCGCATGGGGAGGCGTTCAGCGCCGGGGCGGCGATAAAACCGTCCGAAGCCGGGAGCAGGCCGAAGGTCGAGGCTGACGCGGTGGGGACCATCCCAAGCGAGAGCACGACCAGGTCGTGAGTCCGCTCAATGATGCGGCCTTCTTCCGTCAATTCCAATTTGACAATCGGGTTGTGGTTTTCGTCCTCCCGAATGGAGGCAACTTTGCCGCGTACGAATTCAACACCCATCGCTTTGGCATTCTGGTAAAACTGCTCGTAGCCTTTGCCGAAGGTGCGGATGTCCATGTAGTAGATGGTGATGTCAGCCATCGGCAGCGCACCGCTGATCAGCATGGCCTGCTTGATGGCGTACATACAGCAGACGCGCGAGCAGTACTCGATGCCCAGGGTTTGGTCGCGCGAGCCAGCGCATTGGACGTAGGCGATTGTGGTCGGTTCCATGCCATCGCCAGGACGTAATACGCGCCCGTAGGGACCGGTGGGAGCCAGGAAGCGTTCCATCATGAGCGGATCGATCACGTTGGGGAGTTTTCCGCCGCCGTATTCTTTCTTTGCGCCGAGGTCGAGTCAATTCGAAGCCGGTAGCAAGGAGGATAGCAGTGGCGTTGATAGTGAAGGTTTCCGGTTGCTGCGTGAAATCTACCGCTTCGACCGGGCAGACCTTTTCGCACTTGCCGCACAGCAGCAGTTGTCAATGTCGAGCACGGCGGTCTGCGGGACAGCGGTGGAGAAAGGCACACGGATGGCGCGGTATGCAGCCCAGGTTGCGGTCGAACGGACTGGGTACCGTGATGGGACATTCGTATTCACACTGGCGGCAACCGGTGCATTTGCTTTCATCAACATAGCGTGGCTTTTTCAAGATTGTGACATCGAAGCCCGCGCCGTTCTCGTCCACAGATTGCACTTCGCAATACGTGAAAAGCTGAATGTTGGGATGATGCGCCACAGCCGACATTTTCGGGGTGGTGATGCAGGAACAGCAGTCGAGGGTCGGGAAGACCTTACTGAGGGTGATCATCTTGCCGCCGATGCTGGGTTCCCGCTCCACGAGGGCAACCTGGAAACCCTGGTCGCCGAGGTCGAGCGCAGACTGCATTCCGGCAATCCCGCCGCCGACGATGAGCGCATCTATGTGAAGGTCCTTCATGCTTGCGCTCCTTGTGCTGAAACGGCGTGGGAGGCAATTTCGGTTTTTACGAAGCCGATCCCTTTGAGCAGGTCGTTCATCTGGTTGACTTCTTTCAGGAAAGGCTTGACACAAACGGTACAGATGGCCGCCAGGCGTAAGCGGCGGATGTCGATGCTGCGCTCTTTCATCAAGGTGTAGGCATTGTTGATCAATTTGGCGGTGCCAGTCGGCTTCGACTTTGTACGGGCTGTCGGTGCCGCTATACATGATGATGATGCCGTCAATGCCGTGCTCGAAGGCACGCACGAAAAACTCCGGCGGGAACATGACGGGACACATGACCGGCAGGATGTAGGTGTTGGCCGGGTAGTCCAAATGGGATTGACCGGTCGAGTCCGCGCCTGCGTATCCGCCTGCCAGCGTGGCGAGGATCAGGATTTTGGGTTGTTGGGTTTGCATGGGTCGGGCCATTGCATATCCTTCTATGAACCAGAGAAGTTCAAACTGCTCACCACAAAGACACGAAGGCTCGAAGTCACTAATTTTTTTCTTATGTTGCTTTAGCGTCTTGGTGTCTTCGTGGTTTAGTTTTCAACGCTATTTCATGCGGCGGATGAAGAGACGCTCGTAGCCCTCGCCAGGCAGTACGCCCAGGAATTCGTGTCCGACTTTCTGGCACCAGCGCGGCATGTCGTTCTTGGTGTTGACGTCACCGGACCAGATCTCGAGCACTTCGCCCACCTTGACGGTGGCAATGCCTTTTTTGGCTTCGAGTAAGGGACCTGGGCAAGACATGGCGCGCGCATCGACAACTTTAGCGGCGTGGATAGTGGTCAGTTCAGGGGTAGTCATGGAAACCTCCTTAGGGTTTGGGTAATTCTTCCAAAGCCAGATCGTTGGTGAATGGTTTTGCCAGGACAGGGCAATCTCTTAGCCACTCATTCTCAACAATCCGGTAATAGATGGTCTGTCCATCGCGACGGGCAGAGACAATATTGTGCTCTTTGAGCAGAGCAAGATGTTGGGATGTGTTCTGCAGGGATGTGCCAATCTCATCCGCAATTTCGGTGACAGGTAGTTCGCGTTCAGATAGGCTCCACAGAATTAATATTCGGGATGCATTTCCAAACAATTTGCATATTTCAGCGTGGTTCTCAGCCAACTCTTTCGATCTTAAGTTCATTCTTGTCACCTGGCTACCTAAAGCAACTAATTGCAAAAACACTTAATTAAGAACTTGCTTAACTATGACTCGTATCAACGAAACCAACAAGTGATAATTATCACAAACGTTCATCTTCTTTTTCTATGGCTGGCTATAAAAATTATCTATGGCCCCGCAAAATAATCTTCCCCAACCATTTCCACTGGCAGGTGTGGAAATAATGCGCTGCACTAATACTCTCCCCTGAAAGGCAGAGGAAACTATCGTGAAACATTAAAATAACACGGCGGTGAAGAACTGGATATTTTTCGCACGAGAAAAGGGCGGTGCTACACAATGAAGAGAGCGATGGGATGGAACGGGCATAGCCAATATTTTGCACAACAGGGTAAATTTGGGGGATGAGCATTTCAAAAAGCCAAAAGACGATCTTGTTTGACGAAGCGAACCAGGATCAAGAGATTGAAGCCCAAAAGGCCATGCTGAAAGCCTTTATCCGCACAGTATTTCATTTTTTTGGGGGCTGGCGAACACTATTCAAGGGTGTTGGCGATGATCGAAAAGGGCAGCTTGTTTCGGAAGGCTTTTCCTCAAGGGGTTGGCTCTCTCAAGAATATCGCTTTCCGCTTGTTAGAAGCCTGGCGTAACTTGCGCCTGAGCCCCTCTGATTTCTGTGGCCTCTATTCGGCCGTTATCAGATCCGCTTCGATTCTTCTTGATACCTTGTGGTATGCCAACTCACTTCTGGTGCCCTGCCTGCATTTTGGGCCTCTACCAAGCAGAACATCCTTGTGAGTCTGGCATACCGTATTTCTCATATTATCCTACTCTGGTTTCCTTCTGCTTTTTCCTCTCTGACATCCTATGATGCCTTCTGCTACCCCCTCGGGAGCTGCTAGCACGCCTGTTGCTGCTCTTCTCCTTCTTGACCCCTCCTATTCTTTTTTACTCAATGGGTTTTCTTCACCGCTGCAGCGTTCTTCGCTTTCGTTTGCTATCGCCTTGATCAACCCATAGAATACCAACCTGTGAATCGGACTAAGCAGGTACCAATAAAGAAAACCCGACATACCATGTGGGGTGAAGAAACTGGTTTGCGACAATCTGGTGATTTCTTCGTCTGCTTCAACGCGCCATTCCATCCAACCTATACCCGGCGCTTTGAGTTCGGATTTCAGGCATAACAATTGACCTGCTTCGATTACTTCGACGCGATAAAAATCTATGAAGCCACCCACCCTCACTTCTTCCTCATTTTCATCAGGAAGATGAAAGCTTCGGCCACGTAAACCAGGTCCGCCTAAGAGACGATCAAACCATCCGCGCAAAGCCCACAACCAGCTGGCATACAACCAGCCGTTTTCACCACCCAAAGCAGAGATAACCTGAAAGACCCTGTCAGGTTCGGCATTGACCAGCATACAGCGATGATCGATAAAAAAACCCTCGTGTTTCAAGAATTTTATTGATTGTTCACAACCCGCCCAGACTGGTTCAACATGGCCGGGATGCAATTGTCCAAGCGCGATCTTGACCGCATCTTCATATCCGATCAGGCGAATGTTTGGAAAAAAACGATGAGCAGATTCATCCTGGACCACACTTTCGCTGCGCATACCATCCAGCAAGGGGATGGCAATTGAGGTGGGTACCGGCGTCATCCATTCCACTCCCAGGGCCATAAACCAGAGTGGGATGCCCGGTATAGTCACTATCTTGCGCCATAAGCCGCTCAGGCGACCATATGTGAGCATCAATTCTGCATAGCTCATTTTGTCTGGTCCACCAATTTCGAAGACCCGACCCTGTCCGGTCTGGTTCTCAAAAGCTGCCAGCAGATAATCAATCACGTTTTGCGCCGCAATCGGTTGCGCCATGTTTTGCAACCATATCGGTCCAAAAATGACCGGCATTAGTTCGGTCATAAAACGAATCATTTCAAAGGAAATGCTACCGGGGCCTACAATAACCCCGGCGCGAAACTCCGTCACCGGGACTTTTCCTTTGCGCAAGGTATTCCCAGTTTCTATACGGGAGCGCATGTGCGAAGAGATTTTTTTTCCCTGCGGGTTAGCCAATCCACCAAGATAGATGATATGTTTCACGCCAGCCTGCTCGGCGGCAGAAGCGAAGTTTTGTGCGCCATTAAGCTCAAGAGAGGTATATCCCTGCCCGCTGGACATGTTGTGAACCAGGTAATAAGCGGTGTGGACACCGTCCATCGCAGGGGCGAGGCTTAACGGGTCCATCACGTCGCCCACAGCGATTTCTACATAAGGGGACCAGGTTCGGGCTTTGAGACGAAGCGGCTGGCGTACCAGACAACGGATACGGACAGTCTTGTTTCAACAACTCAGGGATCAGTCTGCTGGCAATATAGCCTGTCGCACCAGTGACTAGGACAAGCTTTTTACCCATAAGAATGCGCCAGTACACGAGCACGTGAAGCCAGGCGACTTGTCAATCCATCGAAAATGAATTTGTGAAAGGGGTACATTGAATACCAGTAAAGTAATCCGGTCACGCCATGTACGTCAAAATAGGCGTTAACTCTCAGGAGCGTTTTTCCATCGTCCTGCGGCAGGGATTCGAATTGCAGCCAGGCATCACCCGGGACTTTCATCTCAGCCCGTAGACGCATCAACCGGTTGGGTTCAAGAGCCTCCACGCGCCAAAAATCAAGGGATTCGCCAACCCAGATCTCGTCCGGGTGCCGGCGACCTCGTCGCAGGCCTACACCGCCAACAAGTTTGTCCAACCAGCCTCGGATGGCCCAGGCCCAATCCATATAGAGCCAGCCACGGTCTCCGCCCAGGCCAGTATAGGCGCGGAAGATTGGGTCGGGGGGAAGATCGACCAGCACTTGTCGCTGCTCGATCATCAAACCTTCTTCTACTGTAAAGGTGTAAGGTTTGATATCCCCTGCAGTCGTCACCAGTGCATCTGACCAGGATGTTTCCACATTATCGCGCATGATACGTCGTAAAGCGAAATGTGTGGCTGTTTGGAAATCGAGAGGCTTAATATTGGGGAAGAGTTTCTTTGCCAGATCATCATGTACTACCAGTTTGGCACGCAGGCCTTCGATCAGCGGTAAGATAACACGCCAGTGAATGGGGGTCACCATGTGAATCCAATAAGCCGAAAGAAGCGGCACATAAAAGGGCATAGGGATCAGGAAACGCTTCAAACCACGTTCCCGTGCGTATGCAAATAACATGTCTGCATAAGTCAATCGCTTATCACCACCAATCTCGATCATTTTGCCTTCACTTTCAGGCGTTTCGAGCGCTTCCACCAAGTAAGAAAGCGTATCACGGATGGCAATTGGCTGTGCCATCGATAAAAACCAGCGTGGACAGATAAAAAAGAACTCGCGTTCAGACAGGTAACGAATCATTTCGAAGAGCACGCTACCCGAACCAACGATCATGCCGGCCCGAAACTCGGTTACAGGTACGCGGCCATTCCAACGCAGAATATAGCCAGTCTCGTGTCGGGCGCGCAGGTAGGGCGAAAGATAATCGGTCGTGTCAACCAACTCGCCGAGATAAATAATACGTTTTACGCCTGCTTCCTCAGCTGTCTCAGCAAAATTGCGGGCTGCGGTCATATCACGCCGGGCATCAAGCTTGCCTCCCTGTAGACCGTGGATAAGATAGTATGCGACAGACACGCCCTGCATTGCTGCGGCAAGCGACTCTTTATCCAGCGCATCACCTTTCACGACTTCAACCTGCTCCCCATTCGGGGGCGAAGTCAGCCACCAACGGCCTTTCAACCGCTCCGGATCACGCGCCAGACAACGGACACGGTAACCGGCTTCGAGCAGCCTGGGAACTAACCTGCCGCCGACATATCCAGTTGCACCGGTAACCAAAATTAAATCAGACTTTGCCATGCAAATCCTTTGTAATATAGATTGACCAAATTATACTTGCTTGAAGTTTACAGTCATTTCGTTGTACAATCGCCAGTAGGGATATCTGTGAAACAAACACCACTGAACCGTTTACGTACGTTGCCATTTTTTTGGCTCTCGCTCGCCTTTCTGGCCGGGATTATTCTTTCCAGCCAGATTTCGCTCACGTATGACATCTGGATAATTCTGGCGGGTATTTTTCTCCTATTTGCGTTTCGCCCGCGCTACCTGGCAGATCGTCTTCATCTTTCCACTAAATCATATCTGATCATTGTCTTATCTCTGGTCAGTTTCTGTCTGGGCGGATTGAATTATCAACTTCGCTTACCAAAAATCGATGCATTCCACATCGCCTGGTACAACGACCGCGAATACGACCTGCTGGTCACTGGCACGCTGAATGAGCCTCCAGATTACCGCGATACTTATACCAATCTATATGTAAAAGTTGAAGCTGTGGATACTGGTTCCGGCGATTTACCGGTTCAAGGTGAGTTGTTGGCGCGCGTCTTCCCCAACGAAACCTATGAATACGGTGAACGCATCCGCATCCGTGGGAAGCTAGTCACACCGCCTGAGAACGAAGAGTTCTCCTATCGCGAATATCTTGCCCGCCAGGGAATTCATTCTTATATGTCGCGCACTGAAGTCACACGCCTGCCCGGGGAAGGTGGCAATCCTATAAAAAAGGCAATCTACGCCTTTAAAGACAAGGCCCTCAAAAATATCTACTTGATTTTCCCCGACCCCGAAGCTTCTTTGCTGGCAGGCATCTTGTTAGGTGTGGATACAGGTTTGTCGCAAGGCTTGCAACAAGCTTTCAAAGATACTGGCACAGCTCATATCATCGCCATTTCCGGTTTTAATATTGCCATTATTGCTGGTCTATTCTTCGCCCTTTTCAGCCGCGTGCTCGGTCAATTGCGCGGTTCCATCGTAGCTATTCTAGGAATTGCACTGTACACCTTCCTTGTGGGTGCAGACGCAGCCGTTGTCCGCGCAGCAATTATGGGCGGGATTTCGCTCACGGCCCGTCAGTTGGGGCGTCGCAACGATGGGTTTAACGCACTGATGCTATCCGCAGTTATCATGTCTATCTGGAATCCCAACACTCCTTGGGATGTTGGCTTCCAACTTTCCTTCTTCGCCACACTTGGTCTTATCCTTTATGCCGAACCGTTTCAGAATTGGGCGGTCAATATCATCAAGCGTTACACGTCACCGGGTACTGCCCAAAAAGTGGCGGCTCCTATTTCTGAATATTTTCTTCTTACTCTGGCTGCGCAACTGACCACACTGCCCATCATGGCTTATCATTTCAAGCGCATCTCATTGGTTTCGCTGATTGCCAATCCTTTTGTTTTACCCGTCCAACCGGCTGTGATGATCGTAGGCGGCCTGGCCGTCATTCTCAGCCTGATCTGGCTCCCACTTGGCGCGATCTCTGCCTTTGCTGCCTGGCCCTTTATCGCTTATACCATTCGTCTGGTGGAATTATTTGCCCGGTTGCCGAATGGTGTCATTGTTCTAGGGAGCCTTTCGCTCTGGTTTGTCATTTTATTTTACGCAGCGCTTCTTACCTGGACTTTCGGTCGCCACCGTATAAGACAACTTTTTTATGGCGAACAGTCTGATCTCCCTACCTTCCCGGCCATTACAGTCGTCACAGTTCTGACGGTACTTGCTATGGTGACCTGGCGCGCTGCCTTCACAGCTCCTGATGGAAATTTGCATATCACTTTTCTGGACGTTGGCTCCGCAGATGCAATTCTGATCGAAACCCCTGGTGGCCGTCACATTCTCATCAACGGTGGTCCGAGCGCAACCCTGCTATCTGATGGATTAGGCCGCCGCCTGCCACCTCTAAACCGCCGCCTGGACTGGTTGATCATTGCATCAACACAAGAAAACCAACTCTCTGGCTTACCGCGCGTTGTGGAGCGCATC
This sequence comes from uncultured Chloroflexia bacterium, assembly GCA_963829615.1. GTDB lineage: Bacteria > Chloroflexota > Anaerolineae > Anaerolineales > Villigracilaceae > JAABUE01. Next base: position 111,585 of record CAWHJM010000085.1, read on the forward strand.
CCGCCTTCTCATGTGCTTTGGGCGGGGAATGTGGAAGCATCTTTTTCTGCTCGCGACTTGGACAAGTGGTTTGTTGATAAGAGCATCCCCGTTACAAAGGCAGAAACTGGTTCTGAACTCGACCTTGGCGAGGGGGCAATCTTACACGTTCTTAATGTCAATTCACGTGGTGCAGTATTGTTGCTTGAATGGAATGAATTTCGGGCCCTGCTCCCGGTGGGAATGAATTTCAGCGCACAAGAAGAACTCAAATACGGGGAAGATATCAAAACAACATCTTTGCTCTTGATCGCGGATTCCGGTTATGCGCCCATCAATCCCCCTGAATGGATAGCCAACCTGAATCCACAACTTATTATCCTCAGTGTCGCTGCCGGTGACCCAGACGGCTTGCCAAATGAAGGAACATTAGAAGCCATAAAGGACTATCCACTCCTACGAACCGATTACAACGGCTGGATCGAGGTGACAACAAACGGAACGGAGATGTGGGTTAAGGTCGAAAAACAGTCACCAGACCTTGGAAAAGGCAAAACTAAAATCCAACCTTAAATCAAAAAGCTCTGTCGATTGACAGAGCCTTTTGTGCTTAATCGGAATTGATTAGGTAGCGCTGGAGAGGCTATCATTAATGGTGCTGAAGACGTTGCCAATGATCGGGCCAAGCAGCATGAGGACCGCAATAACAACGATAGCGACTAAAACAAGGATCAGAGCGTACTCTACCAGACCTTGGCCTTTTTCTTTAGGGGCGAATAACATGATTTTTTCTCCTTTCTTTTAGAATGTTATAGTTTCATTATAGAGAACTGCATCCAGACTTGCAACCGATTTTCCAAACACTTTTGTTAAGAGCTTTCGTTCTTATCGTTTTTGTAATGCAAAAGGCTCTATCGGTTGACAGAGCCTTTTGCGTTTGATCGGAATTGATTAGGTAGCGCTGGAGAGGCTATCATTAATGGTGCTGAAGACGTTGCCAATGATCGGGCCAAGCAGCATGAGGACCGCAATAACAACGATAGCGACTAAAACAAGGATCAGAGCGTACTCTACCAAACCTTGGCCTTTTTCTTTAGGGGCGAATAACATGATTTTTTCTCCTTTCTTTAGAATTTGAAGTTAGGCACTACCCACCAGCTGCAGTTGAAAGGCTGTTGTTGACAGTGCTGAAGACGTTACCGATGATTGGGCCGAGGAGCATGAGAACCGCAATAACAACAATAGCGACTAAAACAAGAATTAACGCATACTCCACTAGACCTTGGCCTTTTTCTTTAGGGGCAAATAACATGATTTTTTCTCCTTTCTTTAGAATATATTTACATAACTTTCAGAATGTTATAGTTTCATTATAGAGAACTGCATCCAGACTTGCAACCGATTTTCCAAACACTTTTGTTAAGAGCTTTCGTTCTTATCGTTTTTGTAATGCAAAAGGCTCTGTCGGTTGACAGAGCCTTTTGCGTTTGATCGGAATTGATTAGGTAGCGCTGGAGAGGCTATCATTAATGGTGCTGAAGACGTTGCCAATGATCGGGCCAAGCAGCATGAGGACCGCAATAACAACGATAGCGACCAAAACAAGGATCAGAGCGTACTCTACCAGACCTTGGCCTTTTTCTTTAGGGGCGAATAACATGATTTTTTCTCCTTTCTTTAGAATTTGAAGTTAGGCACTACCCACCAGCCGCAGTTGAAAGGCTGTTGTTGACAGTGCTGAAGACGTTACCGATGATTGGGCCGAGGAGCATGAGAACCGCAATAACAACAATAGCGACCAAAACAAGAATTAACGCATACTCCACTAGACCTTGGCCTTTTTCTTTAGGGGCAAATAACATTTTTTTCACCTCCTTTCATTCATAAAGTCTTCCTAAATATTTGGAAGCATTTACATTATACCCACCATGGAACCTATTGCAATGTGTACCCCTGAAAATCGGCTAACTTTTTTGTTAGGCCCTCACCCTACAAATGTCCTAAGGCAAAGGAACGTAAAAGGGTTTAGTAAGACTCTTTTTTGAAAAATTTCTTTAAAAAACTCGCCCTAAAGTAGGACGAATTTATAAAACCAGCTGTGAAGCTTGTGTCAACCTGTAACACGGTATTGTTGTTTACCGTGTTTCTTTGAATTGCCAGGAACGAGTCTCCCTTTATAAGGGTACAACACTAAAGGAAGGCATTGATCAATTCCCAGTTACTAACCAAATCGTATATTCCTACTCCGATCAGCAATATCCCACTGACCAGATTAATCAATCTCGCCCGCTGTGCAAACTGACGTGTGATCCAGCGTTGTACTGCACCGGATAAAAAGGATAAAACCAACAGCGGAATGCCAAATCCCATGCCGAACCAAAAGAAAATATTCAATTTGCTGAAAAATTCCGCTGCGGTAAAAGACAGGGCAAAAATACTGACAACTAGTGGACCAGAACAAGGCAGAGCAATCGGCCCATACAGAAGACCATAAACAAAGGCATTTACAAAGGGATTTGACAATACCGGTACCTGGATTTGTGGCAGGGTTTTGAAAGGATTGATATTCAGCAGAAGAAGGACTCCCAACAGGATGATGATCAGATCTGCGATTGGGATGATAATCGAAAGCGCCTGTCCAACCGAAACTGACAGCAACGCAATGATTCCACCAAGGGCCAGCATCATGGTTAGAACACCGGCCAAGACAAAAAAGCCCAGCAGGTAACGACCAGCTTTGCCTTGCAGGCCTTCCTGTCCGCCGCTGATGTAAGCCAGGAAGCCAGGATAGAGCGGCAACACACAGGGACTGGTCGTCGCCAGCAGACCAAGAGTAAGGGAAGTTAAAATGGTGTCCATAATAAACCTTTGCTTGTCAGGAGTTTTACTCCTGACAAGCATTATAAATTACATACTCTCGTCCAGGAAAGGTTGGATGGCCTGCATCAGGTCGTCCGCGCTTTTGATACCAAACGGCAGCGGATGGGCTCCTCTGTGACGGTCAATCACCACGATGGGCGTGGACGGTGGATTCAGGAACTGGTCGCCATGTAGGGATGCAATTTCACGGGAAACATCTGTGGACGGCACGGCATACAGCCAGTCGAAACCCTTGTTCTCCACATAGGTTTTGAGCGCGGTAGTATTCTCGTTCGGATCAATGTCCAGGCCAATGCTGACAAAGTCATCACGTGCACCGAGCTGCGCGCGCAAAGCTTTGACCTGCCCCTGCTGTTGCAAACAGTTGGAACACAAGTTTGCCGTCATCTCGACCAGCACAACCTTGCCCTTGAATCCACTGATGCTAAAGGCCTGACCGGTGCGGACATCGGTCAGGAGTGTGCCGAACCAGGTTGGAGTTTTCATCATGTTACCTACTTTAGTTTTGTCAAAACTGGCGAGTGAACCTTAAAAACGATCACAAAAACGGCAGATCCTCGATGCCCTGATTTTGCATTATCTTGAAAGAAATAATGGAGAGAAACACCTTTATCTCTTCCTGTCGTTCTGATTGCTTATCCATACTTTGAAATATCATTTTTTAACAAGAAGTATAAAATACACACCTTGGACCAAACTACTCTGGTGGAACAATCTGTTCAAGCAGTTGAATTAATTCAGGTAAATCGTCTTTGACCGTATCCCAAACCGCCCCGTAATTGACACGGAAATATTCATGGATTAACTGTTGCGCATCCCAATCATTTTGTGCCAGGGAATGTCGGTATGAGCTTCTCGATATTCTTCCGAAACTTGTCCGGCTGCTTCCCCGATGATTTCCAGCGGACGTGTTACAGCATCTTGAAGCATTTCGTTCTTCTCAAAATCATCGCGGCTCACGCCTTGCATATACTTGAGCGCCCGGCAAGTCGCGATAAGAATATCGAGCAGAAGAGTGCTTCATCCCGCCGCATAAATGACCTTTGTGTTTTCTAGGATGTTCTTGCGGCGGATGTAGTTTTCGCTTCGTAAAATAAATTCTTTCTCTACTAAATCTACTTCGCGTCAAAAGACGTTCTTCAACTCGTTTTACATATCAACCAAGTCAAACAGGCTGACACGCGTATTTCGGGGCGAAGGTCACCAGCACATCAATGTCACTGTCGGAGTGGAAATCTTCACGCAACGCAGAACCAAACAGCGAAAACTCTACCACCTTCCAGCGTTGGCAGAAGTCAGTAATTTTTTTGCGAGGAATGGAGACTTTTTGTTTGCTCATGCGCTTATCCTGAAAAAATTATAGCATGACAGGGTTGGGATTTATAAAAGATTTCCATTGTCCCTGTTATTGCGAAACCCGTGAAACGGGTGGTAGCAATCTCATGTTCACAGGTTACTTGGGATTGCTACGCTCGCTGCGCTCACTCGCAATGACATTAGTTAGCTGTCCGTTCCTTCCTCCTCGCCAACAACCTGCGGATTCGGGCATGGCGTTCGCGCGTCAGCGGGTAGAACCAGGCCATCACTACCGCGCTGAAGAGCAGCAGCGCGCCGAAGGGACCGATCAGGATGCGGATGGCCATCAGCGTGGGCGGGGATTGCTGGAAGAAGGTCGCGCCTTCGGGGGGCGCCTGGTAGCCGAACCAGCCCAGGGCCTGCAAGGCGATGAAGATCGCCAGCGCGCCGGTCATCTTGCGGACGAAGTTCTTGATGCCGTAATAGATGCCTTCCTGGCGGCGGCCCGTGCGTAGCTCGTCCCATTCGATCACATCCGGGAAGAGCGCATCCGGCAGCACGTGCGCGGTCGAGACCGAGATGCCCGCCAGCACAGCCAGTACCAGGATGTAGGTGATCTGTCCCTTCTGGATGGTGAAGATCAGCAACTGCACCACCGCCCAGAACGACATCCCAATGATGTAGGCGATGTTCTTGTTAAAGCGATTGGACATCCAGACCCAGAACGGCACCATCACCACAGACGTGATCAATAGCAACGCGAAGACCGCCGATTCCACCGGTAGGCCGAGTGCTTTGTCAAGCAGATTCCCGTTAGAAATCCAGTATGAAACAAAGAAGGGCAGCGCCAGCGCCACCAGGTCGAAGGTGATCCAGTTCAGCATGTACAGGCCGGTCGCGAAGCGGAAGGGAATATTAGCCCAGGCTGTGCGAACGCTCTGGGCAAAAGAGATGCTTTCCTCGTGCACGATTTTCTGCTGGCTGCGTTCACGTTCACGGATGAAAAAGAAGATCAACAACAAAGGAAGAACCGCCAGTCCGCCGAACAATGAGCCGACGATCAGGTAACCCTGTTGCTGGGTCGCGCCCGAGGCCAGAACCGAGTCTACGATAGCGGGAGCAGCTACGGCCGTCACAAGTGATGCGACCAGGTTGAAGAACATGCGGTAGCCGGTCAGGGATGTCCGCTCGTCATAATCCAGCGTGATCTCCGGCGTCAAGGCGTAGAGCGGCACGACCACCAGCGTCTGGAAGGTGTCGCTCAGCATGAAGGCGAAGGTGACGAAGGCTGCCAGCGCGATCTGACTCTCGAAGGGTGGCGCCCACCACAGGATGACAAATCCCAGCCCGAACGGGATCGAGAACCACAACAGAAAGGGCCGCCTGCGCCCCCATTTGGACTTGACGCGGTCGCTGAGCACCCCGACCAGTGGATCGTTGACGGCATCCCAGATAATGCCGATCAGCGCGGCCACCGATGCCAGGCGCGGCTCCAACCCGACCACGTCGGTGATGAAAATGGCGTAGAAGATCTGGCGCAACGTGCCGAAGCTGGAAACGCTCCAGTCGCCGGCACCGAACACCAGTTTTGTCCAGAATGGACAGGCGTGCCGCTTTCTCAGAAGTGGACATGGTTTCTCCAATGGCGAGGTGGTTT
>CAWHJM010000086.1:0-13845 GCA_963829615.1 uncultured Chloroflexia bacterium
CTAAATACTGACTGGGACACGACTACGCCGCATCCAGGTAAGCACCATCGCGAGCGGAATTAAGGATAGCATTCCTGCCGCCAGCGTAATGACCGTGTAACTTGTCGCCGCAAAGACCAGACCGCTGCCCAGGCTGCCTGTGGCAGAAGCCAGCCCGACCAGCAGATCGTTCACACCTTGCGTACGGGCGCGTTCGGCAGGGGAGAGCTGGTCAGCCAAAAGGGTTGAACCGCCCACGAAACAGAAGTTCCAGCCCAGGCCGAGCAAAAAGAGCGAAACCGCCAAGGGCAGCACATCTGGTGAGAGTGGCGCAGCCAGGCAGGCCAGCAGCAAGGTGGCTGCGCCGGTCAGGATAACGGGGCCGCGGCCCCACTTATCCGCCAGACGCCCGGAAACGACCGAAAAAGCGTACATGCCCAGCGTGTGCGCCGAGATGACGGCTGAAATTTCACTGAGAGGGTGATTGTGTCCTTTCATGTGCAAGGAGGTGATGACCATGATAGCGACCATCACGACCTGTCCCAGTACCATGGCAGCGACAGCAGTCAGCGCCGCCGGTTCTCGCAAGATGACACCAATAGGACGGGCTGGGCCGTCGGGAGCGGAATCGGGATACAACGCAGCCACCTGCACCCCCACTTCGCGCGGATCAGGCCGCAGACCGAGAAAGATGACAACGGAAGCGATCCCAAACAGGAACAAGCTGGCGATATAGGCACCAGCCAATTCGTCCATGCCGAGGCGCAGGGAGAATTCGCCCATCGGGCCGACCAGCAACGGTCCGAAAATCGCGCCGACGGTGCCGCCCAGTACCACGTTCGAAATAGCTGCACCGCGCTTTTCAGGCGGATTGACTTCTGCGGCGGAAAAACGTCCCAAAAGAACAGCGGCATTGCCAAAGCCCATCATCGCCATGCCGGGAAACATCAGCCAAAGCAGACTCTGGTTGGCAGCCACAACCACCGTACCTGCACCGATTACACCCAGCAATAGACCTAACGCAATACCATTGCGACGGCCAACGAGATCCATCAACACACCCCAAACGGAAGCTGCCAGTGCGCTGCCTACCAGGAAAATTGCGGAGGGAACCCCAGCCCAGGGATTGCCTCCTAACTTGGCCCCCAAAATGGAATTCACCGTGGCGGAGGCAATAAACCCTGCGGAAGCCAGACTCTGGGCAATGAATAAAATAAACGTGATCTTGCGCGCAGTTTTTGATAATTCAGTCATAAATTGTCCCTTTTGTAAGGGGCTTATTATAAACCTGATAAGCGGTACCAAAGTAAAATGAAATTGTTATCGAATTCGAATATTCTTGCCTGGAATTGGAGATATAATTTTATAGTTATGATGATTCCCAAAAAGTCTGCATCACAGCGTAAAACGGTCGGGGTGTTCCTCGCACAAATCAGCCGCGTTTGGGGAACAGAGTTCATGGCGGGCGTTGAACAAGCCGCTGAAGAGCATGATGTAAATCTGGTGTGCTTTGTCGGTGGCCAGCCGTCTTCCCTGATGACACCCGGTCAACTGCAAAATTCATACGGACTTTATGACCTCGTCAAGCCGAATCAATTCGACGGTTTGATCCTGGCTGCGGACATCGCTCACGGGTTGAGCGCAAAAGACATCAAAGCCTTCTGCCGGACGTTCGCACCTACGCCCATGGTTGCCCACGCTATCGAAACCGATGGCGTGCCCCATTTTGTGGCCGATAACATCAAGGGTATGAAGTTCATCATGCGGCATATGATCGAAGTGCATGGCTACAAGCGCATTGCCTTCATCCGTGGTGTAGAGGGACAAATCGAAGCTGAGGCGCGTTTCAGCGCTTATAAGAGCGAATTGGAAGCGCACAACCTCCCATTTGATAAAAAACTGGTAGTAGACGGTGATTTCACCCCCGATAGTGGACGCGCTGCCGTTCGTACTTTGATAGACGAGCGTGGAGTTCGTTTCCAGGCTATCGTCGCTGCGAATGATCGTATGGCTTTTGGCGCATTGGAGGCCTTGCAGAAACGAGGCATCCCGGTACCTGATACCATTGCCCTGACCGGTTTTGACGACGTGCGTGAAGCCCAGTCATTGGGCGTACCGCTCACCACCGTCAGGCAATCGTTTTCTAATATCGGTAAAGAAGCCTTTGAAACCTTGATGCAGCGCATAGACGGCAAAACGGTACCTCACACAAAAGTGGTTGATACCGATATGGTCATACGCTGGTCTTGTGGCTGCTTACCTGAAACTGTACGTTACGCCGTAGTCCATCCTCGCGAAGTGGCGCAAACCGGACGACTTGAAAACAAACGTGATGCGGCCATTTATGCGTTACTGTCTGCTGCCAATATCAACTCGTCAGATCCCGCCCTCGAACAATTCAGGGAAACCTTTGGGCGTATGTGGGATGTCTTCCTGACCAGCATGAAGGATAGCGGCAAAGACAATGATTTCTTGCGCACTATCAATGCAGCCATCGATATGATGCGGCGTCATGGCCTTGATGCTTCCGCCTGGCACAACCTGATTTCCACTTTACGCCGCTATGCTTTGGCCGGTATTTCCAGCCCGACGGCAATGTTGCATGCGGAGAATCTGTTCCAGCAAGCGCGTTTGCTGGCTGGTGAACTCTCTCAGCGCGCGCAGGCTTTCAGGCGTTTGAAATCTGAACAGCAGGAAGATGTCTACCAGGACTTTGGTTTTTCGATGGCGCCCGCTATGCGCCTGGAAGAGATCGGTGATGCCATCTCTAAGAATTTCCCCAATATGGGCATAGAGCGCTGGTATGTCATGTTCTACAGCGACGTAAGTTCGCCAACTCCCACAACCGCGCCACCGCCGGAAAACTACAAATTACTATTCCAGTACGACGACAAAAAGTTCAATATTCCAACTACAACAACCAATCTGGGTACTGGCAGCCTTGTCCCGCGTGGTAAGGAACCTGATGACCATCGCTACACTGCTATAGTTATGCCGCTTTCGCTGGCGCGCAACCGTTTTGGCTTCATGTGGGTCGAAATGGGTCCAAAGGACTGGGATGTGTACACCCGCATCCGTAACCTGGTGAGTAGTGCCTTGCTGCGTACCATGCTGGTCCAGCAGCGCGAGCAGGCCCAGACAGAGGTGGAACGTCTGCTAGATGAGGCGCGCGAAAGGGCGGGGGAACTGGCTATCGCCAGGGACATGGCCGAGAAGGCCGCTATCGAGATGGAAAAGCTGTACGACTCGGAGCAGTATCGACGTCAGGCTGCCGAAGCGCTGGCGCGGGTATCACGTCAACTCTCCTCGTTGGAAAAAATCGAGAAAGTTCCGGAGCAAATCCTGGAACAGTTGCGGCAGATCCTGCACTTTGACCGCGGTGTCCTGTTCCTGGAAGATGTAAATGGTATTCCCAATGTTGCCGCATCCCATGGGTTGCCCAAATCTGCGCCTGTGGGTGAATTGCGTTACACAGTGTACAAGAACAAAAAAGACAGCGACATGTACGATGCTGTAGCGCGCATGAAAGAGGCAATTCAGATTGGTGATGTCTCACAACTAAAAGGATGGAAGCAGCCCGATTGGCTTCCAATGGACCTTTCCTGGATGGGTGTTCCGCTTTTCTTCCAGGAGAAGGCCATAGGTATGCTGGTGTTGACCCGCATCAACGCCTGGTCTTTTTCCAAGGATGATGCGCTCTCTGTAAACACGTTTGCTGTGCAGGCTTCCATTGCAATAGAAAATGCGCGTCTGTATGACGAACTCAACCGCTTCAGCCAGATGATGGAACGCATGGTAGCCCAACGTGTAGACGAACTATCGAGTGCCTATGTCACACTGGAAAAACTTGATAAGAATAAATCTACTTTCATCCAGGTAGCTGCACATGAGTTACGCACTCCATTGACCGTCATCAAGGGTTATCTGGGCATGTTGCGCGGAAATGCGGTCATTAAAGATAATGAAACACTGACCCAGGCTATGGATGGTGTGATGCAAGGTACGAACCGCCTGCACCAGATCGTTAACAGCATGTTGGATGTCGCTAGACTCGAGAATCAGGTGCTTACCCCACACTTAGAGTCGCTGATGATTGCACCTATGTTGCGCTTACTGCAAAAGGAATTCCAGGAAGACCTGGAAGCCCGTCATATCACGTTCAGCCTTGATGAGAATCTCTCTAAGCTCCCTGCCTTGAAGGTAGATCCGGAATTGTTTCAAAAGGCGCTCAACAATGTGGTTGTCAATGCCATTAAGTACACCCCGGATAACGGCACAGTTTCAATTCATGCTGACTCTGTTGAGGATGAGCGCTTGGGACCCTGCATAGAAATTCGGGTACAAGATACTGGGATTGGCATTGACCAGGCTAATCTGGATGTTATCTTTGAAAAGTTATATCAATTGGGCAAAGTGGAACTGCACTCTTCCGGGCATACCAGTTTCAAAGGCGGTGGTCCTGGGTTAGGATTGGCCATCGCAGCGGGCATTGTCAAAGCGCATGGCGGCAAGATCTGGGCGGAAAGTCCCGGTTATGATGAGGAAAAACTGCCGGGAAGTACGTTCTTCATCCGGATTCCATTACCAAAAGAAAAAGCAGACGCATAAAGACGGAGAAACACAACCTCCGTCTTTTTGATTCCCGCATCTTTCCGGCCTCAAGCTGCTACCGTTTCGCAGCCAATTCTTTTCGGTTAGATGGTCAGTTTTCCTCGTAGCACAGTGACCGCGCTGCCGCCAACTTTGACAGTTTGGATATCCTCGCGCGGACCGATCACTTCTACATAAGCCTGACCGGGACGCTGCATCCAGTGTCCCTGCTCGGCGATGAAAGTCGGACTATCTATCAGTCCATAATGCCAGAGATAGGCGGCCATGCCGCCAGTAGCGGAACCGGTGAACGGATCTTCCATCGTGTCAGGCGGGACGCCGAAGTGACGGGCAAAGGTCTGTCCGTTTTCTATTCCCTGTAGGCAGAACAGATGTGGGCTGAAGAAATCGCTGCTATTCCGTAGGGCAGTATATTTTTCGATGTCTAAGATAGCTTTGCGCAGAGCATCGTGGCCTTTGAGCGGGATCATGATTTGCGGTGTGCCTGTGCTGACAGTTTGGATGGGAACGCCGGGGAGCAGGTCAAACTCGCTCTAAACCGAAGGCAGGCATCACGTCCGCGGCCTGATGCGTGGACAGGAACTGCGGTACCCGCTGCGACATGACGATCCTGTCAATCCTTCCATCGCGGGCGAAGATTTCCACGTCCACCGGCCCATCGCGCAGTTCAAGCGGGATCTTGAGATAATCGCCGGTTAGTGACAGTCGTCCCGAGTCGACCAGTGCGTAAACCGTGGCGATGGTGGGATGCCCGGCCAGCGGAATTTCTTCGGCGGGGGTGAAGTAACGCGCGCGGAAATGACCGTCGGGCTTTTGCCAGACGAAGGCCGTTTCAGACAGGTTCATCTCTTTGGCAATGGCCAGCATGGTTTCATCGCTGAGATCGGCGCAGTCGAAGAGCACGGCGCAGGGGTTGCCGCCCAGCGGGGAAGTGGTGAAGGCATCGACCTGGTAGAGAGGGTAGGTGGGCATAGGTCTCCTTTCTGTTAATTATAAGGTCAAGCGGCACAAGTCTTTTTCCTTTGCTTCGCCGTTGTTATCAACGTACTATAATAAAAATGGTCATCCTTTGAGATTTTGAAGATAGGAGGAAACATGTTTCGAAACACCGATGGTTTCAAACAACTTGTGGACATCTACACAGCGAATAATGCCGACAATTCTATCGGACTATATCTTGGCGCTGGCGTAAACCTACCAACCAAACAGGTAACAAAGCCAACTTTCGATACCTACTCATGGCTGGAATTGCTGCGCGCGATCTACAACCGAAATATGATCCAATACTGTGATTCTTTTGAAAAGTTGAAACTCAAGCACTCAAATAACTGGCCGAGGTTGGCAAAATCTCTAGTTGGAAGGATGAGTATCGAAAAATTGGTGGATGAAATCGATCTGCTTTTTTATCATTGTCTACCCCGAGACGATACGTACGGTCGTCTGAGCAAGCGGATGTTGGAACAGGCGCCCACCCTGCATGCCGCTATCTGTTTTACGGCGCGCATTAAAGAGCAGTGGACCTTTGAACGGAACCCGAAGATCCAGACCGTGATCACTCCCAATTATGATTTCTTTTTCGGCGCAGGTTGGACTCGTTACCAAACCTTCCACGACCACTGGAAAGTTATGACCCCGTTTAGCGAGGGAGAACCTGATCCAACACAACGAATTATTAACTATATTCACGGATACATTCCTTATCGGCTGAGTTACAGAAAGAAACTTGTTTTGACTAGGGAAAGCTACAAAAATGCTTACAGCAAAAATGGCTTTGCCCACAGAGTACTCGAAAATGCAGTTCGGGAATGCAATTTGATTTTCATTGGAACATCTTTCAATGACCCGCCCGTCAATCAAATCCTAAAAAATGCTAGAAATAAAGGCTACGGGAAGAGACACTTCGTTATAGACAAAACCCCACAGCCTGAAAGACTTGCGTTTTTCGAAGAACTGGGAATCACCCCGATCATTGTTGAAGATTATGCTGAAATAGCTACCGTGCTCGAAGAACTTTACTTCGCAGATCTTGAAACAAGCGGTTGGAAAAGATTTGAACTTAACAATGAAGCCTATTGGGAAAGGTTGAAGGTGGGTCCAGAAAAGTAGTTTCGTATCAAAAAAAAGACCCTAAAGGTTTCCAAAACCTTTAGGGTCTAATCCTCTAAATATGGATCGGAGTCCCTTCTGCCCCGTGCGCTGCTTCCATGATCACTTCGGAAAGCGTCGGGTGGGCATGCACGTTGCGGGCGATCTCAGCCGGGGTCAGTTCCATCAGGTGCGCCAGGGTCAGTTCGGGCAGCAGTTCGGTCACTTCGGGGCCGATCATGGACGCGCCCAGGATCTCGCCGTATTTCTCGTCCATCACGATCTTGACCCAGCCCGCGTAATCGCCCAGCCCAAGCGCCTTGCCGTTGGCCTGGAAGGGGAAACGCCCGATCTTGACCTCGTATCCGCGCTCTTTGGCCTGCGCTTCGGTCAGCCCGAAGGAGGCCACCTGCGGCTGGCAGTACGTGGCGCGCGGCATCATCTCGTAATCGAGCGTGACGGTTTCCGCGCCGGCGATGTTCTCCGCACAGACGATGCCCATCGCCGAGCCGACATGCGCCAGCATCAGTTTGCCGGTCACGTCGCCGATAGCCCAGATGCCCGGCACGTTGGTCGCCATGCGCTCGTCGATCTCGATGAAGCCGCGTTCCGAAATCTTGACGCCCAATTCTTCCAATCCCAATCCTTTGGAATTGGGACGGAAGCCGATCGCCACCAGCGCCTGTTCCGCTTCGAGGGTCTTTGTCTCACCCTCGGCGGACACGACAACTCGCACGCCCGATTTGGTGGCTTCCACTGATTCGACCTTGTGCCCGGTCAGGAAGTTGATGCCGCGTTTCTTGAAGTTCTTCTCCAATTCTTTGCTGACTTCTTCATCTTCGAGCGGGACCAGGTGCGGCAGCATCTCGACGATGGTCACGTCCGCGCCGTAGGAGTTCCAGATGGTGGCAAACTCCACCCCGATGGCGCCCGCGCCGATGATGACTGCGGACTTCGGCAATTTATCTTGCATGATCGCTTCCAGGTAGGTGACGACTTTCTCGCCGTCTACTTTCCAGACGCCAGGGACAGCCGCGGTCGCGCCGGTTGCCACGATAATGTTTTTGGCGGATAACTCAGTAGCTTTGCCCTCCGCGTCGGTAACGGTGACAGACTTGGGTCCAGAAAGATGCGCGGTTCCCATGTGAACGTCAATTTTGTTCTTTTTCATCAAGAACCCAACGCCCTTGGTCAGACGGTCCGAGTTCTGGCGCGAACGTTTGAAAGCCACGCCGTAGTCCAGGGACAGGTTTTCGAACGAGAAGCCAAAGTCCTTGCCGCGTTCGCGCAATATGTGGGCGATCTCCGCGTTGCGCAGCAGCGATTTGGATGGGATGCAGCCTACATTCAGGCACACGCCGCTTCCATCAGCACCTCAGACAGCGTGGGGTGGGCGTGCACGTTGCGGGCGATTTCGTTGGGGGTCAGTTCCATCAGGTGCGCCAGGGTCAGCTCGGGCAGCAGTTCGGTCACTTCCGGGCCGATCATCGCGGCGCCCAGGATTTCACCGTACTTCTCGTCCACTACCAGCTTGACCCAGCCGGCGTAATCGCCCAATCCGAGCGCCTTGCCGTTGGCCTGGAAGGGGAAGCGTCCGATCTTGACGTCGTAGCCGCGCTCTTTGGCCTGGGCTTCGCTCAGCCCGAAGGAGGCGATCTGCGGCTGGCAGTAGGTGGCGCGCGGCATCATCTCGTAGTCCAGGGTGACGGTCTCGGCCCCGGCGATGTTCTCGGCGCAGACGATGCCCATGGCCGAGCCGACGTGCGCCAGCATCAACTTGCCGGTCACGTCGCCGATGGCCCAGACGCCCGGCACGTTGGTGGCCATGCGCCCGTCGATCTCGATCATGCCGCGCTCGCTGAGTCTTGACGACCGATTTCTTCCAGTCCCAGCCCTTTGGAGTTGGGGCGGAAGCCGATCGCCACCAGCGCCTGTTCCGCTTCAAGGGTCTGCTCGTCTCGTCCTTGTTCGGACTTTGACCTTGACGCCTTGGTCTGTGAGCGTCTACTGACTCTCGACCTTATGCCCGGTCAGGAATTTGATGCCGCGTTTGTTGAAGTGCTTTCTCGAGCTCTTTGCTGACTTCCTCATCTTCCAGCGGGACCAGGTGCGGCAGCATCTCGACGATGGTCACTTCCACGCCGTAGGAGTGCCAGATGGTGGCGAACTCGACGCCGATGGCGCCCGCGCCGATGATGACTGCCGACTTGGGCAGCTTTTCCTGCAGGATGGCTTCCAGATAGGTGACGACTTTCTCCCCGTCGACTTTCCAGCCGCCCGGGACCATGGCGGTGGCGCCGGTGGCGACGATGATATTTTTGGCCTTGAGCTCGCTGGTTTTGCCGTCCGCGTCGGTCACGGTGAGAGTATTTGGGTCCGAAAGATGCGCGGTTCCCATGTGGACGTCGATTTTGTTCTTTTTCATCAAGAAGCCAACGCCCTTGGTCAGACGGTCCGAGTTCTGGCGCGAACGTTTGAAAGCCACGCCGTAGTCCAGTTACAAGGTTGTCGAAGGAAAAGCCAAAGTCCTTGCCGCGTTCGCGCAAGATGTGGGCGATCTCGGCATTGCGCAGCAGCGATTTGGAGGGGATGCAGCCCACATTCAGGCAGACGCCGCCCAGCCATTGCTTGTCGACGATGGCGGTCTTCTGTCCGAGTTGTGCGGCGCGGATGGCGCAGACATAGCCGGCTGGGCCAGCGCCGATTACGACTACATCATAAGTCATTCCAAATCTCCGAATTGGCAAACCAAAATGGAATGTATTAACAAGATGTCTACGATC
Source organism: uncultured Chloroflexia bacterium (assembly GCA_963829615.1). GTDB lineage: Bacteria > Chloroflexota > Anaerolineae > Anaerolineales > Villigracilaceae > JAABUE01. Next base: position 9,459 of record CAWHJM010000086.1, read on the forward strand.
CTACAATTTGTCCATTGGGCAAGACATCCGTCACTGCTGACAGTCCAGAGTAAGCGATTGCTCTCAGCGAGGTTTCAGAGACTTCGCCCGGCTCGAGTTTTATGGCAGTGTTATTTTCTACACATTCATCCAATCCATTTGTAGGGTAACTGGTCCAAGGCTCAAGTGCAGCGGTATGCGTGCGCCCCCACCACGGATACCCTTCCGCAACGCATCCCAATTCCTGCCAATACCAAATATATTTAAATACGTTCTGATCAAAGGAAATAGCAAAACCTAGTTTTCGAGACGGATTTGTAATCGCATACCATCCAGATGTTAAATCGGCCAGATACGCCATCTCTTGAGCTTTGTAATCACCAAAGGGTGGGATCTGGCTTGCATCTTCTAAGCCCTGCTCCCGAAAGGATGACGCCATAGGCCATGCCCCATCGCTTCCTGGTTGGAAGCGCCGCGGCTGGAAATTTGGAATTTCTGGATGCACCAGGAATTTTTTTGCTGGGGCGCTAATCACAGCGCCTTCTTCCAAGAAAGGCCTACCAAAAGCTATGTGCTGTCCCCACATGAAGTGCATAGGCTCGCCAGCTTCATTAACAACTTTCTCGTTGATTTGTAGGATTGGAGAACCGGGCTCGAGAGTTAACGTTTTTTCCACATAAAACGGAGTGCGTAAGGTACGTATCCATAATTTTGCCGAGACACGCTCCGGCGTATCTTCTAAAATGGCGTGTTCCCACGATGCCAAAGGAGTTTCCCCGTGTTGACCAATAACCGACCCCTTGTAATTCGACAGCGGTCCGCCGTTCGGTATAATATCATTCCAGCCACCGCTGAAATAATCCAGATATGGACTGGATGTGTAGGCAGAAGGGGTCTCGCGTTTTGGATTTCGGATGCCGCCCGGTGCAAAGTAGAGAAAATCTAGGTCAACAGGCTTGTAGCGAAACTCAACAATATCACTTCCCTTATCCAACAACACGGTAACACGTAGCAATTCATTCTCAAGGATGAGGGTCTTCATCCCATTGAATGTCCAAGCGTCAGATATGCGGCAACCGTGATTCCTGGGTTTACCAAAGCTCATCTGCCTACCTCCTGTTGTAACGAATCAAAAGCTTATTCTGTCCAATATTCGGCACCTGGCAAGCTGCCATCCATAACGTAACCGCCATCTAATGTAAGCACTTGACCAACCATATAGCGGGCATCATCAGAGGCGATAAAAACAACGCCGGCAGCAATCCATTCGGGCTGGGCTATTTCGCGAAGAGGCACTCGTTGGAAAAGTGCTTGTTTAACAGAACTCTGTGTACATTGGAGTTGTTAATTCACTATAAGTAGCCCCAGGCGCAATACAATTTACTAAGATTTTATGGGGAGCAAGCTCAGTGGCCATCGTTCGCGACATAGCCTCAATAGCTCCTTTGGCAGCCGTATAAGGACCTGCATTAGGTTCCGATAAAGTTGCATGGATAGATGACAAATTAATAATCCTCCTCCTTGCTTTTGAGGAATCATTATTTTCGCCGCTGCTCTGGAGCAATAAAAAACACTCGACAGATTAGTGCGAATGATTTTATCCCAGGTGTCGTTGTCAACTTCCCAGAATAATCCTTGTGAAATCACAGCAGCATTATTGACCAGTATATGCAAACCGCCAAGAAAATCATTGGCCTTGGACACCATTTCATCAACCTGATTGAGTCCCTCACGTCACAGGTTATTGCGGGACTGCGACGTTCCATTGCCTGGATTTCTTTGGCAACATTTTCAGCTTTTTCCATCTGAACATCAGCAATAACTACATCTTCGCCTTCTGCTGCCAATGCCAGGGCAATGCTTTTTCCAATACCGGCAGCAGCCCCAGTCACGATAGCTTTTTTCCCTGATAGTTTCATCTTTGAACTCCTTTGAAATCAAAGTAATCGTTTGTTAACCAGCCAACTCGCGGGAGACTCTGAGAGTATTTCCGCACCTTCTGTCACCGGAATATCGTCCTCACACCGCATGCCTTCCCAACCTTCTATGTAAATTCCCGGTTCAACGGAAGACACCATACCCAAGTCGGGGGCAACCTCCACATCCGGATGCAAGAAAGGCTCTGGCTCATGATAGCGAAGACCCAATCCATGACCTGTGTGATGGACAAAATATTTTCCCAACCCACGTTTTTCGATCAGGTCCCGGGCAGCACGATCAACTTCTCTGGAAGGCACTCCAGGACGAATTACATCAAATGCCGCGCGTTGCGCATCGATAACAGCGTTCCAGCGTTCGAGATCTTCATCCTTGGCGCGACCGGCAACACGGGTGCGAGTCAGATCTGCACCAGCCGTCTGCAACGGTAACCAATTCCAACAAAGCCATATCACCAGACTCTAACTTCCGGTGGGTGGAAAGCAAATGGGGTTTATAAGCTGTTACAGCCCGAGGCCCAGACATTACTGAGGCCCAAGCGCGTACAACTTTTACATTGTTTAACCCAATTTCTTCCTTGCATAATCGCTGACTCTACCGTTGAAACAACTTCAATTTCCGTTTTCCCAGGAACTACGTTCTCAAAAAAGGCCTTCAAACCAAAACTTGCAATCCGGTTGGCCAGGCGTAATTTTTCAGCTTCCAGAGGAGTTTTGTGTAATCGAATTTTGTGGATAAGGCCGGTAGCATCAACGAGATTATCGCCGAAGGCCTGCTGGAACATGCCCATTGTCACCTGGGAAAAACTTCCAGGCTCTGCGCCTACATAAGGGGCCGCGATAAATTCAAATGAGCCTTCATAGCCTATGCGCTTGCCAATCAACCCAAGATCAGAAGCAGCTTGGGTTAGTAAACCTGGAATCTTCGTATATGGATCCCCACTATCAACAAGTCCCCACTTGAAGGTTCTGATCTCTTCAACCCAACCTTCATCCGCTAACTCTTTTAGGGTACAGGAGCAATGAGTATAGGATTTCCAGACACTGGAAAAACCAGAAAAGCAAACCCGTTCATTGGCCAATATCCGGTCAACATAACAATGTTTTCGGGTAAACGGCATACCAAGGCATCTAAGTTATTTTTTCAAGCGCTGTTCGCATTCGCTGAAGACGTTCAAAATCCTTTTCCATTTTGATCTCCTTTTTCGTAGATTAATTTACACAGATGTTTCTTCAACTGACTTCGTTTTGCTTTCAGGCAAACGTTCATATTTTTTCCAGTTGAAAGTGCCAAAACGCCAATATTCACGAAACGATCAAGAGCTACTGCGAAGACAAGTACAATTCCCTGGGCGACATATTGCCAAAAAGGTTCTACACCTGCCAAGTTCAATCCATTACCAAGAAAACCTACTATCAGGACGCCAATCAATGTGCCCATTAACGTCCTTCTCCTCCCGCAAGGCTTGTTCCTCCCAAAATAATTGCAACGATCACTTCAAACTCAAAACCAACGCCAATATTGGGATCCCCACTCCCAAGACGTGAGGCCAAAACAATTGCGCCTAAGCCAGCCATTGCACCAGTTATTACATATAATATTGTCGTAACTCTTTCCACACTTACCCCAGACAAGCGTGCAGTTTCATCATTACCACCTATGGCGTAAACATGACGGCCAAAAATTGTACGTGTAAGTATGATGTTGAATAACAGAAAAACTGCTGCTGCGATAACCACCGCTGTGGGAATGGGCCCGATGTTTGGATTTTACCGATAAGATCCCATTCTTTTGGTAGCCCCACTAAAATAGCACTGGGCGAAATCAGATAAGCGATACCCCGGGCAATATTCAATGTTCCTAGAGTTGCAATTATTGGACTGACTTGCATACGAACGATAACAAATGCATTTGTAATTCCAATAAGAGTACCCAAGGCAATTGCACATAGATAGGCCAACCAAAAATTCATTCCGTGAGAGGACAGATAAGCTGCAAGGACAGCGGATGCAGCAACAACACTCCCTACAGAGAGATCCAAGCCTCGAGAAATCATCACAAGGGTAGCAGCGCTAGCAACAATAAGGAGTGGTGATACCCTACAAGCTACATTCAGTAAATTTGTGATTTCAAAAAATCGATTGCTTTGGCTTGAAAATCCAATTATCATTAAAATCAAAACCAAAAGGGTAATTAAAGTTTGCAATCTCTCGCAATCCCGTGTCAACCAACGAATGATATTTTTTGCAAGTGAATTTTTTGTTTCAAGGGATACTGACTTTGTCATGAAATTGGCTCCCATACGGAGTAAACATAGATTTCGCGATAACCTGTTCCTCTGTTGCATCGCCACTGAGTTCTCCCACCAGAGAACCAGCTCGCATAACTAAAATCCGGTCTGCCATCCCAAGTATTTCCGGTAGTTCTGATGACACTAAGACAACAGCCATTCCTTCTTTTGCTAAATTAT
>CAWHJM010000087.1:0-28054 GCA_963829615.1 uncultured Chloroflexia bacterium
CCTAATCCCTAATCCACTAGGTTCAAAACCGCACTCTAAAATAGGATAAAATCGTAGCTGAACTGGATTTGAACCCGAAATCGCTTGGTTATTGGCTCGGCTCCAGTAGGGTATAACAAAAACGCCCAAGCAATGGGCGTTTTCTCTTTTAGTGAGAAATCCTAAAATTTATTCCCACTCAACCGTTATTATTTTACTACCGAACAAAAAGGTGCCCCCACAGGGGATGATACCCCCAAAGGGGATGATATATGGGTTGACCGAAGAAGAGATCAAGATTGTGGAGGAAAAGACCTGACAGGTTTTGGAAGGTAGCATGGTAGAGCAAAGTAACTTGACCCTCTTGCTGATATGACAGGCAGGTATCGCTTAAAACCTGTCAGGTTTGGTAGGTAATATGACTGAGCAAAACAACCGGGTTTCCCAATCAAAACAGCAGGCAAGAAAACCTGTCAGGTCTGGATCAGCGCCTTTGCAGCCCGGTGTCATTTATCACATCTACAATCGTGGCGTAAACGGGGAAACTATCTTCAAAGAAAAACGCAATTACGAATACTTTATCAATCTATATGTCAAGCATATTCAACCTGTGGCGGATACGTATGCGTTTTGTTTGCTGCCAAATCATTTTCATTTGTTAGGTGAGATCAAAAACCTGACAGGTCTCCAAGACCTGTCAGGTTTTAAACCAGCCAGCCAGGCCTTCTCCAACTTATTCAACGCCTACAAGTGCCCTGAATAGGGTATGCCAAAGCCATCAACAAAGCCTACGGCCGAACCGGTCCGTTATTTGAACGCCCCTTCAAACGCATTCCTGTAACGGATAGCAAATATTTTGCTCGCCTTCTGATCTATATCCACCAGAACCCTCAACGACATGGCCTGATCGATGATTATCGAGATTGGCCGTATTCATCGTATGGCATTTTTACAGAAGAGCAGGCTACCTTTGTAAAAAGAGATGTGGTCAAGGAATGGTTTGGGGATGTGGATGAATTATTGAACGCGCACCAGGTGATTTTAGATATTGACAGGGTCAAAGATTTTGTGGATGATGATTAAGACTTGCATAGACCTGACAGGTTTTCAAAACCTGTCAGGTCTGGAATAGCAGGTCTGGAGAAACCTATGGCAAACTACCGGGAAATTGATTTCGAAGAACAGCACCCGTCCATGCCGGGGGAGATGGAGATGCTTAAGCGCGAAGTCGTAGCGACAGATTGTCAGATCGATGAGTGGGTGTATGAATTGATTTTCGAAGAAAGGAAGGAGAGTCTATAAGCTAATACTTCTTTACAAGGCAACTGTTTTGGACGATAATTTTAATAGTTTCCTTATTATTGTTATAGCCGAAGGAGAATTTAGCATGTACAAGTTTCAGAAAAGCATTTTTATCAACCGTCCCCAGCAAGATGTATTCGATTTTTTGACTAATCCTGCCAACCTACCAAAATGGGCATCAGTCGTAGAATTTGCAGAATGGACATCCACTGGTACGCCTGGTATTGGTTCAACCTACAAGCAAGTGGTTAAATTTCTTGGACGCAACAGCGAAACTGTATTTGAGATTACATCCTGGGATCCTCCCAACCGCTACGGTTACAGGTCAATCAATATTCCAGCTCCTGCTGAAAGCATCGAGTTGGTAATTACGCTTGCACCAAAGGAGAATGGTACGCAATTAACTTTCGAGGCCCAGCTTGGAGCCGCTGGTATATTTAAGCTTGCAGAGGGTATGCTCGGCAAGATGGCTGAGAAAGGGGATGGGAACAATATCGATACTTTGAAGCAATTGCTGGAAGCGGCTTCTTAGATTCTTCAGATAACAATCCGCGTTTTGGAGGTATCATGGCTAATACGGGATTTTTCATCCTCACCGACATTTCTGGTTACACTGAGTTTCTGACCAAATCAGAACTCGATCATGCGCAGGAAGCACTACAATCCCTATTTGACGTACAAATCGCCCACATCAAATATCCCTTCGTCATTTCGGGTTTTCGCGGCGATGCAATCTTCATGTATCTGTCCGATACCCATTTTACAGCGCCTCAAACGGTATTGGAGTCACTTGAAAATTTATATTTTGCATTTGCAGACACGTTACGGCAAATGCAAATGAACACCACCTGTACCTGCCGTGCCTGCCAAAACATGAAAAATCTCGACCTGAAGATGGTCATCCATCATGGGGAATATGCCATCCAAAAGCTTGCGGACCACGAAGAACTACTGGGCGCAGATGTGATTGTCCCGCATCGTATGTTGAAAAATCATGTCATCGAGCAAACTGGTATTCAGTGCTATGCCCTGTTCAGCGAAGCGGCGGCAGAAGCTCTCGATCTTGAAGAGCTCGCCACGCCCCTGGTCCCATTTACAGAGACTTATGAACATATCGGCGAAGTGAAAATGCAGGTGCTTGATTTGCATCAAGTCTGGGAACGCGAGCAAGAAAAGCATCGCATCTACATTTCACCCGAAGCTGCCTGGTTCACCCTCGAGTGGCATATTCCCTACCCTGTCGCTGTTGTATGGGAGTTTCTTTCAGTCCCGCGCCTCGAACTCAAGTTTGAGCCATTTGAATCGATCGAAAGGGAGGATGCGCTAGGGGGGCGCACGCAGCCAGGGTCATCTTTTCATTGCGCCCACGGCGATTTTATCGTGACTTCTCAAGATCGTAGACTGGAAGCCTTTTGACTACATGACCATTGAACAAGACCTGGGGATTTTGAAATACACCCAATCCCGAATCTTGACACCCACAGATACGGGCACGAAACTTCAATTTACACAAACCAAGCCAAAGGAAGCTGCCGGAGCAGGGATGCGCGAACAGTGGTTTGCAGGAGAGAAAGCGATGGAGGAGAAATTCAACCAAGCCATCCAAGATGAAATCGCCAACGGAAACATTACTCTCACCTGACGGAACCAGGTTGCCACCCTTGAAAGGCTGCAGGAGAAAGAGATGCTGGCGCGGCAAAGCGAGTTAACGGATGTAGCGATTGATGTTTGGTCTATGCGCTGTATGGGCTGTCCCCTGAAGAAATTGAAATCGTGGAACGGGGATGATAACGGAAGATGAGATTAGGATTGTGAAGGGTGTGAATTGACGTATGCATGATTTTACCGAGCCGCCTGTAGGGCAGATTTCTATCATTCGGGCGATGGTTCTCTTGCCCGTGAAAATAGTGAATATACTCATTATGGCGGTTATTGCCCTGTTTGTTACGCCCATCTACTGGATCGGGCGTCTGATCTGGTACCGGCCGCCCAATGTTGTCCATGCTTCGCAGGTGATACGCTACTTACGGCTGGTGTGGACAGTTCAGCCATCTGCCCCTGGAATGACAATCTTCGCACGATTATGGTTGACCCTGTCTATCGTTCAGAAGGCCCTTACATCTATCATTCTCGGGCTTGCCTGGCTGCTCGATGAGTTGCTATACGGGAGAAAATTAAACGCAATCTCTGTCACTGCACCGTTATTTGTTATCAGTGCAGGCCGCAGTGGCAGTACGCAAATCACACGTTATCTTGAAGACGACCCCAGAATGGTGGCGCCGAATATTCTACAGAGCATGTTCCCTTATCTGTGGCTTTGGAAACTTGTTCCGAACACGTTAGGGAAAGTAATCCCCCCCGAAAAAGTGCGCGAGAAAATCCAGGCAATGATGCCCCCCGAACTATGGGAACGTCATGAAGCCGACCCTTTCCGGGCAGACACATTCGATGGGTCGTTTTACAGTTCCCATCTGCATCAAATTTCACCATTCCTCGGGCCAGATGTAATGGTCACAGATTTTAATTTTGCGCGCGTTGCCCCCCACGATCAGAGAATAAAAACTGATGATTTCATCGCTTTTGTAGACCGCATTGGACGCAAGACTCTCCTGAATGCCAATTTGGAAGATAGCGCATCGCGCCGATTTTTCATCAAGGGGCATTTTCTGTATGCTGCAAATTCCCTGGCAAAGCATTACCCAGACGCAGCATTTCTCACAGTCATCCGTGAGCCAGTCACACGCTTGCAAAGCGCGGTGAATTATTTGCGCGTCAACCCGGCCGACCCTGCGCTTGGTCCCGTTCCCTGGGCATGGTTGAGTTCCGCGCTTGAACAAACCGAGATCGAATACTGTGAACTTGAACAGGATTGGTACACACAGTCTTCTGATACTCGGCGTTGCGTGGTGCGGTTCACAGAATTTGTCCGAGATTTGCCAGCCACCATGCAGCACGTTTACCGAGATTGCTTTGATATTGATGTGCTGCCAGCACATATCCCATTGACTCACTCTCCGCGAGAACGCAAGAACTACTCAGTTAATCGTTCTTTAGAAGAACTTGGTATTGACAAAGAAAATTTGCGCACAAGATTAGCAGCCTACATCCAGTGGTGTGAAGCAGATCAGGGGAGTGGCTGACCAAGGAAGAAATCAAGATTGTGGAAGGAAGGAAATAAATGAATTTGCGAAAAGAGGAAATATGAAATTCATGCGACTTCATTGGTTCGACGTGGGTTTTGCGCTGGCCCTTATCACGGGCGGATTTGTATTCATGAATGAATTAAATCCCCTTTCGTTCGTACTTTGGATAAGCCTCATAACCCTGTTTTTACATCAATTTGAGGAATATCGTTATCCCGGTTATTTCCCTGGCATGATGAACACAGTCATGTTTTCAAGTAAAAAACCTGATAGGTATCCTTTAAACACCAACACTGCCTTTATTATCAATGTCTTCGTGGGCTGGCTTTCTTATTTTCTCGCCGCCGTTTTTGGCGAAAGGGCTCTTTGGCTGGGTATTGCAACGATCCTGGTTTCCGTTGGCAATTTTATCGCGCACACATTTCTTTTTAATATAAAGGGGAAAACTCGTTATAACCCAGGCATGTTGACTGCCATCATTTTGTTTGCGCCAATTGCAGGGTATTTCTTTTACTTCCTCATTCAGGGGAATTTCGCCACACTTACTGATTGGATACTGGGTATCGTTCTTGGTATTGCTCTCAATGTTATTGGCATCCTGAAACTTATTGATTGGCTAAAGGATGAAAATACCGAGTACATCTTTCCAAAAAGGTTTTTGTTACCTGCCAAGTGAAACTCAACGGCAATTGTAAAGTTCTTTGGGAATTTCCGTGGTAGAAACCCGGATTTGGGGGTACTTCAATTACTTTGGTGTTCATGGGAACCTGCCCAGTCTGACAGAGTTCTACTACCATGCCATCAGGTACATGCAGAGGTATCTCAATCACCGAAGCCAGCGCAAAAGCTATAATTGGGATGGGTTCAAGCAACTTCTGGCCCAGTTCGGTGTGGTGAAACCGCATATCGTAAATCGCCCCAGGCGCGTAAGCAGAGCGTCTATGCCAGGTCTGTCCTGATACCTTTACGGATGCGAGTATTTCTAATACCGCAGGTACAGGTGAAAAGCCCGGTGCGATAATTCCGCACGCCAGGATTTGTGCGGGGTCTGTTGGGTAACCGGCAGCCCTACCGCGATAGAGAAAGAATTTAAGAAGATTGGATAATCATGGCTACTGTGTTCATGAAGTGGCTGGAAACCAGCCCGAAGGATTACGACCGGGGGATCCAAATGCTTACGTTGGGAAGAATCCAACGCATCAAGGAAAAAATCGCAAATGATTATGTCCGCAAAGGGACGCGCATTTTGGAGATCGGTTGCGGCACAGGCACACTTACACTCATGATGGCGAAACGTGGCGCGATTGTCACGGGTATTGATGCTTCGCCTCGGATGCTGGCTGAAGCCGAGAAGAAGGTCAACGAAGCGCATCTCGAAAAAAGTGTGTCGTTGAAATACATGGATGCCGCCTTGATCGGCGACCGCTTTTCCGCCGCGTCCTTCGATCTGATCGTGTCCACGCTGGTCTTCAGCGAACTTCCGCCGGACGACCAGCGTTTTGTTTTGGATGCATGCCAGAAACTGCTGGCGCCGAATGGTCGGCTCTTGATCGCCGATGAAGTGATTCCCGCCAAACCCATCACGCGGCTGTTCTTTTATCTTGTCCGTTTACCGTTGGTACTGCTCACGTGGTTGATCACGCGCACGACAACCAATTCTCTGCGGGGTTTTGATTCGATGCTGACTCAAGCTGGATTTCATGCCGACGCGGCCGCGTCGTACCTGGGTGGAAGTTTGATCTTGTACGAATCATTCCTCGCCCAAGCCGGACAGCTCAAATCCGGCCTCACCTCCACTGTGATCGGCAGACTGGGACATCGCGTCACGTTCCGGACTCTGTTGCTCGATCTGTGGCTTTTGTTCTTCCGCATCATCCCGCCTTATCCTAAAGTGCGGACGGGGCTGTATGCGGTCGGTCATCCCGACGCTGATTCACCCGTGCTGGTAACAGGCAACTTTGATCTGACCGTGCGAAGATTGGTCAGCGCAATAGATGATAAAGTCAATGTCTGGTTGTTGGTGGCCGATTCAGCCGGGATCAATGTCTGGTGCGCAGCGGGAGGCGGATATTTCACTGCGGAAAAAGTGATTGCAGCGGTGAAGTCATCTCATCTGAATGAAGTGGTCAATCATCACGCTTTGATCCTGCCGCAGTTATGCGCCAACGGCGTGGATGGCTGGCGGATCCGCAAAGAGACCGGCTGGGGTGTTCACTGGGGACCAGCGCGCGCAGTGGACATCCCAGCTTATTTGAATGGCAAACGCAAAAAGACGGATGAGATGCGCTGGGTACGCTTTCCGCTCAAAGACCGGCTGGAGATGGTTACGGTCACGCTGGGATTTTATGCTTTGCTTATCTTATTGCCGGTGTTCATCTTCTGGCGGAATCTGTTTTGGCCGATCACGTTTAGCATGTTGGGGTTGTCGTATTTCTATGCCATTGTCCATCCCTGGCTACCCGGTCGTGACGGACTCTACAAAAGCATCCCGCTGACAGTCATTGCACTGACCGGACTATTCATTTACACAACCACTTGGAGTCCATTGCCAACCCAACAGTTCTTCCATTGGGCGGTGGGACTGACCGGGCTATCCGTATTTACCGCTGCTGAACTACAGGGTATGTCACCGCTGATGCGCGGCGAACAAGCCAATTGGGGTTGGGAAGCAGTGATTGGGGTAGTGCTGGGAGCGATTTACTGGTTGATCCCATTGACTTTAGGGTGGAGGTAATTTCATGAGTATGCAACCCACATTGCAGTCATCGTTGAAAGAACACTTACGGTTTGCCAAAGAACTACGTAACCTGCAAATCCATTTTTATTCAGAGAAATGCAAAGGAGTCTGGCAGTGTTATAACGTTTGCCCGGTTGGTTGCTGGACACCGGATTACGCCAGCCGCAAAGTGGTTTTTCACGAAGCGGAGCGCTGCATCGCTTGTGGTGCCTGTGTGTTGCAATGCCCCGAGGATGCTATTGAATTAAAGTGATAACCTCAAAGAAAGGAATTCTTGAAACATGGACATCCCGACCTTTCTTCAAAATAGTTTGAAAGTCGTTTGGGTAATCTTGGGGCTATCAGCGCTTATCCTGATACTCGGTTGGATTCTGAGCCGATGGATTGCTAAACTGGTTGTTAGTTTACTCAACCGCACCCCCATTGTTGATTTTGTCGTTAACCGCTTGCAACTCCCTGACGCGGAGTTGGTCAACCACCGCATTCGGCAAGTAACTCGGATACTTGTTGTCCTTCTTTCCATAGGGGGAGCATGGCAAACCCTGATTAGCCATGCTGATATTTCAGGATTTGTAACGAGTGCATGGCAGACAATACTCAACTTTGTTCAATTGCCAGTAGTTATCTTTGTCTTAAACCTTGCGCTTATTAGCCTGGAAACCTTTGTGCTATTCAAAGTAATAGGCTGGGCAAAGGTTGGGTTTCAAGTGATTGCCAATCGAATTAAAGCGGAACAAGGCAAGCGTCTGAAAGGATTCAAAATCCAGCGGGTACAGGTATTCACTGCCAGCCATTTGACAAGTTTTCTACTGGCAGTTAGCCGGTATGCCCGCTACGCAGTGAATATTTTACTGATATTCATTTACCTGACAGGTGTTTTCAGCGTTTTCCCGCAAACGCGCGGGATAGTCACCAACACCTTAACCAACATTTTTCAGACACTCGAAAAAGGCTGGCAGGGTTTTGTAGGTTATTTGCCCAGCCTGTTGAGTCTTATCGTTATCATTGTAATCACATATTACGGATTAAAACTCATCCGCCTCCTTTTTGATGAGGTTGAAAAAGGTACGATCACCCTTTCAGGTTTTTATCCAGAGTGGGCTATTCCTACGTATCAATTGGTGCGTTTTTTGGTGATTGCCCTCGCTCTTGTGCTTGCATTCCCCTACCTGCCAGGTTCTGCATCCCCCGCTTTTCAGGGTGTTTCAATATTTATTGGTCTGTTATTATCGCTGGGGTCAACCTCTGTTGTCGCAAATATTGTTTCTGGTTTGGTGCTCACTTACACACATGCGTTCCGCGTTGGCGACCGAGTGAGAATCGCCGATACTGTTGGAGATGTGATTGAAAAGGGGCTACTTGTCACACGCATGCGAACTATCAAAAATGTTGAAATTACTGTTCCTAACGGCATGGTGATGGGGAGTCACATCATTAATTACAGTGCCGTAGCGCAAGAACATGGCCTGATTTTGAACACAACTGTAACGCTTGGTTACGATATACCCTGGCGGTTAATTCACGAGACGCTAATCAAGGCGGCGCAAGCGACAAATGGCATCCTTGCTGAACCACTTCCTTTCGTACTGCAAACCAGCCTGGACGATTTTTATGTTAGTTATGAACTCAATGCCTACACCGACCAACCCAACAAAATGATAGTGGTTTACTCCGAACTTCACCAGAACATTCAGGATTTCTGTAATGAAGCGGGAATTGAGATTCTTTCTCCACATTATGGAGCGTTGAGAGACGGGAATCCATCCACAATCCCATCCGATTATTTACCAAAAGGTTATCAAGCGCCGCCATTTCAAATCAAAATGAAGAGAGATAAGAGTTAACCCGCAACAGGACTGAGTTCGATGGATAATTGTCTCTAAGCATTTCCCACACGAAAGGTAAAAATCATGTCCAAAATAATTCTTGGGATTATTTGCGGTATTGTTTTCGGCGCATTTTCGGTTGCCACGATGATCCCCCTTGAATTCGAAGATAAGAAAGCGGCCATGGCGGGCGCGTTTGCCAGCCGGTTTGGGATCGGTTTCGTGATTGGAGCAACGGACCTGCCTTTTCCAACATGGGGAAGTGGGTTATTGTTTGGGTTACTGCTCAGTTTGCCTGATGCAATCATCACAAAAGCATGGAAACCGATTATGGGGCTTGGCGCAATTGGCGGCGTGATTTGCGGTTTGGTCATTGGCGCTTTTGGGATTTAAACGCAGCTTTGTACTTGAACCTATTGAAACTTTTCATCCTGAGCGGAGCGTAGCGCAGTCGAAGGACGCTTTTACAAAAACGCTTCGACTACGGTGCAAAAAGCACACCTCCGCTCAGCGAGGAAATATTTTTTGAAAAAGCCTCAATTACTTCCTTATCAAAACACCGCAGGTAACAATTACAATCCATAGGCTATTAGATTGGGAGCATTTAACGAACAAGTTTAGAGATTGATTCAAAAAACAGTAGGTTTCAATCCGTATCACTGGCGTAAGAAAAATGAAGGGATTAAATTATGGAATCGTTTCATGAATATATGAATGAATATAGAGAACAATTGGGGAAGGGCGCTATTCAAAAGGCATATAAGGGATTGATGGAATATATCATGGGGCTGAGAACGCATTTTAAAAACAAATATCCTGATTATTTCATATCTGGCAGCATTTATTATGGATATATGGATATGACATATTTTCCCATCTTTCCAAAACTCATTGAAAGATCGGAAATTTGAAAATTGCGATCGTTTTTCTACACGATGCATTTAGATTTGAAGTCTGGTTAGGCAGGAGTAAACAAACAGGTCCAATCAAAATATTGGAAATTGTTTAAAGAAAGCGATTGGAATCAATACCACATTGTATCGACTACCAAAGGCGTTGATTTAATTGTAGAGTACATTTTAGTTAGCAATCCAGATTTCAGTGATTTAGATACTTTAACGAAACAAATAGAGAGAGGCACCTTGAAATTCATTGAGGATGTTGAGGAGTTCTTATCTAAATATTGAAACTGACTCTGACTACCGATAGGCATCAAGGGTGAAGAATGATCAGGGAAAATAGCGGGCAAAGGAGAACCTGGTGAGAGTGATGCTGTCGCAGCAAATCGTGTCTACGGATGCGGCGAGCGATCATTTTTGCCTTGACAAACAGAATACTTGTTCTATAATGGGATTCTATTGGTTATTACAGTCAAGTAGCAGCGCGATTCACTACAACCGCCGAAAGGAGTCCACATGACAGATTCTCAACCTCAAGGCTTTCTCGCCGTCCCACCCACTGGCAAGGGCCCCGCTGTATTGGTCCTGCACGCCTGGTGGGGTCTGAATGACACCATCAAGGCGATTTGCAACCGGCTGGCCGAATCCGGTTTCGTGGCATTTGCCCCGGACCTCTATCATGGCCAGGTTGCAGTCACCATCCCGGAAGCCGAAACCCTTGGCAGTGCTCTCGACGCCAACCATCTGCAAGCCAAGGCCGAAATTGCCGAGGCAACCCTGTTTCTGGGCGAACGTGCTGGCCAGGCCGGGCGCGGCTTGGCAGTGATCTGCTTCTCTCTGGGCGCCTATTATGCGTTGGACCTGGCCGCTGCCCAGCCCGAGCAGATCCGTTCCGTGGTGCTCTTTTACGGGACCGGACCAGGTGACTTCAGCACTTCGAAAGCAGCCTACCTCGGTCACTTTGCCGAGCAGGACCCGTATGAGCCGCCATCCAACGTCGACGAATTGGAGGCAGCCCTGCGGGAGGCTGGCCGCCCGGTGACTTTCTATCGCTACCCTGGCACGGGACATTGGTTCTTCGAACCTGACCGCACGGATGCATACAACCAGGCAGCCGCCAACCTGGCGTGGGAGCGAACCCTGGCCTTCCTGAAGCGTTCCTCAGGAGACTCGAAATGACCATTACCTGGAGAACGATCATCTGGCAGCAGTTTGGGGCGGCTATTGACATGCTCGACAATGCCCTGCGCGCCTGCCCCGACGAATTGTGGCACGACCGTTTGTGGGATCACCCCTCCGAGCGACCGGAGTATTCCCAGTTCTGGTATCTCGCCTATCACGCGCTGTTCTGGCTTGACCTTTACTTGTCCGGCGCAGTGGAAGGCTTCGCACCCCCGGCCCCTTTCACACTGGATGAGTTGGATCCAGCTGGTCTACTTCCTGAAAGGCCCTATACGAAAAACGAACTCCAAGCCTATCTCGATTATGGTCGCAAGAAATGTCAGGCAACGATTGAAGCCCTGACAGACGAAACGGCTCAACGGCGCTGCCGGTTTGGATGGGGCGAGGTCAGTTTCACGGAGTTACTGCTCTACAACATGCGCCACGTCCAGGAACATGCTGCGCAGTTGAACCTGGTGCTCGGGCAGAAAGTGGGCTCAGCTCCAGGCTGGGTTGCCAAAGCCAAGAGCCCTAATAATGCTGACCATCGACCTCGACACAGCGCGTCGCTTCATCCTTGGCAAACAGGGCCTGTGGCCTGGGCGGCGTTGGCGCGGCCTCCAGGGCACGGAGGCTGCCATGCGCGCGATGGAGTTCTTGCAACTTGATCCGCTGCAAATCATCGCCCGCAGCCAGGACCTCGCGCTGCATAGCCGCGTACTCGATTACACGCCTGGCATGTGGGAGGATGTGACCTACCAGCAGCGTAAGTTCTTTGACTGGGGCGGCTGGCTGGCCGTCCGGCCGATGGACGAGCTGCCGCACTGGCGCGTGGTCATGCACCGCGAACGCGATGGCGAGCCCGATTGCGACGCGCGCATTCGCAAAACGGGCCGCGAGCACGCCGATGCCGTCACTGAAATGCGGGCCATTTTGCACGAACGCGGCAGCGTGAGTAACCGCGACTTCGAGATGGCGACACGCACACGAACGCAAAGTTATCGCGGCCGCAAGGACAGCGCCCTGGCTTTATATTATTTGTGGCGCACCGGCGAAGTCATGACGCACCACCGTGAGAACTTCGAGCGCGTGTACGCACTCACTGAAGCAGTTGCACCTGCGCATCTCATTCGCGAAAGTGACGAAGATGAAGCAAACCGTTTCTTGATCAAAAAGGAAATCAGCTTCTCCGGCCTGTCGCGGCTGAAACGCACGTATGCTTCATATTCAAGCGGCGTGCCATTTAGCAGGCTCCAAGCAGATACTCGAGGCGATGTTGGCTGACGGTGACATCCTCGAGGTACGGGTTGAAGGCTGGAAGGCGCTGCACTATGCGCTCGCCAGTGACGCCGGACTGCTACGCGATCTGAATGCAGGGCGTGTGCCCAAGGCATGGACGCCGTTGGAGACGACCACAACGGAAGAGGTTGTCTTCCTGGCACCGCTCGATCCCGTCAGCGCCCGTGGACGAGCCAAAGTTCTATTTGGCTTTGACTACGTATGGGAGGTATACAAGCCCGAGGGCAAGCGCAAGTTCGGCTATTACACCTTGCCGATTTTGTGGGGTGACCGGCTTGTCGCCCGATTCGACAGCAAACTCGACCGGACAACGGACACGTTCATCATTCTGGGCTTTTGGTTAGAGGACCAGGCTCTCGACAAAGACGAGGCATTTGCGGAGGCCCTGGCTCGTGGGTTCGCGCGCTTCGTCACGTTTCTCGGCGCGAGTAAGCTGGATGCGAAGGCGATTCCTGAACCCCTGCTGCGCCAACGCGTAGTAGGCTAATCGGTTGCCTCCATGGCGGGTTCTGTCTTTGATGATGCTTCATTTTGCAGGAAAATCAGGCTGGCAATGAACCCAATTAGCATAATGATCGCGCCAGTAATGAAGGGGAAATGAATGTTGATATCAATGATCGCACCGGCCCACAATGGACCGATCACCCGCCCCAGGCTCATATAAGCGTTGTTCAAGCCCATGGCGATGCCCTGTCCCTGTGTGGTGCGCTGTGAGATCAGCGATGAGACCGCCGGTCGCAGCATAGCATTGCCCAGCACGAAAACGGAAGTCGTCAGGATGACAGTGGTGAGCGTATTGGCGGTCAGCATCAGCAAGAAACCGGCTACGCTGGCGAGCAGCGATGTCTTAATGACATTGACTTCGCCGAACTTGCGCGTGGCAATCCCGGTCAGCGCACCTTGCGCCAGCGCCGAGACCAGCCCAACTGCGGTCAGGATGATGCCGATGGTGTGCGGGTCGTAGGCGTAACGCTCTTTAGCATAATAAGCGTAGATACCTTCGAAGTTGGTCATCGCAAAGCTGATCATGAAAGCCGCTATGAACAGGAAAGCGATAGGTCCGATAAGCGCTTCCCACATCGTGCTCAATTGCGGTCCTTGTAACTTGACAGTTTTTTCGCGTCTATGAGTTGCCAGCGACTCGGGCAGGAAAACCCAGATGGCGACCATTGCCATTAAAGACAATACTGTTGCCAGGATAAATGGCGCTTGCAGAGATATATTGCTCAGCAGACCGCCCATACCCGGGCCGAGCACCATCCCCAAGCCCATAGCCGCACCAACCACACCCATCCCGCCGCCGCGGCTTTTCTCGTCCGTGCTGTCGCTGATGTAAGCCATCGCAGTCGGTAGCGTGGCGGAAGAGAGCACGCCTGCCAACGCCCTGGCCGTGAACATCATCCACAGTTGTGTGGACAATCCCAGAAACAGCATGGTCACAGCGTTCCCGAACACGCCGATCATCAGGATCGGTTTGCGCCCAAAGCGGTCGGAGAGCGTGCCCCACATAGGCGAAAACAGGAATTGCATGGCGGAGTATATTGCCATCAACAAACCCATCGCGATCCCGCCACCGCCCAGGCCGACAACCATATCCGGCAGGATGGGGATGATGATGCCGAAGCCCAGCATCATGATAACAAGCGTTAAAAGAGAATGACCAGGTTACGAGAATTGTTCATTTACCAATCCAAAAAAGGGGTGCGAGGATTATATGCCTCGCAGGAACATCTGTCAAAACCAAACCGGGAGAATGACTCTCGGCTATCCCATCGGATGGCGCATAGGTTGCCCCGCGATGATGTGCAGGTGCAAGTGGAAGACTGCTTGATGTGCATCCGGGCCGGTGTTGATGATCAGCGGTAACCGCTTTGGGTGACGCCTTGCTCCTCGGCGATAGGCTTGACGACAGTCAGCATATGCCCCAGCAGTTGCTCATCTTGGGTCAGGACATCGTTTGTGGATGGGATGTGCTTGTTGGGAACCACCAGGATGTGGGTGGGCGCAACCGGGTGAATATCGCGGAAAGCTGTTACCTGCTCATCCTTGTAAACGATGGTAGCGGGCAGTTCCCCTCTGACGATTTTACAGAAGATGCATTCATCCATGTGGAATCCTTTGGCGAGGAATTTTCCCTATTATACATAGGACTTACGCAGTTCAGCGGAAAGATACCTGGCAAAAAGGAATAACCGAAAAATCGGTTATGATTTAAGGCGTTCTTAATGCTTGCAAGAGCCTGGATTAAGGACGGGACTTTGAAGGGGTGGAATAATGAGCACAGTAAGGCTTAACAAGCTTGGAGGCGAATCGAAATGTTAATGAAAATCAAAAAGATTGTTTCTTTTCTTGTCGTTATCTTGGTGGCTGTTCCACTCTTGGCCGCTTGTGGCGCTAGTCAGGGCCCCCCGAACGTCACACTGGATTCTTACAGCATCCAGATGCCCGCCACAATCAAGGCCGGGCAAGTCACCTTTCATGTTACAAATGCAAGTACGTCTGACACCCATTCATTTATTATCTTCAAAACCGATCTGGCTCCTGGCAATCTCCCCCTGGATAGCAGCAATAACATAGATGAAACTGCCCAGGGTTTGACACGCATTGACGGAATCGCCGAATTGAACCCTGGTGATGTTCAGGATCTAACCGTAACGCTACAACCCGGGAATTATGTAGCGGTCTGCGATCTGCCCGGTCACTACCAGGCCGGGATGTTCACCGGTTTTACTGTGAAATAGGATAAATAAATCAACCATCTCGTCCCTTCAAACAAAAGGACGGGATGGCTATTTTATGGCAATGGAAAGACATCCGATGCCGTTCAACCATCGGATGTCTTATGGAGAATGCTGCAATGTCTATGCTTTTGCAGCGATCAATTGAACGCGGGTATGTTGCAAGCGCTCCATGGCGGATTTGGCCACGGCGCGCATCAGTCCGCAATTTAGGCTGGTATCTACTTCGCTCAGGGCGCGCAATGCCGAGGCGTTGATTTCGATCAGGTGACAGGACTTTTCAGCCCGCACAGAGGCTGTGAACACATACGGCTCGATCAGGGCTGAAATACCGAAGATTTCGCCGGGGTTGAAATCACTGATGAAATATTCCTGCTTGTAGTATGGGTCGTGCTCGCTGGTGACAATGTAATAATAGGAAGCAGTGCCTTCTACCAGGAAGAAAAGCTTTTCTGCCGGGCTGTTATATGCGACGATTTCGTCTTCATGTTCGTATGTTTTTTCCTCGGCGATCATGGCGACTGCTTTGAGTTGCTTATCATCCATGAAACTGAAGAAAGGGAATCGGCGTAAGAGTTCAGGAGAGATCATGAGGGGCTCCTTGAAGTAAATCTAATACGGCCTGCACCGCTTTGGGTACGGCTGCGGCTACAGGAGGGGAAAGTTCTTCACTAAAATCATACACATTTTGGGCTTCGACTGCAACTACATCTACCTGTTTGGGGATGTCCGCACCGATGCTTTCGGCGGTTTTAAGGGCGGTGATCAGGGATGTGTCGTGGGCTGATGCGGAGTGACCAGCCATCGGGTCCAGCAACGAAGCGAGAGGGAACGTCCGCACGCTTCCAACTTGACCCTGGCCTGTTTCCATTAAATCGACAATGATCGCCCGTTCATATCCCAGCAGGTGTTCCATCAGGCTAAGGCCGCCCAAGGAGAGACATTCCACTTCAACAGGGGAGAGGTAGTGGACGGTTTTTGAGTTGCTCGGTCGCACAGGGAGGCGAAAACCGGTTTCCGTATCGAGACGTTCTTTGACTGCCTCGGCCACCTTCCAGCCGACGCCATCATCGCCTAAAATGGGATTACCCAATCCAACAACCAGTGTTTTCATGATTGGCAGCGATCCGCTCGTGAGGGCCGCAGGCATATCCCGCGGCCCTCACCTTTAGCGGATGCTCCTCCAGTCTTTAGCAATATTGTTTAAGCACATCTACCGTTTCACCTTTTGCATCACGGATGGTGACCTGTAGAGGCATTTTCCCGGGCAGGGAATGAGTGGCGCAGCCAAAGCAGGGATCGTAGGCGCGGAAGGCCATTTCGACCATGTTGAGCATGCCTTCGGTCACGACCGTCCCTTTCTTGATCAGGCTGCTGGCAGCCTTGTTGATCGACATACTGATCGGCGCATAGTTGTTGGTGGTGCCGACGATCAGGTTGACCTTGGTCAGGATACCGCGCTCATCGGTGGTGTAGTGATGGGTGAGCGTGCCGCGCGGCGCCTCCACGATGCCCACGCCCTCGGTCGGGACTTCGGTGGGTTTGGTGTGGAAGTTGTCCGAGGTGATTTCGGGGTCGGAGGCCAGTTCTACCCAGCGTTCGGCTGCGTAGAGCAGCTCGATCAGGCGTGCCCAGTGGGTTGCCAGCCGCTGGTGGACGGGTTTGCCGCCCAGCGTCTTGTAGAACCTATCGTATTCCTCCTGGGCCAGTGGGGTGGCCATGCCGTCGGCGGCGTTCAAGCGCGAAAGCGGCGTAGCGCAATACACGCCTGAGTCCTTGCCGTCGGTGAAGCCTTTCCAGCCGACATCCTTGAGATACGGGAACTTCAGATAGGTCCAGGGCTCCACGTGCTCGGCAATGTGCTGGGTGTAATCCTGCGGGGCGTACTTGACGAATTCCTTGCCCTCCGGACCGACCACGCGCACCTTGCCATCGTAGAAGTTGATGTGGTTGTTCTCGTCCACCATGCCCATGTAATAGGTGCGGTGCGTATAGATGTCGCCCAGGATCAGGTCGACGTATTCCTTGTTGCCCAGCACGATGTCGTTGAACAGCTTCAGGCTGAATTGGCCGAATTCTACGGCCCATTTGCCCAGTTCGAGGATTTCTTTGCTGCTGTTCCTTGGTAATGCCTTTGGTCAAGCCGCCGGGGATGGATGTGCAGGGATGCACCTTGCGCCCGCCGATCATCTCGATCACGGTGTGACCGGCCTTGCGCGCGTTGATGACCTTGCCGCCGATCTCCAGTCCGACCTTGTGGATCACGCCCAGGATGTTGCGTTCTGCCACGGGCGCATCCGGTCCCATGACGAAATCGGGGCCGGCCAGCGCGTAGAAATGCGTGGCGTGGTCGGTGACGTAGAAAGCCGAGTAGAGCAGTTCACGCAGCATCTTGGCCGTGCGCGGCGGGTCGACGTGGTAGACCATGTCGGCGGCTTTGGCGGCAGCCATGTGGTGCGCTTCGGGGCACACGCCGCAGATGCGGTTGGTCAGCAGTGGCATTTCCTCTACAGGGCGGCCTACACAGAAGCGTTCAAAGCCGCGCAGTTCGGGAATTTGGAAGTAGGTGTTGGCGACATCGCCATTATCGTCCAGGAAGATTTCGATCTTGCCGTGACCTTCGAGACGGGTGATGGGGTCGATGGTGATTCGTTGAGTCATATTGTCACCTACGCTTTCTCAAAGGCAGATTTGTTTGCTTTTAGAAGCGAACCTGCCAGATTGAACCGGTAGAACTGTCCGGTTGGGTCGGGGATACCGTCCAGGATGGCGTCGATCTCTTCGGGGTCGGTGCTATCGATCACGGATGCAAAAGCTGAGATCAGGCGCGCACCATAGTCCACGACGCCCTCGGCGGGGCCATAGCATCCGATGCATTGCGCGCCCGCACTGACGCAACGGGCGTTGCATCCGCTGCGAGTGGCGGGACCGTTGCAGGGAATACCCTGTTCGAGCAGGCACAGTTCGGGGTCGATGTCCACATCATAGATGCGGCGGAAAGCTTTGACGCTCTTGACGTTGCGCACCCGTGTGCACTCATCGCACACGGTGGAATCGCCTGCGCCGATGGTCGCGCCTTTGGGCGGCAGTTCCGCTTTGCCTTGCAGCACTTGGATGACCAGGTCGATCACTGCTGCGATCTGGTGGGACTCGGGCGGGCAGCCGGGCATGTAGTAGTCCACGTCGACCACTGCGTCCAGGGTTCGCAGCGTGGGAAATATCTTCGGGATATTGATCTCGCCCTCGGGAACGTCGAAGCTGGTTCGGGGGTAGATCTGATGCGGGTTGTCCGTCGAAACGGTATTGAATGCCGTGTGGACAATCTCGCCAGCCGGACTCAGGTTCGCCAATCCAGGGATACAGCCCTCACAGGCGCACGAGCCAAAGGCGACCAGGATTTGCGATTTCTGCGCAGCAGTTTGGCGATGTGTTCGTTCTCGTCGTTGCGGATGCCGCCGTTGAAGAGCGTCAGCAGGATCGAGCCGTCTTCCATTGCCTCGACATCCTTGTACTTGGCGTCCATCGCGACCGGCCAGAAGACCACCTCGAAGTTGGCATCCACATCCAGGATTTTCTCGTGGATGTTGAGCACGGCGATCTCGCAGCCGCCGCAGGATGCCGCCCAGTACATTGCGAATTTCGGTTTCGCGTTAGCGGTCATGCGGGCACCTCCTCAGGGGATACGGGAGCAGGTTCAAAGTCGGTGGTTCGCCACCGTAAGGCGTATGTCCAGCGCTCTTGCCCCAATGGAGCGGGCCGAGCTCGCGGATTTCATCGATGAACGAGGCTGTCTCGCTAGCAAATTTGGCCCCTTCTGCTGCGCTAGCCCAGACCAGTTTAACCCGTCCGGGTTCGATCCCAAAGCCTTTCAGCACACGGCGGATCAGATGGAAGCGTCGCAGTGCTTTGTAGTTTTGTTCGAGATAGTGACACTCGCCGGGGTGACAACCCGTGATCATCACGCCGTCCGCGCCGCTGGCCAGGGCCTTGAAGACGAAGGTTGGGTCGAGGCGGCCTGAACACATCAGGCGGATCAGGCGGATGTTGGGTGGATATTTGATGCGGGCGGTGCCAGCCAGGTCTGCGGCGCGGTAGGAGCACCAGTTACAGGTGAAGCCGATGATAGTGGGTTCAAATTGTTCATTCATAGTTGCCTCCTCACGCCGGGACCGCTTCGTCGCCGACATTCAGCATCAACAGGCCTTCAATCTGCGCCAGAACCTGGTCATTGCTGAAGCCGGTACCGTAGATGGCGCCTGCCGGACAGGCCGCCACGCAGGTTCCGCAGCCCTGGCACAACGCCGGATTGATCTCGGAGACCATCGTATCCTCGTGGAAGCTGATGGCGTTGAACGGGCACAGGTCGTTGCAGATGCGGCAGCCGGAGCATTTCTCTTCGATCACACTGGCGCGGATGGGTTCGAGTGCCACCTCTTTTTGCTCGATCTTGCCGAGCACACGCGCTGATGCGGCTGCACCTTGCACTACGCTGGCCGGGATGTCTTTCGGGCCTTGCGCACAACCGGCGATGTAAATGCCCTCGGTCATAGTTGCTACCGGGTCGAGCTTGGGATGCTTTTCAGTGAACCAGCCGTTGGTTGAGCATGAGATACCGAACAGCTTACCGGTCTCTTTCGAGTCGGCACGCGGCTCTAAGCCCGCAGACAAAATAACCATGTCCACGGGGATGCGGCGCTGCTTGCCAGCCAGCGTATCCTCCACCTGGACGATCAACTTGCCCTCTTCGCCGGGCAGACGGGCTGCATCGGTGACTTCGGCTACTTTGCCGCGCACAAAGAGCGTGCCTTCCTCCATGACACGTTGATAGAACTCATCGTAGTCCTTGAACGGGGTGCGCATGTCAATGTAGAAGTTGTAGACCGTTGCGCCGGTCCGTTCGTGCACCAGATGGGCGAATTTCAGGCTCTGCATACAGCAGATGACCGAGCAGTAATTGTTGAAGTTGCGATCACGGCTGCCGACGCAGTGGATGATGCCAACAGCTTTCGGCACGGTTTTGCCGTCTCGCAGCACGATATTGCCATTCGTCGGTCCGGCCGCGTTGGTCAGGCGTTCCATCTCCAGCGAGGTGAATACGTTTGCCAGTCGGCCATAGCCATAGTTGGTCACCTTGCGGGCATCGAACAGGTCATAGCCTGTCGCCAGGATGATGTTGCCGACCTCGACATTGATGACTTCGTCTTCCTGGGTGAAATCGATCGCATTGGTCGGGCAGAATTTCTCGCAGGCTTTGCAGGTGCCCTTCTCGAAGTAGATGCAGTTGTCCACATCCATGACAGGGTATCTGGGCACGGCTTGCGGGAAGGGCGTATAAATCGCCTTGCGGTAACCCAGGCCAGCCTCGTAGACATCATCGATCACTTTCTTCGGGCATTTTTCCTGGCAGATGCCGCAGCCGGTGCAGTCTTCTGTCTTTCACGTGGCGGGCCTTCTTGCGGATGGTCACGTTGAAGTTGCCCACGTAGCCTTCCACTTTTTCGACTTCGCTCCATGTTAGCAGGGTGATATTTGGGTGCGTGCCCGCCTCCACCATCCTCGGAGTTAAGATGCAGGCCGCGCAATCCAGGGTTGGGAAGGTTTTATCGAACTGAGCCATGTGCCCGCCGATGGACGGTTCGCGTTCCACCATATACACGTGATGCCCTGCATTCGCGATTTCTAGCGCGGCCTGGATGCCTGCAATCCCACCGCCTACCACCAGCGTAGCCGGATTGATCGACACAGTCAGTGGTTCCAGCGGTTCGTTGTGGATAACCCGTTCCACGCCACCTGAAATCATCGCCTTGGATTTCGATGTGGCGCCGTACTTTATCTGTATGCACCCATGAAACCTGCTCGCGGATGGACACCAATCTCGCACAGGAACGGGTTTAGTCCTGCCCGTGCACAGGCGGTGCGGAAGGTTTTTTCGTGCAAATGTGGGGAGCATGCCGCTACGACCACACGGGTCAATTTTTGCTCCTTGATGTCTTTTTCGATCAACTCCTGACCGAGACTGGAGCACATGAACTTATAGTCACGGGCGATGACCACGCCACGTGCTTTCAGACGACTGGCAGCCCACTCGGCAACCTGGACCACGTCCACCGTGCCGGCGATATTCGTGCCGCAGTGGCAGACGTATACCCCAATTCGCTCCTGGACTTTCAGGCTTGCTACCGTTGTGTTTGGTCATTTCGCCACCTCATCTTTTTCTGCCGCTCTTCGTTCTCTTCGATGGGAGTGGTTTCGGCATGGGCAACCCTTCTTTCTTGCGCGGGCGTGCTGGCATTACATCGACCGGTTCCGGTGCTTCCAGTCCGATTTTTGCCAGGGCCTTCTTGGCGCTGACCAGTTCCGTACCGAAGCCAAGCTCTTTTGGCTCCAAGCCGAAGGCCAATCCCATCAACTGGGTGAAGAACACGATTGGCATCTTGAAATTGGTGCCGAAGTGCTGGTTGGTTTCGTTCTGGTAGGCATCCAGGTTCATCTGGCACATCGGGCAGACGGTGGCCATGATATCGGCTTCGTATGGTCTCGGCAGAAGAGACCAGCCGCCGGATCAGTTCGAAAGCGGTATCAGGCCCAATTTGGGTCATGTGACCGCCGCAGCAATGCGTTTTAAGCGGGAAATCGATCACTTCCGCGCCCAGCGCCTGGAGCAGCAAATCCAGTTCCACCGGGTGTTCGTGGTCCGACCAGCGATGTTCGTAATCGGGACGCGGCACCATGCAGCCAAGATAAGGCGCTACCCGCAGCCCCTTGAGCGGACGAACTACCTTGCTGGCAATGGTATCCAGCCCGATGTCGTAAACCATCACATCCAGCAAGTGCCGGATTTCCAACGTGCCGGGTTTATATGAAAGACCGCCAGCCGCCAGCGCTTCGTTGACCATCTTGCCAAGCTTGGGCTGTTCTTGCATGTAATAATCAGCTTTGGCCAGGTTGAGATAGCAGGCGCTGCACGGGGCGACCACGGTGCGGTTGCCGTTGGCCTGCTGGGATGCCAGCGCCAGGTTACGGCTGATGAGCGCGTAGGCGGGCGTCAGGCTGATGCCGAGGTACTCGGTCGCGCCGCAGCAGTTCCAGTCATTGATTTCTTCCAGCTCAAGATCCAGGACTTCTGCAACCTTGGTGAGGGATTCATCATAGGCTATGGCGCTGGATTCCATTGAGCAGCCCGGATATAGAAGATATTTATTGCCAGTCATTTTCTGCCTCCATTTCCTTGGCCCGATCGAGGATGGCTGTTAATTGTTTGATACCTTTTATCCGGTTTGGGGTAATAGCCATGCGCTTTTTGCTGAGCAGGCCCAATCCCATCGGGACCATGCCAGGTAATCGCAGTGGGAAGTGTTTCAAATAATGGCGGGTTGCTAATCCAAATTCAAAGCCCCGCCCATATTCTTCAACCATGTCCACAAAAGTTTGTGAGAAATCAGGGGCGGTTGAATCCTGGAAGAGTTTGGCCTCAATAGCCATGCCTTTGAGCGCATACATCACATCTGCAATATGCACATTCTGCGGACAGCGTACCACGCAGTGATAGCACGAGACGCAAACCCAGGGTGTGTTGCTTTTCAATGCGTCTTCACGCATCCCGGCTCGCAACATGGCAAATAACATGCGCGGCGTGTGATCCATATCTGCGGCGGAGGGGCAGGAGCCCCCGCACGTTCCACACTGGATGCACATCTCAAGCCGTGACACGCCAGCCGTGCGGGCTGAAACTTCATCTAGCAATGTCAGGTCTTCGATTTGTTTTGGGATCGTTTTTTGGGGGTCGAGCGTTTGGAGTGTGGCCATAGGTTTCCTCTTTGCTCATAGATTAAAACATCACAGCCTAGCGCAGGCTGTGATGAAGTGGCTTTTTCGGTGCGCTACTTACAGTATGTGATTTTTATCACAAGTTTGGAAGTGCGGGATGTCACACTTAAATTGTGACTAATATCACAAATGACTTTTTTAATTGTCTGAACAACTAGTTGGTTTATTCTCCCTGGGAGAAAATGACAGTATTTGCGTTATTTCAATTGTCTGGACAGATTGTCGTCTTTCCTGTGTAGCATTTGATATAATCTGACCGTTTCAATCCAAATAGGAGTGCTTACTATGAAAATTGATTTTGCTATGTGGCGTAAAGCCTTGAACGTGATCCCTGATGTCAGCAAAGAAGATTGGGATAAGTTGGATGTAATGTCCAGGTGGTTGATCTCTACTCGTGCCGCCGTTCTTATCATGACTTTTATTTCTGCTGCGTTGGCAGGTTTATTTGCTTTGCGCGATCACGCCTTTCATGTTTTGCCCTGGCTGGCGTTGACTTTCGGTTTGATCATGGCGCATGCTTCCAACAACATTTTTAATGACTTTACTGACTTCGTACGTGGTGTGGATAAAGATAACTATTTCCGCACTATCTATGGCGCTCAACCCATTGCAAGCGGGTTGATGACCAAGCGTCAGCATTTAACCTATTTCGCCGTCACAGGGCTTTTGGCGCTGGTGGCTGGAATTTACCTGATTGCCATCAATCGGTGGGACCCGTTGACCTGGGTGCTGCTTGGTTTGGGCGCGTTCTTTGTGCTGTTTTATACCTGGCCGCTTAAAGGCATGGCGATGGGTGAAATTGCCGTTCTTATTGTTTGGGGGCCGCTCATGATTGGCGGTGGGTATTACGTTTTGTCTCATACCTGGGATTGGAACGTGGTCATTGCCAGTCTGCCCTATGTTTTAGGCGTGACGACAGTTATCTTTGGTAAGCACATTGATAAAATCGAGGTCGACCGTGCTAAGAAGATTCACACCCTGCCTGTGCTCATCGGTGAGAAAGCTGCACGCTATGGCGTATTGACTATGATGGTGTTGCCATATTTCTTAACCGCTTATTTGGTAGCCATCAAGTTCTTTACGCCGATCATGGCCATCGTGCTGTTTGCGTTGCCGACCTTCTATAAGGTTTATCCCGCACTCTTGAAACCCAAGCCTTCTGAGCGTCCCGCTGACTTTCCGGATGGACAAGGTGGTTGGCCGCTCTACTTTGCTCCCATGGGCTTTTGGAACAATCGCTCCTTCGGAACCCTGTTCATGCTCGGTGTCTTTTTGGATGTGTTATTGAGAATGGTTTTTCCAGCTTTCTGGCATTAAGAATTCATAAAGAGTGGAGTTTCCTCCACTCTTTTTTTTGTGCGGAATAAATGACATGCGTGTATAATTTATTCATCAAAAGGAGAAAAGTAGATGAATATTAATTTTGCCATGTGGCGCAAAGCCCTCGCTGAACTCATTAAGATGGATGACAAAAAGGAATGGAATTCTCTGGACGTCATCTCTAAGTGGCTGATTGCCACTCGTTCCGCTGTTACCAGCGTGACCCTCTATTCTTGTGCCATTGCCGGATTATTGGCCTGGCGCGATGGCGTCTTTGCCTGGCTGCCGTGGATTATTCTCACTCTTGGCCTTTTCATTGCTCACGGAACCAACAATCTGCTCAATGATTACACCGATTTCAGCCGTGGTGTGGATAAAGACAATTATTTCCGTACCCAGTACGGTGTCCATCCGCTGGTGCAAAATTTCTGGACCAAAAGCCAGCAGATTCAGTGGTTCATTGTCAGCGGCATTATCGCTTTCCTTTCGGGTGTTTTCGCTCTGTTTTACACGGGTTTCAACTCAACGGTCATCGGCCTGTTCGTTTTCGGTGCCTTGCTCCTGCTTTTCTATACCTGGCCGCTCAAATATTGGGCGCTGGGTGAACTGGCAATTTTCCTCGTCTGGGGGCCGATCATGATCGCAGGCGTCTACTTTGTGCTTGCGGCGGGAAAAAATGGCGATTTCTCCAACCTGTGGAACGTTGCCCTGGCGGGTATCCCCTTTGGGCTGAGTGTAGTCAGTATTAACTTCTCCAAACACATTGACAAATTGAACGATGACAAGAAAAAAGGCGTTGGCACTTTCCCTGTGCGGGTTGGTCAGACCTTCGCCCGCGTGACGAATATCATCGTGTTTGTGCTTATTTACGCCATCGTTATCTATCTGGTGGTTGACGGATATTTTTCGACCTTCGTCTTGTTGGTGCTTTTTGCTCTTCAACGAGCATTTTATGCTGTTGCTGTCCTGTCCAAGCCGCGACCTGATGGCCCGCCCGAGGGATTTGAAGCCTTCTGGCCCACCTGGTTCTCTGGTTTCAGCTTCTACCATAACCGTCTGTTCGGCAACTTGTTCATCCTTGGTGTGCTGCTTGATACCATTTTCCGCAAGCTGCCGGCCTCGTCTCTCCCACTCTCTATAAATTGGCTGGGAGTTATTGCTCTTGGCGTCGGCGCTGTCATCGCTGCGGTCAGATATATGCAGGCTAAGGCGAAGAAGGCGACAGCGTAAGAATCAAAAAACAAAAATACAGAAGGCTCTGATTTGTCAGGGCCTTTTTACTTCTATCTCTTTCACTTCCAACCAGGCTTCGTCATTCCCCAAAATCCCAAACCCGAGCTTGCCATCCGGTCGCCAGGCCGCATATTGGTTGTCGATCCAGATGACCAATCCCAACGGCGGACGCGGGACTAACGGACGTTTCCAACACGAGCGCATCATCCACCCAAAAAGCGGACCGCTTCGGACTCCACTCGAACCTGTACCCGTGCCATTCGGTCACATCCACCCCCAGGCGGACCCCGTCTTCCTCCACGATCTTGCTCATCAACGCCCGTGCCTTTGTCCGAGAGAAGGGGAGCATCGCTCCTACCTTCGCCAAACGGCCTAGCGGCAAAACTGGAGAACGAAACGCCTGCGCCAAGAATCCATTCCCTGGCTTATCCCCAAACGACAAATAGTTCTCCTGCGATGCATGGAAGAACCAGATCGCATTTGGCAGGGTCGGCAGGTGAAAGGGTTTCCCACCATACCCGATGGACAATCCAAACGGGTCATTCCACAGCCCGAAGCCCCAGGTTCCGGGGATGGATTCGGCTGAAGCGCGGGCACGCAGGCTCAGGGTCCGGGGAAGATGCGCAGGGAATTGTTTGCGGGTCAATTTCGCGTAATCATCAAGCTGCGCCAATGTGGTAGCTGTTCTTTGTCTCCGCTCGGAATGGTCAGCGATAACCATTCTTGAGTGGCGAGTACGCTTGCGCCGGGTGTATGTTTGGATTCTAAATCTGTGTTCATCGCATTTACATTGTCCCCCCGTTCGGGCCGCGAGCCCGCCGGGGCGAGACGGCCTTTGGGGATCTGTGGTTCCTGTTGACCAGCCAAACCCCAAACAGGATGATCGCGCCGCCGAGCAGCGCGGCCCAGGTCATCGATTCGGTCAAAATAAGGGCTGCCACGATCACAGCTACGGGCGGTTCAAGATATAAAAAGGCTCCCAGTTGCGCGGCGGGCAGGGCTTGCAAGGCATCATACCAGGCGATGTAGGCCAGGCCGGAACAGAAAATGCCCAGGAAGCTCACGCCCAGCCAGCCATTGAGCGTCAGTTGCGGGATTTCCCGCAAACTCGGGCCGCTGAAAAATAAAACGCTGGTGAAAATCCAGCCGAGCGTCATCACGTAGAACATCATGCGTGTGGCCGGGTGGGAGGCCAGTCCGCGCCGTGAAAGCGTCGAGAACACCGCCCAGTTGAAGGCGCTGATGAGCACCAGAATGTCGCCTGGCGCGCCGAATTTACCCAACTCGAGGGAGGCCAGGTCTCCGTTGCTAACCACCAGGATGACGCCCGTTGCGGCCAGCAGGATGCCCCCTGTTTGCAGCCAGTTCAATTTTTCTCTCAGGATCAGCAGGCCCAACAATGCCATGAAGACCGGCGTGGTGGCCACGATCCAGGCGGTGGTGCTGGCGCGCGAGGTCGTCAGGGCAGTGGACTGCAGCCATTGGTGAAAGGTAATGCCCAGGAAACCCAGCAGCGCAAAGTAGAGCCATTCGTTGCGTTTGGGCAGGGCAAATTGCTTGCGGGCCATGACAGCGATGCCCAGAATCACCACGCCCATCGCGAAGCGCAGCCAGACCACGGTGATCGGCGAAATATCGCGCAAGGCGACTTTGGTGGCAATGAAGGAGGCGCCCCAGACGAGCACGGCAAAGAGGGCTTCCAGGATAGGGACGAGTTTGGCTTTGGGCATGGAGGAATTGATATTGAACCAGGCAATTATAAATCCACCTGCGTGTAAAGCAGCTCTCTAAACTATTCGTACGGACGGAAGTTCAACTGCCAATCGAGCGTAGAGGCTGCCAGTTTACAAAGCTGTTATTTCTCTGGTTCTCTTGCAGAGATGTAAGCTCAGCCTCTTGTCCTGGGTATGAAGATAGCGATAATAGTGAAATTACTCGGCACGTTGGACTTTAAGTGGAAGATCACTGTAGGAAATAACTGAAGGATCACTGTAGCTTGATAATAGGATGGACGGCGTCAGGAAGGAATAACTACCTGGAACTTACAAAGGAGTGCAAGATATGGCTAAGGTAAATGGGCTCTCTGAGATTTTGCGTGGGAGCACCATATATAGGGGTATCACCTAAGCAAAGATTTCATAGCCTTCAAGGTGACAAGATAAAAGCGCTGGAAAAGAGTTGTGATCTGAGAATGCCATAACAACGGCGTTTGAGCACGTTAACTTTGTTGTTCAACCCTTCAACGAAACCACTGCTGAGACGGTCAGAGAAGTAATTGGCGATTTTGTCTATCCAATCATCAAGAGTGGTAAGGAATTTATCGAAGCAGGTCAGGGTTGCCGCGGACTTTGTGGTACCATTTGATGAGACGGTCTTTGCCTTCTTCAACGGTCAGGTTAAGCTCGAAAATGGAAGTGAGTTCTTCGCGAAAAGTGTAGGCCAATTTCAAGTCAGGAGAATGCTCAAACAAGAAGTTGAATTTCTCTCGCTCCATATCGCCAAATCACCGTTATTCTTGCGAACAATCCACATCACACCTTCGAGCTTTTCGTACTCTTCTGCGGTCAGTTCCGCTTTGAGACGACGAGGG
>CAWHJM010000088.1:0-155768 GCA_963829615.1 uncultured Chloroflexia bacterium
CGTGTTGCGAAATAAGGTAGAAGAAAAGTGATAAAGAGGATCTCAGAGATAGAAGGATTAGGCAGGCAAGAGGTGATAGTTCCAGAGGCCACAGGCAATTAGCATGAACTTACAGCCAAGATAGTGCCCTTGTTGCGATAAGCGTCAGTCAAGCAGCGAAAGCGTTTAATACCAGCAATGGTGTGTTCCACTCGAATTCGGAAGGTACTAATGACCTGATTTTCAGCCTTCTGTTCCGGAGTCAAAGGATGGTTCTTACTGCTTTTGTGGGGGATCACCACCTGCAAGCAGGGATAATCCTTGACAATGCCTACAAAACCCAAATCAACCCAGACCCACACCTTGTCCGGGATGACCTCGCCCAATCCTGTCTGTTTGAAACGATAGTAATCTTGTCGGGCACCCGGCCGGGTCTTGGTCAGACACAAAATATGCCGGTCTTCATCACTGACAACTAGATTCTTCAAGGTGTGTTCATGTTGCTTGCCTGAATAGAGTTCTCGTTGCGCTTTGGCCTGTTGGGGCCGTTGCACCAGACGTTCTGTACCATCCACAAAGACATCCTTGACCGCCGGAAAGCGCTGGACAAACTCTTCGATAGACCTTATTTGACGCTGGGGCAGTACAGCCTGCCAGCCTAGCGCAGTTTCTAATATCCGCAATAAGACCTTCACCCAGCGTTGAGCCTGCGATCGGTCAACATCATACAATAACCCGGCTAAATCAAAGGTCGGATAGCATTTCAGGTAAAACAGAATAAAGAACAGCTTGTCTACGGGTGTCTCTAAGGTATGTCGACGTCCGCCACCCACAGCTCGTTCCCGTTCTTTCCTGGCTTCGGCCTGTGTCTTCTTCAAGCTTGCACTGAACTTGGGGAGCAATCGCTCGAATTCAGCCTTAGTCTGCCCAGTCAGGGCTTTCATCACCCGGTCAGAACGCAGCGCTCGTTTGATTTTCAGCATCTGTTTTCCCTGTTTGATCCAAGATTTCATGTTTTCCAGCTTACATTACCCTCTTTTACCTTATTTCGCAACACATCTAATGAATATTGAAAAGCAACATTCTTTTTTCTTTCTGTAGCCGAAGTACGTGTGAGGTCGCCAGTCACGTTCGGTGGAGGGAGCCACCCCAGTTTCTTTTGGGGTGAGCGAGCTCCGCCGAACAACGGACTTGGTTGACGGACTCAACATAATAGCCTATAGGATTGCAATTGCCATAATTGTTACACAATTTATGTACTCATCCACCTACTGTGTGCTGCGGAAAAATTCGAACTGCAATAGCTGTAATCTACTCATGTTTTGCTGTTCAATAATTCACCTGTTTATGCAAAGAGCAGTAAACAGCAAAAAACTGGCATATTACCGCTTCTTATTTACTATACCCGGAGATAATGGGAATTTTGTTCAAATATGCACGCGGTACTTTATAATAAAATTATACTGACCGCAAAGGAAAAGTCAAACACCAGCACCAACCAGACGGGAGAACCCCGCAGTGTGGCGAGTCAATTGACCCGTGAGGTCCCTCCACTACTCTCTAGTCTCCATTCTCTAATCTCTATCTCCCATGTCAGACTTCCGCTCGATCCGTGTTCACGCTATCATCCTCCGTCATTCCGACTGGGGCGAAGCCGACCGTCTGGTCACGCTCTACACACGCGAGCACGGTAAGCTGCGCGCGGTTGCCAAAGGCGCGCGCAAGATCACTTCGCGCAAAGCGGGACACCTGGAACCTTTCACGCACGTCAAGTTACAACTCTCACGTGGCCGCGACCTGTTCATTATCACCCAGGCCGATACGGTCGATGCCTACTTGCCCGTGCGTGAAACCCTGGTGCTGACCGGCAATGCCTCTTATGTGGTCGAGTTGCTCGACCGCTTTGTGTACGAAGATGAGGGGGCCAACCCAACCCTGTTTCGCCTGTTGGCCGATACGCTCAAACGGCTGGCCGACCATGATGACATCTGGCTGGCTGTCCGCTATTACGAGATGCGCATGCTGGATTTTCTCGGCTTCCGACCGCAACTGTTCGAGTGTGCCAATTGCGAGCGCGAGATCAAAGCCGAAGACCAGTTCTTTTCGTTTTCGGCGGGCGGCGTCATCTGTCCGCGCTGTGGGCGGGGATTACCGAACTTGATTCCCATCACCCTGGATGCGCTGAAATACCTGCGCCATTTTCAGCGCAGCAGTTATACCGCCGCAAAACAGGCGCATCCCACACCTGGTGTGCAGAATGAAGTTGAAAAGCTTATGCAGGGATATTTCACGTACCTGTTAGAACGCGAGTTGAATTCCCCCGGTTTTTTGAAGCAAGTAAAGGGACTGTGAATTCTTCCTTTTTATCGTTGGTCGAGTAGGCGGTGTTTTTCCGCCGTATCGAGACTAACGAATTGCTTTTGAGACAAATTGTCAGGTGGCTGGGTAATATCTAATGCCGAAGAGCATATCGGAAAAGAACCAAGTTAAGATCTTCTTCTAATATTTGGAACTGTGGCACGATCTAGCTTATTTCTTCGGATGACGATTGGCGTATCTGACGAGAGATTCTGAGCGACATACCCGAATCGGCGTAGGACAGTTTGTCCCATCCAGCCTAGAATGGGCGTCAGCGTAAATTTCGTTGGGGCCGGGATGGGTATCGTTGCCATATTTTCCAACGCCCGGCGCAGGTCAGCGGCGCTGAAACCGGCAAAACCGGTTTGCCCGATCCCCACCGTCCAATAAACGTGCAAATCGCTGCCGGCCGTCTTTGCCAGGGGTAACCAGGGTGAAATCTTTTGGGCCAGGTGGTTGAAAATCTGATACCCCATGTTGTAGACCTCGAGCCCCCTCAGTACGTGTCTGGCGGATTGGTGCGCCACAGCGCCCACCAGCGCCTCCATCGGGAGACTTTTCGGCAGCGGGTTGACCGGATGTGGCGCAATGGCAATGCCTCCCTGTTCGCCGATGCGCAGCAGAGTCTCGATCAGGGATCGGCCGGCCGGGATAGGTTTCTCAATGAACAGGGCCAGCACATGTCCCTCCCGCGCACTGACTTCCATGGCCGGAATGGCTTCTAGCCTGTATTGCGGGGCCAACTCCCGCGCTACCAGTGACCCGCGGATTTCGTCATGGTCCGTGATGGCAACCACATTCAAACCGACATTGGATGCCTGTTTCAACACACCACGGACAGTGGTGGTTCCATCTTTGCTATATGTGGTGTGGATGTGTAGATCAGCCTTTCCCATAGGCTATGCTTCCCCCATGCAGGGTAAGTGTTAGTATAGTTCAGTTTGTGCTTTTTAGCGCATTCTCCTGCCCCAGTTTAACACGAAAACCCACGCAACAGGGAGAATGATGGGTTTCCAAAAGCGCCAAAACCATTTTTGGAACCAACTCCAATGCAGGCGATACAGGACCTTGGTAATCAGCCAGCGCGCGAACAGCGTTTGACCGAGCGCGCTGCGGGCCAGCCTGTGCTTGTATCCGCTAAACGAAAAATCGCCTGTGCTGAAAGCTTCTACCAGTTCCGCCGCCGCTACCTTTCCGTACCCCAGAGCCATGCTGATGCCTTCGCCAAAGATGCCATCCGCACCGACCGCGTCTCCTACCAGCAGCACGCGTGGGACACACACCGGGTTGGATGGGTTGAACCAGCGGATCGGATGCCCCTTGAGTTCATAATCATCCAGGTTGAAGCCGTGCCGGGCCATCTCCTCGGCCAGCGGTTTCTTCAATGCGGGACGTTGTTTGTCGGCCAGCAAGTTGGTGTCGTATATGCCCCAACAACGCATAGGCTGCCCCTTGACCTGCGTGGGGAAGTCCCAGGTATAACCGGCGATGCCAGCGGGAACAGGGAAGAAATCGAAGTAAGCATGGCATGTGTCATTGCGAGGAGCGGCGGAGCCGCGACGTGGCAATCCCCCGTTTGTGAGGAGATTGCCACGCTCACTTCGTTCGCTCGCAATGACATCTTCTTGTGGGGTAATGACTTCCAACACCCTCGCCGTATGGACCGGCGCATCCGGCAATACACAGCGACGGGTGATGCCGTTCGAGCCGTCCGCGCCGACGACGACTTGCGCGCGGAATTCACCTTGATCTGTGATGACAGTCACGCCTTTCTCATCAGGCTTGACATCTTTTACGGTGACACCTTCTCTAATCTCTAATCCCCGCTCTCTTGCTTTTCCTGCCAGCCAGGCGTCGAACTCATCCCGGCGGATGATGCGCAGGGTGTGCCGTTTTGGGAAAGAAACCTTGAAGCCCTTACCGGCAAAGTCGAAATGTGCCGCGGGTGCGTCCACGTGCGGGACCTCGCTGACGTCCAGGCCCAGGCCCTCCAGGATCACTTCCGCGTCGGCGACCAGCCCCCCGGCGCACAGCTTGGGGCGGGGATAATGCGCTTTTTCCAGGAGCAGGATGCGGGGGGCCAGATGCGGGGCGAGTTGGTGGAGATGGAGCGCAGTCGAGAGTCCCGAGGGTCCACCGCCGAGGATCAGTATGTCATAGTCCATAATGTCTACTTTAAAATTTTCCATAGTGCGTCGCACCATGTTTAACGGAGTCCCTACTAGCGAAGAAAGTTTCCCAGTTTGTAGCTCTGCCGGAAAGGAGGGTGCGACGCACCGTTTAGTTACATATATGTTCCCGACCAGGCATCGAAGTTGTGGCCTTCGCGCTCGTCTTCCTTGTAGAAGGTCAGATAGGTGAGCGCCTGGTATGGCAGGAATTTTTGTTCGAGCGGATTCTTGATGGCCAGGTCATAGTAGGAATGCCAGGTGCCGGAGTTGAGGTAGACCTGGCTGTCCAGGTAGGGAGGAGTGCCTTCGGCATCCAGGGAAACGATTTCGTGATGGTGGGTGTGACCGTACACGATGTAGCGGGCAGTGCCGTTCAAAAAGGCGGGTTCTTTCAGGGCGTGGTCGGCATAGGAGAGGTCATCCTCCCAGATTTTCTCGCGGATCCAAACGACCAGATCGTTGATGGTGCTGAAGGAGGTGCGTCGCGAAATCTTGACAACCATTTCCAGTACATCGACGATGTCGAACTTGAAGGCTTTATCGGCCTGACGGACAACCTCGAGTTGCAGGAATTCATCGCACAGATCGTCCCAGACTTTTTTGAGTTCATCTTCGAGCGCGTCGCTGCCTGCCTGGCGTTTGAGCTGTCCGCTGATCCACAGCGGAGCTGCCAGCACCGGGCGGACGTTGACCAGACGGCGCAAACTGTCCACCAACGCAGGGGGGATTTCATCGCCGATGCGTTCCTGCACGGCCAGCGGATAGCGGTTGAACACTTCTATGCTGAGCGCGTCGCCCAGCGTGGCATGGTCTCGGCCCTTCTCGCGGTCGTAGTTGAAGTTGTCGTAACAATCGCCGTGTCGCCCGAAAACTTTATGCTGCTCGAAGATTTCTTGCAAGGCTGGGCTTTCTTTGAGTTCGTAAGGGAACGGCGAGATGGTATTGCGCAATCCCATGGCTTCGATCATGTCCTGGCGGATTGGATCTATGTTTGTCTCTGGCAGGTGATAGTACCAGTCGTGGTTACCGATCATGTAATGGAGGTTGACCTTGACGGGGACGCGATTGCGGGTGTTGAGATTCGGTTTGTGTTTCCAATTGGCAGGGCGAATTTTGACCGCTTCGCCGCTGGCAAGCTGACGCAGCGTATTCAGGGATTGCTGGTTTTCATCCAGGATGGCCCGAGTGACCTGGCCCAGTTTGGTCGCGTAGTTGGAGCGGGTCGAATCCGTCCACGGGCGGACGTAGTTCGGAGAGCCGGTTTGGGTATCCAGCCAGCCCGTGGAATGAAGCGGATCGAGGATGTCGCCCATCAGCACCAGGTCGATGCTTTCGATGGGACGGTAGCTGCCATCCCGGCGGAAGGAGGCGAAGTAAGCTGCCTCATTCAAGCGGCTGGCGAATAATTCAAAGGCGACCGGCGATATGGATGCGGCTGTG
This sequence comes from uncultured Chloroflexia bacterium, assembly GCA_963829615.1. GTDB lineage: Bacteria > Chloroflexota > Anaerolineae > Anaerolineales > Villigracilaceae > JAABUE01. The sequence continues at coordinate 5,949 of CAWHJM010000088.1, forward strand.
GTTCCATCGCCGAGATGTAGGTCACTGATAATCACAAGCATGGCAAATTCCCTGAACTAATTGTGTCTCTGTTTATTATAGTCTGGTTGTGGATAAATTTTATCGTTTTATGATATTCAGGAGTGGTTGATTTCGAAGACTTCCAACGGTTTACCACACATGTACCTGCTGTACAGTGCAGGCGGAGAACACCGAGAGCACGGAGTTTCGTCCTTTTATTTTCTCTGTGAACTTTGTGCGCTCCGTGGTGAAAAGCTTTCAGGACCAATCCTTTAGCTAACTTCCTGATATTCATGGATGCAATTCGTCGAAAATGGTATAAAATTACAGAGTATTGCGTAATTATCTAAACCTACCAATGCATTTTTTTCTCTGACAAAACTGACTTGGAAGTTTAGCGATTTATGCGAGAAGCAATAGACAGGAAATGTCTTTATTATGATTTATGAGTAGTTGGTTCTTGTCGAACGATTTACAAAGGAGGAGAGTATGCTTTCAGATCTGAAGAACACGGTTGAACAAATGCAGGCAAAAGTGCCTGTCACCATCTTCCATTTGCGCGGCTGGCTGGATGGGCAGAGCGAGGACGATTTCGTGAAATGGGCCAGCGAGGCCTACGAAAACGGAACGCGTTACCTGTTGCTTGACCTGAGCGAATTGGATACGCTGACCAGCGCGGGCATGCGGGCCATCCAGAAGGTCTATAACATGTATACCCCCAAAGGCGCGGATAAGAAATTTCCGCGTCTCAAATTGGCCAGTGCGCCGCCGCCGGTTTACCATGCGCTCAAGATCACCGGCTTCCTGCAAAGCATTCCCATGTTTGAGTCGGTGCAATCTGCGCTGGATTCGTTCGAGGCGCCAGCAACGTAGCATTCCGAATTTATTCGCATTCCGTGTGTAAAAGAGGCCACCTACGCGTGGTCTTTTTTGTGGAACCAACAAACGTGTTAACGAACGTCTTAGTGTTCGGCTGTACAATAGCTTTCATATTTACGGGATAAAGGTGACTATGATTGAGATCGAAAATCTGTCCAAGTATTTCAGGGCCAAACGCTTCAAGAAAGTGCAAGCGGTCAATGGTGTCAGTTTCACCGTCGGAGATGGGGAAGTGCTCGGCTTATTGGGACCGAACGGCGCAGGCAAGACGACCATCATGCGTTTGCTGGGGACGGTGTTGCAACCCACCGGCGGTACCGCGCGCGTAGGAGATTTTGACGTGCGCCAGCATCCCAATGAGGTGCGACGCGTGTTGGGGGTGTTACCCGAATACTGGGGACTGTACGAACGCTTCTCTCCGCGCGAACACCTGCTTCTGTTTGGGAAGTTTTATCGTATGGACAAGTGCGACTCTCGAAAAACGCATCGACGAGCTGATCTCGTTATTAGACATGGACGAATACGCCGACCGTCCCTGCAAGCGCTTCTCGAAGGGCATGAGCCAAAAGGTGGCGCTGGCGCGCGCCTTGATCCACGATCCCAGCCACCTGCTGCTGGATGAACCCACCGCCGGCCTGGACGTGATGAGCGCCCGTCAGGTGCGGAACCTGATCACGCGTGCGCGCGACGACGGCAAATGCGTCATCGTTTCGACGCATATCCTGAGCGAGGCTGAGCGCCTGTGCGACCGGCTGGTCTTCCTGGACCACGGCCAGGTGGTGGCAGAGGGCACATCCGCTGAACTGTGCCAGCAGGCTGGTGTGGAGGGCCTGGAAGATGCGTTCCTGAAGATGGTCGGGCGCGAAGACGTGGAGTTGGTGGCATGAGCATCATCTGGGCTGTCTGGCGAAAAGAATTGTCCGAATACTTGCGCGACCGCCGCAGGCTGATCTGGAACCTGGTGACGGCTTTCGTGTTGATGCCGCTGCTGTTCGTGGCTCCCACCGTTTTTTTGATGTTGCGTACCAGCCAGCAGATGTCCAACACGCTTACGATCCCTGTGCAGGGTATGCAGTACGCGCCCGAGTTGATGGACTATCTCAAATCGAAACGCGGATATCAAAGTGGTCGAGGCCCAGGATGTTGAGTCGTTGATTCGGGAGAAGCAGTTTTCGGGTGGTCTGATCGTCCCGCCCGGGTTCGAAGAAAAGATCAAACGCGGCGAAGCGGTCACGTTGCAGCTTGTCACCGATCAGAGCAAGTCCATGAATGTGATCGGGACGCGTCTGCTGGATGCTCTGGAAGCCTATCGCAATGGGTTGTTGGCGCAGCGTTTGCAGGCGCGCAATCTGCCCGAAGATTTCCTGCAGCCCTTCCGGGTGGAGCAGCGCAATGCCGCTACCGCCACCGAGACGACTGGCTCGTTTTTGAGCCTGTTCTTGCCGGGCATCGTATTGGCCTTTGGCCTGAGCGCGGGCATGCAAATGGCGGTGACCACCAGCGCCGGGGAGAAGGAGCGCCTGACGTTGGAGCCGGTGCTGTTCACGCCGGTCAGCCGCACCCAACTGGTGTTGGGGAAACTGCTGGCGGTAGTTGACCAGCGTGATCGCGTTCTTCATCAGTATGGGGCTTTCGATCGGGCTGTCTGCAATCGGGTTTGTGCTGGTTCTGGCTGCCCGTGGAGGATTTAGCGGAACGAACAGCACTAGCCTGCCCTCGCCGGATGCCTTCTCCAGTATGGTGCCGCAAGTCGGAACGTATTCGATCTCGCCGCTGGCAATTGTGCTGTTGCTGTTCTCGGTCCTGCCGGTCATAACGCTGGGCGCGTCGATCCAGATCGCGCTGGCAACCTGGGCGCGCAACAGCGACGAGGCCTACGGGTATTTGAACCCCATCAATTTCCTTTCGATGTTGCTGATGTTTGCGCTGATCCTGATGGAAGACTTTGTCCCCAAACTTTGGCAGTACGGCATCCCCATCTTTGGGACGATCCTGTCGATGCGCGACCTGCTGACCGGCAAATGGCAGCCCGCTACGCTGACGGTGATGCTGGTCACCTCGCTGGTCTACGCGTTGCTGGCAATCGGCCTGACAGCCTGGATGTACCGGCGCGAGGAGGTGTTGTTCCGGTCGTAGGATGCCGGATGCCGTGTATAATTTTTTAACGGCCGAACAGACGAAAGGACAAACATGAAACGCAAAATTTTATCCGGTGTGTGGATTGGGGTGTGCGCGGTTTTGACCCTGGCGAGCCTGGTCGGGATCGGGCTGATATGGGGCTACAGAACGCCGCTGACCGAGAAGTCGCTGGCGCAGTTGGGGCAGATCGATACCCAACTGTCCCAGGCGCAGACCGCGCTAGGCGATGCCCAGACGGAGATCGAACGCACGTTGCGCATCGTCGATTCGGCCGAGCAGACGCTGGAGTCGCTGAGCGATGAACTGGCCCAGGCCAAGGTCCTGTTCGATGAGTTCGACCAGACCATGGGCGATAGGTTGATCCCAGGCTTGGAAAGTTCCAGGGACCGGCTTAATTCAGTCAGAAGCACGCTGGAAGACATGCGTACCAAGCTGGAAAAAGTCAACTCGCTGCCGCTGGTGGACTTGAATTTGCCCGGCGACGAACTGTTGGGAAATTTGATCGAGACTATCAATTCGATGGACTCGCAAATTTCCCGCATGCAGGGCCTGGCTGAGAAAGCCTCTACCTTTGCCGGGGATGTCTCTTACCTGATGGGCGGCGACCTGAGTGAGACCCGTCAGCATCTCAAGGATTTCCTGGCGGTGGTGCAGGAATATCACCAGAAGGTGACCGGCTGGCGTGCCCAGGTCGCCACGTTGACCGAGTCCCTGCCCGGCTGGATCGACCGCGCCGCCATCATCCTGACGGTTTTCCTGTTATGGTTTGCCATTTCGCAGTTCGGCCTGATCCTGCACGGACTGACGGTCTGGCGTGGCGGGAATCCGTTGGACGGGTTACGGAGGGTAGTGGCGGCCGATAGCGAAAACCCGGTGATGATGTAGTTGTGATGCGTGGTTCCCGCGCCCAATAAAAAAGGGACGAGATGACCTCGTCCCTACAAACCTGCGGCGTTGACTTTACGCTCTCGCAACCTGCATTTCTCTCGGCATCTCATCCCACGTGCGCCCCTCGAGCACGCGCCCGGCTTTCTTCTTGTTCGTCCCACCCCATTGCTTGAAAAAGAACGGGACCCTGGCCCTCAAACACTGATCGCGGAGTTCCGTCACCCAGACCTGCTCCAGCGGACGCGCGCCCGGCCCCGATTCGCCGCCCACAATCGCCCAGTTGATTCCTTCAAGATTCAAATCGTGCAACGGCCCCAGCAACGGCTCCAGCGACAAAAACTTGACCTTCGCCCCCGTCCTGCGCAGATGATCGATGCGGAAGGTGTAATCCTGGTTCTCCACGCTGACCCCCATCCAGACGTTCTCAGGCCACTCGATTTTGGGACTGAGTTCCTCCAGCCGCTCGGCGCGTTTGGTCAGCACCTGGAAGGTATGCCAGTGCGCGCGCTTCATCACATCGAAAACTTCTAAGCACAAATTCGACCGGCACATCCTTGTGGAACAGGTCGCTCATCGAGTTGACGAAAATGACCTGCGGCTTTTTCCATTCGAGCGGCTTTTCGAGCGCGTTTTCGTGCAGAGCTGAGTTTGAAGCCGTTGCGATAATTTGGCTGACCCATGGCCTGCAAGCGCTTCGCCATGCGTTCAGCATAGCAATGCTTGCAGCCGGGACTGACCTTGGTGCAGCCCGTCAGCGGGTTCCAGGTGGATTCGGTCCACTCGATGCCCGAATGTTCAGCCATTTCTTCCTCCTTGTGAAATTACCAATAAAAAGTGTATATATATCGTAGCACGAATGTTCTGTGTTGTCTACCAAAAACTTTGTTGACCATAAATATCTTTTTTTGTTACTTCTTCCCAGAGTTTATTCCCAAGTGGATGTTTACTGGCAAACAATAAGCGATATAGTGGTGCATTTTTTGTACTATGTCTAATCAAGGGCTCCCGAACGTTTTGATTGATGTCTTCCAAATTGTCTTTGATTACAACATAACCTAACTCTCGTAATCTCGATTTGTAATAACCTTTGGTGCTAGTTTTAGAGGCTGAAGGGAGCCAGAGAAAAGTGGACATTGCCGAGTTCATCGACTTGAATGTCATGCCACTCAACCAAGATATTGAACATTGCCATGGTAAAAGCAAGGCGGCTCTTAAGATATGCCCATTTGCGATGCATAACCTTCTTGAAATGACTGACCAAGGTGAGCATAGAAAGAACAGTCTCGACAATCATGCGCGAATTCCACTCACCTCGTCGACAAATTTTCAGATTTTCAGGATGCCAATCTATTTTTGCGAAACCTTCATCCGAGAATAAGGCCATAAAATCCTGATTTCGCTCAACAATCTCTTGAAAGGCTGTCCCGTCATACACATTGGCAGTATTAACATCCCAATCCACAATCAACCCAAGATGGTTGATAACATAACACAGTTTTGCACCAACAATCCAGCGCTTATTGGACAACCCTTTTTTGCCAATTTGCGCTTCACTACGACCTTCACGTCTTGGATGGATGAGTTCAATGCCGTAAGTGTCAACCAGACCTATCAAACTATGTTCCGCCATGAAAACCTGTGTCCAATGGCGGTGCGTGTTGAACAAACGAAAGAGGCGAGTTCGTTCTGGTAGGTTTGGAAACAAAGGTCGATAATCTCTTTCCAACCATCGATAGAATGCTCGATTGCCAACACCCTTCAAGGCGAACAAGACTGCCAGCGTCACTACTTCACTGGGCCGTAGATTGGCTTGAGAATGCTTTTTTGCAGCTGGCATTGCGTCATCAATTCGACAAAAAAGCTCGGTGATAAAATCAATCGTGGTCATGGGGTGTCTCCTTTTCTGTTTGACTTTTCACCTATCAGATTAGAACACCTCTTACCTTTCGTCAACTAGCACCAATGGTTATTAATCCATTAGCGAGCGGTGAATTGCTATCTCTCCACGATCTAAAGCATCCGCATAAATTTTTCGCCATTCTTTGCTTTTCCGAAAAATCTATCTGCACGATTTTCATTTGGTGAGTTATAAAAGGTTTCGAAGTTTCTTGTCAGGCCAAATTGGGAGTAATGAATTATTAGATCCATCCTTTTCATTCGAGCAAGTGTCTCAACGGTTGACCAATCCAATTCCAAACCTTCCGAAATCCGAAAAATGCTAAATTTAAACAAGGCATTTGACCATGAATGAACTTGGCATGCGAAATCAGTTATCTGTTGTGCAATTTCATTCACTTTTGTGTTTGCATCTCCAATCAAGAAATGCGAAATATTTTGGAATTGATGCTGCTTTGCATCGTTCTTGTAAGGCGTCAATATTTTTTTGTTTCAGGTCAACGAAAAAATAATCCGTGAATGGATATTGAGTTTGAATGGCTAACAATGGGGAACCTAAAATGAATTCTTGTGAACGTCGAATTTTGCATTTACCAGGACCAAAAAAGATCAATATAAATTCTTCGCCGCCAAGACATTTTCCTCCATAGCTACTTCAAAAACATCAATATATTTTTTTACGTAAAACAGTTTTTCTTTTACCCATTTTCCGGACGACCTTGCAGGCAAGCTGTCATCTTCGGGGAGTAAATAATTATCCATCCCACACACTCCAATTTTGATCCATGTAAAAAGTATACAATGAATTTGGCAATCAAACTATAAGTCAATTATTTCAAAACCTGACGTATAATTTTTATAACCACATTTTCGGTGGGGAACCTAATGCCTGAAGAAAAACATCCATGACCCAAGTCTTCATCTCCTACTCCCGCAGGGACCTCGCCTTCGTCGAGCAACTGGCCGCTGACTTGCAAGCCGCCGGCCTGGATGTGTGGTATGACCTGCTAGGGTTGGAGAGCGGCGCGTGTTTACCTTGTGATACACGCTTTGGCATTTTATAATATGTGAATTGCTTTAGCTGGAAGGGTAGCAATAGTCATGCCTACAAAAAAAGACACAACTCACGAACTGAACCTGAAGCTGGAACTCAGCCTGAAAAGAAGAGCCCAAAGCTTACTACAGAAGTGGTTATTGCAGTTATTACAGTTATAGGCACAATTGTTGCTGCATTGCTCACTTCACCTATAATCGAAAAATGGGGTAGTAACGCGGAAACTCCCACCATGACAGCAGAAGTTCCAACAATTCAAGCCACTGATACACAGGTTGTTGTAACACCAGTATTTACACCTGTTGTAAGTCCAGGAAATGCTGTCGATGCAAAAGGTGTAGTTATGGCTTATGTGCCTGCTGGAGAATTTATAATGGGCACCAATAACTGTCCATTCGCTGAAATTAAAATGACTTTCTTGAATTTCGGCCAAAAAGCCAGTTTTTATCGCCAAGTATGCTCAAAATTGTCTAAAGTAGCGGTGATTCTTGCAGAACTTCTGTGGGCATTCCTGATGCCAAAAGTAGTACCTGCCAGATATGGGTATTTTTAGAGCGACACCGCCATATATAGCGGTAAAATAAATTCGCGATTTCAAAAAAATTTCAGCGAACAGTGAGAATAATGGTGACGATGATGAAAAACCGCCTCACGAAGTATACCTAGACGCTTATTACATTGATAAATACGAAGTAACGAATTCCTTCTACAAAGATTGTGTTGATACGGGTATATGCAAATTGCCGCATGATGTAAGAAAATATGATGACCCTAAATATGCAAATCACCCTGTTGTGTTTGTTACTTGGGAAATGTCGCAAACTTATTGCGAATGGAGGGGAACACGCCTCCCTACAGAAGCTGAATGGGAAAAAGCTGCACGTGGAACGGATGATAGATTATTTCCATGGGGGGACACAGCCAGTTGTGAGCAGGCAAATTATGCTGATTGTGTTGGCGATTCAACAGAAGTAGGTATATACAATAGCGGTGCAAGTCCATATGGTGTTTACGATATGGGCGGGAATGTATGGGAATGGGTAGAAGATTGGTATCTGTCAGATTATTACGGAATTCTTGGAGGCAATGTGTCGAAATCCACAAGGACCTTCTTCTGGAGAATACAGAGTTTCACGCGGTGGAGATTGGAACGATAGTAGTAATTTACTCCGTGTTACTGATCGTGACTGGGGTAATACTTTCTATTCAGCTCAAGGCTTTCGTTGCGCTCGTTCAGAAACTATCAACAACCGCAACCGCTGTAGTGACGTTAACAGCAATTGCTAAAGAACAAAATTTACCAATAAATATTGTTGATACGAAAAAAGTTGAGATGGTTCTTGTGCCATCAGGTGAATTTTCTATGGGTAAGAACAATGTAGACAGGGAATTCAAACGAACAACCAGCTCATACAGACTCTGCAAATGCTTTCTATATTGATAAATATGAAGTTACTAATTCTGCTTTACAAAGCCTGTGTAGATGCAAAAAAATGTCATCCTCCTAGTTATACTGGTTCTTCTACACGTGACGAATACTTTGGTAACCCTGATTTTCGAAAATTATCCTGTAATATCAGTTGATTGGTATATGGCGGAGACCTGCTGCCTTGAATGGAGAGATGCCCGCCTGCCCACAGAAGCTGAATGGGAGAAAGCAGCTCGCGGAACTGACAAACGCATTTATCCTTGGGGTGATGGGATTGATAAGTCTTTTGCCAATTACAACGTAAATATAGGTGATACAGTTTCTGTGGGAAGCTATGAGAGCGGTAAAAGTATTTATGGTGTCTACGATATGGCAGGAAACGTTTGGGAATGGGTTGCAGATTGGTATGCATCAGGTTATTCCAAGGCCTCACCATTTGAAAATCCTTTAGGACCTGAATTAGGAAAATATAGGGGAGAGAGAGGTGACTCGTGGAATAGCGTTCGGATTATTTGTTGACCTTTTATCGTAATGATAATGATCCAAATAATACCTATACTGATGTTGGTTTCCGCTGTGCCAAGGATGCCACCCCATAGCCAACATAACGGTATCAATCATCAAAGTCCCGCTGAAGCGGGGCTTTTTCTTTTAGCGTAAGGTATAATCCCCCACGCAATTATCCCCAAATACAAATCCTAATTTCTCAAATCCCGAGTAACCCATGATCCCAAAAAGCCACCTTCCAAGAAATCATCCTCAAACTCCAAAACTTCTGGGCCGAGCGCGGCGCCGTGCTCTGGCAGCCCTACTACACCCAGGTCGGCGCCGGGACGATGAACCCGGCCACCTTCCTGCGCGTCCTGGGTCCCGAGCCGTGGAACGTGGCCTACGTGGAGCCCTCCGTGCGTCCCGACGACGGGCGCTACGGCGAGAACCCCAACCGCTTCCAGATGCATTACCAGTTCCAGGTCATCCTCAAGCCCGATCCCGCCGACCCCGGTCTGTCATGCACGGCGAGCCGCAGGAACTCTACCTCGACTCGCTCAAGGCGATCGGCATCGACCCGCGCCAGCACGACATCCGCTTCGTGGAGGACAACTGGGAGCAGCCCGCCATCTCGGCCTGGGGCCTGGGCTGGGAAGTCTGGCTGGACGGCCAGGAGATCACCCAGTTCACCTACTTCCAGCAGGTGGGCGGCACCCCGCTCGACCCGGTGGCCGTCGAACTGACCTACGGCCTGGAGCGCATCCTGATCGCGCTCAACAACGCCAAGGACATCTGGGGCGAGGAATGGGCGCCCGGCGTCACCTACGGCGAAGTCCGCCGCCAGGAGGAGTTCGAGCACAGCAAGTACTACTTCGAGGTCGCCGACGTCGAGTCGCATGCGCGAGCTGTTCGAACGCTTACGAGGCCGAGGCAAACGCCTGCCTCGAGAACGGACTGGTCCTGCCCGCCCACGACTACGTGCTCAAGTGCTCGCACACCTTCAACATCCTGGACACGCGCGGCGCCATCGGCGTCACCGAGCGCCAGGGCTACTTCCGCCGCATGCGCGGCCTGGCCCGCAACGTGGCCGAGGCCTATCTGGAGCAGCGCAAGGAGCTTGAGTATCCGCTGCTTAAAGACTCAGACGTTAGACCGAGACCTTAGCGAAAGTCTCCACTCTAAAGTCTAAAGTCTCAAGTCTAAAGTCTGATCTCTCAAGTCCTACGTCTTTCCTTCTCGAAATCGGTGTCGAAGAACTGCCCTCATTCGGATGTAGAAGCCATGCTGACTCAGCTCCGCGAGCGGGTTCCGGCCTGGCTGGATGAACTGCGCCTGGAACATGGTCCCGTGCGCGTCGAAGCCACGCCCCGGCGTGCTGCCGTTTTCGTAGAGAGCTCTCAGCCCGAGCCAACCCGACCTGGAAGAGCTGGTCAAGGGTCCGCCTGCTGAGCGCGCCTTCGACTGCGGATGGCGGTGCCCACCAAAGCCGCCGAAGGTTTTGCGCGCGGCAAAGGCGTGGATGTCTAGTGCGCTCGAAACCCGCGAGATCGACGGTGGCAACTACGTGGTAGCCGTCGTCAAGCAGACCGGCCGCCCGGCGCCCGAAGTGCTGGCCGAGGCCCTGCCCGGATTGGTGGCGGGCATCAACTTCACCAAGTCCATGCGCTGGAACGACTCTGGCGTGGCCTTCTCGCGTCCCATCCGCTGGTTCGTTGCTCTGTTGGGCGAGAGCGTCATCCCGTTCGAATATGCGGGTGTGATTGCTGGAAACGTCACGCGTGGCCTGCGTCCGTATGATTCGCCTGAAATCACCGTTCCTTCTGCCGATAAATATTTCGACGTGATCCGCGAAGCGGGCATCGTCATCGACAGCGAAGAACGCAAAGCCCTGATCGTCGAGCAGGTGAAGCAGGCCGCCGACCTGGTCAAAGGCCAGGCCATCATCGAAGCCGGGCTGCTGGCCGAAGTGGCCAACCTGGTCGAAATGCCGACCGCCGTCATGGGCGGCTTCCCGGCTGAATATCTCGAACTTCCGCGCGATGTGCTGATCTCGGTGATGAAAAAGCATCAGAGATATTTTCCACCGTCCAATCCCTCTGCCTGAGCGGAGCGAGCGCCTGAGCTTGTCGAAGGGGGCGGCGGTGAAGCGCCGCACTTGCTGCCCTATTTCATCGCCATCCGCAACGGCGACGACCTGCACCTCGACATCGTGCGCGAAGGCAACGAACACGTGCTCAATGCGCGCTTTGCGGACGCCAACTTCTTCGTGCGCGAAGACCTCAAGCACCCGCTCGAATATTACCGTCCGCAACTGAGCACGCTCATCTTCCAGACCAAGCTGGGCTCCATGCTCGATAAATCCGATCGCATGCTGAAACTGGGCGCTGAGTTGGGTGATATGCTTGGCTTCAAAGATGTGACGCAACTCAAGCACCTGGCGCGCAGCGTCTACCTGGCCAAGGCCGACCTGGTGACCCAGATGGTGACCGAAATGACCTCCCTGCAAGGCATCATCGGGGGCGAATACGCCCTGCGCAGTGGCGAAGACCCCGAAGTCGCGGGGGCGATTGGCGAGCAATATCAAGCCGTCCCGCAAAGCAAAATTGGGCTCATGGTGGCCCTGACGGATCGAACTCGACTCGCTGGTCGGCCTGTTCGCGGCGGGACTGGCTCCCACCGGCGCCAAAGACCCCTTTGCGCTGCGGCGCGCTGCCATCGGCACGGTCCAGCCGCTGATCGAACATGACCTCGACTTCGACCTGCGCGAGGCCGTTGCCAGGACCGCCAAGCTGCAGCCCATCGAAGTCGGGCGACGAAGTCCAGGCCCAGGTGCTCGATTTCATCGCCGGACGCCTGTCCGTGTTGCTCAAGGAAAGCTATCGCTACGATGTGGTCGATGCGGTTTTGGCGGAGCAGTCCGATAACCCGGCCTCCGCGGCTCGGGCGGTGAAGCAGCTTCAGGCCTGGGTCGAGCGAGAGGATTGGAACGAGATCCTGCCAGGATTTTCACGTTGTGTGCGCATCATTCGCTCTGCGCGAATGGGGACCGATGGACCATGAGACCGTTGACGATGGAAAACTTGTTGAGCAAGCAGAAAAGGCGCTTTATCAAGCCTCCAATTCAATCGTCCAGTCAATGTCCGATCGTCCATGCGTCCGTCGATGAATTCCTGAACATCGTCGTCAAACTCATTCCATCCATCAACAAGTTCTTCGACGAGGTGCTGGTCATGGCCGAGGACGAGGCCCTCAGGAGTAACCGCCTGGCGCTGGTAGGACAAATTGCCAATTTGTCCAGCGGCATCGCCGACTTGAGTAAGCTCGAAGGCTTCTAAGCTTAGGAGTTGTGCAAAGACAACCTCCTGTTTTTAATGTTCGCGAGCAGTTGTACTGCGAGCAGGATGCAGAGACACAGAGCCACGGAGATTAAAAACTCTGTGATTTTGTGTCTTTTTGCCTTTAACAGACAAAATGCGTCTATAATTCAACCAGACTGATAACTGCTCACTGATCACTGGTTACTGAAATGTCCACCATTGACGAAGTCAAATCCCGCATCGATATTGTTGACCTGGTCTCCGAGGCCGGGGTGAAACTGCGCAAGGCCGGTCGCAACTACACCGGCTTTTGCCCGTTCCACAGCAACACCAAGACCCCGGCTTTTGTGGTCTGGCCGGAGACCGGGACGTGGCGCTGTTTCGGTCAATGTAATGAAGGCGGCGATGTTTTCAAATTCGTCATGAAGAAGGAAGGCTGGGATTTCAAGGAAGCGCTACAAAACCTGGCGCAACGTGCCGGGGTGGAGCTCGAGGAATATACCCCGCAGCAGGAAGCACAGAAGGAAGTGTATGACTCCCTGCGTACCCTGCTGGAAGAGGCCGTTCTTTATTACCGCAACCATCTGTTGAGTACCCCGGACGTGTTGGCGTATCTGCATGAAAAACGCGGACTGAATGACGCTGCCATCGAAACCTTTGGCCTGGGTTACGCCCCCCCGGGCTGGGACAACGCCCTCGTGCATTTCACCGAACGCGGCTATTCAGAGCAGGACTTGCTCGACTCGGGTCTGCTTTCCGAGCGCGATTCGGGCGGTTACTACGACCGCTTCCGTCATCGCATCATGATCCCCATCCGGGACGAGCGCGGACGCATGGCCGGTTTCGGCGCGCGCATCGTCGATCCTGACGATGTCCCCAAGTTCCTGAACTCGCCCGAGACGCCGATTTTCTCCAAAGGACGCTTGCTCTACGGTCTCGACCGGGCTCGCAAGGCCATCCGCGCCGCCGACCAGGTAGTGATCGTGGAAGGCTATCTGGATGTCATCGCGCCGCACCAGGCCGGGTTCGAGAACGTGGTCTCGCCGATGGGCACCGCGCTGACCGAAGACCAGTTGCGCCTGCTCAAGCGCTTCACGCGCAAGATCGTGCTGGCGCTCGACCCGGACGCTGCCGGTCAGAAGGCCATCCTGCGCGGGTTGGATGCAGCCCGCTCGGCGATGGACCACGAAGGCGAGTTGCGTTTCGATGCGCGCGGCTTGCTGCGCAACGAGGCTCGCTTGCAGGCTGACCTGCGGGTGGCATCCCTGCCCGATAACCTCGACCCGGACGAGGTCGTGGCGCGTGATCCCGAAGAGTGGGCGCGCCTGATCGAAGATGCCAAGCCCATCGTGACGCATGTCATGGAGACTCTGGCCGAAGGGCAGGATTTGCGAGATCCGAAAGTCAAGTCAGGCATTGCGGCGCAGGTAGTACCGTTGATCGAAGATTTGCCCAACCCTGTCGAGCGTGACACCTATCGTCAGCAATTGGCGCGTTTCCTGAGGGTGGATGAACGCTCTTTAATCGACCAGCAGACCCAGGGTCAACGGGTGAGGCGACCGAGACGCCGCCCGGATACGGAGAGACAATCTGTCGATGTCCAGGTTATTAAAACGGTCAGTCCATCCTATAAGACCGAGGTCTATTGCATCGGCGTTTTGTTCCGTAGGCCGGAGTTGTTGCACCGCCTCGACCGTCAGTTACAGGAGGCCGGGCTGCAAAAACTCATAAATGAAGATTTCGGGTATACTGACCATCAGATGCTGTTGGACCTGATCCGCCAGTCGCTGGAACAGGATAAGCTGGATCATCATCAATTTGTGGTGGACCACCTGCCTGAAGCGCTCCAGGAATTGGCCGGAGAATTGCTGAAGCAAGCCGAAAAGCTCGACCCCGTTGATGAACGTCTATTGGAGGAATTACAGCGCAGCATCATCAAGCTTCGCCGATTGGGGTTGAATGAAAGCCTGAACCAATTGCGTTTCATGTTCGAAGAAGCGCAACAACAGGGCGATTTGAGAGCAACTGCTTACCAGGAACAGGTGTTGCAACATACAAGATTACTACGAGATCTGGACCAAGCCGGAAGAAAGCTGTCTCTACGTCGAGTCGAATAAAGTATGAAACGCAAAGCTAAATCCAAGCCTGCAATACGACCTCCTCGTACTCCCCAGTCGAAAGACGAATTATCGGAAGTCGAGCGGGGTGAAGCTCCTATTGAGAAAGAATTGGCTGTCGAAGAAGCCGATTTAGATAGCGAAGAGGTGGAGGAAATCATCGAACCGGATGTCGAAAGCCTGGCCCAGCAGGAAGAAGAACTCGAAGATGACGAGGATATCCTCGATCTAAAGAAAACGCCCCAACTGGCTGCCGAACTTTCGGAGGATCCGGTACGCCTGTATTTGCGCGAGATCGGCCAGGTCAAGCTGTTGGATGCCGATAGCGAGTTCCGTCTGGCAACGCTGATCGAATCGGACCGGTTGATCGTGGCTTTCCGTCGCCGTCCGCAGCGAAGTGACGTGACAACATCTTGTATGATTTATCGCGCGGTTGTCAATGAACTGCTCACTTCGTGGGAGCGTCTGGAAGATGACGCCAAACGTCTCAAGTGCGAGTTGCCCGATCTTGCGCTCCTGCTGGCTGAAGCGCAGGCTTTGCAGTCAGGCTGGGAAATCGAAGACCCATCCTATTTGCGCGCTTACCTGGATAATGGCCTGTGGGGGCAAGACCCAACCTGGGACAGCATGGTACGCAAGGCGTTCAGCGTCTTTATGTGCCTGTATCTGTTGCCTGCTCCTTTTGCTAGCTGGCTGATGAACCACCTTCAACAGCATCATGCCTTTCCGACCGGGCGCACGTTCCAACGCAATATACCGGACGATTCAATCCTGGACGATGGGCTTGCTGCCGTTGAAGCGCGGGCGGATGAGGCCAACCATGCCTTGATCCGTGCCAATCTGCGCCTGGTGGTCAGCGTGGCCAAGCGTTACCTCGGCCGTGGTATCTCCTTCCTGGATCTGATCCAGGAAGGCAATCTGGGCTTGTTGCGTGCGGTAGGGAAATTCGATCCGCGCCGGGGATTTAAGTTCAGCACGTATGCCACCTGGTGGATCAGGCAATCTATCAACCGCTCGATTGCCGAACAGGCGCGTACGATCCGCATCCCGGTGCATTTGTTCGAGTCCATCACACGCATCCTGCGCGCCCAGCGACAGTTGACGCAGGAATTCGGGCGCGATCCTACAAATGAAGAACTGGCTCTGGAGGTAGGCTATCTGCCTGCTACGGATGTCCAGGCTATTTTGCTTGCAAAAGCCGACGAGAGACCTATCGACCCGGCTTTACAGCGTCGTTGGGAATATGCCACTCAGAAGGTAGATCGTGTGTTGCGCTCTGCTGAAGAGCCGGTTTCATTGGAGGGGCCAGTTGGTGGTGGTGATGATGCCAGCCAATTGGGTGACTTCATCGAAGATGTAGATGCCCTTGAACCGTTAGATGCTGCCTCGCGCGAGATGCTACGCGAGCAAGTCCAGAATGCACTCACAGCGCTTTCAGACCGGGAACGCCAGGTCTTGGAATTGCGCTTTGGTTTATTGGATGGTAAAGATCACACGCTGGAAGAGGTTAGCCATTATTTCGATGTGACGCGAGAACGTATTCGGCAGATCGAGGCCAAAGCGTTGCGTAAATTGCGTCATCCGACCCGCAGCAGACATTTACGCGATTATCTGGGATAGGGGTTGTCCTTACTATTTTTCATGCAATTTGTCCATATGACCCCTGTCCTACATATTTTGTGAAATGTGACACATTGTCTAGTCCATAAAAAAGCCTTATGATATACTTTCCTTTCGGCGTGCAAGCCTAACGCTTCAAAGAGGTGCCTATGCTGCTTCAGTATCTTGCTATAGCCGTTCTGATCGTTCTTGCGACTGCGGTTGCCCTGATTGCAATTGGTCTTGGGGAATTGTTCGGGCCAAAGAAAAAGACAGAACGCAAGTCCATGCCCTATGAATTGGGTATGACGCCTATCGGCCCGGGAACGCGCCGGATGCCGGTGCGCTTTTACCTGATCGCTGTATTGTTTATTCTGTTTGACATTGAAGTTGTTTTCTTCCTTCCCTGGGCGATTGTTTTCAGGAAACTCGGATTGTTCGGGTTGATCGAGATGATCGTCTTTATCGTTATCTTATTGGTAGGCTACGTGTATGCGTGGAAGAAAGGAGCCCTGGAATGGGAGTAGAACAAAAACTCGGTAACATGGGCATCGTGACCACAACGCTTGAACAGGTGGTCAACTGGTCGCGTACACGCGCCATGTGGCCGATGTTGTTTGGTTTGGCCTGTTGCGCCATTGAGATGATGTCGGCGCAGGCTGCTGATTATGATATGAGCCGCTTCGGCATGGAATTGATGCGGGCCAGTCCCCGTCAATCAGACCTGATGATCGTTGCCGGGCGCGTTTCGCGTAAGATGGGGCCCGTATTGCGCCGCCTGTATGACCAGATGCCAGAACCAAAATGGGTGCTGTCGATGGGTGATTGCGCTTCCTGTGGCGGCGTCTTTAACAACTACGCCATCTATCCAAGGGGTGGACGAGGTGGTGCCTGTAGATGTTTATGTGGCCGGATGTCCTCCGCGCCCTGAGGCCCTGATCCATGGTGTGGTGACGCTGTACGAAAAGGTCTACGGCGAAAAATTCACAGATTACGCGGAGAAAGCGTAAAGAACCCACAAAGTTACGAAGTCACTGAGATTGAGTGACTTCGTCCGTTGACGGTGAGATTGTATGGACAATAAACTCGAAAAAATCGTCCAGGCTTTGCAAAAAGATTTTGATGCAACGTTCGAAGAGTTTCGCAACGAAGCGCATGTCTTTGTTAAGCCGGAACAAATTGTAGATGTGGTTACATCTTTGCGCGATGTACATGAATTTGAATTGCTCTCAGCGATGACGGCTGTGGACTACTGGCCGCAGGAAGAGCCGCGTTTCCATGTCATCTATCAATTAACGTCGATTGCAAAGAACCTGTCAATACAGATCCGCGTTCCGGTAGCGGCGACCAGACCTGTGGTCCCGACAGTGACCGGTCTGTTTGCATCCGCGAACTGGCGTGAACGTGAAGCCTGGGATATGTTTGGTATCCACTTCGATGGCCATCCTGACCTGCGTCGTATTTTGATGCCTGCGGATTGGGAAGGTCATCCGCTGCGCAAAGATTATCCGTTGGGCTACGAAGAGCCGCAATTCACTTTCAATTTTGAAGAAATTGACCTGCGCAAGCCCTACGCGAAGGAATAGTTATGGCTCAGTTACAAGAAGTAACTGTTGATGATCTGAAACATCTGGTCTCTGACCGCGCTATCGAAGGCGAGACCGTGTTGTTGAACATGGGCCCGCAGCACCCTGCAACGCATGGTGTGTTGCGCCTGCTGGTTGAATTGGATGGCGAAACCGTCATCAACTGCCTTCCCGATATTGGTTTCCTGCATACCGGTGTCGAGAAGAATATGGAAGCCAAGACCTATCAAAAGGCCGAAGTGATGACCGACCGTCTGGACTACCTGAACACGGTTGGCAATAATCTGGCCTATTGCATGGCGGTTGAGAAACTGGTTGACCTGGATGTGCCGCCGCGCGCGCAGGCTATTCGTGTGATCCTTACCGAACTGCAGCGTCTCGCTTCACACCTGGTGTGGATCGGTACGCACGCGCTCGACCTGGCTGCCATGTCCATGTTCATGTACGCTTCCGCGAGCGCGAAGATTATCCTCGATATTTTCGAACTGGTCTCAGGCCAGCGCATGATGACCACCTATTTCCGCCCTGGCGGCGTGTGGCGTGATGTGCCGGTGGAGTTTGAGACAGCTGTACGGGACTTCATCAAGATGTTTCCCGAAACGCATCGACGAGTACGAAGCCCTGTTGACGAATAACCCGCTCTTGCTGGACCGCTTGCTTGGTATCGGCGTTCTGACGAAGGAAGTGGCCCTCAGCCACGGCGTCACCGGCCCGATGCTGCGCGCCAGCGGCGTAAACTGGGACTTGCGCAAGCACCGTCCTTACATGGGCTATGAGTTATATGATTTTGAAGTTCCAGTGCGCACAGAAGGTGACAACTACGCCCGTTACCTCGTCCGTGTGCAGGAGATGCGCGAATCGTTGAAGATTGTGGAGCAGGCTTTGAACAAACTGCCCATGGGTCCCGTGCGCAGTGACAACCGCAAATTCGTCCCGCCGCCGCGCTCGGAGATCGGCACCAGTATGGAATCGCTGATCCACCACTTTAAACTGTGGACCGAAGGCTTTGATGCTCCGAAAGGCGGCATCTATTCGGCAGTGGAAGGTCCACGTGGCGAGTTGGGCGTATATCTCGAAGGCGATGGCGGACCGAAACCTTATCGGGTTCACATGCGCACTCCCTCCTTTGACAATCTGGGCGTGCTGCCCGTGATTTCCAAAGGGCATCTGGTCGCTGACTTGATCGCTATCATTGGTTCGATAGACTTTGTCCTGGGAGATATTGACAGATGAATTTGGTAGAAAAGTATCCCAAGGAAGTAGAAAAGATTCTGGCAAAGTACCCGGCGGAGCATAAGCGCTCGGCGGTGATGCCGTTGTTGTATCTGGCGCAACGCGAAGAAGGGTACGTTGATCGCCACGCCATTCATGATATTGCCAAGATGTTGGATATCACCGACACAGAAGTTTCCTCAATCATTGGTTTCTACACACTCTATCACGATAAGCCGGAAGGCAAGCTTCGCATCCAGGTCTGCACGGACCTGCCCTGTGCCCTGCGCGGTGCGGACCAGTTCCTGGCGGATCTGTGCGCTAAGCTGGAGATCGAGCCTGGCGGCACGACCCCGGATGGCCTGGTGACGGTTGAGCCGGTTATGTGCCTGGCCGCTTGTGATAAGGCCCCCATGTTCCAGACACAGGGTCCCGATGGCATCAAATATCACGAGAACATGACCGTTGACAAGACGATGGAACTGATCGAAGAACTAAACAAAGCCAACAAGGAGGTGAAGTAATGCCTTACGTCCTGTTGCGCCATCGAGATATTCCTGACATCAATAAGATCGATGTTTACAAGCAGAACGGCGGTTTCGCGGCCTTTGAAAAAGCCGTCAAAAGTATGGAACCGGGCGAAGTGACCGATGTGGTCAAAAATTCCGGTTTGCGTGGTCGTGGCGGTGCGGGCTTCCCTACCGGCATGAAATGGTCCTTCATGGACAAGAACAGTTGGCCGCATTACGTGGTTGCCAATGCCGATGAGTCCGAGCCGGGCACCTTCAAAGACCGCGAAATCATGGAGAACAATCCCTTCCAGTTCCTGGAGGGTGTGGCGATTTGCTCTTATGCGGTTGGCGCGCATGCTGCCTACATTTACCTGCGCGGTGAGTTCTGGCAGGTGGCTGCCTGGCTGGATGAAAAGATCGAAGAGATGGAAAAAGCCGGTTACCTGGGCGAGAAACTCTTCGGCACGGATTATTCCCTGAAAATTTATACCCATCTCGGCGCGGGCGCTTACATTTGCGGCGAAGAGACCGCCCTGCTCGAATCGCTGGAAGGCAAACGCGGACAGCCGCGTGTGCGCCCGCCTTTCCCGCCTGCAGTCGGTCTGTACGGCAAGCCGACCGTGGTCAACAACGTCGAGACGCTCACCAATGTCCCACTGATCCTGACCAACGGCGCGGACTGGTACAAGTCGATGGGCACGGCTGATAGCGCAGGCGTAAAAATCTTCTCGCTGTCAGGACGCGTCCGTAAGCCGGGCAACTACGAGCTCCCGTTTGGAACAACCTTCCGTGAACTGATTTACGAACACGGCGGCGGTATCCTGGATGGGCGACCGGTCAAGGCCATTATGGCTGCGGGTGCCTCCTCCTCGATGATCGTGGCGGACGACAAAGTCCTCGACACACAGATGGACTATGCCACCGTCCGCACGCTCGGGGCGGACCTCGGGTCTGCTTCCGTTATCGTGATCGATGACACCGTCAACGTTGACTGGGTCATCAACAAGACCATCCATTTCTTCAAGCACGAATCTTGTGGCAAGTGCACTCCCTGTCGCGAAGGCAGCTACTGGATGCAACATCTGATCGAACGCATCCACGACGGCGAAGGTCGACCAGGAAGACGTAGACTTGCTGTTCAACGTTGCCAAGCAGATGCAGAACAAATGCCTGTGCGCGCTGGGCGAATTTGCCACCATGGCGGTTGTTACTGGTATCGAACGCTTCCCGCAAGACTTCAAACTGCCGGTGCGGAAAGAGGAAGCTGATCTATGACGAAACAAGTTACCCTAACGATTGACGGCGTACAGGTCAGTGTTCCCGCGGGGACGCTGGTGGTGGATGCGGCCAAAAAGGCTGGCATCGACATCCCCGTCTTCTGCTACCATCCCAAGATGGAACCCGCCGGTATGTGTCGTATGTGTCTGGTCGAAATCGGACGCCCGATGGTAGACCGCGGCACAGGCCAACCTATCTTGGACGAAAATGGCCAACCTAAAATGCAGTTCATGCCCAAGCCTGAAACGGCTTGTACCAATCCTGTTTCGGATGGCATGGTCGTGCTCACGCAGTCTGAGAAGGCCAAAGATGCGCAGAAGAGCATCATCGAGTTCCTGCTAACCTCCCACCCGCTGGATTGCCCGATCTGCGACAAAGGCGGCGAATGCCCTCTGCAGAACCTGACGATGGAACATGGCCCTGGCAAGAGTCGCTTCCTGTACGATGACAAACTGCACATGGACAAGCACGTCCCGCTGGGCGACCTGATCTTCCTCGACCGTGAACGCTGCATTTTATGCGGACGTTGCGTCCGTTTCCAGGATGAGGTGGCCGGTGAAGCCGTAATAGCCATCAATGAACGTGGCCGCGGCAGCGAGATCGTTTCAATCTCGGACCCCGGGTTTGATTCCGTTTTCTCAGGCAACACCACCGACATTTGCCCCGTAGGCGCGCTGACGACTGCCGACTTCCGTTTCGGGGCGCGCCCCTGGGAACTGCAGGCGGCCGCCTCCGTCTGCGCGCAATGCCCGGTAGGCTGCAATATCACCTTCAACACCCGCCGCGAAGCCAAATCGGACGGCAAAGTGGTTATCAAGCGCGTCATGCCACGCCAGAATGAACAGGTCAACGAGACCTGGATTTGCGATAAAGGCCGCTTTGCTTATCATTTTGTCGAGAGCAAAGAACGTCTGGAAAAGCCGCTGGTGGGCAAGAAAGAAGCTGCCTGGGAAGATGCGCTGAAGGAAGTCTCTGCCAAGCTGGCGGAAGCCAAAAGCGATACGGTTGTGCTGGCTTCCGGTCGTCTTTCCAACGAAGACCTGTTCAACCTGAAATCCCTGGCTGACGGGCTGGGCGGCAAGGCCGTGTTGTACACCGACATGGGCGGCGGCGATCTGGTCATGCAGGTTGGCGTGGGGCAGGGCACGAACTTCTCGGATATGGGGCCGGGCGATGCCATTTTAGTAGTTGCCTCTGACCTGTACGAAGAAGCGCCGGTCTGGTGGTTGCGCGTCAAGCAGGCTGCTGAACGCGGTGCGACACTGATCGTAGCAAATACTCGTGAGACCAAACTCGATAAGTTTGCAAATTACGTAGTTCGATATTCGAACGGTGATGAAGTCAAAACTGTCCAGGATTTGGGCAGCAGTAGCAAGATCGCGGAGGCTTTCGCCAAGGCTGAAAATGCGATTGTGTTGTTCGGTAGCGACGGGTTGGGGCTGGCTGGCTCGTCCAATCTGGCAGCGGCCTGCGCTAAGCTGTTGGTCGATACGGGGCACACTGGCAAGGCTAATAACGGCTTGATCGGCGTGTGGCCGAAAGCCAATGACCAGGGTGCCTGGGAGATGGGTTTCCGCCCTGAAGCTGATCTGGCTGCTGCTGCTGAACGGCAAGACCGTTTACATCGCAGGCGCTGACCCGGCTGGGGACAACCCCGCGCTGGAGCAGGCGCTCAAGGATGCCAAGTTCGTGGTGGTGCAGGAACTGTTCCAGACGAAGACGGCTGAACTGGCGGATGTGGTCCTGCCCGCACGGGCTTACACCGAGCGCGATGGCACATTCACATCGGGTGAACGTCGCGTGCAGCGCTTCTATCCGGCCGTCCCGCCGCTGGATGAGAGCCAAAGCCGATTACGCTATCACCGCAGAAATTGCGAAGAAACTCGATATCGAATCTGGAAGGTTCGTCGCCCGTGCTGGTCTTCGAGAAACTGGCTGCCAGCGTGAAAGATTTCGAAGGATCTGTCCTACGCCAAATTGGCCGAAGTGAGCGAGCAGTGGCCGATTGTGGGCCGCGGTGACCTGTACTACGGCGGCACGACTTACGAGAACACGCAGGGGCTGGGCGTACAACTTGTCAGCGCGGCGGAACGCGGTGAAACGGTCAGCATCCCCGAGGTCCGGAAAGAAGCGGGGTTACGTCCAAAAGAAGATGAACTGCTGGCTGTCCCCGTCACAAAACTGTATGACCGTGGCACGACTGTCGCCTCTGCGGAATTGCTGAACGAGCGCATCGGCGAGGCCACGATTGCCCTGCACCCCGATGCGGCCAAGAAGTTGGGCCTGGAAGCGGGCACGAAGGTCAAGGTCAGCTTTGATGGTGTAAAGGGCGAGGCCGTGGTGAAGATCGACGAGACAATTTCGGCTGGTGTGGCGCTGATCCCGCGCAGTATGGGCCTGGCGATCCGCGAGCCAGTGGCGATAAAGGTGAATTGATATGGACTGGCCACTTTTTTGGGAATGGGCCATTAAAGGCCTGGTGCTGATACTCACGTTTTTGGTCGGCTTCGGCTACCTGACGTATTACGAACGCCGCTTCCTGGCGCGTTTGCAGTCTCGCCTGGGCCCGAACCGGGCCGGCCCGTACGGATTGATGCAGTGGATGGCAGATGCGGTCAAGCTGATCTTCAAGGAAGAGTTGACCCCGGATAAGGCTTATAAGCTGGTGTTCTTCCTGGCTCCGGTCATTACGATGGTGCCGTCGATCGTGATTGCGGCCGTCATCCCCTGGGGGCCGTCGGTGAACCTGTTCGGGCACACTTACACGCAGGATGTGGCGAACATCAACGTGGGTGTGCTGTACCTGATGTCCATCGCTTCGATTGCAGTGTACGGTATTGTGCTGGCGGGCTGGTCGTCGAACAACAAATACGCCATGATGGGCGGTTTGCGCTCTACAGCGCAGATGATCTCTTACGAACTGACGCTCGGCCTTTCGATGGTTGTGGCGATCTTGTTGGGCAACTCGATGAGCCTGGTGGAGATCGTAGAAGCGCAGCGCGGCCGGCTGGTTCATATTTGTTCAGCCGGTTGGTGCGATCATTTTCTGGATCGCGACGGTTGCAGAAGTCAACCGTCACCCATTCGATATGCCCGAAGCCGAGCAGGAAATTGTGGCGGGCTATCATATTGAATATTCCGGCATGAAGTTCGCGCTGTTCTTCATGGCTGAATACCAGAAGATGATCGTAGTCAGCGCGATTTTGGCGACCCTGTTCCTGGGCGGGTATCTTGGCCCGGGCGTGGATAGCTTCCCCTGGCTTGGCCCACTGTACATGTTCATCAAGATATTTATCTTGCTCGGTATCATGATCTGGGTACGTGCTTCCTGGCCGCGCATCCGCTACGACCGCCTGATGGCCTTTCGGCTGGAAGATCCTGCTGCCGTTGGCGCTGGCTGTGGTCTTTATCACCGCAGTCGGCATCTTGTTGGCGCAGGAGGTCAATCCCTGGCTGCTGTGGCTGACCCCCATCCTTTCGTTATTAGCGGGTTGGTTTGCTTCTTTAATGGTAGACCGTGCCATACGGAGGAAGAACTATGCTTAAAGAACTCGGACGTGGCTTATGGACCACGTTCAAAATGGTTATTGAAGGGCCGGTCACGACCCAGTACCCGGAAGAAAAGCGACAGGTTCGTCCGCGCTTCCGTGGACGTCACGTGCTGAAACGCTACGACAACGGGCTGGAGAAGTGCATCGGATGTTCGCTGTGTGCGGCGGCCTGTCCGGCGGATGCCATCTTTGTAGAAGCATCTGAGAACACGGACGAAGAACGCTTCTCTCCCGGCGAGCGGTATGCTTCCACGTACGAGATCAATATGCTGCGCTGCATTTATTGCGGCTTCTGCGAGGACGCCTGTCCGACCGAGGCAATCGTGCTGGGCGATAACTATGAACTTTCGTTCACCGACCGCCACGATGCTATCTATACCAAGGATAAATTGCTGGAAGCGGTTCCCTCGCCGGAGATGCTCACCCCTCGCAAGGTGGAGCCGGGTGTTTATACGCGCTCGGTCCCAGAGATGCAGAATCCGCAGGATTGAGAGTGATTGATGTCTCCTGATTTGATACTCTTTCTAGTCTTGGCTTTGGTTGCGGTTGCCGCAGCGATTGGGATGCTGCTCAGCCAGAATGCAGTTTACTCTGCGTTGTTCCTGGTCATAAATTTTGCTACGGTGGCAGTCTTCTATCTGCTGCTGGGCGCGCCGTTCATCGCTATGGCGCAGATCACCGTCTATGCCGGAGCAATCATGGTGTTGTTCCTGTTTGTCATCATGTTGTTGGGCGCAGAAAGACTGGCTCCTGGAAAGGTTCTGCCTTACCAGCGTCCGATGGCGATTGGCCTGGCGGCTGTGCTGGTTGTAGAGGCCGTTTACTTGATACTGGTACGCAACCCCTCGGTGGCAACGATCATCCCGCCAACGGAAGCAACCAACTCGGTCGGAGCGATCCGTGACCTGGGGTTGGCTCTCTTTAGCCAGTACCTGTTGCCGTTCGAAGTCACATCCATCTTGCTCCTGGTTGCAATGGTCGGAGCAATTGTATTAACGAAACAAGTAAAGAAAGGAGAGCAGGAATAGCATGGTACCTGAGACTTATTACATCGCTTTGTCTGCAATCCTGTTTACGATTGGGGCGTTGGGCGTGCTCATTCGTCGTAACCCGCTGATCATTTTCATGTCGGTCGAGTTGATGCTGAATTCGGCTAACCTTGCTTTTGTGGCCTTTGCCAATACCTACGAGCAATTGAACGGACAGATCATCGTCTTCTTCGTGATCGCAGTTGCGGCGGCTGAAGTGGCAGTCGGCCTGGCGCTGATCGTGGCCATCTTCAAGTCCAAGCACAGCATCAATGTTGACCTGATGAACAGCCTGAAGGGATAACTTATGTTATTGAGTGAAGCAACTACTACAGGCTTTTTCTTTCTGGCTCCCTGGCTGGTGTTCTGCGCCGGTCGTTGGGTTGTTGGTCAACATTATTTTCGGTGGCAGGTTCAGCGAGAAGATGATCGGCACGGTTGCCAGCCTGGCTTCAGGGACGGCGTTTATCGTCTCTGTGTTGCTGGCCTACTCGCTGTCCGTTCATCCGGAAGCGGTTACCGTTCCGTTGGCTGAGTGGATCCATGTCGGGACTCTGAGCCTGGATTGGGTCTTTCGCGTCGATACGCTCTCCGTGACGATGATGCTGGTTGTTTCGGGCGTTGGAACGTTGATCCATATTTATGCCATCGGTTATATGCACGAAGACGTGCGTTTCAAGAATGACCTGGGCCGTTACCGCCGTTTCTTTGTTTTCATGAATCTGTTCATCGCCGCGATGATGATCCTGGTCAGCGGCGACTCATATTTGATGTTGTTTGTCGGTTGGGAGGGCGTGGGTCTGTGCTCCTTCCTGCTGATCGGCTTCTGGTATGAGATGGACACGCTCGGTCGTTCTTCTTGGGCCAACTCCGATGCAGCCAAGAAAGCTTTTGTCGCCAACCGCGTCGGCGACTTTGGCTTCCTGATCGCGGCCTTCCTGATGTTCTGGACCTTTGGCAGCCTGCAGTTCGACCAAGGTTTTTGAGCTGGCGCCGCAGGTCGCCCAGGCCTCTCCGGGCATTATCGTTGCCATCACGCTTTTCATGCTGATTGGCGTGACTGGCAAATCAGCGCAAATCCCGCTCTACGTCTGGTTGCCGGACGCTATGGCTGGCCCGACCCCGGTCTCGGCCCTGATCCATGCGGCGACAATGGTCACGGCTGGTGTTTACCTGATCGCTCGTTCGGCAGCGCTGTACACACTGGTGCCGGAAGCGCAGTTTGTGGTGGCGCTGGTCGGCGCAGCGACGGCTTTCTTTGCGGCCACGATCGCTGTCGGTCAGTACGACATCAAGAAGGTGCTGGCGTATTCGACGATCAGTCAGTTGGGTTACATGGTAGCGGCGGTTGGCATGGGCGCGTACGTGGCGGGTATGTTCCACCTGATCACGCATGCCTTCTTCAAGGCGCTGTTATTCCTTTCGGCTGGCTCGGTCATTCTGGGCATGGAACGCGGCCATCATCACCTGGCGCACGGTCACAGTGAGCATGAAGAAGAAATTCTCGATCCGGGTGATATGCGTAACATGGGCGGCCTGCGCAAGCAGATGCCAGTCACCTTCTGGGTGTATCTGATCGGCGCGCTGGCGCTGGGCGGT
Source organism: uncultured Chloroflexia bacterium (assembly GCA_963829615.1). GTDB lineage: Bacteria > Chloroflexota > Anaerolineae > Anaerolineales > Villigracilaceae > JAABUE01. The sequence goes on from CAWHJM010000088.1 coordinate 32,522, forward strand.
GTCTTCCCGCTGGCCGGTTTCTGGTCCAAGGACGAGATCCTGGCCGACTCGAACCTGTATTATCCGCTGGTGTACTGGCTGCTGGTATTAGGCGCCTTCCTGACTGCCTTCTACATGGGCCGCCAGATATTCATGGTCTTCTTCGGGCAGGAACGCACGGAAGTCGCCAAGCATGCCGAAGAAAGCCCGGCGGTTGTTACTATCCCGCTGATCATTTTGGCGTTCTTGGCGGTCTTTGGGGGGGTACTCAACCTGCCTGGCTTGGAGACGCTGACTGTTTGGCTCGAACACACGATTGAATTCATCCATCCGGGTGAGTTCAATCTGACAGTGGCGCTCAGTTCAACGATTTTGGCTTTGTTGGCTATCTTCCTTTCCTGGTTGTTATATGGGCGCAAGCCGATGGCCGCCGGTGAGAAAGATCCGCTCAAGAAAATGTTCGGTCCAATCTTCACCATTTTTGAGAAAAAATACTGGGTGGACGAGGGCTACTGGGCCGTTTTCGTGGATCGTTACATCGATTTGGCGCGCTTCCTGGCGCAGACAATCGACTGGCGCTTCTGGCATGACTGGGTGCATGAATCGGTGATTGCCAAAAATTTCAAGCGTCTGACCCGTTTTCTGGCCGATCCGGTCGATTTGGGCTTCATTGACGCCATTGCCACTGGTCTGGCGAACATGACCAAACGTACATCCGCTGGCTTGCGGAAAATCCAGAATGGTTTCGTGCGCAGTTATGCGTTGTCCGTATTGCTCGGTGTCGTTCTAATTCTTGGATATCTATTGCTAAAATAACAACTTTCCTCCTCACCTCTTCGCCCCTCTTCCTCAGGAAAAGGGGATGGGGTGAGGGAGAAACGAGGGCAAACTTATGGAATTTCTTTTGCAACCCCTTACTCTGGTGACCTTCTTCCCCCTGGTGGGGGTATTGGTATTGCTCTTCCTGCCAAGCGAGAACAAGAACTCGCTTCGTTGGACGGCACTGATTACCTCGCTGGCAACCTTTGGCATCTCGCTCTGGGTGCTGAGTATGTTCAACGCTTCCAACCCGGACCTGCAACTGGTTGCCAATTACAGTTGGATCAGTGTAGCCGGTTGGGATATTCACTATTCCCTGGGAGTTGACGGTCTGAGCATCCTGCTCCTGCTGTTGACCACGTTCATCACACCTATCTCGATCCTCTCGACCTGGACGGCGGTGGAAGAGCGCGTCAAGGAATTTATGATCTTCTTCCTGCTGCTTGAAGTCCGGTATGACGGGTGTCTTCCTGGCCCAGGACTTGTTCCTGTTCTACATCTTCTGGGAATTCACGCTGGTCCCGATGTATTTCCTGATCGGCATCTGGGGTGGTCCACGCCGTATTTACGCTGCTATTAAATTCTTCCTGTATACCATGGCAGGCTCGATCCTGATGCTGTTGGCGATTTTGTGGCTGGGTATCAACCAGGGTACTTTCTCCGTACCTGACCTGATAGCCACAGGCGGGATCCCGGCGAATATCCAGATGTGGCTGTTCATCGCCTTTGCAGCAGCCTTCGCCATCAAAGTTCCGATGTGGCCGCTGCATTCCTGGTTGCCCGATGCCCATGTGGAAGCTCCTACGGCGGGTTCGGTCATCCTGGCGGGTGTACTGCTGAAAATGGGTACCTATGGTTTCCTACGCTTCAACCTGCCGCTCTTCCCGCAGGCCTCGATCAAGGCGGCCCCTTATATTGGGGTGCTGGCAGTGATCGGCATTATCTATGGCGCGATCGTTTCGTACTATCAGCAGGATATCAAGAAATTGGTCGCTTATTCCTCGGTCAGCCACCTGGGCTTCGTGATGCTCGGCTTGTTTGCCCTCAACGCGCAGGGCATCGAAGGCGGCATCCTGCAGATGATCAACCACGGCATCAGCACGGGCGCGTTGTTCCTTTTGGTCGGCGTGGTTTACGAGCAGACGCATACCCGTGAATTCAGCGTCTATGGCGGACTGTGGAAGATCATGCCGATCTATGGCACCGTAATGTTGATCGTGTCCCTGTCATCGATGGGCTTGCCTGGTCTGAATGGATTTGTGGGTGAGTTTACCATCCTGTTGGGTGCTTTCGGCTCCAAGGCGCTGGGTTCACCCTGGTTCGCCGGCTTCGCTGCGATAGGTGTCATCTTGGCGGCCATCTACATCCTTTATATGTTCCAGAAAATTTTCATGGGTCCTGAAGGCTCGATTGTTGAAGAAGTCAAGAAACATGGACATGCCCTGCGTGACTTGAGCTGGCGCGAGATCGCCACCATCGTTCCGCTGCTCATCTTCATCTTCTGGATCGGTCTATACCCGAAGCCCTTCTTTGACCTGATGGGCCCCGCTGTGGCGAAACTCGTCTCTACGCTGGTGATCCCGTAACCGAGCTATTTGCGGTCAGTTTTCCGACCGCTGATGGCTAACTGCTGAAGGCTACTGTTATGATCCAAGTATCTCAAGTTGACTTCTACACCCTGCTCCCGGTCATCCTCCTGGTTGTCTGGGCCTGTGCGCTTCTGTTGGTGGATCTGTTTATCCCTAAAGAGCGCAAATGGCTGACCGCCATGTTGGCTGCCTTTGGCTTGGCGTTGGCCCTCGGCCTTACCCTGTCGCAGGTTGGCCGCGAGAACACCGGTTTCAACAACATGGTCGTTCTCGACGGCTTCTCAGTCTTCGTCAATGCGCTGCTGTTGGTTGCCGGTTTGCTCAGCGTGGCATTGGCTTATGGTTACATCAAACGCATGGGCATCGAGCGTGGTGAATACTACACCCTGATGCTCTTCAGCGTGAGCGGTATGATGCTGATGGCGCAGGCTGCTGACCTGATCATCGTCTTCCTCTCGCTCGAGCTGCTCTCCCTGCCGCTCTACGTCTTGGCCGCCTTTGCCCGCCCCAAAACGGATCTGGAAGAAGCCGGACTTAAATACTTCCTGCTTGGCGCCTTTTCCTCCGGATTTGTGCTCTACGGTATCGCTCTTGTCTATGGCGCGACGGGCACTACTTCCCTGACAGGTATTTTCGCTGCCGCCTCAACGGGGCCCCGAGCCTGCTCCTGACCATCGGTTCTGCCCTCATCCTGGTGGGACTTGGCTTCAAGATCGCCGCGGTGCCTTTCCACATGTGGACGCCTGATGTATACCAGGGTGCCCCGACAGCGGTCACGGCTTTCATGGCGGCTGGCGCTAAAATTGCTGGATTTGCCGCTTTGCTGCGTGTCTTTTCCACAGCCTTCACCTCCATCGCTGTGGACATGACCCCTGTTCTCTGGGCACTTTCCGCCTTGACCATGGTCGTCGGCAATCTGCTGGCGATCTCGCAGACCGACATCAAGCGCATGTTGGCCTACTCCAGCATTGCGCATGCCGGATATATCCTGATGGCCTTTGTGCCTTATGGCAATCCCGATGTGGCTCCGGTTTCCATCGCGGCGGGACTTTTCTATCTCGTTGCCTACGCCCTGACCAACTTCGGTTCCTGGGGTGTTGTCATCGCCCTCGAGCGCGCCGAAGGCAAGGGACTTGCCATCAGCGACTACGCTGGCCTGGGACGCAAATACCCGATCCTGGCAGCTGCTATGACCGTTTTCATGCTCTCTCTGACTGGTTTACCACCCACACTGGGATTGGTCGGTAAGTTTTACCTGTTCCGTGCAGTGCTTTCAGGCGGATACCTTGGTCTGGCGATTATTGGTGTGCTGACCTCGCTCATCTCCGCATATTACTACCTGCGCGTGGTTGTCACCATGTACATGCAAGACGGCGAACCCGAAACTGAACGCGAATTTTGGCTCGGTCTCACTACTGCCGGAACCGCACTGGTCACCGTGCTCATTAGTCTGGCGCCACAAGGTTTGTTTGCCTGGGTCAGCGCAGCAGTGCTCAAGCTGTTCTAAACAAAATAGTTTAAATTAGCCTGACAGGTTTCCTGTATCCTGTCAGGCTTTTGTTTTTTTAAATGCTATACTGAACGAGACAGTTTTCCCGGTGAAAGCTGTTCGTCTGGTTTGTGTTAGGAGGTTGAAATGAAGCAACACAAAGGCCTAATTTCTCTGTTCAGTATCCTGATTGCTACTGCTTTATCATGTAATTTCCCGTCTGTTATGTCAACCCCTTTCGTAGATGTGGATGCCACGTTGACATCTCTGGCTCTTACCCAGGCGGGGCCAAAACCACCCACTGGTCTGCCTGGATTTACCGCAACTATGGCATTGACGCCTACAATTACCTCCACGTTACCCCCGGCTATTCCCATGGTCAGCGTCAGTGTGGATACGAACTGTCGTACTGGCCCAGGTGTGAATTATGATTATCTGACCAGCTTGTTGGTGGGTGAGAAGGCCGAAGTGGTCGGAAAATATACATCTGTGTCTCCGGTATATTGGGTCATCAAAAAAGGCTCGCTCACCTGTTGGCTTTGGGGGCAGTACGCCACCGTGGAAGGCGCTACCAGCGCCTTGCCGGAAATGGCGCCGCCGCCCTCTCCTACTCCGGTTCCGACCGATACACCAACAGCAACTTCTACTCCAACTTCTACTCCAACCGCGACAAAAGTGCCGGGAGATTTGTCCATCGTTGAAGTTTTCATGTCTACAAAATTCGAAGTTATTGCACGGATAGGGACAACCCCAACTGGTAGTTTGAGTGGTTATTACACGTACATGATCTTTGCCAATGGAACAAAAACAGCCGAGGGAAATTGTGCAGTTCCTGTGGGAATTGAAGCTTGCTATACCGGTCACATTGTCAGTGGGGTGCAAATCATTGAAGTGGTAATTGATGCATATGATAGCATCCCTGAGACCAATGAGACGAATAACTTAGTAGTCGTAACTTGTGACAAGTTCGGTTTCACCTGCAATTGACCGTTTGCTGGCAAAACGAAGGATAATTGGCTCAAACCAACCGTTCTTTTTGCTTATTGGGTATTTGCTATGTTTCTGGGTACAGGAACACTGAATCGTTCGCGGATTTTTTGGATATATACAACGCTTGATCGGCCCGGTTCAAAAGCTCAGAAAGCGTTTTGATCTGTTCGCGGTTCATATCTGATAATTCTGCAACCCCAATGCTGACAGACAGATTAAAAGTCTCTGTTTTTGTGTGCATAACCTGGTTGACAATTCCATCATAGATTCGCTTGCTTACGAGCAACCCATTTTTACCGATCGTTTCCGGTAATACTACAGCAAATTCATCCCCTCCATAGCGCCCGGCGATTTCTGTAGTCCGCAAGGCAGCCTGGATAATGCCAGCAACCGTAATTAAAGTTTGATCGCCGGTTGCATGACCGTAAGTATCGTTGATGTTCTTGAAGTGGTCCAGATCGAGCATCAACACGCAGATGGGATGCTTATATCTTAAAGCGCGTTTCCATTCCTGCTCTGCAAGTGCCAGGAAATGACGGCGGTTATAGAGATTGGTTAACGGGTCACGTGTTGCCAGGTTTTCCAAAATAACGTGCATGCGTTTATGTTCATCGAGTTCGAGCTGGAGTTTTTCGTTTCGCAGGCGTTGGATCTCGGCGTCGCGTTGCGCAGTTTCTATCTGGTAAGACATTTTCAACGCCGCGATCTGCTTGGCTACACTTTCCCCCGCAAGGCCTTCTTTTACCGAGTGAAAAATTTTGTAATATTCTAAAGCTTTGTCGAACTGCCCTCGCTGTTCATACGTGGATGATAAGAGCCGGTTACAACGCGCTTGCTCGTTGCGCATATCTGCTCGTACAGCAATGTTGAGTGCTCCAAGCAATTCCCGTTCGGCATTATCCAACTCGTTTTGTGCCAGAAAAACTTCGCCAAGGCCTACCAGGATGTACAGATAACTGATATCACGGCCGTAGTCTTCTACAAGGCGCTTTGCTTTTTGGAGGTAAGTCTGCGCCTGAGTATACTCACCCATCGCGATGAAAATTTCCCCAAAGGTGCTATTGATGTTGATTTCGTCCCTTTTCAGCATTCCGGCTTGAGCCAGTTGCATGCTTTTTTGGCTGTACTCAAGTGCTGTGGAATAATTTCTCATTTCTAGCAATGTGCAGGCCCAATTGTTTAGTGTGCGTACCTGACCTTCGATGCTATTCGATTCTTCGAATAAACGCAGCGCTTTTTGATACATTGGAATTGCCTGGGCTGGGTCGTTATAGGTACTTGCGGCCAGGTCTAGCGCCCATGCTTCTGTTTCCTTGATGCCCACATTTTCTGCTTTGTCGAGAGCTTTCAAGCTGAATTCAAGAGCGGCAGGATAATCACCGGAGTAGAAATATGTCCAGCCCAGGGTATACCATGCAGCAATCAGGCTCTCAGAGGATCGATTGTCTTCAAGATTATCTTTAAGGAAAGAAAGCGCTTCCAAACAGCGTGAGGCGGCAGTCTCCAGATTGCCTTCTTCGCTGTCCAAGAACGCTAGCGTGATTAAGCTGGCGGCCAATCCCTGATCGTAGACGGCTTGCTTGTCAGGCTTTGCCAAGCTGACAGTACCCTGGCTTAGGCTGCGTGCACGTTCAGGCTGGCATATCCGTAGCTTCCAGGCCAGTTGATTGGTGGCATCAATTTTTTCTTGAACAGAATCGGCCTCTGCAATTCTTTCCTCAAGTTGATGAATATTCTTTGAAGCAGGTTGTGTGTCCAAGTGACTGATACCTTGAGAGAACTCGTGACTCAATGGATTCCCTGAACTGAAATATTTTCTGTTGTAAGGGAGTGGGATAGTTTTATACTATGCAAAAATACCCTGAAAAGTATAGCATATTTACAGAGTACTGCGTAAATTGCTAAACTGGAACCTATATTCCATTGAGAGCATTTGGATGAACAAGTTTAGAGATTTATACAAAAAGCAGTAGTCCCTGATAATCTCATAAAGTTGTTATATGTCCATAGAATCGCTGCCGGTAAGTTCTGTTAGAATCGCCGCTATGAAAACCAAGGCTCTTCTCTTTGATTTTGACGGTCTGATTCTAGATACCGAAACCACCGAATTTCGCGTCTGGCAGGCGATATACCGCGAATACGGACAGGAAATGCTCCCCGAAACCTGGGGACAGGTTATCGGTGGCTATGGCATTTCGAACTTCGATGGCGCTATACATTTGGCGGAATTGGTTGGGGACGGGGCGGATATCCAGGGTTTGCGGGCACGTTTTCGGTCCGAGAGCGATGCGTTGATCCTCCAGCAGCCTATCCTGCCCGGCGTGGTGGATTATCTGGAACGATGCGCGTCGCCTGGGTTTGCGTCTGGCCGTTGCATCTAGTTCGCCTCACAATTGGGTGGACACGCATCTTGCCCGTCTTGGGCTTGCTGACCGTTTCGACGCGATCATCTGTGGCGATGACGTGCCGCCAGGACGTACCAAGCCTCACCCCGACTTATTTTTGAAGGCGCTGGATGCGTTGAATGTAAAAGCTGACGAGGCAATCGTGTTCGAAGATTCACCCAACGGTGTTACTGCTGCGCGTGCAGCCGGGATTTTTGTGGTGAGGGTCCCAAACCCGATCACGTTGTTGCTCAAAACGGATGGCGCCAACCTGACTCTGGATTCTCTGGCGCAAATTTCCTTGCAAAAAATGTTAAACGATTTGGCCTTGCTGTGATACAATTAAAGTGCTAGGTTTAGGATTTGTGTGTCTTAGCCGCCAAACCTACTGAAGGTTAGCGGCTTTTTTTCTTAACCCATAGGAGAAGAGAACAGTATGGAAGCAAAGCTCTACGTCGGAAATCTACCGTATAGCGCCCGCGATGACAGCTTGCAGGAATTGTTTTCGCAGGCTGGCAGCGTGGTATCTGCCAATGTGATTACCGACCGGGAATCAGGCAGGTCGAAAGGCTTCGGTTTTGTGGAAATGAGCAGCCCTGAGGAGGCCGAAAAGGCTATCCAGATGTTTAATGGCTACTCGTTGGAAGGGCGTGATTTGCGCGTGAACCTTGCTCGCCCGCGCGAAGAACGTCCGCGTGGTGGACGCGATCATCGTGGCGGTGGGGGTGGCGGCAATCGCAGATACTAAGCCAGCAAGAAAACATTCAAAATTTTTGAGACCGGCTAAAACCGGTCTCTTATTGTTTTGAGAGTTTTTCATCTTTCTCTATCTTTTTCAGTAATCCCAAAAGTTCCTGTGGCGAGTCCACCAGGTAATCGGGGTTTGCCGTCATAAGTCGGGAAGGACTCTGGTGCCCCCAGCCTACCGCTATGCTTTTGATGGATGTTTCCCTGGCAGCGCGAATGTCACTGACCGCGTCCCCAACCATATAAGCAGCTTCTTCACATTGCCCTAATTCTCTCAGGGCGAGCCGGATTTTTTCGGGTCTCGAACCTTTCTGTTCCACTCCGATTACCAACCGGATATGTTCGTGAAGATTATTCTCTTTGAGAAATTCCTCGACCGTTGGGGTTGTGTTCCCGGTAACGATAGCAATGGTGTTGCTCTTTGCCGCTTCTGTGACAACCTGCCCCATGCCCTCGAATATTTCTGGCGGGCGCAACCTTTGATTGAACATTCGTAGACATTGGCTGACAAATGCATCAATATGTTGTGGGGGCAGCTTGAGTTGCTGACCATAATCTACAAAAGACATGGTCTCGAGCACGTCAAGATCTGCAGGCGTAGGGTTGCGCGGGAAACCCAATTGCGCACAGACTTCCCGCGCGAAACTGAGCAAATCATCCAAAGTGTCGGCTAACACGCCATCGAAATCGAACAAGATTATAGCCATATCATATATGAAAACAGAAGCTTGAACTTTCTACTGAATTTTGAAATCCTATCATAACAATCCTTAGAAGTAATTTGATGTAAAATGGATTTGGAGGTTCATATGAACACAGAAAAAATTCAATGGCGATCTGTGGTCGCCAAATACGCCCAACCAGATTTGTGGCGTAGTATCTGGCAATTAGCTAACACGCTCATTCCATACTTGGCTCTATTTTACCTTTCGATACGCAGCCTGGAGATTTCTTTTTGGCTGACCTTACCATTAAGCATCTTGACGGCCGGATTCATGGTGCGGACATTTATCATTTTCCACGATTGCGGACATGGTTCGTTCTTCAAGTCGACGAAGGCCAATATATGGTTGGGTCGCATCACCGGTTTTCTGGTATTTACACCATATTATCGCTGGACACATGACCATGCCATCCACCATGCCACTGCTGGAAACCTGGACAAACGCGGTACAGGCGATGTGTACACCATGACGGTGCGGGAATATCTCGAAGCAGCCCCTGGTGGAAGAAAGTTGGTTATCGCGTGATGCGCCAGCCCGATTGCCATGTTTTTCTTTGGCTCGTTGATCGTGTTTGTCATCACTCAACGTATCCCGCCGAGTAAGGGAAAACGCGAACAGGCTAGTACCTGGTGGACAAACCTGGCGCTGGCGGTATGGGTCACGATGATGAGTTTGATCTTTGGCTGGAAAGCCTATGTTGGTAGTACAATTGCTGGTGATTTTCTTCGGCGCGTCTGTAGGAATCTGGTTGTTCTACATCCAGCATAACTTTGAAGGCATATATTGGGAACGCCACGATCAATGGGACTATTCTCAAGGCGAGTTTGCATGGTAGTTCATTCTACAAGTTACCGGCGGTGTTGCAGATGGTTTACTGGCAACATCGGTTTTCATCACATCCATCATCTGAGCCCGAAAATTCCGAATTACAAATTGCCGAAAGCCTTCAAAGAAAATCCGATTTTCCATGTCGAACCGATCACGCTTTGGTCTAGCTTCAAATCATTGACTCTGCGGTTATACGACGAGGAAACCCGAAAACTGGTTGGGTGGAGCGCGCTGAAACGCTATCGCTCGATGACTTCCTGACAACAAAAGAGACTGGCTTGTCAGTAAGTCGGTCTCTTTCGTCTTTTCCTAAAACGATGCAATGGCTTCTTCCAGCGTGTCATAGATTTCGATTGAGTCGGCTACGCCAGAAACCTCCAACACTTCGCGTACATAGCTGGTTGGGCTGACCAACTTCACATGCTTCGATTTCTTGCCCTCATCTCCCGCCAATAGCTTATAAATAATCAACAACGCACGGATACCGGCACTGGTAAAGGAATCCACTTTGCTGATGTCGATCACCAGGTCACGCGTTCCGCTGGCATAGGCATCCTTGCCTGCCTGTTCGAGTTCTGCCGTATTTCCCAAGTTGACTCGGTCTTGCAATTCGAAAACCGTCACCGGGATGCGCCCCTCGGCTTGTGAAACTTTTACAAGGCTCATGCTTCTCCTCCTTAGAAATAAATCGAATTTGGACAATAATACCCTAAAATTAAAGGAAAAAACCGGCAGTATGCCGGTTTATTTAATAGATGCAAAGTGAATGGTTTAGAATGTGATGAACTTCTCGGCTTTGGTCCCGCAGATGGGACATTCTCCTGTGGGCTTGCCGAACTCGATGTTCCCACACACCGGGCACACGATAAAAGTCCACATCCAGGTCTTTGCCTTGTTGCACGGCTTCCAGTGCCAGCTTATAAAGTTTGGCATGTACTTCTTCAGCCTTCATGGCATATTCGAACATGCGCTTGGCTTTGTGCGCATCGGCCTGGGCCTGGTCGAACATGGGCGGGTACATTTCGGTGTATTCGTATGTTTCGCCGTCGATCGCGGCTTGAAGGTTTTCGGCTGTAGAACTGACCCCTTCCAGCGCTTTCAAATGGCCTTCAGCATGAATACGCTCGGCTTCCGCTGCAGCCTGGAACAAACGGGCGACGTTGGCAAATCCATCTCTCTCAGCCTTCTTTGCAAAGGCGCGATATTTCTGGTTGGCCTGGCTTTCACCGGCAAATGCATCTTTTAAACTTTTAATTGTATCGGTCATGGGAAACCTCCTGTTTCGCTTACTATATCGGATAAGATGCTACTTAGCTTGTGAAATTTATCCTGATTTTGTGCGTCAAAAGAACCTTTTATAAAAAGAGACTGACTTTTTCAGTCAGCCTCTAGCTTGTTTTTACCTACCTCGCCGCTCCAAAACCGGACCCCGTACCGGCTCCCGTTTTTTAGCCTGGATTGGGCGTATCCAGTTTGGGAACGCAACCAAAGATCGAAACCGGCAGGCAGGTCAGGGCCCGGACGATGAGGCGTTCAGTCGGCATTAGCTTTTTCCATGTATTCCACAGATTGTTTGATCAGTTCTTTCAGCACGTCAACATCCACATCCTCCATCTTCTTAATATACAGGCAGGATTTACCGATGGAATGTTTGCCGAGTTTGCTCAATAAGATTTCGTATTTCTCAAAACCGGGCATGATGTAGAGCGTTAAGTTTTGTTTACGCGGGGAAAAGCCGGTCAGGAACCAGTCTCCTTCGCGCCCACTGGCATATTTGTAGTGATAACTTCCAAAGCCGACGATGCTATCGCCCCACATCCTCGGCTTTACATCGGTAGCATCCTGCATCAACTTCAGGATGGTCAATGCGTCCTGGCGCTTTTTCTCATCCGGGATGTTATTGAGAAACGCATGGACATCACCGTTGTTAAGTTTGGTTTTCATCTCTGCCATTGCTAAATCCTTTCTTGGCCTGTGTTGATCTCTTTAAGAACGATTAAGATTATCAGGAAAATTGGACAATTTTACCCCAAAACGATTACAATATAGACTTACTCGCTGGTCTGTCAAGATTGGTCACACAGGATAACCTTCTCGCATGGGGGTTGGTGCAAATCCTTACCCCCTCGATGAGAACTCTATGGACTGCTCTCTGTCTTATGACACAACATTAAAACTGTGTGCACGTTTTCTTGAAGAAAGGTATCAGCTATGCCAGAACCTATATTGATATTTATCTAACAAACGTGGATAATATTAGTAGGAGAGCGCTTTCGTTTTGAGTAAAATTGCATCCTTTTGTGGAGTGCATCAAAGTATTTGTTTTTTTCAATTGAAAGAGTGAATCGGTTGACAAAGTACGGTTGGTTTTGGACTCTTGTGCAAACAATTTATACGAGAGCCAAGTCATTCATTTTCATCATTCTGCTACTCATCATTCTTGTCGTAGCATACTCTCTGACGCCAAATATTGAACGGCTTCTGGGCAATGCCCATAACTTGTTCGTTTTTGTATTGGATGTCGGTGTGTTTATCTTGTTTGTTGATGGTCTCTGGTTTGTTAATTATCGACGGCACATAGCTCTCCTTGCCAAGACGAGTCGAACGCTTCCCTCTAATTGTCCGTTCTGTGGCAAGGATTTTCAAGTAGAAAAAACCGACCGCAAACTGTCGTTTGGGTTTCCGGGAGCGCGCTTTGATTTCTCTTGCGCATTTTGTGGTACGCATCTGGTTTCAGAGTATCCATTTCACTATTGGACTTTCACAAAAATAGATGCAGTGCTCAATTCAACATTTGCCTGGTTGTACCAGGGGGAAAAGTTGAGCCGTGAAGATATTAACCTGATTCTTAACAAGAAGCATGCTGAAAGGGCAAAAGTCAAACTTCGCGCAAGCGGGAATCCGGACCTTGAACATGTCTGGTTTGATAAACCCACCGCACGGGCGATCACCAGGCTGCGTACGGGACCGCTCGCGCAAATCATTTCTGGCAATATGTCTGCATTATCGGAGTTAAGCCCGGACATACTCCGTACGCCCCCTGAGGTCAATACTGCCTTTTTCAAGCGGCCTAGCGACTTAGTCCTTCACAAGGAAGAAAAAGTGATCTTGTATGTTGCACCAGTTCGTCTGGCAACTCAGCGAACCAATCAAGGTGAGAACCATTTTCATACCAAGGACACTGGTTTTTTCTTCGTAACCAATCAAAGAGTCGGTTTTCGTGGGAGAACTCACCGTTCCAACCTCACAATTAACACTATCGATGATCTTGACCACCAGGCGGATAAAATTGTGATCCGTTCCCAACGCCGAAAGACTCCCGATTATTACCTTGATCTGGATGGTGAATTGGTGTATTGTGTATTATTAGGGCTCATTAATACAAATGAAGTATCCTAGGCTTTTGATTATCAGCTCTATAAGCGGATTGGCATTGGTGCTTATCGGCGCTGTAGGGATGGTTATTGTGCCAGCCCCTACGGTAGCAACCGCAACCCCATTGCCTTTTTTTACCGCAACTCCCTCATTTACGCCGTCTCCTACCAGGGCACCCAGGTTTGTGTTTTTCATGACTGCGACTTCCAAAGTCACAGGAACGGCAACTGTTACATTTACGAGCACTCCGTCTTTTACTCCAACCAGGACACCTATTTACACCTCTCACGAACACACTAACTTACACTCCCACGAAAACTCCGACGAATACGCCAACCAGGACGCCTACCTACACTCCTTCAATCACTCCGACTTTCACCGCCACAAACACTGCCACTTTCACCCCAACCAAGACACCTACTAACACTCCCACAAAGACCTTGACTTTCACGCCAACCAGTACTTTCACGCCGACCAGCACCCCTACAAATACTCCTACCAGCACCCCGACCTTTACGCCATCGAGTACCTACACTCCCCCGGATACCTCCGACTTTCACGCCAACTGCGACACCTACCGACACGCCAGTAGCAGCAAATCTTGCTATGCGAACGTTTCTCAACAGAATGATACGACCCCAACACCCTGACATAAATCTTTCTTGCAATCAGGCAATATTCTCAGCCAAACACCTAACTCGATGTGTCGATGTCATGAAAATCTCAGTCTGCTTGGGCGGTTAAGCAATCAACAGACGGCCCTTAGATGCGGAATTTTTTCCTGATAACTGAGAAAATGGAACTGTACGTGTTTCACCCAAATATAAACTTTGCCGATTTCGTTTTTTTCGGTCATTTCGGGCAATCCTGCTCAAATACAGAAAGTGTTATTTAAAATAAGACTTAAAATCTTTGGCCAGCGCTCGATAGATGGGTTGTTTGAATGACACGACCTTGGATGTCAACTTATCCATTGACATCCATTTCCAGGCCCTGAATTCCTTTTTGTCTCCGAGCGTGATCGCTTCATCTTGCCCGGTGAAACGGAACAGGAACCAGTACTGTACCTGACCGCGCCCTATTTTCTTGCTGCGGGCTTCAGGCGGCAACTCATATGCCAGCAGCCGGGACGCGGCTGATAACAATTCCAGGTCCTTTGCCCTTATCCCTGTTTCTTCGTGAACTTCGCGTTTGACAGCTTCCAGTGGAGATTCACCCTCTTTCAATCCACCTTGTGGTAGTTGCCATGCGCCGGGAATATCTTTTCGTTCCAGGCCAAGGACTTTTCCCTTTTTATTCAGGATGACTGCTCCGGCGCCAGCCCGAAAGGTCTGTGTGCGAGAAGTTTTCTTGGGTGGCAGGTTGTCATCGCCCATGGCTATATTATTCCCTATTGATTTGCTATGCCAATTGCCTTCGGGGTCAAATCCCCTGACGCGAGTTATTCCATTTGATGGGGGACGCCCAACTCGGCAGCCAGATTAAAGTATTTCTCCGCTTCGGCTTGATCGCCAAGCTGCTCGTAGGAGCGGCCCATGTTCAAGTATAGTGATGGATAGAACTCCTTGATACTGCCGTCATCGATTGCTTTCGCCCGCTCTAACGCTTCCCGATTCCAGCGAAAAGTTTCTTCGGGAGATTCCTGGCAACGGGCCATGTAATGCGCGGCGATGCAGGCTTCATAATCGTCTGTGGCCGCTTCCCAGGCCTGCCGGTAAAGCTCACAGGCGGCCTCCATGCTGCCATCGAATTCGGCCTGCGTCCCTGCGATGCAGAGTTTTATGACCGGGTTGTCCTGGTCCATATGTTGGGATATGTAGATGGCTGGCGACTGCTTATGTCTATGAGCCACCTGCTGAATTGAGCGGCACTTTAAGGATACGCCCCGGCGATAGCACGCCCGGATTTACGTCTTGTAGGACGATGGGATCGGCATTGTACAACTGGGCGATGGAACTCCAGGTTTCGCCGGATTGAACCGTGTGAGTGCCTATACAAGGTGGACCATAAATAATCCTGCCACCGGCTCCGATGTTGGGGACGGTCACCGTGCTACCCGGTTTGATTTGTGCGGGATTGGGGAACTGCGGATTGGAAAGGATCACTTGCCTGGGATCGGCCCCATAGCAGCGGGCGATTTGCCATAGCCATTCTCCTGCCACCACTTGGTGCGAGATGGTCGAGCCAGGCTGTAAATTGGACGGGTTCGAGACAACGCCGCGGTTGATGGTAGCGGTGGCAGTATTGGAAGTGGTCGTCCCGTCAGTTGCGGTTGCGTTATTGGTGATGAACCCGGTTGTGACGTCGGCATCGGTGGTGATATAGGTGATGCTGCAATTGATCGTCCCATTCGGGTCTAAGATGGTTGCATCTGCGCCGCAGTTGAAGGCTACGCTAATTTTGTCGTCGCTCAACGTGAATTGGACCGGACCCAGAGTCACGTTGCCGCTATTTGTAATGACATAACTATAGATGATGTTCTGTCCGGCGCTGTTATACGCCAGGGGATCGGCTGTCTTGGACAGGGTCAATGCGCGGGTTTGTACTAGGGGTACGGTAGTGGTGACAGCCGATGAATAATTTCCACTGGCGGAAGCAGTTGCAATGCTCGTGACGGCACCGGCGTTCAAGTCCAACTGTGTGATCGTATAGGTCCCGGTGCAGGTGAGCGTTTCATCTACGTCGAGGTTGTTGTCGGCATTGCCCACAGCCGTGACTTCCTGACAGGTGACTGCAACCCTGTCGTCGATCACAGTAAAAGGACCGGGAATGGGTGCGCCACTTGTGTTCGTGATCAGATAGGTATAGTTGATCGCCTGATTAACCGCGTTGAAGGGAACGGATGAGTCATAGTTCACAATCATTCCCATGACAGGGATCGGTGTCGGCTGCGGGGTTTCCTGAATGACAGGCTGGCCGTTGACGGTGGGAGTATTGTTATAAAGGTTGCAGGCTGATAGCAGCAGGGCAATAATGATCCCCAATGAGAAAACGCGAGAACTTGTGGTCATGTCCATCTCCTTGTCTTTCCCCATTCGCTGTGGAACGATGGGAGAACTGGCTAGTTTCGGGAGGCCACCAACAAAAAATTTCTTAAGAATAGTATAGCACCTATATGGTCAAATACAATAATGATCCATGAAAAAGATTGGCTAGATTAATGGACTCAATGACTACTCACCACGGAGCGCACAAAGCTCACAGAGAGGAACTAAAGGAAAAAACTCCGTGCTCTCCGTTGTTCTCAGTGGTTGTTCAATATGGCGAGTAGCTTGCAGCAGGTGATGATAATGGCGAGCACGCCATCGCTGAAGGCTTCCATGCGGGATTTGCTCATGATTACTCCATTTACCCGTAAGTAAGAGGGCTAATATGCGACATAGCTTGGATATGCCTGCTTCAATCGCGCTTCAGGTGTTTCCTTATTTGAATGTTTACTCGGCAAATTATATACCTGTGTAGAAACGACTTGCAATGAGAAAAGGTATGAAGTACAAGAGACCGATTCTCGCCAGTCTCTTCACTTGATAAGTTGTTCGTTTAAGTTTTTATAACAATTCCCTTCCCAATTCGCACAACTTCTCTCGCAAGCAAATCAAAATCCTCGAACGTACTGCGATGATTGGAGATAGCGATTCTCAAACAATAGGTTTGCCCCAACGTTGTATAAGATGGCGCAGCGATTCCCTTTTCGTGAAGCTGCATGAGGATTTCTTTGTTAAGCGCATTGAGTACATCTTCAGCCATGCCGCCTGGATTGAATCGGAAGCAGACAATGTCCATGCCGATGGGGGCGAGCAATTCCAGTTGCGAATCTTTCTCCACCAGTTGGCCGAAATAATGTGCCTGCTCCACGTTGCGGGCGATCATTCTGCCGAAACGGTCGAGTCCGTGTTCCTTGATGGACATCCATACTTTCAATGCACGGAATTGACGTGAGAGCTGCAAGCCATAATCGTTGAACCAGACGATTCCTGCGGCCAGTCCGCGCGTTTCATGGGCCAGATATTCAGGTGTCAATGAGAAGGTGCCGCGATGGGCCTTCTCTGAACGGACAATGGCACAACCTGCCTCAAAGGGAATGTGCATCCATTTATGCAGATCAAGCGCAACAGAGTCAGCGCGTTCGATTCCCTTGAGTTGTGGTTTGACATTCTCTGCCAACACTGCGACTGCACCGATGGCACCATCTACATGGAACCAGAGATCTTCCTTCTCACAAATATCAGCTATGGCGTCGAGATCATCCACAGCGCCGGTGTTGATGGTTCCAGCGTTGCCGACAATGCAGATCGGACGGGAGCCAGCTTCACGGTCCGCTTGAATCGTTTGTTTGAGGGCATCGAGATCAATGGTGTAGTCGCTTTTTACAGGAATCTTTCTGAAATTCGAAGTTCCCATCCCAAGTAGTTCAACCGATTTTTGATTGCAACTATGCACTTCGACGGATGCATATACGGTCAATTTTTGTGGCGCGGCTTGCATCCCGTTCTCGCGGACGTCGAATCCTGCTTTGGTGTTGCGGGCCACTGCAAGCCCGACAAAGTTTGCCATCGATCCGCCGCTGACGAGCAATCCGCTGGCATCCTCGGGAAACTCGATCATTTCCTTGACCCAATCCACAACCTGTTTTTCAACATTGTTGGCAATGTGATTCCCGCCGGCAAGGTTGGGATTCATCACTGCCGCCATAAAATCCGCGAGCGCGCCGAACACGGTTCCGTTGCCCATGTACCAGCCCCAAAAGCGCGGATGGATGTTTCCCATCGGATAGGGCAAGATCGTTTCTTTGAATTCTTCATAGGTTGCCTCTGCGCCAATGGGGTCATGCGGAACGGGCACCTCAAACCGCGCGGCAACCTCATCGGGTATCGGTTGCCACACCGGGACGCTCACGCACTGTTTCGAGATATGTAATTGCATCGTCCACCATGCGATGAGCGAGTGCGCGCATCGCATCCCAATTGTCAGGGTCGAGGGTTTCATAGTGCTGATCTGTAGCCATTTTGGGAATCTCCTTCATTACTATTAAGTAAAAGTGTTATTTTAATTTTGTGCATTATACGCTTATCCATACCAAAAGCTCCCGCCAGCCTGACGGGAGCTTATTTGAACTGGTCACTGATTAATTACTGGTTACTGTCTCTCCATACAACTTCCGATGCACAATCGACAGCGCCCGCACCTGATCGGCGGCATGATACGACGAGCGCACCAGCGGCGCAGACTCGACCCATTTGAAACCGATCTCCCGGCCGTAGTCTTTCAATTCTTTGAACTCTTCCATCGTGTAATAGCGCGAAATCGGATAGTGCTTCTTGCTGGGCTGCAGGTACTGGCCGATGGTCAGGATGTCCACGCCCCAGGAGCGCTGGTCGCGCATCACGGCTTTGACTTCCTCGAGTTCCTCGCCCAGGCCGACCATGATGCCTGATTTGGTCAGTACTTCGGGGTCGAGCTTCTTGGCATTCGAAAGCGTCGCTGCCGCCCAGTCGTAGCTATCCTGCGGCTGGATGGTCTTGAACAGGCGCGGCACGGTTTCCACGTTGTGGTTCAGGATTTCGGGGCGCGCTTCCATCACGATCTTGAGCGCTTCCAGCGAGCCTTTGAAATCGGGAATCAGCACCTCGATCGAGCAGCCCGGTCGCAGTTCGCGGATGCGGCGGATGACCATCGCGAAAATCGGCGCGCCGCCGTCCCGGCGTTCGTCGCGGTTGACGGACGTGATCACGGCGTGTTTCAGTTCCATCGACTTGACCGCCTGCGCCACGCGTTCGGCCTCGCCCCAATCCATCAGGGCGGGCTTGCCGTGCTTGATGTCACAGAACACGCAACTGCGCGTACACACGTCACCCAGCATCAGGAACGTGGCCGTGCCGGAGCCCCAGCACTCGCCCATGTTCGGGCACATGGCCTCTTCGCACACCGTGTGCAGCTCTTTCGAGCGCATCAGTTGTTGCAGCTTTTCGTACGTTTCGCCCGCAGGCGCGCGCACTTTGATCCATTCCGGGCGGCGCAGGGGACGCGTATTGATCTCTTCGGGTTTGACCCGGTCTCTTGTAGGGGTAGCAGGCATAGGGTCCTTTCTTGAACCGATAATGGATGAAAATTATACCTTACGGACTTTGACTCTCAGTCCCTTGATTTCGACAACCTCGACCCGGTCCCCCTTACGGATCTTCCCGGACCCCTCGGCTGCTTCCGCTGACCACAGTTCAGACCCGACCTGGACCTGTCCCGTTGGTCCGACTACTGAAGTAGCTGTTCCTGTTTTCCCGACCAGCGACCCCAGTCCCGTGCGGACCGGTATACGCATGGCGCGCACTCCGAAGCCAACGATCACGCCGAACAATGCGCCGATGGCGACGCCCACAGAAATTACCAGCGGGACGGATACGCGCTGGAATTGCGGTGTGCCCGGCGAGTTGAACAGCACCAGCGCGCCGACGATGAACGAGGCGATGCCCGCGATGGTCAGCGCGCCATGGGTAGGCGCTTTGATATCCAGGATGAACAACGCAAAGGATAAGATCAGGAAGACGATGCCAAACCAGTTGACCGGCAGCACGCCCAACCCGTAGGCTGCCAGTGCCAGGCAAATCACGCCGATGAAGCCCGCCACCCAACCGCCCGGGCTGCCGAGTTCGATGAAGATGGCCTGTGCGCCGATGGCCAGCAGCAGGAAGACGATGTTGGGGTCGACCAGCATCCCCAGCAGTTGTTCGATGAAGCTGGCCGGGATGTTTCGGTGGTCGCCCCCGCGGTATGCAACATGCGCGGGCCGTCGGTCATCTGGACCTGGAAGCCGTCCAGTTGATGTTAGCAAATCGTGGAATATCTGTAGCGATGAAGTCGATCAGCCCGACATCCAGCGCTTCCGTGGCCGAAGCCGCTTTGGCGCTTTCAATGGTCGACTTCGGCCAGCGCCACAGCTTCTGTTCCACGTCGCTCGGCCAGCGAACGCACGGTGGCCATGGTGATGTTCTTGGCTTTGGCCTGTTCTGTGGTGCTCAGGTCTTGACCCTGTGACCCCACCGGGCTGGCTGCGCCGATAGCGGTTTCGGGGGCCATGGCCGCCGCATGACCTGCCAATGTGATGATCGTCCCGGCGCTGCCCGCCCAGGCGCCACGTGGTGAAACGTAGATCACCACCGGCACAGAACTGGTGCGGATGGCGGTCACGATTGCCTGCGTGGTCAGCAGGTCGCCGCCGGGTGTGTTGAGTTGGATAACAACCAACTCCGCGTTACGCTGCTCGGCCAGGTTCAATCCTCGCGAGATGTATTCCTTCATCGCAGGTGTTACCGCGCTATCAGCATTCAGGATAAGCACCAGTGGCGAATTGTTCTGGGCGCCTGTACCCGAAAGGGCATGGACAGGTTGAAAGGCCAGAAAGATGATGGCTAGCAAAATAAGGTAGATCGGACGGGTAATTCTCATCACTATCTCCAGGGTGAATTCATTATAATGTGTATGGAGGGAACTATGGAAAACCCTAATAAAGTCCTAACTGTGCGCACGATCTTGCAAGTGTTCGTTTTCATCGTGCTTGTGCCTTTTCTTCCGCTACTCATTTCATGGAAATGGCGTTGATCGTTGTGGGCTTTGCGTTTGGTTCCTAGACGTTGATCGAGAACCCTGAAAAGAGAATTGCCCGGCTACAAAAGGTACGTGCAAAAGACGCGCTTCCGTTTGCTGCCGGGGGTGTGGTAGAGCCCAAGGGTCTCTCAGACCTTTAGGATCTATTCTGAAACCTACATTAATGCCAGCAGTATCGTACGGATGCTCAACCCGATAATGAGTAATCCGACGATGAACATCAACATTTTTACTGGCAGTTTCTTTGCGAGAATCGCGGCCAGCGGTGCGGCAACTGCACCGCCGATCAACAATCCCAGGATGATTTGCCAATAGCCCAGAAAACTGAGCGTCAGCACAAATGTGATCAACTTAGCCAGGGTCACAAAGAATTCGGAGAAATTGACCGACCCAATAGTCTGGCGTGCGTCCTTCCCACGTGCCACCAGGGTGGTGGTCACAATCGGTCCCCAGCCGCCGCCACCGATGGCGTCGAAAAAACCACCAATTACGCCTAGGACGCTGACACGAGCAGTGTGCACCCCATTATGCGGTTTGGCTGTGTAGTTTATCGCTTTTATGAGAATGACAATTCCCATAATCAATAAATAGGCAGAAATATAAGGCTTGATGAAATCGCTGTCTATGGAAGTCAACAGGTATGCACCTGCTACACCGCCGATCACTCCCGGGATGAGCAGCCGTTTGACCAGTTTCCAATCGATGTTGCCCAATTTCCAGTGTGAGAGACCTGAGATGCCGGTCGTGACTACTTCCGCCATGTGGACGCTGGCTGAAGCTGCCGCTGGGGGAATGCCAATACTGAGCAGGAAAGTATTCGAACTGACGCCATAAGCCATGCCCAGCGCGCCATCGATCATCTGGGCTACGAACCCGACCAGCACGTAGAGAAGAATTGAGAGTTCCATTGGTATCTCCTTTTTGTTTTTTGGATAGTATATAAAGTCTATAATTTTAGTATACTTTTAAGCCAAAAAAAGCCCACCATTACTTGTCCAACAACGCGCGCGCCACGTCCACGCGCTTGATCACATCGTCCAATGTTGTATTATCCAGAATGTCCGTGATGGCATTACGCACATCGCCCATCACCATGCGCAGGCCACAAGTCGCTTCGTCCGGGCAGCCGCAGGGTTCGTAGGCCATCTGGCTCACGCAGCGGATGGGGGCCAGCGGCCCGTCTAACACGCGGATGATCTGTCCCATGTTGATGTCACCCGGCTGGCGCGCCAAGTAGTAGCCGCCGCCAATGCCCATCCGGCTTTGCAGCATCCCGGCGTTCTTGAGCGCCAGCAGGATCTGTTCCAGATATTTGGGCGGGATTTTATCCTGTTCCGAAATCTCCTTGATCTGCACCATTGCATCGGGGGATTCGTTGTAGGCATGTGCCAGAATGATCATGGCCCGCAGGCCGTATTCACCACGTTTAGAAAGTCTCATAGTATATAAAGTCTATTGTTTCACTTGACTACCTATATTTTAGTGATTCTTTTCACAAAAGTCAAGAGGCAGTTTCAAGCAACTCGACCACTTCCACTTCCCCCAACGCGCGTTTGAGATCGTCGCTTTTCAGGATAACAGTCGTTCCACGGGTGCCGGAGCCGAGGGAAATCTCCTCTTCGGCGAAGACACTCGGATCGACCAGGACCCTGATCTTGCCTGGCCCCGAAAGGGGGCGTGCCGTTCCAAAAGGCGATACTGCGCCGATTTGGTATCCCGTTACTTCCAGCACCTCGTCCTTGCTTGCCATCGTCAGGCGTGACTGGCCGAGATACCCCCGCAGCGCCTTCCACGAAATCTGGTCCGGGCCAGCCACCAGCGCCATCAGGTATTCATCTTCGCCAATGCGGAACAGGATGCTGCGCACCACCTGCTCCGGGCGCTGTCCGCGCTCACGGGCGGCCTGCTCTAACGATTTGACCGGGCCAGGGTGGGTGAAAGTACGGTGGGGAATATTTAATTCATCGAGCGCGAGGCTCACGGGGGGCTTTTGTTCGGACATTATTTACCTCTAAGATGAACCTTGCGAAGGTTCCAAACCCTTTGACAGGTTCAGGGTGGGCATTCGCAAGGTTATTTCGTTTTCGGTTTGTAATCGCACAGCTCGCGAACTGGACAAACCGGGCAATTCGGCTTCCTGGCCGCACAGACTTCGCGTCCCAGGCGGATGATGTTCAGGTGCGCGGCGTAATAGGTTTCAGGCGGGAAGACACTTTCGAGATAGGGATGCGCCTGTTCCACGGTCATTTTTTCAGGGCGCAGGCCAATGCGGCCGGTCACCCGATAAACATGCGTATCCACCGGGAAGGCGGGAAGTCCGAGCGAGAAGCACAGCACGATAGCAGCGGTCTTCGGACCAACGCCTTTGAATTTGGTCAGCCAGGCGCGTGCTTCTTCGAGCGGTATGTCAGAAAGAAAGGACAGATCCAGCGAGCCGCGTTCAGCAGTAATATCGCGTAGCACCTGCTGGAGGCGCGGCCCCTTCTGGTTGGCCAACCCGGCCACACGGATAGCACCGATCACATCTTCGGTCTTCGCATCGCGCACTTGCTCCCAAGTGGGGAACTTTGCGCGCAATGAGTTGAAGGCGCGGTCGCGATTGACATCGTTGGTGTTCTGCGAAAGGATGGTCGAGACCAGTTCGTCCACGGGCGGCAGCGGGTTGCGCCAGACCGGTTCGCCAAAGGCTTCGAGTAGTTTTTGATGGACTTTCAGGGCTTTTTCTTTGTGATCCATTGTTAAGTTTTACCACGGAGTCTACAGAGAACACAGAGTTTTTAATTCTCGGTGTGCTCAGCCCGCCCCGGCACTGCCGGTCGGGCCGGGGTGATTTCTGTGGTGAATTCCCTTTCAGTGTTGGTCCAATAAAAACACAGGCCGCGACTTACCAACCAAGATACCGCGATGGTTCTTGATTGGTTTGACCGGGCCGAACTCAGACAGTTCACTCAACTGTGCTTCGTTCAACGCTCTGAGTTGTTTCAGGATCTCCAGCGTGACCGCCGGACGGACGCGGGAGTAGCTGGTCAGGTCGAGCCGGCGCTGACCGAGGTCGCCGTCCATGATTTTCATGGTGATGCCGATGCCGGGGGAGTTGGGACCGAGCGTACCGGGCAGCAGACCGATGGCCTGGTAGCCTTCCGCGCCGCGTTTGCAGACGATCTTCCCCGCACCAACCTGCATCAGGCGGCAATCGAATTCTGTCGCGCTGCTGATCATTTCAGGATGTGTTGTCATGGCGGAGGTGATCTTCCGGCAAGAATTAGCGCGCACTTCTGGTAACTCGTGCGGATCACAGAGTCTGGCAAAAGCCAGGGCGCTGTTGATAAGTGGAACGGCGAAGTTGGGCGCGGAACAGCCGTCGGTGCCGAGTTCCACCTGGTTTGACGGGAGCAGACACATCTCCGCGAACGAGGCAAGGATGTCCCGCTGGATAGGATGATCGAAGTCAAGATAGGTTTCGAGTGGCAAGTCGCGCATTTTGGCGTGCGCCAGCATGGCGGAATGTTTGCCTGAACAGTTGTTGCGAATGGGCGTAGGCGCTTCGTCGTTCTTGATCAGACGTTTGTAGACTTCTACATCGCCGGGCATGTGAGAACCGCACTGTAAGTAGCCCACATCCAGCCCTGCCTTGGACAGGATGGACTCGGCCACATGGACGTGTTCATCGGTACCTTCGTGCGAAGCGCAGGCCAGGGCCAGTTCTTTATCGGTGAGCCCGAAGAACTCGACTCCACCACGTTCGACAAAAGGCAAAACCTGAAATGGCTTGGCACTGGAACGCATAAAGGCGACCGTTTGCGGGTCGCCATAGGATGCGAGCAGCTTGCCATGAGAGTCCACCACAGCGATCCCACCGTAGTGAATCGACTCTACGATTTGCCCGCGGGTTAGTTCAAAAACAGGTTGAAAAGGGTTGTGCAAGGGTTTGTTTATTCGTCGTTGCCGTTATCGGATTGATAATGACGCGTATAGTAATGCCGCAAGCCATACCGCAAACGATGGCTGTATTGCTTTTGACGAGCAGCAGACACTTTGAAGTTGGTGAGCAATGGCTGGATGAGACTTTCGGTCATATCTGGTTTCTGTGTCTTTTGGGAAAGCTTTTCCAATCTTTTGTGCGTATCTTTGATGAAATCAACCTGGTTTTTGATGACCGTAGCAGAGACCACCCCGTCACGCCCGCTGATTACGGTGAAATCGCTATATACTTCGCTTTGCAGAAGGGCCAGTATTTCAAGCCAAACCGGCAAGTTAGCATAAGCCAGGAAGGGTGGTTGGTTCTTTAAGACGGCATCGCCGACAAAGACAATTTTGTCTTCGGGCAGGATCACCCAGATGGCGCCCTGATGGGGCCCAGGGCGGCTTTCGAGCAGGATAGGTGTATTGCCCCAGTGCAGGGTTATGGTATCCGTGAAAGATATCTCAGGGGATACCCAGCGGATGCCGGTCAGGCCGGGGATAGATTCCCAAGCGGCACCGGTGTCATCTCCCTGGGCCTTGAAGATGTTGGGTCGGTTGCGGAAAACCTGGGCGGTTTTCTCGTGGGCAATCACACTGCAGTCCATAGCACGCACGCCCACAGTCCGATCTGGATGAGGATCCAGGTTGATCAGGATGCGCTCCGGACCACTACCTAATCCCATCAATGTAGCACGCCATGAGCGTCCATCTTCCGGTGAAGGTGGCGCGTCAATCAGTATCACACCCTGGGAGTTGCTGATGGCTCCTAAGGTTACACCAGGGTATTGTTCTTCGATGAAAACTTGCTTGTTAATGGAATCCATAAAAAATTGCTCCTTGCCTCGCCCTCGATTTTACACTATACCGCAACAATCTAAAGATGTGGGTGAATTTACCGCTTTTCAAAGGATAAAATTCAAACTAGCCTTACAGTTTTAAGCGGTTGCCCCGCCTTGGCGGGGTTGCGGCACTAATCCCCTTGTGCGTCTGCTTGTTGTTGCTTGGTTGCCACGGGCAGAGTGAAAAAGAAAGTTGTACCTACGTTGTTCTGACTTTCAACCCAAATTTTGCCGCTGTGGCCTTCTACCGCAATTTTGCAAAATGCAAGGCCGATCCCCAGTCCACCGGGCTTATGTGTACCACGTAGGCGGGTGAATTTATCGAAGATGCGTTCCCGGTCCAAAATAGGGATGCCAGGGCCGTTATCTTCTATTGAAACTGTAATCCATCCATCCTCTTCGCTTGCGCCTACGGTTACCTTGCCACCAGCTGGCGTGAATTTTGCGGCGTTCTCCAATAGGTTGAGCAAGACGCGCAGGATCATATCTTTGTCAACCCAAACAGGCGAAAGATTGTTAAGAACCAGAGAAGTGACCGTTTGTCTGCGACTTTCCGCCATCGGTTGAACTTCTTTTACTGCCCCAGCTATTAAACTTTCCAGATTTACAACATTCTGATTGGCAATTTCCTGGCCGGACTCCAGGCGGTTTATATCCAGCAGCGAATTGACCAGACGTTCGATACGAGTGGTGGAATTAGTGGCAACTGACAAAATTGCCTTTATTGTCTCGTTGTCTTCGGTGTTTACCAACCCACCTAAAATATCCAGGCTGGAGATGATATTGGCCAGCGGAGAACGCAGATCGTGATAGACCATGGCGATTAAATCGTTACGCAGATCGTCCAGAGCTTTACGCTCGCTGATGTCGTGCAATGTCCATTGCAGCACGTCAGCATCCTCGAAATTCACCGGACGCACATTGACTTCCACAAGCACGATGTGTCCATCCTTTTTGTGAAACAGGGCTTGATAAACGCAGGGCTGATATTCAGTTATGTGCTCAAACTTTTCCCCGGTCTTCTTGAAATCAACTTCATGCACCTGATTGACGTTCATCGTGCGCAGTTCTTCATCCAAATACAAACTGACTGCCGACGCTTTGCGGTTCGCTTCCAGAATGTTTCCATCCCAATCTGTGATCAGAATCGGGTCGATACTGGTCTCGAACAGTTCACGATAGCGCTGATGTGCTATCTCCAATTTTTCAAAAAGTTGCGCGTTTTGAATAGTGGTTCCGGCCATGCTGCCGATACCGTTCATTACCAGTAAAGCATCGGGATCGAACGTACCGGAGACAGGATTGATGGCCTCCAGTACACCGATAACTTTGCCCTGAGCCTTGATGGGGGCCGCTGCGATTGTGCGCGTCTCAATCCCCCCGAACCTGTCCTCGCTTTTGAAACGACTATCTTTGCTGGCAGCGGGTACTACTATGCCATGCCCATCAGTGACAATTTGCCCTATCAGGCCTTTTCCGGCCTGAACACGTCGGCCGAGAACATTGCCGGCATTTTGACCTGTTGCTGCACGAAATACCATATCTCCGCTGGCGGGGTCAGTTAGTGCCAGTGCAACTGTTTCTACCTGCAAAGCTTGCATACTCTGGTTCAGGATGCGCTGCAGCACTTCATCCAAACGCAAAGAGGTGTTGATAGCCGCTGCGCCTTCGGCTAGTGCGGTCATCACGCGCGCTTGACGCTGGCTTTCGGTGTATAGGCGAGCATTTAATACTGCAATCCCGGCTTGATCAGCAATGGCTTGCATCAGTTCCAGGTGTTCAATGCCAAAGGCATTGGCCTGTGGGTGCACCAAGGTTAGCACACCCACCAATTTTTCACGTGCCAGCAAAGGCACACATATAGCTGATTTGGGGCCTGTTCTATCGATAGCGTCATCGGGACGGCGTAGCCAGCGATCATCCAGGCTGGTATCGAGAATCAGAGCAGGTTTTCGGTTGCGTACCACCCATCCGGCCAGCCCGTGTTCAACCGTATCACGCAATTGCTGGGTTGTATCCTGGTGAAAAGTCTTGCCATACACGATGGTTAAATCGATGGGCTTGCCATTATCGTCAAGTACTACGATACTGCCACGTTGCCCACCTATGTTTTGCGTGGCTTCGAACAGCACACGTTGCAGCACTGTTCGCAGGTCCAGCGCGGTGGCTACCTCACGGCTGACGTGATAGAGCAGCTCGAGTAGGGCCCGGGTGCGGTCTTCTCCTAACAATGGTTTCCCCTGAGATGCGTCCATCATCATAGATATTGTTTTACCTTAAAGAGTATTGAATTCATATGCTGCAATTAAATGATACCACGTGCTTGTTCATTTTTTAATTGTTAAACGCCTGAATGGCGAGATCAGTGCAAATAAGCCTCAGCAGATTTTGGGTTCAGAATTTGAAGCGGAGATAATCCAAAACGGAAGTATAGCACAGCGTGCTGTCTTTTTATAAGGCAATGTATGGTTTACAATTAACTTTATGTCCCTTGATTTGTCACGCATCCACGCCCTGTGTTTTGACGTAGACGGCACCCTGAGCGACACTGACGATATGTACGTGAAAAAGGTCGCCCGCTATTTGCCACGCTTTCTCTTCCATGACCCACAACGCGCCGCCCGTCGTTTTGTTATGTGGATGGAATCGCCTGGTAATGCCCTGCTTGGCTTG
The DNA here is from genome assembly GCA_963829615.1 of uncultured Chloroflexia bacterium. Lineage (GTDB taxonomy): Bacteria > Chloroflexota > Anaerolineae > Anaerolineales > Villigracilaceae > JAABUE01. The sequence continues at coordinate 60,521 of CAWHJM010000088.1, forward strand.
CCTGACATCATCGGTCTGGATGATGAATTGCTGGGATTGTGGGAGTGGCTGAACCGTCACCGTCCGCGCCCGATGAAACATTTCATGATGGTGCCTGGCATCAAGGAGATGCTGGAGCGCTTGCATGGCCAGTATCCGATGGCGGTTGTCAGCGCCCGCGATGAAACGTCCACGCGTGCTTTTCTCGATCAATTCGAATTGACCGGATATTTTCAGGAAATCGTGACGGCCATCACGGCCGAGCATACCAAGCCTTTCCCTGACCCGATCCTGTACGCCGCTAGACAAGATGAACGTCGCCCCGGAAGCGTGCCTGATGATCGGCGACACCACCGTTGATATCCGCGCCGGGAAAGCTGCCGGTGCGCAGACAGTAGGTGTGTTGTGTGGCTTCGGCGAACGGGCCGAGCTTGAGCGCCAGGGAGCTGATTTGATTTTAAAGAATACATCTGAGTTGGCGGACGTATTGCTGGATGCATAGAAGTTGGATATTGAAACTACAACAGCCCTGCGCTTTTGCAGGGCTGTTGTAGTTAAATGACAGATTACGGGGATTACCAGTAGTGATGCACCTGTGGCCGTACTTTTTGGTTGTAGATCGTCTCGATGGCTGACATGGTCTCATCGGAAAATGGCGGGAAATCAGCCGCCTCTACATTCTCGGTTACCTGATCGATGCGTTTCCCGCCCGGGATGGCACACGTCACGGCGGGGAACATCAGGATCCAGCGTAAAGCCATTTGTGTCATGCTCATCCCCGAGGGTACCAGTGGGCGCAACTCATCAACTGCTTGCAGACCAATATCATAATCCAGGCCGGAGAAGGTTTCACCGCGATCGAAGGCTTCGCCTTCGCGGTTGAAGGCACGGTGATCATCCTTTTCAAAGCGGCTGTCTTTGGTGAACTTGCCCGTCAGCATCCCGGATGATAAGGGGACGCGTGCCAGGATGCCGACTTTTCGGCGTTGCGCCTCAGCAAAGAACAGATCCTTCGGGCGTTGCCGGAAGATGTTGAAAATGATTTGAACCGTTTGTACGTTCGGGTATTCGATGGCCTTTAGAGCCTCTTCGACTTTTTCTACGCTCACGCCATAATGCTGAAGTTTCCCGGCTTGCTTCAAGTCATCGAGTACGCCGAACACTTCTGGCATGTAATACACTTCTGTGGGCGGACAATGCAACTGCAACAGGTCAAGCGCATCTGTCTCCAGGTTCTTCAGGCTGCGCTCAACGAATGCGGTCAGATTCTTACGGTTGTAACCTTCGGCTACGTGGGGGTCCAACCTGCGGCCGGCTTTGGTAGCAATGTGGAAGCTCTCTTTGCTCTCACGGCGTAGTTGTGCTAACAGGCGTTCGCTGCGCCCATCGCCATAGACATCCGCGGTATCAAAGAAGTTCACACCACGTTCCAGGGCAGCATGTAGCGCTGCCAGGGATTCTTTGTCATTGACAGTACCCCAGGTCCCCCCGATGGCCCAACTGCCAAAACTGACGGTAGAGACTTTCCAGCCGGTGCGTCCAAGTTCTCGGTATTCCATTTGATTTCCTTTCTTTTGAACAGTATCGATCTTATATATAGCGCGGACGGGTGTCTTTGTCCTGTCCGCTTTTTTAAATTTAACTTTCAAACATCTCACGATCTATACTACCGCTGCAAATCCGGGTCACAGGCCCTTGCATGGTGGCAGAGAAATCCGGGGATATGCTGATTTTAATCTCTCCTCCGGGCATGTGGACAGTTATGTTGGCATCACATAATCCCAGTCTGTGGGCCACTGCGGCGGCTGCGGTGCTGCTGCTTCCGGACGCCAGCGTATAGCCTGCGCCACGCTCCCAAATCTCGATGCAGATATTGCCCCGGTCGAGCACGCCCATAAACTGGACATTTGTCCGGTTGGGGAAGCGCGCATCATTCTCGATCAGTGGCCCATAACGCCTGGCAAGCTCGGGCGTTGGTTCGTCACACAGCACAATGCAATGTGGATTGCCGACATTCGCCTCATAGTACTCGAATTCACGATCATCGATTTTCATGTACTTGCGCAGGATCTCCCGCGCACCACCCCGGACCGGAAATTTGCTTCCGTTAAAACTGACTTCTCCCATCTCGACGGTCACGATCTTGCCATTCGCGCTTACCTGACAGGTGACCACGCCCCCCAGTGTCTCAACCGTGAACGGCTTCTGTTGGACCAGACCCTCATCCCACAAGAAACGGGAGAAGATGCGCAATCCATTCCCGCTCTTTTCGGCTTCGCTGCCATCGGGGTTGAAGATGCGCAGCCTGAAGTCACAGGTCTCGCTGACGAGCGGGCCGAGCAGGATGCCGTCCGCACCGACGCCATAGTTGCGGTGGCAGATACGCTTTATCCGTTCCTGACTGAGTTCATTCTCCGAATCGATCGGAGGAATGACCAGATAGTCATTCCCCAGCGCATGGTACTTGACGAATCTCATCGCATCAGTCAACGATGAAGAGCTTTGCGCCGGTTGGGGTGTGAGAGCGATGCGGTTCGCCTTCGTCCGCCACCTGATAACTGATGCCGGGAGTCAGGACGAATTTCCTGCCATCGGCAAGTTCGGTGTGCAGTTCGCCTTCGAGGCACAATAGGATGTGGCCCTTTTTACACCAGTGATCGGCCAGGTAACCGGGACTGTATTCCACCATGCGCACGCGAATGGCGCCAAATTGCTGCGTGCGCCAGATAGCCACACCTGTTTCGCCTTTATGTTCCGTAGGAGCGATTTGTGACCAGTTTGTCACACCAAAGGGAATGTTTTGAATGTCCATTAACTATTCCTGTCCGATAGCTTTCGATAAGCTTATCAGTTGAGCTTCAGAATCAATTCTTCGACTTTTTCTCCACGTGCATTGGGAAGCCTTTTGCCCTCGTCTGACTATATCGTTGATGCAACGGCTTTGGATACTGTTTCCTACACAAAGTATAGCACCCCAAATTAAAAAGTAAGAGACCCCATACGGAGTCTCTTACTTTATCTAAATCAGCATAATCTTTTTAGTGACGACCACCCGCGCGGCGCATGGAACCGCCCGTTGTCGAGCTTAGGTTTTGCGGGATGCAGGTACCATCACAGATGCCTGTGCCGATGCCTGTGCCCGTGCCATTGCCAGCGCTGTTCATGCTGGCGGTACCAGCACCATTACCGCGTGCGTTGCCGCCATACTGACTATTGAGCAGGAAAGTGGCCTGATCTGCTGTCACCACGCCGTCAGCTATCGCCAGATTAATCGCCTCGGTGCGGACGCTGGTCATCAGCGCGGAGAGCTGGTCAGTGGTGTAACCCAGCGACAGTGCGATGGTATAGAAGGTCTCGCCTGAAGCCAGCCGGGCGTTGACATCGTCCACGCTCAGGCCGAGCACGTCTGCCATAGCGGCAGGCATATAGTTGCTGAGGGTTACTTCCATGTTGATGCTTGTGCCAGTGTTGGCGCCGTTCCCGCCGGGACCGTATCCCTGGGCGAATGCTGCGCCGGTAGCAACCAGCGAGATGGTCAGTGCAGCCACAAGGGCTAATACAATGTTGCGTTTCATTTTTATTTCTCCTTTTTTCGACATATGGCTTGTGACCAGTATGCCGTTGATGTTCCAACTATAGTGCTACTATGTAAAGAATATGTGAAGAAGCGGTAATGAGACAATAAAAATAAGTGATGATGGTGCGTCTTTAGGACTATTTTTCGGCGAGCCCGTATCTCTGGTCAAATTTATCCGTCTTAACAACCTCGTTTGAATATACAAACTACACAGCCCCGTGCTTATCACGGGGCTGTGTAGTTTGTTATCATCCAATACTGGAGATACTTCTGTCAATCCTTTAAACGTTTAGTCATATTCTGGCTGGTCACTTCATATCCCAGGCTCTCGTATAACCCTTTTGCGACTGCATTTTTCGCAAAGACATGCAGCGCCAGCGCTTCAATTCCCAACTCTTTGGCGATATCATCCAGAGCTAGCATGGCCTGACGCCCATACCCTTTACCGCGCTTTGATTCATCTATGGCAAAATCGTAAATAAAACCGTATGGACGTGGCGCTTCATGCTTCATCCACAGGATGCCAATCTTCTCTCCTGTTTCCACGATTTGGATGCGGAACAGGTAATTGTTCTCGGTTTTGACACCCTGCGGCAAAAGCTCATTATATGACTTGCGCGAACGCTCCAGCGCTTCATCCTCGGACCAATCGCCTGCCCCCGCCTTATCAGCCGCATACTCCGGGATGGCTTTTTCCAGATACACCTCGAGCTCATCCTCATTCATGGGAACCAGTCGAACCATGTTTCCTCCGTGAATCATTCCTTGGATTTGAAAAGCGGAGCAATTTTATCGCAATGACAACACTCCATGTCAAAATCGCCGCCAGGAAGAGATAGAACGCAATGCCCTTAAGCGCAAAAGACGGGATTGCGCACGCCGCAGTAACGAATGTGTACGTGCCAAAACCGCGCCAACGTGCATCATTTTGAAACGCTCTTCCCAGCCCGAGCATAGACACCAGCATAAAAACGCCAAGCAGCACAAAGGACAGATCGTGCAGGCGTCCGTGCCAGGTGGCGGGCGTGGACCGGATGGTTGGGTCAGTGGTGAAGGCCAGGCCCGCGAGAGCGCAGCCAGCCAGGAGCAGGCCCAGGGTCCCGATTCGAGGCGCTGTTCCTTCATCTAATGCGGTCCGCAGGGCCAGGGCAAAGGTTGCCATGAGTAGTCCGCTGAGAATGAACGTCAGCGTCATCCAGATACCATATGGCCCCAGTGACAATCCGCTGGGCCAGTCGAAGGTGGGCGCATGGATCGGGTCCCAGCCCAGGCCCCGCATAAAATCGTACTGCACGATGGTTAGCATGGTGACCACACTGGCAAACAAAACCGGTCCAACCATGCCGCCCAGCGCAGCTGAGTTTATCTGAAGTCTTCGCGAAATCACGTTACAAAAATCAGACGGAGACTCGCGCCTCCGTCTGTTGAACCTTATTGGGTTTCTGCTGGTTTGGCCTGTTTTTGTGCGACAATCCTGGGCGCAAATATCCACAGGGTTGCCAGGATCAGCCCGCCCAGCAGGAAAGGCGCTGTGGAACCGAGCCACTGGAACAGTGAGCCGTAAAAGAGCGGCGCAATGGCATTGGCCGCGCTGTAAAAGGCCGAAGAAACTCCCAACATGCCGCCTACTTCATTCTTGTTAGCGGCCTTGGTGATCAGGCTGTTGATGGCGGGCATCAACACGCCGCCGCCCAGCGCCGCCGGGAAACTGGCGATCAGCAGCCAGATGCCGCCCAGCCAACCATTATGGTTATCGGAAGGCAGCGCCACATGGATATTTTGCAAACTGGAGGCGCTGTTGCTCCCGGCGATGCTGGCTTCCACGCTGGCTTTGTTATACCAGGGGACCGGCACGCTGGGCGTCAGCGAGGTCAGAATCAGGCCGATGGCCAGCGTCGAAAGCCCCAGTAGCACCAGCCAGCGGTCGCCGTATTTCTTGCTCCAGCGACCCACAAATCCGCCCTGTACCACCACGATGAACAACCCGGCCAGCACGAACAGCCCGGACGTATCGCGTGCGTCCATGCCCAGGCGATTGAGCGTGAAGAGCGAAAACAGTTGTTCGTAGCCGCCGAAAGCGATCTGGTAGAAGAACATCAGGATCAGCAGGAAACCAATCGTCTGGCGGTTGAGTGCTTCCCACATGGCGGACAGTGTAAAAGACTTGCGGCGGGAGGCGCTACCCTCAACGTCTTTTTCCAACGTTTCATGAAACCAGAAGGTAGTCAGCAGAATGGAGAGCAGCGAGAATGCCGCCGCAGTGAAAGCTACCGCTTGATAGTTCTGGTTCGAAACGGCCAGTACAATGAAGGCCACAATCGGCCCCAGGATGAAGCCGACCCCAAAAGCCGCGCCGATCAGCCCTAATCCCTGTGTGCGCGTCTTTTCGGTAGTACTGTCGCTGATGGCGGCCTGCGCGGTCGAGATGTTTGCGCCGGATAGCCCATCGATGATGCGCGAGATGAACAGCAGCGGCAGCGTGTTGGCAAAACCTAGCAGGATAAATCCCAGGAAGGTGCCCATCTGGCTGATGATCAGGATCGGTTTGCGCCCGAAGCGGTCCGACAGCCTGCCCAGCACGGGCGCGCCGATGAACTGCATGAACGGGTAGGATGCCTGTAAAATGCCGATGGTCAGCGGGGATGCGCCGAAACGCGCCGCATATAACGGCAGCAGCGGGATGATGATCGAGAGCCCCATCAGATCCACCAGGACGATGACCAGGATGGGCAGGATGCGTTTGAAGTCTAGTTTTTCAGTGGTGTTTTCTTGAGTGGTCATATACGCTTCTCTCCGGACCCTTTACCTGCTCCAGCCACCGGGCAGGAACGACACCCCGATGTAGACCAGTACCAGCGTCCCAGCGATAGCTCCCAATGCAACCGCATATTTGTTGGTAGCTTTCTTGAACATGGCAGGCGAGTGCGCAACCCCGGCTGCGATAAGCATTGTCACTGCATGTTCGATGCGGAATGCAGGGAATCCCACGCCGCCAAAGCCGGTGATCAGGAAATATAGCAGACCCAGCGTCACCTGCAAGTCCATCAGGCCGCTAAAGCCGGAGGAAAGGCCACGGTCCATTTTGCCGAACGCGCTTTTTTGCGCCAGGCCAATGGCGAATTTGACGAGTGCCACCACGCCAACAAGAACGATCAGCCAGCGTACGATAGAGTGGATCATAAGAAGAAATCCCATTTAATACTCCTTGAGTGAATTGATTATGAAGTTTGTTTCTGTTCAAGCCCCGCAATGACTTCTGCGAGCCAGTCCAGTTCTGCCTGTAGATGGCGAATCTGGTGTGAAAAGACCAGTTGCAGGCTGCCCTGGTGGACAGGCACGTTTTGAATTTCCAGCATGCGCGCTTCCAACTCGTGCAGTTGTTGGGTAAGCAATTCCAGGGCTTCAGCGGTGTCGAGCCATTCCAGGAATGCCAGCCCCACATCGCCGGGAAAATTGACCGGCGAATATTGCGCCAGGTTCTCGCGCAGCAAACGCTGGAAAGCAACTTCCCCGTCAGGGGTCAGCCGGTAGATGCGGCGCGGCGGACGGTTGCCTTCCTGCTCGGTTTCGGTGATCAGCCAGCCATCGGCGGCCATTTTATCGAGCAGGTAATAGGCAGTTGGTTTTTTCAGGTCGGTGCACAGCGCCAGGTTGCGGTCGATGAACTCATGCAACTGGTATCCATGCATCTCCTGACGGCGGAGCAAACCGAGTAAAAGAAGTTTTCTGTCCATAAATACATTAGTCAGATTTGACTATTCAAAATTATACTATTTAGAATACTCTTGTCAAGAATAGCTCCAAAAAGTTAACACAATGCTAACAAAAGTTTGTAGAGATTTGAAAAGAAACTGCGGTTTTCGTGAACTCGGCGGTTCAAAAAAGGGAATCACAGAAAATTCTCACGTATAATTAACGCCACCCTCAAGAAGTTATTTGCAAGGAGCCCCACATGTCTTTCACAACCATATTGACCGAAACCCGCGGACACGTTGGCCTGGTCACGCTCAACCGTCCCGAAGCCATGAACGCGCTCAACCCGACTCTTGTCAGCGAGTTGATGGATGCGCTGGAGGCTTTCGACGCTGATGAAAATGTCGGCGCAATGGTTGTGGCTGGCAGTGAAAAGGTTTTTGCCGCCGGAGCCGATATCAAGTTCATGGCCGCAAGCGACAGAAGAAGAAATGCGCCAGAACCCCTTCATCGGCTCGTTCGACCGCATTCGCAAGATCAGGAAGCCGGTCATCGCGGCGGTTTCGGGCTGGGCCCTGGGCGGGGGCTGTGAACTGGCAATGGCCTGCGACATGATCGTGGCCTCCGAAAAGGCCAAATTCGGACAGCCTGAAATCACCATCGGTGTCATCCCCGGTGCCGGTGGCACCCAGCGTCTGACTCTGGCGGTTGGCAAAGCGGTTGCGATGGAAATGGTACTCAACAACCGCACCTTGTCCGCACAGGAGGCGCTGCAGTTCGGGCTGGTCAATCGTGTGGTGCCGGTGGAAAGCTTCCTGGATGAAGCTCTATCGCTGGCTGAAGAGATTGCCGGAGCGTGCGCCATTGGCGGTCCGTGCAGGCAAGGAAGCGGTCAACAGAATATTTGAAGGTTCACTGACAGATGGATTGGCTTACGAGCAGAACCTGTTCTATGGCTTGTTCTCGACGGAGGATCAGAAAGAAGGCATGCAGGCTTTTGTCGAAAAGCGCAAGCCGGAGTGGCAAGGCAAATAAGGATTTTAACCACCAAGGCACAAAGACACGATGGCACTAAAAAAATAAATTTGTGTCTCCGTGTCTTCGAGACTTTGTGGTTATATGGTATCCGTTACAAGAATTCATGAAAGCATAGACTATGCTCGCTATTGAAGATTTCACATCCGCGCTTGAAAGCCTGGAATTGGAAAATAAACCCGCCATTGCGCATGCCTCTCTGAGATCCTTTGGGAAGATCCAGGGCGGTGCAGAGACGGTTTTGAATGCGTTACTGGCTTTTGTCAGCGGGTTGGTGCTGCCGACCTTCACTTACAAGACCATGATCATCCCCGAAGTCGGGCCGCCGAACAACGGCCTGGCGTATGGCATGCAGCGTGACTTGAACCGCATGGCTGAACCGTTTCACTACGATAAGCCCGTTGACCCGTTGATCGGAACACTGTCAGAAACGCTGCGTCATTCTCCCGGCGCGATGCGTACCGCGCATCCGATCCTTTCGTTTGCAGGCATCAACGTAAACGATGCCTTGTCCATCCAGACGGTCTACAACCCGTTTGCGCCAATCGGATGGCTGGCTGACCACGATGGCTGGGTATTGCTGTTAGGCGTGGATCATACTGTCAACACCAGTATTCACTATGCCGAAAAACTGGTCGGGCGGCATCAATTCGTGCGCTGGGCGTTTACGAAAAATCGCATCATCGAATGCCCCGGCTTTCCCGGCTGTTCGGATGGGTTCGAAGAAATCCGGCCTGATGTCGAACAGTTCTCGCACCGGGTGGAGATTGGTGACAGTTTTATCGAGGCCATTCCACTTCGTCCCTTATTGCAGGCCGTGGAATCTCGAATTAAAAAAGACCCGCTGGCTTTGCTCTGCCAGCGAGATGATTGCGAACGGTGTGATGCCGTGCGCGTTATTGAAACGTAATCTCCTCGATCCGCCAGCTTTCCTCCCCCATCAACTTTTTCAGCCTCGCCAGCACTTCCGGGCAGACCCGCGTCGTATCGTTGGGGAAATCGATCAGGTGCCCCTTTCCGCTTTCGAAAATTTGAAAACTGAACTTATCGCGCCCGTGGAACGAAATCAACGTGCCGTATAGCATTTTGATACGGCGCTTGTCGCGCTCCCGGTCACCGGTCGGGCGCAGCAGGACAGTGATCTGTTGCGGCGGATGTGAGCGGTCATCTGTTTGCGCGGCAGGGGCATATAAGGATGGCAGTTTGGCGACCGGACGGACAGGCGCTTCGACCGCCTGCACAACCATTCCCTGCCTCGCTTCAAGACCGGGCTCCGGGGTTGCTTCCGTTTTCTCAGGCGTAGACGGTTCCCCGGCTTCTGGTTCGGGCCTCGGGGCGGGGATGACTTCCGGCGGCAGGGAGACTGGTTCGTTCTTCTTGAACTTGGGTTCCGGCCGGGAGGCGATTTGCGCGGCTTCGAAATCGGGTTGCCAGGCATCGTCCCAGCCAGGCGGGAAGGCATCCGGCGGGGGCGGGAGGGTTTCATCGTCCCACTCGGGTTCGGCGATATAAGCCGGGGCGGGTTCGGTCACACTGTAGGGCGGAATGCCGTCACGCCCCACCGACTGCGGAACGGTTTGTTTCTGGGGCGGCGCTGAAATAACGGAGGCAGTTTCCGGGGTCCGGTTAGGAGGCGGTATGGTTGGCTTTACAGATGGACGACCAGGCTTCGGGTCGGAGAGAGGCAGCGGGGGCATCTCAAAGTTCGCTTTGTCCGCATCCACGGAAACTTTCATCTCAAAATCTGTCCGCACACTGTCTACCAGAATCTTAGGCGGGCTGCTGTTGGCGTCCACCTTGCCTTCAACGATGATAATCTGCCCGACAACCAGCAGATCGGAATATTGCTTCCAGGTGCGCGGGAACATGACCAGGTCGATGACGCCCTGAATGTCTTCGATGGTGACGAAGCCCATCGGTTTGCCGGCCTTGGTCTGGTAGGGACGGATGCTGGCGATCAGCCCTGCCACGCGTACTTTCTCTTCGTGCGCAGCTTCGGGCAATTGACCGGAGAAGTAACTGACGATTTGGGAAAGCTGCTTTTGGTAGGCCGAGAGTGGGTGGTCGGAGATGTACAGCCCGATCAGTTCGCGCTCCCAGTTGAGCATCTCGCGCGTGTCCACGTCGTTGACTTCGGGCAGGATAATGCTCTCAGTGACGCCGGTTTCTGCGCCGAAGAGCGACATTTGCCCGGCTCTGACAGCCTGGAAATGCGAGTTGCTGACGGCCACGATACGGTCGAGCGAAGCCAACAGCGCAGCGCGATTGCCAAACCCATCCAGCGCGCCAACCTTGATCAGGCATTCCAATGCGCGTTTGCCAACAGCACGCAAATCCGCGCGACGGGAGAAGTCGTTCAGATCTTTGAAAGGCTGGTCCTTGCGCGCTTCCAGAATCAAGTTGACCGGGGCTTCTCCCACATTCTTGACCGCGCTGAAGCCAAAGCGGATAGAGGTCTCTTTATTGCCGCCGTTTTCAATCGTAAAGTCCCACTCGGATGAGTTGATATCTGGCTGTAGAACGGGGATGCCCATGCCCCGGGCATCCGCCACGTAGAGCGCCACTTTGGCGGTATCGTTGCGCGTGACCGTCAGCAACGCGGTCATATACTCGGCGGGATAATACGCTTTCAGGTAAGCGGTCTGCACGGCGATGACGCCGTAATCTGCCGCATGAGATTTGTTGAAACCGTAGCGGGCAAACTCTTCCCAATCGGTGAAGATCAACTCGGCGGTCTCTTTTGGAATGTCTCTCTCGCTGGCGCCTTTGATGAATTTGTCGCGATGCTTCTTGATCTTCTCAGCGATCTTCTTTGAGATGGCCTTGCGCAGGTCATCCGCTTCGGACTGGGTGTAGCCTGCCAGTTGCACGGCAGCGTTCATCAGTTGTTCCTGATAAACCGGGATGCCGTAGGTATCTTCGAAAATGGGGCGCAGCGCTTCGTGACGGTATTCCACTTCCGCTTCGCCGTGCATGCGAGCGATGTAATCGGGGATGAACTGCATCGGGCCGGGCCGGTAGAGCGCCACCATCGCGATGACGTTATCCAGGTTCTGTGGCTTCATCTGCACCAGCCAGCGCGTCATCCCGCCGCCTTCCACCTGGAAGACGCCCGCCGTCTGGCCGTTACCGAGCAGTTCAAAGGCCTTAGGATCATCAAGCGGAATGTTATCGAGATTGAACTCGATATCATGACGTTCCTTGATCAGGTCGCAGGCACGCGCCATAGTGGAGAGCGTGGCCAGACCGAGGAAATCCACTTTTAGCATGCCGAGCGAATCAAGGATGCCCATCTCGAACTGCGTGACCGATTTGATGGGCGTCTCTTCGGAGTTGCTGGTCGGACGGTGCAGGGGCAGGTACTCTGTCAGCGGCCTGTCGGCAATGACCACGCCTGCGGCATGCGTCCCGGCGTTGCGGACTGTGCCTTCCATACCCATGGCAGTATCGATCAACTGTTTGATTTGCGGGTCTGAATTGTAGGCCTGTTTGAAGTCAGCGATTTCCATCGCATCTCTTTCGATGCTGACCGTTCTGCCAGACACAAATGGCACCATTTTTGCGATGCGGTCTACCTGTGGAAGCGGGATGTCCATCACGCGGCCCACGTCGCGCAGGGCGGCTTTGGCGCCCATGGTGCCGAAGGTGATGATCGAGGCCACCTTGTCTGCGCCGTATTTTTGGGCGCAGTATTCCATCATCTCGGCGCGGCGGTCGTCGCGGAAGTCCAGGTCGATATCGGGCATGCTGATGCGGCCGGGGTTGAGGAAGCGTTCGAAAATGAGATCATGCTCAAGCGGGTCTACGCGCGTGATGTCCAGCGTGTAGGCTACGATAGAGCCGGCTGCCGAACCGCGCGCGTTGTACCAGATGTTGTGGGCCGCTGCGTAAATGCACAGGTCCCACACGATCAGGAAGTAGGCATCGAAGCCCATCGTATGGATGATGCCCAACTCGTAATCCAGCCGCTCGCGGACCGCCTGACTGGTGGCCTGCTCCCCGTAGCGGCGGCGCGCGCCTTCTTCGCACAGGTGGCGCAAGTAGGTCTGGGCGGTGTAGCCTTCGGGCACGTCGAAATCGGGCAGGTGATAGCCCTTGAATGAAAGGTCGACATTGCAGCGCTCGGCGATCAGCAGGGTGTTGCTGAGCGACTCGGGCACTTCGGCGAACAACTGCTGCATTTCCTGGGCGGTGCGCAGGTAGTACGAGTCATCCGTCATGCTCATGCGGTCTTTGTCGGTCAGCAGTGAGTTGGTCTGGATGGCGAGCAGGATGTCCTGTAGTTTTGAATCGGTCTGGTTGATGTAATGCACGTCGTTGGTAGCCACGTATTTGGCTTCATAACGCGCACCCAACTCAACCAGTTTGCGATTTAACTCGGTGATCTCTTTGATGTTGTGATGCTGGAGTTCAACAAAGAAACGGTCTTTCCCGAAGACATCGTAGTACCAGTTCATGCGTCGTACGGCTTCTTCGGGGTTTTCCTTGAGCAACGCGCGCGGGATCTCGGCAGACATGCATCCGCTGGTACAGATCAGTCCATCGGAGTGAGCAGCCAGAAAGTCATGATCGATGCGCGGGTAGTAGTAAAAGCCGTCCAGTTGCGCCGCCGAAGCGATCTTGAGCAGGTTCTTGTAGCCGGTCTCGTTCTCGGCCAGCAGCAGCAGATGGTAGGACGAGCGGTCGAGTTTGGAGTCGCGGTCTTGCATGCCGCGTGCTGCCATGTAAGCTTCCATGCCGATGATTGGCTTGACCCCCGCCGCCGTGGCTGCATTGTAAAAGTCGATTACCCCGAACATCGTGCCGTGATCGGTGATGGCCACGGCAGGCATGTCCAATTCCTTGACGCGTTTCATCAGCTTCTTGATGTTCGAAAAGCCATCAAGCAGCGAATATTCGGTGTGGACGTGCAGGTGTGCGAATGACATGGGGCTTGTTCGCATTATAGCACGCCTGTTTCATTATTTAATTATGGCACTCTTAAAAATTCGGTTGTTTTAAGATAGAGTCTGGAAATATAATAAACTTCCAATGAGCAACACTTAATTAAATATGGAGGTCAATAAACGAGAATGAATGAACTCAACCGGAACCATGCTGTGTTATGGGATATGGACGGTGTCCTGGTCGATACGGGCGCTTTCCATTACCAATCCTGGAAAGAAACGTTTGAAGAATTAAAATGTGCCTTTTGACGAAGAAGACTTCAGGAAAACGTTTGGTATGAACAATGCCGGGATTTTGGAACAAATCACTGGAAGAAAGCCAAGTCCAGAAGAAGTTTCTCAAATCAGCCATAAAAAGGAATCCCTTTTTCGCGAACTGGCGAAGGGGAAAGTGGAGTTGCTGCCCGGGGTCTCAGTCTGGTTAGAACAATTCCGGGCTTGGGAGTTCAAACAGGCGATTACCTCTTCCGCGCCACCTGAGAATATCGAGTTCCTGGTCGATGAACTGAAGATCAGGGAGTATTTCGATGAAATTGTCTCGGGCTTCGATCTGCTTGGAAAACCCAATCCCGATGTATATCTCAAGGCAGCCGATGCTCTCCTGGTTACCCCGAATGCTTGCATTGTCATCGAAGATGCCATTGCAGGGGTCGAGGGTGCAAAACGGGCGGGGATGAAATGTGTCGCTGTGACAACCACAAATCCTGCAGACCAATTGGCAAAGGCGGACCTCGTATTCAAACATTTGGGAAAGATGGATGGGAAAGACTTAAAATCTTTGTTGTTTTAGAAGTGCTTGAAAAGGAGAAAAACGATGCATCCTGAAACCATCGGTGTCTTGCACCCCGGCGCAATGGGTATCTCCATCGCGGCTTCCGCGCTTCATTCTGGACATCAGGTCTGCTACGCCTCCGAGGGGCGTAGTGACGCGACCCGGGCGCGTGCCGCGGAACACAACCTGCGCGACCTGGGCACGCTGTCTGCGTTATGTGTGGAATGCTCGCTCATTATCAGCGTCTGCCCGCCGCACGCCGCCGAAGAGGTGGCCTCGCAAGTCATTGCGCATGGCTTCAAGGGGCTCTACCTGGACGCCAACGCCATCTCGCCACAAAAAGCAAAACACATCAGTGAAATGCTGTTGAAGGCAGGTATTCCCTTCGTGGACGGCGGCATTATCGGCGGCCCGGCCTGGACTCCCGGTGAAACCTGGCTGTACCTTTCGGGAGAGGATGCTCCGAGAATCGCAGATTGCTTTTCGGCGGGTCCGCTGGAAGTCAGCATTATTGGCGATGAGATTGGTAAGGCATCCGCACTGAAGATGTGCTACGCGGCTTATACCAAAGGCACCACTGCCTTGCTGTCCGCTATCTTGGCGTTGGCCGAATTGTCCGGCGTGCGTACGGAGCTATCGGCGCAGTGGGAACGGGACGAGTTTGGGTTCAGCCAGCAGGCCGAACGTCGCGCCAGACGCGTGACAGCCAAGGCCTGGCGCTTTGCCGGGGAGATGGACGAGATCGCCAGCACGTTCGAATCCGCCGGCCTGCCGGGCGGGTTCCATGCTGCGGCAGGTGAGGTTTACCATCGCCTCGAACATTTCAAGGGGGCGGAAGAGTTTCCAGAATTGAACAAAGTGTTGGAAGCGTTGTTGAAATACTAGTTTTCCTTAGTGTTCCACCTCAAGAACGAGCCGCGGATAACCTCCGCGGCTTTTTTGTTCATACTCTTGTAAGACTTTCATAAGAACTTCTGAAGCGTTTCGCAATCCTTTTTCTGTACACTGAATGTATCAAACGGAGAAGGAGGTGCTTATCGCAAGGAGCTTTATTGATCTTAAATATTGAATTCGCCTTTAGTGAAATGGAGAACAACTAATGAAAAAGAAAATGTTAGCAATAACCCTTGTCCTGACCCTACTCATCATCACCGTTATACCAGCCTTCGCCGCTGGCCCTAACTTTGGCCAGGCCATTTATGCCGATGGCGTCGCCTGGGGCACGAAGGGAAACGGTGATCTGCCCGCTCCCAATGATAACAACCGGCAATCGTTCGATGGGCTGTACAAATTCACGAACGGTGTTGCAGGGCAGCTTGCGGTGGCCGAGGCTGCGCCAGGGAACCCGGCTTACAACGGCGGCCGCTGGATCGAATATTCCGTCACATTTAACGGGGATCCAGAACTGGTTACTTCTTATGCCCAGTTACAAACTTTGGATGTCACCATCGTAGAAACCGGCAATTACTTCCAGTGCCCGCTCCTCCCTGTGAAATAACGTCGAGCATCCTGTCAGGCTCATGATGTCTGGCAAACCATAGAATCAAACCTGGAGAATGAATGGACCGGACAGGGTTTCCCTGTCCGGTTTTTCTTATCTTTCTCATACACCCCTCTGTTATAATCCCTCCCCGAAAGGTCTAAAATGCTGCAAAACTTTGTCAAACTTTTCGGGGGCAACCCCAATAAACGTGAAATCGAAAAATTAAGCGGACTGGTCGAGGTTATCAATGATCTCGAGCCGCAGTTCGAGGCTTTAAGCGACGAGGCCCTGCGCGCCAAAACGGACGAGTTCCGTGCGCAATTGGCCGATGCCATAGATGGTGTCGAAGAGGATGATGAGCGCTTCGAGATCGAGCAAGAGATTTTAGAAGAGATCCTGCCCGAAGCCTACGCGATTGTGCGTGAAGCCTCCAAACGTACCATCGGTTTGCGTCATTATGACGTGCAGATGATTGGCGGTATCACCATGCATCGCAGCGCTATCGCTGAGATGCGCACGGGCGAAGGCAAGACGTTGGTCGCCACGCTGCCAGTCTATCTTAACGCGCTCAGCGGGCGTGGCGTGCATCTCATTACTGTTAACGATTACCTGGCCCGCCGTGACGCGCGCTGGATGGCGCCCATCTACGATTTCCTCGGCCTGTCAATCGGCGTGCTGCAAATGGCGGCTGTAACTGAGAACGGCAAGAAGGCTTTCCTGGTCGACCTGGAAAAAGAGTCGCCGCACGAGGACCAGCACCAACTTCGTATGGTGGATCGTGCCCAGGCTTATCGCGCCGATATCACCTACGGCACTAACTCCGAGTTCGGTTTCGACTACTTGCGCGATAACATGACCATGAGCCTGGAAACACGCGTGCAGCGTGGTCATCATTACGCCATCATCGACGAAGTGGACAACGTGCTGGTGGACGAAGCGCGCACGCCGCTCATCATCTCCGGGCCTGCTTCCGGTGATCTGGAGTGGTACGGCAAGATGGCCCAACTCGTCAAGCAGCTCAAGCCGGAAGACTACGAGGCCAGCGAGAAGGACCGCAACGTAGCCCTGACCGAGATCGGCATCGCGCACGTCGAGCAATTGCTCGGCCAGCCGCTTCAGGACCCCGACCGGCCTGAAGATGTGACTCCCGAGCAAGCGCGCCTGTTGGGCTATCTCGAGCAGGCTTTGCGCGCCCAGTACCTGTTCAAACGCAATAAGGACTACCTTGTTCAGGCCGGGAAAGTTGTCATCGTGGACGAGTTCACCGGGCGCCTGATGCCGGGACGCCGCTGGAGCGATGGCCTGCACCAGGCTGTTGAAGCCAAGGAAGGCGTACGTGTCGAGCCGGAAAACGTCACCTACGCGACCATTACCATCCAAAACTACTTCCGCATGTACAGGAAGCTGGCCGGCATGACCGGTACCGCCCTGACCGAAGCGGAAGAGTTCAATAAGATCTACGAATTGGAAGTCACCCCCATCCCGACCAACCTGGAATACCAGGCCTTTGGCAGGGATGCGCAGTTGATCGAGCATAAAGCCAAGGATGAGGAAGGCTACCAATACACCTATTACCTGTACTCTGATGATCCGCCGGACGCTGAGCCGGTGTTGTGGAAACGTAAGGATTACCCCGACGTCATCTTCCGCACGGTAGAAGCCAAACTGCGCAATATTGTCAAAGAGATCGTTCGCTATCATGTTATGGGGAGACCGATGTTGGTCGGCACGACCTCCGTTGAGGCCTCGGACATGCTGTCTAATCGGCTGCGCGCGGAACCGGTCCGCAGGTTGGTGCAGATTCTGTTCGTCCGCCATGCCTGGTTGAAGGCCAACGACCGCGTCGAAGATGGGCGCTTGATCGAGGAGTTCGTTCCGTTCAACGTGTCGTTGGATGAGATCAATCCTGGCCAGTTGCGCAAGTTCGCGCAGCCTTTTGGCGTAACCAGCATCAACCCCGAAGATGATGAGAACCTGCCGGCTGTGCTGGACATTTTGGAGCTTGGGCCGGAAGATGCCGAGCGCTTGAAGTCTGTGCTCAAGGCGGGGGTACCGCATAACGTGCTCAATGCGCGCAGGCATACGGAGGAAAGCCAGATCATCGCCGGGGCTGGCGCTTTTGGCGCGGTGACCATCGCCACCAACATGGCTGGTCGCGGTGTCGATATCAAGCTGGGTGGCGAACTGGCCGAAGAAGAATTCATGGTGATCAACCGTGTGCTGCGCCGTGTCGGTGTGGAAGACCCGTACGAGATGCCGCTCGAAGAACGCCGTCAGGCCCTGCTCAAGGCGAACCCCGAAGCCTTTGGCATCTACGATGGCGAAATCAAACACTTTTTGCAATACTTCGATGACATGGAGCGCGTCAAGGCGTTGGGCGGATTGCACGTCATCGGCTCGGAACGTCACGAAGCCCGCCGCATCGACAACCAGTTGCGCGGTCGCGCCGCCCGTCAAGGCGACCCCGGCTCGTCGCGTTTCTTCCTCTCGCTCGAAGATGACCTGATGCGCCTATTCGCCGGTCAACAGGTCAGCGGGCTGATGGAGCGCCTGCACGTGGACGATTCCCTGCCGCTCGAGAGCCGCATCGTCAGCAATATCGTGGAGCAGTCGCAGGGTCGTGTGGAAGGCGCCAACTTTGATGTCCGCAAGCACCTGCTCGAATATGACGACGTGCTCAACAGCCAGCGCGAGCGTATCTACTCCCAGCGTGACCGTATCTTCGTCAAGGAAGATCTGAGCGAAGACATCCACGACATGTTGAGTACCGAAATCGAGACGCGCGTGCCAACCGGACTGGTTGACGAAGAAGGCCCCTGGAAGCTGATGGCCTGGCTCGAACAGATCCAGCCACCCTTTGCCTATGGGGACAACCGCATCTTTCCCAGCTTTGGCCTGCGTCTGTTACTGGATGAACTCAGCGAATCCGAAGATATTCGCTCCGCCGCCCTGGAGCTGGTCTCGGACGCCATCGAGGTGGAACAGGGACATACCTTGCGCGCCATCCGAGCCCTGATCGAGCGCACGGCTGATAACCTCGACCAGCAAATCGATGAACGCTCCGATGCCATGGACATCTTCTTCGAAGGTCTGCGCGATTCAGAAGAACAGCGCAAACCCCAGGAATTGGCCGAAGAATTGCAAAGCATCGCCCGCTTGCCGTTGAAACTGTCCAACAACCAGATGCGCATGTTGGCCAATGAGCCGGAAGAACTCGAAGACGATGTCAAGGATATGCTCGCCACACAATTGACCGCATTGTACGCCACGCGTGTCATCGGCGCGGTAGAGAACCGTCTGAGTGAATCGCTCGAGATCGACAAAAGCGATCTCCAGACCGCAACCTGGGAAGATTTGGCTGCAACGATCCTGGAGGCCAGCGAAGAGATCATGGGCAGGCAGCGTGAACGTCTGGTCGGCGAGAACGGGCAAATCCTGCGCGATCTGGATCTATCTCTGCAGCGTGAACCAGCCGATAACGATGATGCTAAACTGCGCTTGCTAATGTCGCTCTCGCAAGGTTTTCGGACTGCTTTTGATGCCAAGACACATCGTCAGGTGAAGCAGGTTGTTACCCGTTTCAGTTACGTTTTCCTGACAGCCAGTTATATGCAGGACAGCCCTGAGGATGAAGTAATCGAAGATGTGCTGGAACATCTGGCCGAGGCCGAAGATGCGTTACTTCTGGCCTGGGGGCAGGGGGAACTTTCGAAGCGCGGCGAGCAGCTCGAGGCGCAGGACGAGGCGAAGGCTCGCGAAAAAGGTCGGTCGCCAGGTTCTGAACCAGGTTCATCGTCAACTGTTGTTGCAGGCCATCACTGAGCAATGGGTTGAATACCTGACCCGTGTGGAAGCACTGCGCGTGTCGATCGGCTTGGAAGCTTACGCCCAGCGCGATCCGCTGGTAGAATACAAATCCCAGGCGTCTCAGATGTTCCAGGGCCTGCTGGCAGACATCCGCTCGCTGGTTATCAGCCGCGTATTTGCTTACCAGCCGCGCCGTATCCAATTGACCCTGACCGATACGGGCGAGAGCCCCGCTCCTGTTCCTGCAGGTGGGTCGCCAGTTGTACAACCTGAAAAAAGTGGTAAAAAGAAAAAGAAGCGAAAGCGACATTAGGTTTTGCCGAGCGATACCACAACCCCGTTAAATCTGTATAAATCGCTACCCAAGGTGGAATTACACCGCCATTTGGAGGGTTCGCTACGCCTGCAAACGATGCTGGATGTTGCACACGCGCACGGCATCACCGTCCCGGCCAGCATTTTGCGTTTAAGTGGCATGGTTCAGGTGCAGGATGAAGATCCGCTCACCTTCCAGAATTTCCTGGCCAAATTCAATACGCTGCGTCTTTTTTATAAATCGCCGGACGTCATCCACCGGGTGACGCGTGAAGCGGTCGAAGATGCCGCCCGGGACGGCGTCAAATATATGGAACTGCGCTTCACGCCGGTAGCTTTGAGCCGCGCCGAGCGTTTCCCCTTACACGATGTGATGGACTGGGTCTGTACCAGTGCTGCGGCCGCGGCGGAAGAATTTGACATCCAGGTGCGGCTGTTGGTTTCGGTCAATCGACATGAAAGCACGGAACTGGCCGAACAGGTGGCCTGGCTGGCTGCGGAACATATCGAGTATGGCATCGTCGGCATGGACCTGGCCGGGAACGAGGCCGAATTCTCTGCCAGGCCCTTTGCATCGATTTTTGCTGAAGCCAAACAGGCCGGTTTGCACCTGACCATTCATGCCGGGGAGTGGGCCGGCGCGGAAAACGTACGTGAGGCCATCGATGAACTTGGCGCGGAACGCATCGGTCATGGCGTACGCATCATGGAGGATGAAAATGTGATTGCCCTGGCGCGTGAGCGCGGCACAGCCTTCGAAGTCTGTGTGACCAGCAACTACCAGTCCGGGGTGGTGCCTGCTTTGAGCGATCATCCATTACCGCGTATGTTGCAAGCCGACCTGAACGTGACCATCAACACCGATGATCCCAGCGTCTCGCGTATCGACCTGAGCCATGAGTTCAAGTTGGCCCGCGAGGATCTGGGGATCCCGATTGATGTGCTCAAGGAGCGAGTATTGGCAGCGGCCAGCGCGTCGTTTTTGCCGGAGGGGGAACGAAATGAGCTTGTGGAAAAGCTGGAAAAGGAATTAGGAATATAATTGACAGCCCCGCTCATTGAGCGGGGCTGATTTTTTGTAATGATAACTCTTCAGTCATTTCTGGTTGAAGAGCACAACAGCCTCACCTTCTAATACGACCGTACCATCCTGTTTGGTACAGGTCGTGGCGAGAGTGACCAGCGGTTTGTCGGGTCGTAAAGCTTTCACTTCAACCGTTGCCGTGACGGTATCGCCAGGATAAACGGGCGCTTTGAATTGCAAGCTTTGGCTGAGATAGACCGTGCCCGGTCCCGGTAAATCGTTGGCCAACGTCGCTGAAATCAAGCCGGCCGCAAGCATGCCGTGAGCGATACGCCGTCCAAAGCGGGTACCGGCGGCATAGCTGTCATCGAGATGGAGGGGGTTGTGATCGCCCGTCAGATCGGCAAAGGCTTGGATGGTCTCATCGGTGATGGTCTGTGTGCGCGAAGCTTTCGCGCCGAGTTCAAGGGTAAGAGTATTCATGAAGTTTCCTTTTACCTATCCGGTTCGATAACTTTAGCATATTTACTATCTCTTGCTGGAAACCATGCTTATCGTACACCCTTTGCGCATGAGTGTTTCCCGAAAACACATACGGTATGGTAATAAACTCGCTGTCCGTGGGTATAAAAGCCCTGACTTGAATTGCCATTACTTAATTTTTCCATTTGGAATACGGATTGTTGACCAGATTGGCATTTTGATACCGGAAATCGTTTGAAACTTCTATTCCCAGCCAATCCGGCCTTGGGAATTCCTGGTTTTCATCTTCCAGTTCGATCTCGGCCACAACCAGGCCAGCATTCTCTTCCAGGAATTCATCGATTTCCCATTTGAATTCACCAAGATTGATTTCATGCCGTATTTTCTCGATCAGCGGCTTATGGCATAGTTCTTCCAATATTTGGTTGGCTTCTTCCAGCGGGATTTCGTATTCGAATTCCAGGCGCGTGATCCCGGTTGTTCCCCCTTTGATGGTCAGGTAGGCGCGCTCCCCTTTCGTGCGGACGCGCACGGTTCCTTCGATCTCGTTATGCAAATATCCCTGACGGATGAGCGTCCCATTATCCGTTCGCCAGGCATCCCCTTTTACTAAAAATTTTCTTTCGATTTCTTGTGCCATGGTTGTTCCTCTGTTTACTATTTTCTAATCCAATTCTATGAAGCTGGTGGTCGAGTGCCCCGAATGTTCTTCGAGGGCGTATCGAGACCACAAATTAATAGCCTTTATAAATGTCCTGTTGGTCTCGATACATCCCTACGCGGCGCTCGACTAACGAATTCTTTTTGAAAAGTGTTAGGAGTGATATTTCGGATAATTCTCCGTATGCAAAAGGTTAATACCCACAATCCCCGCTTGCTGGAAGCCCTGCTATTTTGGTAGAATAAATATCCTGGAACAAATCAGGTTTTCACCACACAGTCCGAAAGGATGACAAAGGCGCACCTTTGCGTCTTTTTGGTCTCTGTGGTGACCACCTCACCCCAACCCCTCTACCCTTTGGCACACGTCCTAAGAGGAGAGGGGCTATGCCGAAGGAGACCATTATGCAAGACTTTTTCAATGCCCGTGATACCCTGAAGACCAATCACGGAACTTACACGTATTATCGCCTGGACGCGCTGGAAAAGGCGGGTCTGACCGACCTCAAGCGGCTCCCGTTTTCGATCCGTGTCGTGCTCGAAGCGGCGCTGCGTCAGTGTAACGAGCGCGAGATCACCCAGGATGATGTCAAGAACATCGCCGCCTGGACGCCGCAGGGCAAACGCCCCGGCATTCCCTTCCTGCCCGCCCGCGTGGTCATGCAAGACTTTACCGGTGTGCCCGCGGTCGTCGATCTGGCTGCCATGCGCTCGGCGGTGGCCCGCCTGGGCGGCGACCCCAAGAAGGTCAATCCGGTGGTGCCGGTGGATCTGGTCATCGACCATTCGGTGCAGGTCGATTTCTTCGCCACGCCCGAAGCATTGCAGCGCAACACCGAAATGGAATTCCATCGCAACCGCGAACGCTACGAGTTCCTGAAATGGGGACAGAAAGCCTTCGACAACTTCCGCGTTGTTCCGCCCATGACCGGTATCGTGCACCAGGTCAATCTCGAATATCTGGCGAATGTGGTCGTGACCAAAGATGATAGACGGCCAAACCTACGCTTTCCCCGACACCCTGGTCGGCACCGACTCGCACACCACCATGATCAACGGCCTGGGTGTGGTCGGCTGGGGCGTGGGCGGCATCGAAGCCGAAGCGGTCATCCTCGGCCAGCCGATGGACATGCTGCTGCCGGATGTGATCGGCTTCAAGCTGCACGGCAAACTGGCCGAAGGCGTCACCGCCACCGACCTGGTGTTGACCGTCACGCAGATACTGCGCGCCAAGGGCGTGGTCGGCAAGTTCGTCGAGTTCTTCGGCCCCGGCCTGCAGAGCATGTCCCTGCCTGACCGCGCTACCATCGGCAACATGGCGCCCGAATACGGCGCGACCATGGGCTTCTTCCCGGTCGATAAGGAAACCATCCGTTACATGCGCTTCACCGGTCGCTCGGAAGAAGTCATCGAGCGGACGGAAGCCTATCTGCGCGCCCAGGGATTGTTCCACGATGAGAATACACATCGAGCCGGAATACACCGACACGCTCGAACTGGACCTGGGGTCTGTCGTGCCGTCCCTGGCCGGACCCAAGCGTCCGCAGGACCGCGTACCCCTGGACGAGATGAAGGATACTTTCGAGAACGCGCTGCAAAGCCCCTGTAAAGGAACGCGGCTTCGAGCTGAGTCCCGAAGCGTTGGCGCGTAAGGGCACGGTCGGCACTAACGGCGGGTCCTACCAGATCGGGCACGGCGCTGTTGTCATCGCCGCCATCACATCCTGCACCAACACCAGCAACCCATCCGTGCTGGTGGCGGCAGGATTGGTCGCCAAGAAGGCCGTCGAAAAAGGACTGAGCGTTGCGCCACAAGTCAAGACTTCGCTGGCGCCTGGCTCGCGCGTGGTGACCGAATACCTGACCACAGGCCGGATTGATCGACCCGCTCAGCAAACTGGGATTCAACGTGATTGCCTACGGCTGCACGACCTGTATCGGCAACTCCGGCCCGTTGCCTAGCGAGGTAGCCAAAGCTGTCAGCAGCAACGATCTGGTAGCGGCTGCAGTGCTCTCAGGCAACCGCAATTTCGAAGGTCGCATCCACCCGCTGGTCAAGGCTAATTACCTGGCTTCCCCGCCGCTGGTGGTGGCTTACGCCCTGGCCGGCACCGTGGACATCGACCTGATCAACGAGCCGCTTGGAACGGACAAGGATGGCCAACCGGTGTACCTGAAAGATATTTGGCCGACCACGCAAGAGATCCAGTCGGCGATTGACGCCAATGTCACATCTGCGATGTATCGCGAGAAAATACGCAGATGTGTTCACCGGATCGGAGATGTGGCGCGAGATCAAAGTCTCCGGCGGCGACCTGTACGATTGGGACGAAACATCGACATACATTCAGCATCCGCCCTTCTTCCAGGAAGTGACGCCGGAAGTGCCATCCGTGAGCGACATCAAAGGCGCGCGCGTGCTGGGTCTGTTCCGGGATTCGATCACGACCGATCATATTTCTCCGGCTGGCTCGATTGCCCCCGACAGCCCGGCGGGTAAATTCTTGCAGGGGCATGGCATCGAGTACAGGGACTTTAACTCATACGGTTCGCGGCGTGGCAATGACCTGGTGATGGCGCGCGGCACGTTCGCCAATATCCGCTTGAAGAATCAGTTGGTGACGCCCAAGGAGGGCAACTGGACCAAGCACATGCCCTCTGGCGAGGTCATGCCGATCTACGATGCAGCCATGAAGTACAAAGCGGCAGGCGTTCCCAGTATCGTCATCGCTGGTAAGGAATATGGCACTGGCTCCAGCCGTGACTGGGCTGCCAAAGGCCCGTTGCTGCAGGGCGTCAAAGCTGTTATTGCCGAATTGTTTCGAGCGCATTCATCGTTCCAACCTGGTTGGGATGGGCATCCTGCCGCTGCAATTCGTGGACGGGCAGAACGCTGAATCGCTTGGTTTGGAAGGCGACGAAGTCTACGACATCAGCGGCATGAGCGATGACATGGCTCCGCAGAGCTTGATGAATGTCAAAGCGACAAAAGCGGACGGCTCCGTGATAGAGTTCAAGGCCAGAGCTTTGCTCAATACTGACGTGGAAGTCAATTACTATCGCAATGGTGGTATTCTGCATACAGTGTTGCGGAATATGGTGAAGTAAGCCCCCTCCCAGCCTCCCCCAAATACGACTGGGGTTCGTCGTATTTGGGGAGGTGACTGAAGGTCGGTGGGGGCAGGTAAAAGTTGAGACCGGCTGATCAGCCGGTCTCAACTTTTTGCTTCGGGTTACCAATCCAGAGAGTACATTGTTTTTTCAACTTTGTTTGATGCGCGCATGACTTTGTCCAGCGCCTTGTCAAGTTTCTCTAAATCTTCAGGGAATTCGACTGCTACACGCGCAAAATCCAGGCTCGCCTTTGCCAGGCTGAAAGCCGGGCCGTACATCAATGGTTCGCTGGAACTGGAACGCAGTTTGGAGGCTTTCTCGTTGAGTTCATCCAATAACGGTTTCCAATCCTTCATTTTCTTTTGCTTGACTGGAGCAGGCTTCCAATCGGGGTCAAGACTTTCAATAATTTCACCTTTTTGTTTGGCGATGCGATAACGGTTTTTCACAGAAGTCGAAATACCAGGGCCGAAAGAGATATTGTGCCCTTCCAGTAAACCATCATATATGATTTTCCCTTTGAAGGGTAGTAAAACAGTCTTTACATAAACAGGCAAAGGGACACCGCCTAGCACAACCTGAAGCGGTTGCATAAGGCCAAAACTGCATAGACATCATCGTCACGAATAAAAATTGCGTGCTTTTTTGTCAACTGCACGATAAAAAAACGATCGGCAATGAAGTTTTTCCAGTTGGAAATAATTTCGAGTTCATCTTTGGAAAACGAAAAGGGGTTTTCTCGTACAAAGTCGTCGATGACTTCTGGATTTTCATAAACCGCATTCCTCAATTCAACTCGTTCTCCGTTGGAAATGGTTTTATAGCCTTCGACATCCTTTAGCCCCTCGATGATTTTGAGTTGTTGATTTGCAAAGGTTTGCAGGGCGGGCATTAACTTGAAAAACAGGGAAGCGTCTTCACGGGATAGTTGCATGGGGTTTGTCTCCTGTTGAAAGTATATCTGTATCTTTCAGGGTTGGAAATAGTGAAAAATGTACTTCCAATAGTTCTCAGTTCGCTCCGAAGTCCCGCATCGGACTTCTGGATAGGCAGCGCGTTCGATTTTTTAGAAACCCTCCTGTTGGGTCTTTTTCAATCCGTTGTTACATGGTAAAACCCAAGCCATGCAACTCTTCCAAGCCTTTTACCGAAACTACATCGAACCGGTCCGCTCGTTTAGCCGTCCTGCCCGGCTATTCCTGTGGATGACCATCATCGACGGGGTAATCATCAGTTCCTGGTGGCTGTTTTTCAATTTCTACATCCTCGAAAGCGGCCACAGCCGAGACTTTCTCGGCCTGGCCAACTCGATGCCTTCCATCGCCGGGTTGCTACTCGGCATTCCCATCGGACGCTTCTCAGACCGGATCGGGCGCAAAGCGGCCATCCTGCTGGGGATTGGCGGCGCGACAGTGATGATGCTAATCCAGATCACAGCGCATCAGCCGTTCGTGATTCTCGTCGCTGCTTTCCTGACCGGTGTTTTCAATATGCTCTTCATCGTCAGCCAGGCGCCGCTGATGGTCAAACTGACGAACCCCGAAAACCGCACGTTGTTGTTCAGCCTGAATTATGGCCTTTCAACCATCTCTGGCGCGGTTGGCAACCTGTTCGCAGGACAACTGCCAGCCCTGTTCGGGAATATCCTGCATGTACAGGCCACCAGCGCGACGGCCTACCAGGCGGTGTTGATTACTGCAGTTTTGCTGGGGACGACAGCCATGATCCCAATGTGGCTGATGCGCGAACCGGAAACGCGTCAGACTGCGCCCGAGCTTGCTTCCGTGGGAGCAGGCCGCTCGTCTGGCCTGGTGCGGACCACCGTCAAAATGGCGACGCCCAACGTGCTGATTGGATTTGGCGCAGCCATCCTGATCCCGTACATGAACGTCTTCTTCAAAGACCAGTTCGTGATTTCCGATAAATTGCTGGGGACGATGTTCAGCCTGTCGTCACTGATGATCGGAGTTGGCAGCCTGATTGGGCCGCGACTGGCGCTCCGGCTGGGCGGCAAGGTACGGGCGGTGACCCTGACCCAGTTCAGCAGCCTGGTGTTCCTGATGCTGATCGGGTTCTCGCCGTTTTACTGGCTGGCGGCGATCGGGTTTTTGATGCGCACCATGCTGATGAATATGGCCACGCCGCTCTACAGCGCTTTTTGCATGGAGCAGGTGCCTGAACGTGACCAGGGGGTGGTCAACAGTGTGTTGAATATTTCTTGGCAAATGGGCTGGTCGGTAGGGCCGTATATCTCCGGGGTGGTGCAGGAGAATTACGGTTTTACGCCGTTGTTCTTGGCGACAGGCGTGCTATATTTGATTGCGATCCTTACGATGTGGACATTCTTCCAGAAGGCAGAGAGACCGTTGCAGGCTGTACCAGCTTAGAAGGTTTGTGGATCCCCAAAGGGGATCTGCGGTTGACCGTAGATCGCGGCTGATGCATTTTGACGGTCTACCGCTGATTGACTGACAAAACTCAGAAGGGAGTGTTTTCCAAAGCCCAAAAATCGGGTATCTTTCTTTTGTTCACCACAAACGAAAGGAAGACAAAGATGAAAAACACTCCCAAGCTCTACGATACCTTGATTTAGATACTTGGTCAACATGCTCATTGGCTCGATAAGCGGCACCTATATACCTTGATTTGGATGATTATCGGTTTGATAAAAAGCAAAACGATCAGTTTGCCAGAGTGGGCGCCCTTTGTAGATAGTCGTGCTACGTTTGCGCAAAGTACGGTACGTCGATTTAGTCGCTGGCTGAATAACAAACGGATCAAAGTTCACGAAATGTACGGACCAATCATTCAGGAAGCCATGGCAGAATGGCAGGATGATCTCATCTATTTAGCCTTAGATACGTCGATGCTCTGGGATCGGTTCTGTCATATCCGTCTCTCCATTATTTACCGAGGACGAGCGGTTCCCTTGATCTGGAAAACGATCGAGCATGGCAGCAGTACCGTTGCGCTTGAAAGCTATCGTGACTTGCTGGAAAAAGCCGCAAAACTGCTGCCCAGCCGCTGCAAGGTTGTTTTTCTGGCGGATCGCGGCTTTGCGGATACCAGTTTGATGGAATATCTGAGCCAAATCTTGCACTGGCACTGGCGAATACGCATCAAATCCAGTTTTGGGGTCTATCGCCGTAACCAGCGTTGTTGCAAGATCAGCAGCATTGTACTCAAGCGTGGTCAGGCTCGCTTTTGGCACAATGTCTATATCACAGACAAACGCTTTGGCGCCGTGCATTTAGCTTTGGCAAAACCGCACGGCACCAAAGAAGACTGGCTGATTGTCAGTGATCAACCAACCGATCTGGCTACTTTTGACGAGTATGGCCTGCGCTTTGACATCGAAGAGAATTTCCTTGACGATAAATCCAGTGGATTTCAACTCGAAGCTTCTCTCTTCCGTTCTGCTGAGGCCTTATCACGCCTGTGCCTGGTATTGGCAGTGGCTACTTTATTCTTGGTTTGTCAAGGTACAGAAGTTGTTGAATTTAATCATCGCCGCCGCGTTGACGCCCACTGGTTCCGGGGTAATAGTTATCTCAAGGTCGGTTGGAAGTGGGTACAACGCGCTTTGATCAAAGGTTATCGACTGATTACCCGGCTTAGATTGTTCACTTTGCAGGATCCAGACCCCGCCATTGCTTCTCTCAAACAGGCAAATGCCAGGTGCGAACGCATTTTATCGGTTCATCTTGAAACCTTTACGCTTTTTGAGCCTTGTCCATCATGAGATTTGTCAGCCAAGCAGCGGTCTACCGTCTATCGTCCATGGTCTATTTCGGTTTCCAATCCATCTTCATATACACGTCCCCCTTTTCCAACTCTTCCAGCATCTGGTCCAGGCGCTTTTCCTGCGTTTCAGGGCGCTTGGCGCGCGTGATCCAACCGATGTAATCGTTCTGCTGGTAAGGCGGTCGGGCGCGGTAAGCTTCCATCAATCCACGTGCCTCGAGCGCCTCGCGGAAGAAATCCGGCATGGGATAACGGGGTCGAGATGGCATCGGTCATTCTTCCCAGATGTTGAAGATCACACCGAAGGGATCTTGGATATAGCAGTCCTGTCCCTTTCCGCGCCAGCGCAGGACTTTGCAGCCATTGGCTTCCAGGATTTCCCGAGCTTTATCGAGATCATCCACAAACAGTTCCATCACGGGGCCGCGGAATTCATCATCTTCGAGAACGAACAGGTTGATGGGGTTGGCATCCAGGTCGCCTAGCTCTGGATCAGCGGAACGATTTTGGAAGCCAAGCACATTTGTGTAAAAATCAAGCGCCGCTGCAAACTGACCTTGCGTTCGCACGGCGACGTTGGGGCTCATTCTGAACTTCATAGTGAAATCTCCTTACTTTAGAGTACACAATGCCTGACGGATCTCGCCCAGATGATAGGCAGTGTGAACCACGATGGCCATCGCGACGCCGATTTTTTCTTCCTCATCCCAGGCTTCCAGTTTGTGCAATTCCTGGTTGATCCGCAGATAGGTTTGCTTGAGACTGTCTTTGAGTCCTTCCCACTCGTCTGGAGTGACCTTTTCAATCGTGCGCCAGATTTCGCCCCAATCCACGTTGCCCGCATTGCCGAGGAAGATGTAGCGTTCCAGCACTTCCAGATAAAAAGTGACATGAGCTACCTGCGCCGCCAGCGAAGCGCACTTGTCGCCGACCGGGATGGAGGCTTCTTTAGCGGAAACAGTTTCAAGGGTCTGGAAGAGCGACGTGTTTTTGTCCAGATAAATGCCGTGATGGTTCTCGAAGGTTTCGTCCAGCAGGGCAAACAGCGAATTCAGGAAATCGTCCTGATTGATCGTTTTTTCCATACCCTAGCCCGCATTCTCGAATGCCGACTTGACCCAGGTAATCAGTTGGTTGTCCACTTCTTTTACGTCCGTCACGCGGACGATGTAATTGCACATGCTGCCTTTGGGCTGTTCGAGCAGGCGTTCGTCAGCGGGCAGGTCTTTTACGTTCAGGCCAACCTCGACGCGTGTGTTCGTTTTCGGTCCGATCATAGCAAACTGTCTCTTGCGGCGCAAGCTGACATAGCCCTTCTTAGGCAGGGTTTCGAACTCACCGAATTTATCGATATGCTTCATCAGCGCAGCGTGGATGGGACGCAGGTCGGCCTTTTTGTCGGAATAGATTTCGTCCAGCACTTCGACTTCGCTTTTACCTGCAGCGGCGCTGGCGCCATCAGATTGGAGCACCACATGGGTGAGGGCATTGGCATCGCCGTGACCGAGTCCCAACTCGCGCTTGAGCATGTCACGAATTTCGCCGTGTTTGGTCAGGCCGCTGGCTTTGACAAAAGCGGCCAGCTCATCGAGCGATTTGCCGGTCTTTTTCTGGATATTGTTGATCTGGGTTTGGGCGGCTTGATCGAGGATGCTCATAAGTTTCTCCTTTTCTAAAAACGGATAAAAATCACCTGCATTATAGAATATATTTTCTAATTTTGCAACCTCGGGATAAAAGTGGGGTGTGGCACATTTTTTCGGGAAAACTCGCAAGACAAATCGACTGCCTGTTCATCATAGATTTCAGCGCCAGCCTCATATGGGCATTTTTCCAAAGCTGGCAGATTTTCCACAGATATAGCGGTCAATTTGAGCAAGTTTTACGGCTATTGCACTAGATGATACCGTCGGCTCAAATCAAAAACATGAGATCAGTCGCTAAATTGGCGAAAAGTCGCGTAAAAAGTGGCAAATGGCTGGAGAGAAGGCCTATTCCCCGAAATTTTGTGCCACACCCCAATTATCAAAGCCGCTTGTTTGAAAAGTGCTATACTTATTTAACAGACTTTGCCCCAGCAATCAACAACACAATCGATCAAGTCCGTCAAAGTAAATCGCAATTCGTATTCACCCTTTTTCGCCAAACAGGAGGTTTGTATGCAAGGACAGATGATGGAGTATCAGCTCACTCTGACACCATTGTTGGAGAGAGCGCAACGGCTTTTCCCGAAGAAGGAAATTGTCACCAAAGCGGGAGCCGGGTTGGAACGTTTCACCTACGAGCAGATGGCCGATCGTGTCGGCCGGTTGGCTAATGTGCTGGCCAAACTGGGGGTCAAGAGCGGAGACCGGGTGGCGACCTTCGCCTGGAACAATGCCCGCCATCTTGAAATTTATTTTGCCGCGCCGTGCATGGGCGCGGTTTTGCATCCGCTCAACTTGCGTTTGCCTGCCGACCAACTGATCTATATCGTTGGTCACGCCGATGACAAGGTTTTGTTTGTTGACCCGACCCTTTTGCCCGTCGTCGAGAAACTCGCGCCGCATTTCAAGAACATCAAGCACTACATCGTCATGGGCGATAAGGTTCCCGAAGGCACGACCCTCAGCCCGGTGCTATGCGTACGAAGACCTGCTCGCCAACGCCAGTCCCGAGTATCCCTGGCCGCACCTGAACGAGAACGATGCGGCCGCCATGTGCTACACATCCGGGACAACGGGCAACCCCAAAGGCGTGGTCTACTCGCACCGCTCGATCTACCTGCACAGCCTGGGACTGAGCATGACCGACTCGTTCGGCCTTTCCGAAGCGGACGTGTTCATGCCGGTCGTGCCGATGTTCCACGTGTTGGCCTGGGGCACGCCTTTCGCCACGGTCATGCTGGGGACGAAACTGGTCTTCCCCGGTCCGCACATGCAGCCGCGTGACCTGGCTTCACTGATCGAGGCCGAGAAGGTGACGCTGACCGCCGGCGTGCCGACCCTGTGGTTGGGCATCCTCAATCTGCTCGAAAAAGAGCACTACGATATGAGCAGCCTGCGCGGCATGATCGTCGGTGGCGCAGCTGCGCCGCAATCCATGATCGAGGCTTTCGAGAAGAAACACGGACTCAACGTGATCCATGCCTGGGGCATGACCGAAATGTCGCCGCTCGGGACGGTCAGCCGGTTGAAGAGCTACCAGCACGATCTGTCCGAAGCCGAGCAGTTCGCTATCCGCGCCAAACAGGGCATGTCGGTTCCGGGCGTGGACCTGCGGGCTGTGGACGAAGAGGGCAAGGAAATCCCCTGGGATGGCAAAGCCTATGGTGAGTTGCAGGTCAAAGGTCCCTGGGTGGTCAGCAGTTACTACAACGACGAGCGTAGCGCCGAGTCGTTCATGGACGGCTGGTTCCGCACCGGGGACGTGGTCACCATCGATCCCGAGGGCTTTGTCCAGATCGTCGACCGCACCAAAGACCTGGTCAAGAGCGGCGGCGAATGGATCTCCAGCCAGGACCTGGAAAACGCCATCATGGCCTATCCGAAGGTGCTGGAAGCGGCGGTCATCGCCGTGCCGCATCCCAAATGGCAGGAACGCCCGCTGGCCTGCGTGGTCCCCAAGCCGGATTTCAAGGACAGCCTGACCAAGGCCGAGATCTTCGAGCACCTGCGCGGGCGTTTCGACAAGATGTACATCCCCGATGACATCGTCTTCATCGAGGCCGTGCCGAAGACCAGCGTGGGCAAGTTCGACAAAAAAGTGTTGAGAGCCGAATACAAAGATTACCAGTTACCTGAGTAGTTCGAAAGGGAACAATCCCGGCGGAATTGGAAGTTTCCGCCGGGATTGTATTTTAAGTTCATTGTCTTTTATTTTCTGGGTATTTGGCTTTATCACGATAAAACTTATTTGCAGTTTGGCGCGATATAAACCACATAAAGGTTTTTTCCGCTCTCGCTGATGCCCTTCGGAAATCCCCAAAAGAAATAATGGGATTCCAATTCCGCCAGGACATCAACGTCGAACGGAGTGTATGAAAAGGTGCTGTCCGTGTCCAATGAGGGGGATGCGCCACTTTCAGAAACAAGCTCAACGGGAAGGATCCGCACATTGATTTCATCTGTA
This sequence comes from uncultured Chloroflexia bacterium, assembly GCA_963829615.1. Taxonomy (GTDB): domain Bacteria; phylum Chloroflexota; class Anaerolineae; order Anaerolineales; family Villigracilaceae; genus JAABUE01. Next base: position 93,263 of record CAWHJM010000088.1, read on the forward strand.
CCGTCATGTGTAAGAGTCTTGCCTTGATAGAATGTTTGCAGTTCAGTCCCAATTGCTGGAATAACTCCTGACTTCCCCGACCAGATAGACACACTGATTCTGAATGGACTCATCCTGATACAAGTCCGGGTAATATTTGAATTTAAAAGCATCGATGAGCATTGTATCCTGAGGGTGTTCCAGATGTTGGAATGTCTCCTCATAGCTTTTCAACACGTTTGCAGTGACAAGCATGCCATACAAAATATATATCAAGAACAACCCCAGCAATATCCCCAAGCCCCAGATAACCAACCGCTTTTTCATGAAGCAAAAACCTCCCGCAGGCCAAACCAGGATTTGGACAGATTATAAGGGAGAACGCCTGTCAGACTTTCATTAACCTCCCCAAACTTACAGTTGTCAAATCAGAGCCTTAAGGGCAAAATAGAATTCAAGATGTCATTGCGAGCCACGTAGGGGCGTGGCAATCCCAAGTAACCTGTGAACAGGGGATTGCCACAGTCGCTGTGCTCCTTCGCAACGACACAGAAAAGGAGACAACATGTTCCACGGCGGTGGTTGGTACAGTTACTTACGTTCGGGCGACGATAAGCCTCAAAAAGTCACCAAAGAATTGCTTTTGCGTGTGTTCGAATACGCGCGCCCCTACTGGAATCAGATCGGCGGGATGTTGGTGACGATCCTGTTCACAACAGGACTTTCACTGGTCTCGCCGCTGATCTTTCGCCATCTGATCGACAAGATCCTGCCGTCCAAAGATCTGAACCAACTGATCCTCTTCGCTCTGGCGCTGTTGCTTGTTCCGCTCGTCACGGGCGGGATCAACGTAGTCCAGCGGCGGTTGAATGCCATCGTGGGCGAGGGCGTGATCTACGACCTGCGCGTGGCGCTCTTCTCACGATTGCAGCGCATGTCGCTGCGCTTTTTCACCAACACCAAAGTCGGCGAGTTGATGTCTCGCCTGAACAACGACGTGGTCGGCGCGCAGAACGCCATCAGCAATACCATCGTTGGCATTGCCACCAACATCGTTCAAACGGTCGCCATCCTGGCTGTCATGCTGACCCTCGAGTGGCGGCTGACCATCGTCAGTGTGCTCATCCTGCCGCTCTTCATCCTGGCTGCCCGCCGCCTGGGTGCGGTGCTGCGCGACATCGCCCGCCAGGCGATGGACCAGAACGCCGCCATGAACGCCCACATGAACGAGACGCTCAACATCGGCGGGGCGCTGCTGGTCAAACTGTTTGGGCGCGCAGACGAAGAGGGTGAACGCTTCCGCCAGCGTGCGGAAGGTGTGCGCGATATCGGCATCCGGCGCGCGGTGGTCGGCTCGACCTTTTTTGTCATCGTCGGGCTGGTCAGCGCGGTCGGCACGGCGCTGGTCTACGGGTTGGGCGGCTACTTCGTTATCAGGGACACCTTCACCATCGGCACCATCGTGGCTTTCGGCTCGTATCTCAGCACGCTTTACGGCGCGCTGCAGGGGCTGGCGGGCGCGCCGGTCGAGTTCAGCACCAGCATGGTCTCGTTCGAGCGCGTCTTCGAGGTGATCGACCTGCCGCAGGACATCGTTGAAAAGGAGGATGCCATGGTCCTGCGGGATGTGCGCGGCGACCTGGAATTCGAAGATGTCACCTTTCTGTACAGCATCGACACGTCCAAGCTGCTCAGCGACGTCAAGCGCTATGGGAAGATGGACAATGTGACCGCGGTGCTTTCGGGGGATCATGCCGGGAACGGGAAGAAGAATGGGCATGGTGAGGCAGCTTCCGGGGCGGACTCGACCGAGCCTGTTTCAACATCCCAGGCCAGAGACACAGCCCTCGAGTCGGTCTCGTTTCATGCCTCCGCCGGACAGTTGGTCGCCTTGGTCGGTCCCTCCGGCGCAGGCAAGACCACCATGACCTATCTGATCCCGCGCCTGTACGACCCGACCGAGGGCGTCATCCGCATCGACGGGCACGACCTGCGCGACCTGACGCTCGACTCGCTTTCGTCGGCCGATCGGCATGGTGACGCAGGAGAATTACCTGTTCCACGACACCATCCGCACCAACCTGACCTACGCCAAACCGGATGCCACCCAGGCCGAGATCGAAGCGGCGGCGCGGGCGGCCAACATCCACCAGTTCATCACCGAACTGCCCGACGGCTACGACACGGTGGCGGGCGAGCGCGGCTACCGCCTGAGCGGCGGCGAGAAACAGCGCATCGCCCTGGCGCGCGTCATCCTGAAAGACCCGCGCATTCTGGTGCTGGACGAAGCCACCAGCCACCTGGACAGCGAATCCGAAGCCCTGATCCAGGAAGCACTGAAACGGGTCATGGCCGGGCGCACCAGCATCGTCATCGCCCACCGCCTGAGCACGATCCTGGCTGCCGACTTGATCCTGGTGATGGACCGCGGGCAGATCGTCGAGCGTGGCACACACGAGGATTTGCTGGCGTTGAACGGGGTGTACACCCAGCTTTACGAAACGCAGTTCAATCGAGAGAAGGTTTAGACCCCCTCCGCCTTCGGCACCTCCCTCACGAATGATACTAATCCGACCGAAATTCTGTCGCGTATTTGGGGGAGGCAGGTGGGGGCAGGATTTAGAGATAACAGATAAACATGAAGTATTGGATCATTGTGGCCTCAAAAGACCACCTGCAACGCGGACTGGATGGCGGTTTTATCCAGGCCAACCACGGCAAAGCCGCGCCGCTGAAACGCATGCAACCCGACGACTGGGTGGTTTTCTACTCGCCCAAACTGGAATATGAGAAACCGGAAAAATATCAGCAGTTCACCGCCATCGCTCAAATTGCAGACGACCGTATTTACCAGCATGATATGGGCGATGGCTTTGTCCCGTTTCGGCGGAACGTGCGCTTTCTACCTGCCCGCGATGTTCCCATCCGGCCATTGATCGAGGCGTTGACATTCATCCAGGACAAGTCGCACTGGGGCGCACCCTTCCGCTTCGGGACGCTGCAAATCCCGGAAGAGGATTTCAAGCTCATCGCCAGGGAGATGCTGGATGACGAGCAATATCAGTCTCTGTGGAATGATGAGTAGCTGATAGGAAAGTTTTTATGAGCATCAAAGGCGCGCAAGAACGAATCACAAAAACCGTCACATCCTGGGAAGGCGTGACCGCCCAACCGCACCGCTTCGGCGGCGTGGAATACGCCATCGGCAAACGCGAGATCGGACACATCCACGGCGACCATCTGGTGGACATCCCCTTCCCGAAGAAAGTGCGTGATGAGATCGTCGCTGCCGGGCGCGCGCAGCCGCATCATATTTTGCCTGATACGGGCTGGGTCAGTTTTTATTTGCGGGAAGAAGGGGATGTGGAAAAGGCGATTGAATTGCTGCGTGAGAGTTTTGAGATTGCGATGAGGCAGAAATCGAAATCAACTTCTTGAAAACTTTCTCCAAACTATAGATCTCCGCTCCCAAACATCTTCCACGATTTTATGCTTTTGCAGATTTTTGTGGGTGGGAGTATGTACTGATGTTACTGCTCTACTCTTCCTTCGGCACGACAAACAGCAGATACAGGCTGACAGGGATCAACACCAAACTGACAATCCAGACAATCGGCGGGAGCCCAAACCAGCCCGTCAGGGCATCCACACCGGTTGCAAGCAGACCCATCCCGCCCAAAATCAACAACAGCTTGCCAGTCAAACGAAAGTTTGCAGGAACAAAGCCCGCCGGTCGGTTCATGTGTCACGCTCCTCTCATTTGAAATCATTATAGCAGTCCGCTAGGAGACCTGACATGTCTTCGCGAATGCGTTGCTTTAAGAGTCCCGCGTCCACGCAAGTGTTACGGTTAACCATGGCACGGATGAGACATGTCAGGTCTAACCAATATCCTCCTCATCGTCAAATTCAACCAAAGGCTGAATCTCCTGGTGAATTCTGATAAAGTCTTCTCTACTACCGAATAACTCCATCATCTTGTCCCTTTGTAAACGAGTAGGAGTATTTCCAATCAAATCATAGTATGACGAATAATTCCAATCCCGAAAATCCTCAACAAACTTATGCTTTTGTGGATTCTGATGGATGTATACAACCAATTGCATCAAATACTTTTCATTGGTAACAGGGATACGTTCGAAAGGAAGCTCAAATAACGCGCCACTTCGCCCCATCGCGTTGTTGACCCCGCGCGTGTAGGCGTTGAAGAAGTTGGCAAAATACTGGCTTGGCTGTTTAAGACCTGACAGGTTTCCGTGAAGCCCCTCCCCAGCAGCGAGGTGATCCACGCAAGCACCTTGACCGGAAAGGGCCTGATGAAAACCTGTCAGGTCTGCTGAATCTTTTATAAAAACCGTCGCATGGAAATGATTTTTCAAGAGGCAATACGCGTACGTCTCGGCAATTTGAGATGTATGTTTCCACCAGAGTTCCATGAAGTAGTCATAATTTCGCTCTTGAAGGAAAACGTTCTCGCGGTTATTCCCGCGATTGTAGATGTGATAGAAAGTTCCAAATGTCAGCGGATGCGGGTTGATAGGCATGAAGATATTTTACTATCGACAGGACCTGACATGTCTCTGCAGATGGGACATGTCAGGTCCCTCAAATCAATACCCCGCCGGAACTTTATCCGCCCAGGGTTTGGCTTTTTCCAATTGCCCGGCCAGGCGGAAGAGCGTGGCTTCGTCGCCCCAATGGCCGACGAAGTGCATACCGATTGGCAGCCCGGCCTCGTTCCAGTGCAGCGGTACCGACATGGCCGGTTGGCCGGTCACGTTGAAGACCGGCGTCCAGGGGATGAACTCGAAAGTCTGGGCGGCCAGCGGTTTGATGATGCCCATCGCATCCAGCACCCAGTTCGCGCCCAAACGCCCGATAGTCTTGATCATGGTTCGTTCACTGGGAGAAGGTGCCAGCTCCCCGATTTTGACGGGCGGCTGGTTCAGGACCGGCGTTAGCAGCACATCATACTCTTCGAAGAAGCGCCCGATCTCGCGGGAGACCTTTTGCAGGTAACGCATGGCGCGCGCATAATCAGACGCTTTCAGGATAGTCCCGAAAATGCCGACCCCGAAACTGGCTACATCGAAATCATCGACCGATACTTTCTTCCCGGCAGCTTCGGCAGCCTCTTCGATGTCCGCGCGCATCTGTCCGGCCAGGATGGTCAGGAAGGCCAGCGAGTAAACCTCGCCATCGATCAGCGGCGCGGCCTCTTCTACCTCATGGCCGAGTTCGCCCAGCAGCTTGACGGTCTCTTCCACGCCTCGTACACAATCAGAGTGCACATTTTTTCCCAACATCGGTTTGGTGCTGAAGGCGACTTTCAACTTGCCGGGTTTTTTACCGACTTCCTTCAGGAATGGACCGGCCTCCGGGATGACATACGGCGCACCGACGTCCGCGCCCGCGGTTGCATCCAGCATAGCAGCCGAGTCGCGTACCGAGCGGGTCAGCACGTGCTCAACAGTGAACCCTTGCCAGGCCTCACCGATCTCCGGGCCGGTGGGCGTGCGCCCGCGCGTGGGCTTCAGACCGAACAATCCGCAGGCCGACGAAGGGATGCGGATCGATCCGCCGCCGTCCCCGCCAGACGCGATCGGCACAATGCGCGCCGCCACTGCCGCGCCCGAGCCGCCGGAGGAACCGCCGGGTGTGCGCTCTGTATCCCAGGGGTTGCGCGCCGGGCCAAAGGTCTCGGATTCGGTGTACGGCGTTAACCCGAACTCGGGGGTGTTGGTCTTGCCGACGACAATCGCGCCACTGCCCAGCCAACGGCGCGCCAGTTCGCTGTCCGTTTTGGCAGGGATATCCTTCCACAGCTTGTTGCCCATGCTGGTCGGGATGCCTTCCAGCGTGGCCATCAGGTCTTTCATCAGGAAGGGCACGCCCTTGAACGGGCCGTCGGGCAGGTCTGATTTGGCGGTATCCCGTGCGCGCTCGTAGAGTTTGTTGATAACGGCATTCAGCTTTGGGTTGTGGGTTTCGATGCGCTGAATGGCTTCCTCCACCAACTCGGCGGGAGAAACTTTCTTCTTGCGAACCAACTCCGCCAGCCCCAATCCATCATAATTTCCATACTCTGAAAACGACATGTCTCCTCCTCCAGCAGACGAATGGTGTTGCGTTCTAGATTTATTATACATAGGAGTTATGCAAATAGATAAGAAACCCGAAAATAAGGGGGGCGGGCGTTCGCCCGCCCCCTTATTTTCGGAACCCTTTCGCGAAATGTAAAATTCCTAATACAATCAGCCAGATTGAAAACGGTTGTAACTTTTTGGGTTCTCGTGCATAGTATAGGGTAGAGACACGCGCATGTCTGACTTTCAGTATTTGTATGAAACCTACGCAACAGATGTTTACCGCTTTGCCTACTGGCTATGTGGTGACGCTGTGGACGCCGAAGACATCACCTCCGAGACATTCCTGCGTGCCTGGACGCACCGTGCAACCATCCGCACGGAGACCATGAAAGCCTATCTGCTGTCGATTGCGCGCAACCTGTACCTGGAACGTCTTGCGCAAGCACAGGCTGCATGCCGAACTGAGCGATGGGTTGCCTGACCAGGGTCCCGGCTTGGAAAAGCGCAGCGAAGACCGCGAAAACCTGGTGCGTATTCAGAAGGCGCTCCAGCAAATCAACGAAGTGGACCGCGCGGCCTTCATCCTGCGCGTGCAGCATGAACTGCCTTATGCAGAGATTGCGCGCGTGTTGCAGTTGTCGCTCTCTGCGGTCAAAGTCAAAGTCCACCGTGTGCGTCTCAAACTGATTGGTGTGGTCGCAAATGAGGAGGCCTACTCATGACGAAAATCACCCGAAACGTCATCCTTGACCTGATGCCGCTGTACCTGGCCGGGGAAGCCAGCCCGGACACTAAAGAGCTGGTCGAGGAATATCTAAAAAACGATAAGGAGTTAGCTAAAATGGCGAAAGAATCTACAACCTTCAATCTCCCTGCAGATGTCCCCGTGCCCTTGGAAAAGGATCAGGCTTTGCAGCTTTATATCGAAGCCAAACGTCAGATGACCATCCGCATAGCGATCATCGGGCTCACTATTGTGATTGTCATGGCGTTCTTTGGCGCGATGATTACCTTCCTGACTGGATGATAGATGCGAATCTGATTATCAAACAACTCCCTATCCAACATTACTGGATGGGGAGTTGCGTTTCTGTACAAACACTTACTGCCAAAAATCCGATACCAGCCCGACTTTTTCGAAAATCTCCTGCACCTGTTCCAGTGACCTGCCGTGGTACTCCACACCTGGAAACGGGTTAGCCCAGGATATCGTGGGTGCCGGGGTTCAGGAAAAAGGCGTGGTGGTTGTGCAAGGCCTCGTAAGCGGAAGCAGCCTCCTCATGAGTTAGAGCGAAGGCGGCGGCGGTTTGGTCTACGCTGGGAGCGCGAATTGTGTCCGCGAAGTGTCGGTAGACAAAGGCACGGATGTCCCACAGGGTCTTTTCGTCCATTACAGCTAGCTCTTCGCCTGACCGTATAACTCCCAAACCTGGCGCATCAATTGGATGTGTCCCATGTGGGTAGCGGTATGTTTCAGAGCGTGATCCAGAATCCAGCCGACGCTGGTTTCGCGTCCGCGGAAGTCGCGCGGGGTAGCGAGTTCCTCAACGGTCAATCTGTCGAGCACGGAGCGGATGTATTCGAAGCTCTGGTTGAGACGCATTGTCAAAGCTTCCGCATCCAATCCATGGACTTTGAATTCCGCATCTCGGTCACGGTTAGCTGGATCACCGGCCTACAACTTCCCCAATCAAAAAGCGCTGCGCACCTATGCTGTGGACAACCAGCACGTCGATTGAGTTCATATCTGCGGTTGGGCTCCATTCCAGTGCCCCGAGCGGCAGACCTTGCAAAGAGTCGATCATGTCTTTGTGAAGTTCTTGCAGGTTCAGCAAGTAGTCCTCGAAAAAAGGTTGCATGGTTCCTCCTCTGGTCATTGGCTGTTAGTGACAAAGTATAATGCAGCTATTCTCATCGAGACGAAGGAATTACTATGCAAGCTACGTGGAAGCGAGTGCAAGCTTTTATGAAGGCGGATTATTTGTGGTGGGGAATTGTTTTACTGGGAACTGCGCTTCGCTTGCGTCAATATCTCCTCAACCGTTCCCTGTGGTCTGACGAAGCCAACCTGGCAGTGAACCTGGTCACTCGCAACTTTAGCGGATTGACCCGCTTGTTGGACTACCACCAGGCAGCGCCGCTTGGTTTTTTATTCATTGAAAAACTTTCCATCATCATTTTCGGGAACCATGACTACATCATGCGGCTTTTCCCGTTGTTTGCAGGTATCCTGGCCACCTATCTGATCTACAAGATTGCCCGCGCCTCTTTCGGGACCTTTGGCCTGTTTGCCGTTTCGGTACTTTCCATCAACTGGTGGCTGGTTTATTACTCTTCCGAGCTGAAGCAATATTCCAGCGATGTTATGGTCGCTTTGTTGTTGGTGTATCTGGCAATAAACTGTCTCAAGGAGAACGTGCAGTTCAAAAACTTCCTGGCTCTGGGGATCGTAGGGGCCATTGTGATATGGATCTCGCACCCGTCCGTTTTTATTATGGCAGGGATCGGGCTGGTGCTGGTGCTCGAAAAATTTACCCGCAAAAAGTACGCACCCTGGGCCTGGATCCTGGGCATTGGCATTGGCTGGTTGGCCAGCTTTGGACTGGAATATCTGGTCTCTTTGCGGCATATTGTGGCAGACGGATACTTGATAAATTACTGGCGCAAAGCCTATCTCCCTATGCCGCCCTGGAGTGACAAGAGTTGGTACAAGGATACTTATTATTCGTTCGTGTTCTTTGCCTTTCATCGAGCCGACAACCTCATGGCTGTGGTAACCCTGGTTTTGAGTGCGATCGGGGCCCTATCGCTTCTGATCAGAGACCGCAAGACCGCCCTGTTAGTCATCTCTCCCTTTGTAGTGGTTGTGATTGCTTCCGCGTTGCAGAGATACCCACTCAAAAATCGCTTCATGTTATTTCTCATCCCGTTTGCGTTGTTGCTGATGGCGGAGGGATTTCGAGCAATTTATTGGCTGGCTTGCGAAATGGAAGCCCGATTTCGCCGCAGTTTTCAGTGGAATTTTGGTCCTGGCGGTCATCTGGCAGATTGTGCCCATTACTTATGAGAAGGCAATTTCAGGTGAGAAAACTGACATTCGACCTGTCCTCGCATATGTCGCAAAAAACAGGCTCCCGGATGACGTTGTGTATGTCTTTTACAGAACAAATGCTATCTATCACTATTATGCTCCGTTTTATGGTTTGGATACGGGCAATATTATAATCGGCAGTCAAGAAGCTAGGAAACGAGTAGCCTTGCAAAGCTACGAAGATGATGTGCTCAACCTCGTTGGGAATGAAAGGGTATGGTTCCTATTTTCTGAAGTCGTTGACTGTGAAAATTGTCCGGAGGAAGACACACTCAGCTATTATCTGGAATTCATCAATCCTTATGGGGTTGTCATGGATAGCTATGAAGGCTCCGGCGCAAGCGCTTATCTTTATAATCTAAGCCAGTAGCAGTTCCCTTTGACTTTCAAATTGAAGTGATTGAAACTTATTTCAGTTCATCTGTGATCTTGTTGCTGATTATGACCAAAGAGCTTTCTTATACCCGTAATAGGCAATCTACATGTTCAAAATAAATTACCTGCGTTTTTCTGAATAAGCTTGATTTTCTGCCTGAAAAGTTTCAATTAGTTCTATGCTAAAATTGGAGACCGACCATATCTGGCTCAATAACTTGCTCCCCAAAACCATGTCCAAGAGCTAGTAAGTACCAGGCCAATCTAAAGTTGGAATATGAATAAATTAACTCGCCGTGACTTCTTAAAGCTTACTGGTACCGCATCTTTTAGTGTTTTAACGCCGCGGTTCCTTCGTCAACCTGCATACCAAAATACAACAGGTGATCAAAAGAATATTCTTGTTGTGATTTTTGACGCATTGTCCGCAAAAAACATACCTTTTTATGGTTATTCTCGTGACACGATGCCAAACCTGTCTCGGTTATTGGATAAAGCAATTGTGTATCATAACCATTTCGCGGCAGGTAATTTCACAACCCCTGGCACGGCATCACTACTAACAGGAACATTTCCGTGGAAGCATCGTGCTCTTCAAAATGATGGAAGCGTTTCAGACGAGTACATCCATCAGAATATTTTTAGTGTACTTCCCAATTATTACAGGGTTGCATATTCACATAATTTGTTTGCAACCACATTACTTAAACAGTTTTCTCAGGATTTAGAAAAATATATCCCTAGAGAGAGATTGCTACTCGCATTTAATAACCTCGCCAGTTTTTTATTTGCCAATGATAGTGATATTGCCTCCGTTAGTTGGATTCGAGCCTTAAATCAAAAGGATGATGGATATTCCTACTCTTTGTTTGCATCAAGATTTTACGAAATAATAAATGAACTTAAAGATATTAAATTGGAAGAGATCAGCCGGAATTTTCCTCGCGGTTTGCCCACCACAATTGAAGATAGATATATTCTTGAAAGTGCGATAGATTATCTAATAGCCAACCTAAGAAGCTGGCAAACCCCTTTTTTTGGATATTTTCATTTTTATCCACCTCATCATCCATATAATACGCGTAAAGAATTTGACAACCGATTTGAAAATGATGGGTTTGAACCTTTCATGGTGACAGATCATATCTTCGCTGGAAAATATTCCGTTGATGAATTGGTGCAGAATAGACAAAGATATGATGAATTTATATGCTACGCGGATGCCGAATTTGCAAGACTTTATGATTACATGGATCAATCAGGTTGGTTAGATAATACCTGGCTTATCTTGACTTCTGATCATGGTGAGATTTTCAATTATGGGATAAGAGGCCATGATACGCCGGTGATGTATCAACCACTTTTGCAAGTACCATTAGTGATTTTTGAACCTGGTCGCAAAACCCGTTTGGATGTTTATGAAAATACAAGTGGAGTGGACCTGCTTCCTACTTTTAATGCAAATCAACGGTCAAAGTGCGCCTGATTGGATTGATGGAGAAGTATTACCTCCGTTTTCTACTCATTCAAAACCGGATAGAGATATTTTTGCAATAGAAGCAAAAAAAACTCCGGTGAACGGACCCATTGAAAAAGGCACTGTTGTCTTAATTCAAGATAAATTAAAAATGATATATTACTTTGGCTATGAAGAGCTTGGAGCCAGAAAAGAACTTGTTGAATTATATAATCTGGAATTAGACCCTATGGAAATGAATAATCTTTATCCTGAGTCGTCTAACCTTACTAAAAACATGTTAGAAAGTATAAAATCGAATTTGCAACAAAATAACCAACCTTATTTGTAAGCGGGGATTCAGGCAAACGTGATTTGAATTTCGTCACCGTTTAATTCAAGTTCGACTTCTTCCCCATACTGGATGTCCGGGACATATTGGGTAAGAATTTCAATCATGGATGGTTCTTGGTAATGACGTATTTTTGTTTCAGGATGCGGATAATAGACCCAGCCAGGATATTGAGTGTCTCCAAACTTGAGCGCACATCTTGAAAAGGAAAACGTCTCCGGCGGATGCAAGTTGGTCCATTCCACATACTCGAATGTCAATTCTGGATTTGCCATTTTGAACGTGTTCGGACTGATCGAAATGTTCAGCGTGCCGTTATAAATCGTTTCGAGATCGAGCCCCAGCGCTTTGAAAAACGGTTTCTGTTTCTCGATGGCTCCGTAAGGATAGTCCCTGGATGGACCGGAGGCAACTCGGTGACCTTCGACAACAATCCCTTTTACGGTAACTGTATTCATACGGTTTATATTCCCAATTAGGGATAGCTGGTCGTATCACCAATGATCTCCCAATCGCGCTCTTTTGCCACGGCGCGCAGCTTTTCATTTGGATAAACTGCTACCGGATGATCGGCATGTTCGAGCAAGGGAATATCGAGAGCAGTGTCGCCGTAAGCAACATCGACTCGCTCTACACCCAGGCGGGAGAGCACCTGTTCGATCTTCTTTTCGTTTGCAACCAGTTCTCCGGCGATGCGCACATGCCCATCCTCAAACTCGACTGGCGTCCCGATGGCACGCGCTCCGATGCGCCTGGCGAAGGCCTCCACGCCGGGCTCGTGGACGCTGCTGGCGATGAAAACCTGCGCGCCGTTTTCGGCGTGGTCAGTCAGCCGCTGGATCACATCTTCTCGGCGCTTCTTCCACAAATCCACTCTGACCAGCCAATCCGAAACCTCGTCAAATTTCTGCGGGGTAGCATCTTTGATCAAAGACAGGCTGGTGACCATCAGATTTTGTCCCCAACGCTGCCAGTCGATCCATCCGCGCTTGGCAGCAAGGTAGCCGGGCAGGATGGACGCCATGTACCAGCGTGCCTGCCATTTGCTCTGGTTGTGCTGTACCCAATCTACCAGCCCCAGCACCGGGGAACCGGTTGTCAACGTACCCATCAAATCTGAAACAACGATCATATTGCCTCCAAAAGTTGCAAGGATTATAGCACTGGCCCGGGATGATAAAATACCTGCATGGGAACTCTCTATCTGGTCGCTACCCCCATCGGCAACCTCGAGGATATGTCGCTGCGCGCCATCCGTATCTTGCGCGAAGCTGTGCTGATCGCCGCCGAGGATACCCGTCATACCAGGGTGCTGCTCAAACATTTCGAGATCGGCACTAAGCTGACGAGTTACTTCGAACACAACAAGCTGCAAAAGATCGATTACATCCTCTCCAAACTGGCGGATGGAGACGTGGCTGTTGTTTCAGACGCAGGGACTCCTGCCATCAATGATCCCGGCTACGAATTGGTCAAAGCAGCCCTCGCTTCGGGCTTCGACGTTCGGCCTGTTCCCGGGCCATCAGCGCCCATCGTCGCCCTGACCGTGTCCGGCTTGCCGACCGATAGTTTCCTGTATCTTGGGTATTTGCCGCACAAGGCGAATGAGCGCCGCAAATTTGTAGGACAGGTTGCAAATTTGTCCTACACGCTGATTTTCCTCGAATCGCCTTATCGCATTGTTGAAGCGCTGGAAGACATTCTGTCCGAACTCGGTGACCGGCAAATCTGTGTGGCGCGTGAAATGACCAAGATGTTCGAGGAGTTCTGGCGCGGGAACGTCAGCGGGGCGCTGGCGTATTTTAAGTCGCAGCCTGCCAGAGGGGAGTTTACACTAGTCGTGGGGGGCGCGGAAAAAAGCCTGGGGGTATGGACGGAATCTCAAACGGTAGCAGCCATAAAGTCCGGGTTGGAAGCGGGGGAGTCACCCAGTCGCCTGTCAAAACGTCTGGTAGAAGAATCCGGATGGAATAAAAGGGAAATCTATCGACTTATCCAAGAGATAAAAGAATAATTCATGAAAACCACACAACACGATTTCATCGCCGGCGCTCGCGACAGCCTGCCCATCCTGTTGGGCGTCGTTCCATTTGCCCTGATCTGTAGCGTGGCGGCCGTCAGTGTGGGCCTGACGCCTTTCGAGGCCATGGGTATGTCGTTCATCGTGTTTGCCGGGGCGTCGCAACTGGCCGTGCTGCAACTGATGGGCCAGGGCGCGGTCTGGCTGGTCATGGTGCTGACGGCCTGGGTCATCAACCTGCGCTTCACGATGTACAGTGCTACGCTGGCGCCCTATTTGCAAAAGGAGCCCTTGCTGCGCAAAGCGCCATTTGCCTACATCCTTTCGGACCAGGCTTTTGGCGTGAGCATGAGCCATTTCGCTAATGAAATGCCGGCCAATCCGGCCTGGTATTACTATGGCGCGGCCGCCGCCGTGTGGGTTGCCTGGCAGATCAGCTCGATCATAGGGGCCTTGCTTGGCACGCTTGTCCCTGAAAGTTGGGGCCTGGATTTTGCTTTCCCGCTCAGTTTCATGGCACTGATGTTTGCCGCGTTGAATGACCGCCCGACAGTGCTGGCAGCGTTGGTGGGTGGGGTGGTTGCCATCCTCGCCAAGGGACTTCCCTACAATCTGGGTTTGGTGCTGGCGGCGTTATTGGGAATTGGTGTGGGTGTGCTGGCTGAGGGTCTCTCCAGCAATGAGACGCAAGGAGTCCTCGAATGAGCACACTTTCTATCTGGCTGCTCTTCGTCGCCCTGGCAGTGGGTACTTATGCCTTGCGCCTGTCTTTCATCTATCTATTTGGTAAAGTGGATATGCCGGACTGGCTGCGCCGCGCCCTGCGCTTTGTGCCTGCCTCCGTTTTAGCAGCCCTGGTCTTCCCCGCGCTGACCTATCCCAATGGGACGCTTGATCTCTCACTGGGCAACGTCCGTTTGCTGGCGGGACTGGGTGGTGCGCTGGTGGCCTGGAAGACGAAGAATGTGCTGTGGACGATTGTCGTGGGGATGGTCCTGTTTTGGATTTTGCAGGCGTTGTAAAGCTTGTCTGTTTGTTTCCAATTCTCTTATCAAAAAAGCCCTCGCAATTGCGAGGGCTCAATTTCCCAAACAACTCGTCAGTCTTCACGAATATTGTCGCGCTGGACCAATCCCCGTTGCCAGGCATAGACGGCCACCTGGGTGCGATCAGCGACATGTAGTTTGCTCAGAATATTGCTGACGTGCCCTTTGACCGTGTTCTCGCTGATGACCAGTTTTTCAGCGATCTGACTGTTGGTCATGCCATTGGCAATCAGTTTAAGCACATCCAGTTCGCGCTCGGTCAGGTCTGTGAAAAGCGGCTGGTCTTCGTCATATTCACCACGAATGTTTTGCAGTACGCGTGCAGCTACACGTGGGTGTAACGTTACCTCTCCCTGCACGGCGCGATGCAAAGCATCCACCAACTTCTCCATTTTCATGTCTTTGAGAATATAGGAGATGGCCCCTGCTTTCAGAGCGGGGAAGATGTGCACATCTTCGTGGTAGGATGTCAGGACAACCACCTGTGTACGTGGACTGATCTTTTTGATCTGTCGTGTGGTTTCGACACCGTCCATGCCTGGCATGATCAAGTCCAGCAAGACGATATCTGGGATCAATTCTGACACCATCTCAATGCCTTCTTCCCCCGAACTTGCTTCGCCAACCACTCGGAAATCGGGTAGAGTTTCGAGATAGGAGCGCACCCCTTTACGCACAACTTCATGATCGTCGACGATTAGAATTGTAATTGGCTCAGTCATGGCTGCCTCCTGCATAATCCATATCTACAAATGGCCATTCAATGGCGCTGTAATCATAATTTTTGTCCCTTTGCCCGGTTCGCTTTCGATGCAGGCTTGCCCTCCGATGCTTTTCACACGCTCATTAATGATTCGTAAGCCCATCCCGCCTGCTTTGCGTGCTGCATCGAACCCCAGGCCGTTGTCTTCCACCGTCAAAATAACGGTTTCGGAATTGTAAACCAAAGAAACGTTCACCAAATCCGCCTGGCTATGGCGAGCAACGTTTGCGAGCGCCTCCTGGATCATACGGTAAATAGCCTGCTCTGTTTCCAGGGGCATGCGCTGGGCATTCTGGATTGCCAGGTTAATCATAACCCCATTTCGATTTTCCCACTCGAAAACATATTCCCGCAGCGTGGTTGCCAGCCCTTTTTCCTTCAAAGCCATTGGATACATTTCCTGAATCAAGAAAGTCAATTCCTGGATAACTTCATAGACCAGGTTTTCTGCCTCACTCAGGTGTGACCAGGCATTCGATGGGTCGCTTTTCAGGATACCACTGACAGCACCTAATTGGGCCAGTGCCGCAAATGCTTTTTGTTTAGCGCTATCGTGCAAGTCACGTGCAACTCGGTTGCGTTCCTCGATCACGGCCAATTCCTTAGTCTGTTCAAAAAGTTGCATGTTTTCGACTGAAAGCGCTGCGCGTTGTACCAGAGCAGTGTATAAGCGTGCCGTATCTTCTGTGATTGCGCCGGGACGTGTAAATCCGACATTGAAGACGCCAATGGTCTGTTCGTTTAACTTAATGGGTAGAATTAGCAGAGAGTGGATGCCTTCGGCAACGATCGCAGCCCGGACGTCTGGCCTGAGCGTTTCCGGATCGAGATCGGTAACGATGAGGGGAATTCCTGTTTCAAGCACTTCCCCAATCAGGCCTTCCCCTTTTCTAAAATGCAACACCTCTAGCGTTTCAGGCGTAAACCCGTGACTGACGTGCGGAACAATCTGTGCTTGTTTCTCATCCCACGCGAAGACCGCACCGCGGTCAGCGTGCAGCATGTTGACCGCTACTTCTACAATTGCACGGAAGACCTGATCAAGTGTTATGGCGCGAATGATCTTTTCGTCTCCGGAGTACAGCGCTTCCAACTCCTCGGTGCGTTTTTGGAGTGCGCTGGTACGCTCGCGAACGGTAAGTTCCAGTTGCAGGTTTTGGGATTGGATACTGCGCACGCGAATGCTATAAGCCACGATTCCCAGGGCAAGAACAAATAAAGTAACCAGTATTCGGAATGGCCATGTTTGCCAGAAGGGCGGAATGACTGTAATTCGAATGGCTTGATCGCTTTTGTTCCAAACTCCGTCGTTGTTTGTGCCCATAAATTGCAGGATATAAGTGCCGCCGGCCAGATTTGTATAGCGACCTTCGCGACTGGTTCCGATGTAGTTCCAGTCTTTGTCGAAGTTTTCCAGTTTGTATGCATATTGATTTCGGCTGGACTCGGCGTAACTTAATGCAGCAATCTCAAAGGCGAAATTGTTGTTGGGCCATGCTAAGTTCACCTGGTCCAATACTTCTGCTTTCGGCAGTTCCGGATCCGGTTTTCCGCCTGGGGTGAATGATGTCAAAACTACGGGTGGGGCATACGTGTTGTCTTGCACGTCTGCAGGGAAGAAGGCGTTCAGGCCATTGATGCCGCCAAAATACATTTTTCCATCAAGACCTTTGGCATAAGCACCGCTATTGAATTCATTGCTTTGCAGGCCATCACTATCGGTATAGTTACGAAAAGTTTCTTTTTGCGGATCGAAACGGGAGAGGCCATAGTTTGTGCTCAACCAAAGCTGCCCAAAATCGTCCTCCAGAATGCCATAAATCACGTTGTTTGGCAGGCCATCTTTTTCTGTGTAGTATTGAAACGTATCGGATTCTGGATGGAAGAGGTTTAACCCTCCCCCTTCGGTTGCAATCCAAAGATTGTTTTTCTTATCCTGGTAGATAGCTGTGATGGAGTTGTCACTCAGGCTTTGAGGATTTTCGCGGTCGCGTTGATAATGCACAAAGGTACCTGTGTCACGATTAAGACGGTTCAGGCCGTTATCAAATGTTCCGACCCACAGATTGCCGTCATGGTCTTCATAAATCGAAGTAATAACGTTGCTGTTGACAGTCTCTGGATTGGTCGGACTGTTTTGGTAATGAGTAAATTTTCCTGTAGAAGGGTCCAGTAAATCCAACCCATTTGCTGTTCCAACCCAAAGAGATCCTTTGCTGTCTTGAAAAATCACTTGAACTGGCCCACCAGCCAGGCTTTCCGGATCAGCTGGGTCATTGGTGTAATGTGTGAAACTCACAGATGATGGGTTACGGCGTGAAAGCGCTTCGGCTGTCCCTACCCAGAGGGTACCGGTTTTATCCACATAGACGGAGTATATTTCATTACTGGGCAGGCTAAATGGGTTTTCTGGGTTGTGCAGGTAATGCGTGAACACCCCCGTGCTCGGGTTTAATAGGTTCAGCCCACCGCCGTAGGTGCCAATCCATATATGTCCATTTGAGTCGGCGAAGATCGGGGAAATATAATTTGTGCTAAGACTGTTGGGGTTGCCAGGTTCATAGTGATAGTAGGCAAATTTTCTTTGGCCTTTGTTGAATTTATTCAGACCACCGCCGAATGTCCCAATCCAAAGTACGCCTCCCCTATCTTCACGGATAGACAGAATTATATTGTTGTTCAAGCTGGTCTGGTCGCCAGGATCATGTTGGTAGTGGACAAAGTTGTCGGTCTTAGGGTTGAAACGATCCAGACCCTCATTGGTGCCAACCCAGAGCGTATCTGAGCGGTCCATATAGAGGCTTAGAATGGTATCGCTTATCAGGCTGGCGGGTTCGGCCTTCGAATGTTTAAAGGTAGTAAAACTACTTTCGCTGGGTTTGAAGTGTTGCAGGCCTTCAAAGGAAGCAATCCATAATTCCCCGTTATGATCTTCCACAATGCTTTTTATACTTTTCCCTTTGACGACGGAATAGTTTTTAGGATTATAAACGTAAGAGGTGAAATTCTTCGTAGCCGAGTTGAAGCGATTTAGCCGCCCGTCATCCGTTCCAATCCACAGGATGCCTCGACTGTCCTCGAACAGGGTCGTGATGAGATTGCTCGATATGGTTGTGGAAACGTCAGGATCGCTGTTGAATCGTTGGAACTCACCGGTTTGGCGATCCAGCAGGTTGAGCCCATAGTTCGTGCCGACCCACAGTTCTCCCTTTTTATTTTCCAGGATGGCCGTGACATTATTGCTGGAAATGCTTTTGGGATCTTTCGGGTCATGCAGGTAGTAGGTAAATTTTCCCGTTGCAGGATCGTAACGATTTAATCCGCCCTGGCGAGTACCAATCCAGATGTATCCCTGGCTATCTTCGAAGAGGGATGTGATCCAACGATCACTGATCGCGTCCGGATTATTCAGATCCGGCCGGAATATTTTGAACGTATAACCGTTATAACGGTTAAGACCATCTTCTGTTCCAATCCATAAGAACCCAAATTGATCTTGTAGGATGGCAAGTACCGTACTTTGCGAAAGGCCGTCCTCCAACCCCAGGCTTTCGAATCGTATTGCACCGCTCATATTTGGAAGAGGTTCTTCCTGAGTAATCTTTTGCGGAGTGGTAGCAGTAGGTGCGATCGATGTTTGCGTAGGCGCGTTGACAGGTACCAGTCCATTGCATGCTGCCAATAGAAGACTGAACGCGAAACCGATCAGACCAATCCGTGCTTTGCTTACAAACATTATCATCACTTATATTATATGTATTATCGGTGCATCTGGTACATATACAGTATAAACGCAAAGACATTGCAACGTTTGCACCGGTGGGACGATTTATTCATCCCCCGTCAGAACGGTTTTTGTAATTTTTTTCATCCCTCTGGAGAGGGAGACTTGTGCCCAAGGAAGAGGGGGAGAACAACTATCCCAGCGAGGGGCAGAAAACCCGATTGTGGTCTCGTGTGCGGCCGGATAAATTTCCGTAATATTCAAAGTGTAAACAGACAGATATCCGTCTTAGAAAGGTGCCCCGGATGGGCTTTCCACGTGCTCTTCTTTCTTCTCCTCACGGAAGGGTGGAAAGTGCCTGGCAACGATAGAGAAGTCAGTGTGCGGCTGATCGCTCTCTTGCCAAACGGCATGAAGCATCCGGAAATGCGAAAACGGTCAGTGTGCGGCTGACCGTTTTCCAAATCTGGTGCGGAGAACCTATCTAAATGGAAGCAGGCGCTGGTTCCCGTGCGAGGCGTCTCTCTGAGACGGAAAATCCTGGGAAGGAGGTGGCCAAAGTCTATAGCGTTTCGTGGAATTGAAAATCCCCAAATCTATTTCAACATATAAGAGGAGATAAGAATGAACCGTAAAACGTTGTATATGCTTTTCAGCCTGCTTATGGTTGCTGTCATGATGCTGGGAGCGTGCGCTCCTGCTACGCAGCAGATGACCGAGGAGCCAGTTGCACCCGAGCAACCAGCAGCTGCACCGACGGCAGAACCAGCCATGACCGAAGAACCGGCTGCACCGATGACAGACCGCAGAGGTGGCTGGTTAGATGAGATCGATGTCTCCGTTGTCGCCGGCAGATTCTGCAATTTCTCAACTACAGGCTGGCGCAATTGACCTGTATTCCTACGGCCTTGCTTCGGATGTCTATCCTGCAATCAAGGAAGCAGGCCTGAGTTATTCACAATCATACGGCGGGAGTTACTCTATCATGCTCAACCCCGCCGTTTTTACTGACACCAATGTCTTGAACCCCTTCTCCAACCGTAAGATCCGTGAGGCATTGAACTGGTTGATCGACCGTGATTACATCAATCAGGAAATCTATGCAGGCGGCTCTTTAGCAAAATTCTTTGCGATTACAACTCAGTTGGTGGAATACACCAACTTGATCGATACGGCGCGCGCGTTGGAAAGCAAGTATGCCTATAACTTCGACAAGGCCAAAGAAGTTATCACTGAGGAAATGACGGGCATGGGCGCGACGCTGGGTGCAGATGGAAAATGGCAATACAATGGCAAGCCGATTGTATTGGCCTTCCTCATCCGCTCCGATGGCGATGGCACACGCAAGCCCATGGGCGATTACGTGTCGAACCAGTTGGAAGAGGTTGGTTTCACGATTGACCGCCAGTACAAGACCTCCTCGGAAGCTGCTCCTATTTGGATCGGGTCGAATGCGGCGGATGGCCAGTGGAACTTGTATACAGGCGGTTGGCTCCCGGCTGGCCTGACACGGGATGAAAAGGGGCAATTCCAGCAGATGTATCTGAATAGCAGCGTCCAGGCGATTGAGCCCTTCATCTCCAATGTATCGGATCCTGAATTCCAGAAGCTTGGCGATGATTTGAATCAGGGTAATTTCGCCACCCTGAAAGAACGCCAGGAGATGATGGCTAAGGCGCTCGAACTTTCTCTGCAAGATTCTCTGCAAGTTTGGACAATCGAACAGGTGCAATACTCGCCTTACAACAACAACGTCCAGGTGACCTATGATCTGGGTGCGGGTGTTGAAGGAACCTATATGGGCGCGTACAACTGGCGCTTCAAGGAACAGGAGGGTGGCACATTGAAGATTGGTACCGCCGACTTGTTCACTGAACCATGGAACTCGATTGCAGGCAGCAACTGGGTCTGGGATTCAAACGTTATGCGTGCCACAACTCAGGGAACATCCTTAATCGTGGGCGGTGGTGGCTTGATGGGTGACCCCTATACAGGCCTGGCCTGGCCGCAACGTATCGAGAGCGCCGAGCTGACCTATAAGAAGGGTCTGCCGATTGCCCAGAGCCTGGACTGGTTGAGCGTTCAAACTGCAGATCAGATCGATGTCCCGACTGATGCGTGGGTCGATTGGGATGCCACTACACAGACATTCATCACTGTAGGAGATAAATTCCCCGAAGGCGCGACTGCCAATACCAAAAGCGTTGTAACGTATCCGGCCGACCTGTTCGATACAGTCAAGTGGCATGATGGCAGCCCCCTCTCTGCAGGTGACTTTGTGATGTCCATCATCGAACTCTTCGATCGCGCCAAACCGGAAAGCGCTGTCTATGACGAATCCTATGTGCCAAGCTTCGAGTCGGTCCTGGTTGGCTTGAAGGGTATCCGCATCACTTCCACTGACCCGTTGATGATCGAATATTACTCTGACCTGTATAGCGGCGATGTAGAACTAAACATCATTCCGTTCTGGCCGCTTTCTCCCACCGGTCTCTCCGGCGAAAATAGCTGGCCGATCCTGGCCATCTCGAATCTGGCAGAGGCGAACGGCGAACTGGCTTATTCTTCCGACAAGTCCGATCTCGAGCAGATCGAGCGGACCAGTTGGGTGGGCGGCCCGAGCATGGAAATCCTGGCGAAGTATTTGGACCAGGCTGCGGCTGAATCGTATATCCCGTACGAGCCTACTCTCGGCCAATATGTGACCCAGGAAGAAGCTGCTGCACGCTACGCCAACTTCCAAAGTTGGTACAACGACCATGGTCACTTCTGGGTTGGCACGGGTCCCTATTATCTGGATAAGGTCTTCACCACCGAGAAGTCGCTGGTTTTGAAGAACAACAACGATTTCGTGGACAAGGCTGATCGTTGGGCTGCTTTCAGTGAACCCAAACTCGCCAGCATCCAGCTCGATGGGCCCGCGCAGGTCAAGGCCGGGGAAGAGGCGGTCTTCGATGCGACTGTCACCTTCAAGGACCAGCCCTATGCCCAGGCCGATATCCAACAGGTCAAATACATCCTGTATGATGCGACCAGCGCAGTGGTTGAAATTGGCCAGGCCAATTTTGTTGCCGAGGGCCAGTATCAGGTAACCCTGAGCGCAGAGACAACGACAAAGCTGCCGACCGGTTCGGCCAGGCTGGAAGTCGCGGTTGTTCCTGTGCCTGTGGCAATCCCTGCCTTCACCTCTATTGACTTTGTAGCCATCCCGTAGCTAAGTTCAACTTCGAGAGGCAGGGGTATTCGATATACCCCTGCCTCTCCATCCTTTGTAAGAGGTGACTTATGGCAGTAGCGACTGATACGCCAGCGGAAAGTTTGGGAACCAGAAAAAATTCTCGCAGTAGCACGTTCGTACGCGTTTCGCGTTTTTTCATCGTGCGCTTGTTGACATTGTTTGCAACCGTTGTGGTCGGCGTTTATCTGACCATCATGATTGCGAACATGGGCGGGTATGTGGATCAAATTATGAGGGGACAAATCCGTGACACAGTCACGCAAAAAATTGGTCTCAATCCTGCCATGCAAAAAATGGACCCTGAGGTCCGCAGAAAGCTGATAGAAGATTCAATCGCGTTGGAAGAGAAACGCCTTGGCCTCGATGTTCCTATTGCAATCAGGAATTTCCGTTACTTATCCAATGCGCTGACATTACGTTTGGGGCGCGCGATCAATATGACGAGTGATAGTGGCTCCAAGCAGGTGCGCCTCATTCTCCTGGAAAGATTGCCTGCTACCCTGCTCTTAATGGGCACATCCCAACTCTTTTTATTTTTCTCCAGTGTCTTCCTGGCTCTTTCCCTGTCCCGTCGCTATGGCGACTTCTGGGATAAAGTGGTGATCGCGCTTTCACCCACCTCGGCAGTGCCCCCCTGGTTTTACGGTATTTTTCTGATATTGATTTTTGCAGCTCTATTGAAAGTGCTCCCGTTTGGCGGGATGGTGGACTCTCCCCCGCCGGAAAACACATTCGAGTATGGTCTCAATCTATTGAAGCACTTGATTTTGCCGGCTACATCCCTGGTGATCAGTTCATTCTTCCTAAGCATTTACAACTACAGGACATTTTTCCTGATTTATTCCAGTGAAGATTACGTAGAAATGGCCAAAGCCAAAGGGCTTCCTTCTCGCGATGTGGAGCGACGCTATATTCTGCGCCCCACCTTGCCGAACATCATTACGAATTTCGCGCTTCTGATCATCAACCTGTGGACAGGTGCAACGATTACCGAAACTGTTTTCCTGTGGCCCGGTCTGGGCCGGACGCTCTACAGGGCCATCGGTTTGTACGATATCCCGATCATTGTCGGTTCTACGATCATTTTTGCATATTTGCTGGCAATCACCGTATTCCTGCTTGATTTTATTTATGCGTTGGTCGATCCTAGAGTAAAAGTAGGCGGACAAGCAAAATGAATGCACTGAAAAAATCTTTCCGCAATATCCTGCACTACCCTTCTGCGTTGATGGGCATACTGGTTGTTTTACTGCTGGTCTTTACCGCTATCTATGCGATGGTCAAGATTCCGTACCAGGAGGCGATCCATTTATGGCGAGGCGGCGAAGAAATCTGGTATCAAAATCCGAAATTTGCCCCACCTGCCTGGATCAACCTCTTTTCCAGTAAGAAATATTCGGAATCGTTCGCCGTCAAAACCAGCGACGGGAGCATGGAAAAGACGGTCACCCAGGAATCTCCTGAAATCGCTACGATAATGATGTCCTATCCATTTGACTTTAATTATGACGTCTACCCTCAGGAAATGATCCTGTACATAACTTCCCAATACCAGGAGAAACAGCCCTTCATCTCGATTGAGTGGATAACTCCTGACGGGCGGACCATCCGTATCAACAACCTGAGTATTACCGGGAAAGAAACCTACCGCTTCTCTCAGGACGAGAAACTGATGGGGCGTTTAAAGACGGAGGACGTGATCCCGGTCCTTTTCTCGCTCCCAGATTCGGACGTTCCATTAAAAGGACGATACCAACTGCAAATCACCGGCACCACCTTCGAGCCGGACGATAACATCGACGTGGAGTTCGTCTTTCATGGGCAGGTCTACGGGTTGGCAGGCACGGACCAGGCGCGCCGGGATTTGATCGTGCCGCTGCTGTGGGGCGCGCCGGTGGCCCTGGCGTTTGGCTTGCTGGCTTCTATGGGTACCTTAGTGCTGACGATGATCATTGCAGCCATTGGCACGTGGTATGGCGGTTTTGTAGATGAATTGATTCAACGCATCACTGAAATCAACCTGGTTTTGCCTTTCCTGTCCATCCTGATCATGGTGGGCACCTTTTATTCCCGCAGCATCTGGGTCATTTTAGGGGTGACGATTTTATTGAGCATTTTTACAGGTGCGATCAAAGGATACCGTTCCATATTTATGCAGGTTAAGGAATCGGGTTATATCGAAGCAGCGCGCGCCTATGGCGCCAGCAATATGCGCATCATTTTTATGTACATGATCCCGCGCATGATTCCCCTACTGATCCCGGGACTGGTCTCTTCCGTGCCAGCGTTTGTGTTCCTGGAAGCCTCGCTGGCGGTGCTGGGACTGGGCGATCCGGTCCTGCCAACCTGGGGCAAAATCATCCAGGACGCAAATGCTAACGGTGCACTCTACCGTGGCTACTACTACTGGATCCTGGAGCCCGCCGTGCTGTTGATGTTTACCGGTCTGGGGTTTGCCATGCTCGGCTTTGCCCTTGACCGCATCTTTAATCCCAGGCTGAGGGAGGCGTGAACATGATGTCGCAACAACTCCTTCATGTTGAAGATCTGGTCTTACACTTCAAGACCACCAACGGCACCGTGCAGGCTGTGGACGGCGTGGACTTCGATCTTGATGTCCATCGCGCGGTTGTCATCCTGGGGGAATCCGGTTGCGGGAAGAGTTCGCTGGCAAAGGCCATTCTGCGCCTGTTGCCCCGCAATATCGAGAAATACTCAGGGAAGGTCTATTTGCAGGGCAAGGATATCATGGCCCTGGACGAGGAAGAATTTCGCTTGAACGTGCGTTGGGTTCAGATGTCCCTGGTGCCGCAGGCAGCCATGAATGCGCTCAATCCTGTTTTGCGGGTGGGAGACCAGGTGGCCGAGCCGGCCATGGTACATCTGGGTGTCAGCAAGGAAGAAGCCTTGACGCAAGCTCGCCGTATGTTCCAGCATGTGGGCGTGCCGGATGACTTCCTGCAACGGTACCCGTTCGAGTTGAGTGGGGGCATGCGGCAACGCGTGGCCCTGGCAATGGCCCTGGTAACGTCACCCAGCCTGGTGGTCCTGGATGAACCGACCTCGGCGCTGGACCTGTTGACGCAGGCCAACATTATGAACGTCCTCAAACGTATCAAGCGCGAGTTGGGCACGTCCTTTATCCTGATCACGCATGACGTGGCGACCTCCAGCGAGCTGGCAGACGAGGTAGCCATCATGTACGCCGGGCAGGTTGTGGAGGTGGGCGAAGCGAAGGATTTCTTCCCGGCGCCGTTGCATCCCTATTCCAAGATGCTGATGGACAGTGTGCCCAAGCTGCGCAGCGACGCCGATCCGATTTTTATCATCGGCCAGCCGCCCAGCCTGGTCAATTTACCGAAGCAATGCCGTTTTGCGCCTCGTTGTCCCTTCCGCTTTGAAAAGTGCGATGAAGAACCGCCCACGGTTATCAAAGATGGACGCAAGGTGAAATGCTGGTTGCATGTGTAGCATAGGAGTTTCCATGACAGTTAATACCAATGAACCAGTAGAAATGAAGGTCGAACTCCGGGGTGCGCAGGACGAGGATCAGCCCCTGCTCTCTATCCGTGATCTGTATGTGTGGTTTGAGTTGCGGCGTTTTGGATTTGGGCATGCCGGGTATGTCAAGGCTGTGGATGGTGTCACCTTTGACCTGGCGCACAGCGAGACCATCGCGGTCGTTGGCGAAAGCGGCTGTGGCAAGTCCAGCCTGATGAAGACCATCCTGGGCTTGAATAATCCCACCAAAGGGCAGGTGATCTTTGAAGGCAAAGACATCAGCGAGTTGGGCGCAGCCGGGATGCGCTGGTATCGTTCCTTTGTCGGCTACGTGCAGCAAGACCCTTACGGAGCTTTGCCGCCCTTTATGGACGTCCAGCAGATCTTGGCTGAGCCGCTTATCATTGGCGGCATGAAAGATAAACAGGAACGCACGCAGCACATCCGCAAGGTGATGGAAGAAGTCAAGCTGCACCCGGTGGATGATTTCCTGTCCAAGTTTCCGCATATGCTTTCCGGCGGGCAGCAGCAGCGCGTAGTGATCGCGCGTGCCATGATCCGCGAACCCAAGTTGATTGTGGCTGACGAGCCGGTCTCCATGCTGGACGCCTCGGTGCGCGTGGAAATTCTCAAGTTGTTACGCGGCTTGCAGGAAACGCATGATCTCTCGGTGATTTATATCACCCACGATCTTTCCACTGTGAAATATTTCTCCGAGCGCATCTTCGTCATGTATGCGGGCAATCTGGTGGAGAAAGCCCAAACGCGGGTGCTGCTGAAGAATCCCTTGCATCCGTACACGCTGGCCTTGCTGGCTGCCACCTCCGACCCGGACGCCCGCAACGCCGAAACCTTCAAGGAGGTACCTCCTGGCGAGCCGCCCAGCCTGGTCAAACCACCGCCGGGCTGCCGCTTCCATCCGCGTTGCACGCAGGCGATGGCCGGTCTGTGTGACGAGAAAGAACCGCCTGATTTTGAACCTGAGCCCGGACATCAGGTGGCCTGTTGGTTGTACCAATGATCGAAGAAAAACCCCGCACGCTTCTTTTCACCGCCCTGGGCCTGCTCCTGTTTGGATGGGTCATGCCTTTCCTGATGGTGATCCACGTAGTCGAATCGACCTTTTTCCTGAACTTTCCTTTCCTGGGGCGCCTCTGTCGGTGGACTGTACCTGGGCGTGATGGCTGTAGCGGGCCTTGTCCGCAGAAGGAATAGATATAATCCTCTGCTATTTACGGAGACACTAGAATTAAACCCCGTGGCTCAGTTCTCACTGGTCGTTTTCCAGACTGAAAGGCTATCTCGATTTCTATTCCGCTGGGAACGACCAGTGGATGGTATGAAAGCCCCATTTCCCATCCGTCTTAACTAACACCGCCGTGATGACAAAGGGCCACTTGGCGCCTTTTCCGCGCATCCTGTCACGCAGACGGTTGACGCCGAAGTGGGTCGCATCCGTCAGGCGATCATCGAGTGACTTCTTCTCGTCCATCAACAGGTCGCGCATCTGTTCCAGGTAGAAGGGATAGGCCTGCTCGTACTCATCGCCGGATGTCAGCGTGCCGGTGGTGGAAAACCAAGCTGTCTCCCCCGCAACCGTGATTTTCGCGCCTTCCACATCGATATCGACCGCGCCCCAGTAAGTCCAGTCGCCTGCGATGATCTCGCGGATGGCGGCGCGTCCATTGAACCACTCCCGGCTTCCGCGCTCGGATGCGCCCACGCCGATCAGTTCGATCTCATCCGTGGGAGCAAATAACATCATGAACTCATCCAGCTTGGACTTGTCTCGGGTGGTGTAGCCGTCCTGGAATTTTTGGAGAATTTCGCGGACCTGTTTGATTTCAGCTTGTACTGTCATACTTTTACTCTCCGGGTATTCTCACAGTAGATTAATCGTATCATAATTGCATACTTCCACCTGCGGTATAATCCCCGTGCTATGCCACGCCGTAAAGCGCCTGAAGACTTGTCAGTCGAAGAACTGCGCCGCCTGCTGATCGAAAAGCGACGCGGCGTGCGGCGTGAGCGGCTGGAGCACTTCCGCAAGACCGGCCGCGTGGTGGACGATGTCGCCCTGCCGGAAACCGTTCAGGCAACGGATGAACCGCACACCGGTCCGGTAGTGGATACGGCTGAAATGGCGGAGGCAGATGAAAGTCCGCGTAAGAGGCGGCGCGGGTTTGCAGACCAGCTCTTGTTGGCGGTGGAGATTCTGGCCGTCGTTGGTTTGGTCGGTGTGCTGTTGAGCGGATTCGGTCTGCTGCGTAACCTGAACGCGGAAGTGGCTGCTGCGCTCAATCCGGAAACGCCCACGCCCACCCCGCTGGTTATGGCGGTGGTGCTGCCTTCCGGTCATACACCGCCGGATGCGCAGGGGAATACGCGCCCCAACGAGGCCGAAATCCCGGAGCATCTGCGCCCGATGGTGCAGTCGCTGGCCAATATCCCGGTGCCCACGCCCGCGCCCGACCAGGCCGTGCGCTTGCAGGTCCCGCGCCTGAACGTGGACGCGCCGGTAGTGCAGGGCGATGGCTGGGAGCAATTGAAGAAGGGCGTCGGCCAGCATATCGGCTCGGCCAATCCCGGCCAGGACGGCAACGTGGTGCTGACAGCGCATAACGACGTGTATGGCGAGTTGTTCCGTCATCTGGACCAACTCCAGCCTGGCGATAATGTTATCGTGTACACGCAGCAACGGCAGCACGTTTATGTAGTAGATCGCACGGTGATTGTCGAACCGACTGCTGTGGAAGTAATGGCTCCCACTGGCAGCCCGACGGTCACGCTCATCTCGTGTTATCCTTATCTGGTTGATAAACAGCGCATTGTAGTCTTTGCGCGGTTGCAAAACTAACAATATGTCATTGCGAGGGGGTAGCAATGACAAAGGAGAAAATAATGGCAAAGAAAAGTAAACGACAGATCAGCAGACGCTCGGTGAGAACCTCTGCGGCGAGCGGTGGTGAATTCAACCCTGATTACACTGCTGTCAAAAAGGATTTGAAAACTATCGGAACGCTGGCGGGCTTCTTCGTCTTCGTCCTGGTCGTCCTTTCCTTCATCCTTAGATAATTCGTTGGAGCGACTCTTTCTGATTATGGGGGATTCCTGAATCTATCTTAACGAGTTCGTCCGATACAAAAGGAAATTTTTATGTCCCGAATGTTTGTTCCCGGCCCGGTGGACGTAGATGACGAAGTCCTGCAGGCGCAGGCGCAGCCTATGATACCCCATCGCAGCAAGGAATTCGAAGAGATCTTCCGCCGCGCATCTGAAAAGGCGCAACAGCTCTTTTTTACCCGTCACCGCGTTTTGCTGAGCGCATCATCTGGCACCGGATTCCAGGAAGCCGCCGTCCGCAATTTTGTGAACAAAAAAGTGCTTTCCTGCGTCAACGGTGCCTTTGCGGACCGTTGGTATGATGTAGCTGTTTCGAACGGGAAAAAGGCGCAGAAACTTGCTTTTGAATGGGACGAGCCGGTCGACCCGGGTCGTGTGGCTGCTGCCGTCAAAGCCGGCGGATTCGAAGCCCTGACGATTGTCCACAACGAAACCTCCACCGGGATGCAAAACCCCGTTAAAGAGGTAGCTGCTGCCGTCCGTGCTGTCGCGCCGGATACGCTCATTCTGGTAGATGCAGTTTCCTCGTTGAGTGGCGCTAAAATCGAGATGGACGCCTGGGGATTGGACATGGTGCTGACCTCCTCGCAGAAGGCCATCGCACTACCGCCCGGGTTGGCCCTGGCCGCCGTCTCAGACCGTGCCCTGGAGAAAGCCAAAACGGTAGAAAACCGTGGCTGGTATTTCGACCTGCTGCTGTTGGAAAAACACCGTTTGAAGGATTCATCCCCGGCTACCCCGGCCATGTCCCTGATCTTTGCGCTTGATCGCCAACTCGACCGCATCCTGGCCGAAGGCTTGGAGAAGCGCTTTGCCCGTCATTCTGCGATGGCAAAACGCGTCCAGGAATGGGCCGATGCACACGATCTGTCCATGTACGCACCCGAAGGCTACCGCTCCCAAACGGTGACAACCGTTAAAAACGAGCGCAACATCGATTTATCTGACCTGAATACTTTCCTGAAGCAGCGCGGTATGCGCATCGCCAATGGCTACGGCCCGTTGAAGAACATTACTTTCCGCATTGCTCACATGGGTGAGATCCAAATGAGCGATGTTGATACGTTGCTGGAAGCGATGGAAGAATATCTCAAAAAATAACCGGTAGGGGCGGGGTCAACTCGCCCCTCTATGATTTATGAACAAAAATACCTTTGACGTAATCATCCTCATTGGCCGCCCGGCCTCTGGCAAAAGCGAGATCATCCACTTCTTGACGCATCTGCCTGATGACGCTCGTCGAGAGCGTTTTCACATTGCGCAACTCGAGGTCCATGACGATTTTCCCATGCTGTGGACCTGGTTCGAGGAAGATGACATCCTGAGCAACAAGTTTGGTTTGCCGCGCCTGCATAGTGACGAGCAGGGCTATTTCAAATTCCCGGAACTCTGGCACCTGCTGATCGAACGCCTGAGCCTGGATTATGGCAAACTCCTGCGCGATGATCCTTCCTATCACGAGCACAGCACCTGCATGATCGAATTCTCGCGCGGCTCCGAGCATGGCGGCTATGCCGAAGCCTTCCAGCATCTATCTGACAAAATGCTGACACGTGCTGCGATTATGTACGTACGGGTTCCCTTTGAAGAATCTCTGCGCAAGAATCGTCGCCGCTTCAATCCCGACAAACCGGACAGCATCCTCGAGCACGGTCTCTCCGACGAGAAAATGGAACGCCTCTATCGTGACGATGATTTTGCATCCGTTGCTCCCGGCGATTCCGGTCTGATAGAGATTCGCGGACAGCGCGTTCCGTTTGTCGTCTTCCCCAACGAAGACGATGTCACCACCGATAAGCCCGAGCAACTGGCTGCGCGACTCGAATCCGTGCTAGGGAAGTTGTGGGAGATTTATGTCGGCAGGAAAATGAAAAATGCTGCTTCTGAACTGGCTTCTGACTACCAGAAGGACGAGGATTTGCAGGCTTTTTCGAATTTGGATGGGGAAGATTTTCTCGACGAGGCTGGTAACGCACAGCAAGCATGAGTTCTTCGATTTTTGACATTCAACTCGAAAAACTAACCTACGGCGGCGATGCCATGGGACGCTTGCCAGACCCTGACTGGGGCAGGCGGTCGCGCTGTTTTTGTCCCATTTGGACTGCCGGGGGAATTGGTGCGTATCCGCCTGGTAGAGGAGAAAAAGAATTTCGCACGCGGGGAATTGCTTGAGGTCTTGGAGCCCTCCCCGGAACGAATTGCGGCCAGATGCGTGCATTTCGGCGAATGTGGCGGCTGTCATTATCAGAACTTACCTTATGAAGTGCAACTTAAAGCCAAAACTGAAATTTTGCGCGATCAATTGCAGCGTATCGGGAAAATCGAGAACCCGCCAGTCCAGCCGATGGTGGGGTGCCCGAATCCGTGGAATTATCGTAATCATGTGCAGTTTCACCTAACTAGTGGATGGAAAATTAGGTTATGTGGGGCAGCAAATGGAAATGCGATTCTCCCCATCACCGAATGTCACTTGCCTGAAGCGCCTATCAACGAACTCTGGCCGCAGCTTGAATTTGAGCCGGATGTTCCTTTCGACCGTGTATCTCTCCGTACAGGCGCGGACGATGACCTGATGTTGATTCTGGAATCAGATGAACTCGAAGCGCCCGAACTGGAACTCGAAGCCGGGATTTCGGTCGTTCATCTGACGGATGATGATGCGTTGGTTATGGCAGGTGAAGATCATGTTATCGCACAGGTATTGGAGCGCGGATTTCAGGTTTCGGCGGGGTCGTTCTTCCAGGTCAATACAACCATGGCCGAGAAGATGGTGGCGCATCTTTTGGACAAGCTACCCTTGCCAGCCAAAACGATTCTGGATGTGTACTGTGGCGCGGGGTTGTTCAGCGCTTTTCTGGCACCGAAATGTGAGCGCTTGATCGGGATCGAAACGTCGCCATCTGCGTGCGAGGATTTTGCCGTCAATTTGGATGAGTTCGACCACGTGGAGTTGTACGAGGGGGCGGCCGAGGATGTGATTCCGCATCTCGAAGCCGAGCAGCCTATTGTCCTGGTCGACCCGCCGCGTGCAGGCGTGGATAAGCGCGCCTTAGACGGAATCCGCGAGCTTGCGCCGCGCTTCATCGCTTACGTCTCCTGTGATCCGTCTACACTGGCGCGTGATGCGGCCAGATTGATTGCCGGGGGCTATCGTTTGGCAGACGTCACCCCGTTCGACTTGTTCCCACAAACCTATCACATCGAAAGTATTTCCCTGTTTACGCTTTAAAAAAACGTGCCCCCTTCATCGAGAAGAGGGCACGCAACGGAAGGGAGCGGTCAGTCACCGACTGGCCCGATTTCCGTTTCCGGTAACTGGGCGGGCAAAGCTTTGATCTCGCGGTAGGTCAGTGTCCAAACTGTGGATGCGTAGACCTGTTGCCAGGCGGTCAGCAGCACCCAGGGCGAGAAGGCGATGGTGAAGAACAGGGGCAGGACGAAAATGCCGCCAACGATCCAGGGCAAATACCCGTTCAGGAAGGTGCTAAACAGGCCGACCAGCATCAAGCCAGGGATAGCCGCTACGACCGCGCCGATAACGCTTGTGATCAGTACGACCGGGATCGTCAGTATGACGCCGATAATGGATACCAGCACCCAGGCGATGCCCAACCCGATCATAATCAGCCACATCAGCCCGACGTTTTTCCAGTTCTCACGCACCATCGCAAAGCCGCGTCGCAGCGATTCGCCTACC
The DNA here is from genome assembly GCA_963829615.1 of uncultured Chloroflexia bacterium. Taxonomy (GTDB): domain Bacteria; phylum Chloroflexota; class Anaerolineae; order Anaerolineales; family Villigracilaceae; genus JAABUE01. The sequence continues at coordinate 125,717 of CAWHJM010000088.1, forward strand.
CCCACATCTTCAAGAGCACATACTCGCCAGAAGAAATGGCGCAACAGATGCAGGAAGATGCTCAAGATCACAACCACGAAGATGGCCAGGAATACGACGCCGATCACGCTAACGATGCCAGCCACAGCGAAATTATCACTCCGGCCTGCGACCATCGAATAGATCATGAAGCCTGCAACGCCCATCACTACTAGCAGCAGGAAGACAGGGATGTTGATGATCAGGTTGATCAGGAACAGTCGCCAGGAGGTGCGTGACCAGCCAATGCGAAAGCCTTGCCGGACGGTCATCTTGGAATCGGTAGCTTCGTACTCATCTACCATGCGGATGACGGCGGTCTCGGAAACATAGCGAGCAATCGCCATTACCAGTCCAATGACCGTCATGACCAGAAAGAAGACGACAGCGATCCAGATCAGGGCAGTCAGTTCACCTTTTGAGATTCCGAGCGCAGGCAGGCCGTCTTCGAGAATTCGCGAGAATTCTTTTCCGACTTCAGCGAAGGCTTTTCCTATTTCTTCACGCCAGTTTTCGGGTAGCGGTGCCTGATAGCCTTGATTATTGCCGTTGCCGCTAAATCGGGCACCACTGTTGCCACTGCCTCCACTGGATCCGGCGGCAGTTAGAGCCAGGATCAGGCCAAAGACCCATAGAGTACGATAGCTCCACAGGATGTGCCATGCACGTTTTAAGATTTTGACGGGGTCCATTTTATTTCTCCTTATTTCTTATCGTTCTTACTTAACTGTGGGCCTGCTACCGCTATCGAAGGGACTGCCAGGTCCCTGGTGCGTATGGCGTGCCCACCAGATAGCCATCCAACTCAGGTAGAGCAAAGCAATTGAAACTTGCCAGGTGATTAGAGGCACAACTGTGCGTGTGAAAGCTTCCGTGATCTCAGCCCATTGCAGGCTGCTCCCTGTCAATATGCCAAATTGTCCAAGTGTTGCTGACCAGTAGGCTCCAGCAAGAGAATTCGGGATCAGTTGGGCAGATATGCTCTGCAACAATCCGAACTCACTGGCTGTTGTTACCATCTCGCTGACCAGGATGGTCGTGCTGATAAAAACCCAGGTCGCGATCAGGCCAGCCGGTACCAGCCACCAGCCAATCTCCAGTACTCTACGGCGCATCGGTTTGACCGGTTTGTGCGGCAGGCGTAGCGCTACATCCGCAGCAAGACGCTCTGGTACAGGGAAATCAGGTACGGGCGCTGCCTGTAACGTCCATGACAAGGCTTGCAGTGATTGATATTCTTCCCGACAAGCCTGGCACTCTTCCAGATGTGTCTCTACCTTGCGGAGTTGCCCGCCGTGCAGTTCACCATCCAGATAGGCGCCGAGCAGATCAAAAACGTGGTCAGACATTTTCAGCCTCCGCATATGAAAACAATTGCACTTCTAATTTTTCTCTCAATAACTTTCGAGCATAATTCAGGCGTGACATCACTGTACCGACCGGAATATCAAGCGCATCTGCGATCTCCTGGTAGGAGAGACCTTCGTACTCTCTCAGCACCAGTACCGCCCGGCTGGCCTCCGGCAAGGCCAGCACTGCCTCCTGTACCATTTTTGTTCGTTCAGAGCTTGCGGCCAATGCTTCTGGGCTGGGTCCCGAATCGGTCAGATTCAAGTCTTCGACCGCGCCAGGCAAGATGCGCTTTTCTTTGCGCAGCATATCTATCGCCTTGTTGACCGCAATACGGTACAGCCAGTTCCGTAGGGATGCTCGCGGACGGTAAGATGGCAGTCGCAACCAGGCCTGGATGAATGTCTCTTGCGCGGCATCTTCTGCTACTTGCATGTCACCGCACATGCGATAGATCACATTCAGCACACCCTGGGCATGGGTGCGAACCAACTCGCTGAAGGCATTGCGATCGCCGTTTTGTGCTCTGGTGACCAACTCCGTTTCGTTGGCCTGCGAGATGAATGTCACCGCGAGAAATCCTTTCGAGAGTACTTATGCTTGCTATTATATTTAACGTAAAAGTCCCAGAAAATATTCGAAAAAGTTGATTTGGCTGAACGTGTTAGAATAAACTTGCCTTATGAAAAGTCACTTGGGGGAAGTGGTTACTTCAAGCAGGAGTTGTTTATGAAACCTTTGATTGTGGTTGTCTCAAATCGTGGCCCATTCTCATTTAAAAAAAGTGCGGGTGGTTCCTTTCGGGTAGAACGCGGCACAGGCGGACTTGTGACCGCGCTAGGGGCATTGGCTGAACAGCATGACGTCTTATGGGTTGCGGCGGCAATGGATAAGGATGATCGTAGCTGGGTACAGGCACAACCGGATGGGCCACAGCAGGTGGAAGGGATTTCTCTCCAATTGATAGAACCAAATAAAAAGGCATATCAGGGTTATTACAATGTGATTTCTAATCCGCTGTTATGGTTCATCCAGCATCAACTTTGGGATACGCCACGCAATCCAAGCATCACGCAGGAAACCTGGGATGCCTGGGGAAGCGGGTATTTGCCTATCAATAAAGCCTTTGCACAGGTTGTGGCAGATATGCTTGAAGGCGAGAAACGCCCGGTTATTGTCCTGCCACAGGATTATCAGCTTTATCTTTTTCCTCACTATTTACGCGAGTTGCTTGGGAAAAAGTTCAAATCCAGCCGTTTGTCCATATTCCCTGGCCAGGGCCGGATGCCTGGCGCGTTTTACCGACCCAAATGCGCAAGGCCATTTTAACCAGTTTGTTGCAGGCGGATCGGGTCGGCTTCCAGACCAGGAAAGATGCCTTCAATTTTGTGCAGACCTGTCGCTTTTACCTGGATGGCGCCCATTCGCGCGGCGCAAGAGACACGATTTACTATGAGAACCGTGAGATCAAGGCGATGACCTATCCCATTTCCATCGATGCCAAAAAACTGGAAGCTTTGGGCGAAGAACCGCAAACACATTTACTCAAAACACAGCTATATAATTTCGTTGGGGATCGCAAATTGATTCTGCGTGTTGACCGTATCGAGCCCAGCAAAAATATCTTGCGCGGCCTGGAAGCCTATCGCACGCTGCTCGAAACGCACCCCGAGCATCGCAACAAAATCCAGATGATGGCTTTGCTCGTTCCTTCACGCATGGAAGTGGATGAATATCAGGATTACCTGCGTGACATCATGTCCGAAGCCGGGATGATCAATGCCAATTACAGCACGTCCATACTGGGAACCTGTCCGCATAGTGGTCGGGGATAATTATGACCGCGCCATCGCGGCCATGCAGTTGTACGACGTGTTGCTTGTCAACCCGCTGGCCGACGGCATGAACCTGGTTGCCAAAGAAGGCGCGCTGGTCAATCAGAAGGATGGCGTGTTGGTGTTGTCAGAGAATGCCGGGGTTTTTTACGAGTTGGGCGAGCAGGCCCTCACCGTTTCCCCCTTCGATATCTTTGGCACGGCCAATGCGCTGCATCAGGCGCTGACCATGCCGCCGGAAGAAAAACGCAAACGCGCCGAAGCATTACGTGCCCTTGTGAAAAAGGCGGACATCCGCAGTTGGTTCTACGATCAGGTGGACGACGCCGTGCGGGCTTTCGAAAGCCAATCTAAAAACGATTCCACCCCCGCAACTTCCTGAACAAGGTAATCTGCTTCCGTTAAAACAGCCTGTGGCGTGCCCTGAGATTCGACTCCTAACCCGTAAGCCAGACATTGACCTGTTTCCCGCAGCCGCCGGGCGGCGAGAAAGACGGCTACGTCAGTAGTGTCATCGCCAAGATAGAAGGCGGCCTCCAACTGGTAGGTTTTGACCAATTCCTCGAAGGCCGTGCCTTTGTCAATTTTCACCGGTGGGCGGAATTCGAAGACCATGCGGCCCTGTGTCAGATGCAGTCCATGCTTCTCCGCAATGCTTTGCATCGCAGGGAGTTAGTTCCTTTGCAACCTTTTCCGGATGACTGGTTTGCCGGTAGTGGATCAGATAATGTCGCCCCCTTGTCTTCAAAACGCATACCCGAAAGTAAAATCTGTTTGATCTCAGGCGTTGCTGCTGATAGATTCTCCCGGTAGGCTGCTGCCGTTGGCGAAACAATCACTTTCCCATCCTGCCATTGCTCCATGCCGTGGTTGCCGATGTAGACCAAGCCCGGCAGGCCGACACGTTGATAGACATCTTCAGCCGCTCTGCCGGAGACGACCGCCGTCAGCGTGAGTTGCGTTCCTAGTGCGGCCAGCAGTTCCAGGTTCCGGGGTGTGACGCGCGCCTCGTCTGGCACGTCTACGATGGGACTGATGGTACCGTCCACGTCGGTAATGAGTCCGAAACGGGGTTTGCTGATCGCTTTGAACAGTTCGTCTTTTGCGTTTTCCCATTTCATGTAGATAATCTTACCAAACAAAACTGTAGGGGCGGGGTTACCCTGCCCCTACTATTCCTCTGCCACAACGATGATCCTGTCGTCCGGTGCAAAGATCACCTTTTCGGATTTCTTGGGGTTGGTGTGCACGCCATGATTTTTCTCAGCATGGTTGGCTTCGGCTGCAACGCGGTAGCCAATCGCCGTCTCATCGCGCTGACTAGCAGCTTCGACAACTGTGTAAAAATTGACCGGTTGCCCGGTTTCGATGTAGTGGCTGATGGGCTTGAGGTAGATCTCGGAGCCTTCGGGATCGAAGATGTTCTGGAAAATCGGGTACAGGTCTGCGTCTTCCGAGAGCTGCGCCAGCATCAAGCTGACGAGATGGTCGCTGATGATGAAATCGTCTACTTTGGCAGCCTCAGCCAGTTCGCGGTTGCGCAGGTCGAGCATTTCGCTGACGATGGAAAAGGGTGACTCGTCAGTTTCAGCGATATGGCGCAAGTGCAACAGCGTAACCAGCGTTTTGGCATCCGCTTCCTGATTATCTAAACCATCATATGCCAGCACAATGACATGATTGATGTCCTTGATCTCGAGACTGTCCAATAGTTCGCGGCTGGTGGTATCGCCTTCGATGAAGTCCACCTTCTGGTTTTTGGCTTTCTTGATGCAGGCATTGACTTCGCGTTCGATCCCATCTCCTTGTGCTACAACCGTGACCTGTGAACCGCCTACCACATACTCATCTAACTCATGGATGATCGTATCAGCGCAAAGATTCCAGCCCAGGATCAGCGCTTTTTCGGGGGTATGTTTGGCGGGTCCATCCTTTGGGCGTATCAGGCTTTCCTGTATCGGGATCGAGGCCAATCCGGAAAGCTGGATCGTATTATCGTCTTCAGATAATGCGAAGATGGAATCACCGGGCTCGATGCGCGTGTCCATAGCTGGGTTCAACAGGATAGAACCGTCAACTTTTTTCAAGCCCATTAAGGCTGAATCTTCATATTGAAGCAAGGCTTCCCCAAAGGTTTTACCTGAAAGGGTAGGCTCTTTTTTGAAGTAAATTTCATCGCCGCCGAAATTCATCAGTTCGGTGTAGACAACCGAAAGCCCGGATTGACGCGAGGTCTGGGCCACAACACGCGCGATCAGGTCATTCATCAATAAGGCCAGGACTTTATCTTTCCTGCCAATCATTTCGATTACATCCATATTTTTCTCATCATGGATTTCTGTAACGATATGATAGGGTTTCTCGCGCCGATTGGGGTTGTTGGTGAGGGCTAACACGGTCTTAATCACATAAGCATCGGGGTTATCGCTCTCTGGCGGCAAGATAATGATAGAGCGGGCCGTATGCGGGCTTCCGAGTTCCAGGTCGTTCAAGTCAATTGGATTTCCGGAGCGCACGATCACCCGCGTGCTGCCGATTTCCTTAACCCGCTCACGGATTTGCTCCTCCATTTCGACTTTGTCCCGGTTAGCCAGGATGACAATGCGTGCATTTTTCTGGTTCTCATTGGCAGATCATCAGCTCGGAGAGGATCGTGAAGACTTGCGGTGACCAACCCAGGATCAGGGTATGATTCATTTTCGAGCACGCGTGAGCGTCCTTTGCGCAGGCGCTCTAATTGCTTATCCAGGCCGGAGTTGAGTATGCCAATCAATGCGCTGACCAGGAAAATACCGCCGAGGGTGACGGAAAACATCATGGAGAGGAAGAGGGGAGAACCACTATCACCTGCCCATCGTGCCGGGGTCAAGCGTGCGTAACAATCCCATCCAGGCAAGTTGAAAGAAATTCTCCCCATTCGGAGCTACGCCCGAAAATGCTACAATCGCGGAAATAAACAAGATAACAACCGCCGATGCCAGGAACAACATCAGGATCATGGCAGGTGTACCTTTTGCCATCATGTTGTCGAACCAATACCCAAAACGTTGTTTGAAAGTGGGCCGTTTCATTACGCCTCCGCATGCGATACTTTTGTAAGATTATAGATGCAAATCAACCATTCGCCAACAGATATTTGACCGTTGCCCTGTTTTTGTCTATACTGTGAATAACGAATTACAGAGTACTGCGTAAATATTTGAACGAAGGATCGGGATTACGCAAGCAAAAGATCAGGAGAATAAAATGAGTAATAAATTCATCTGGTACGGACATGCCACTCTCGGCCTCGAAACTGGTGGATACAAACTGGTCATTGACCCGTTCTTCAGCGGGAATCCCGCCGCTTCTACCACCCATGATGCTATAGATGTGGATTACATCCTGGTCAGCCACGGACATGGTGACCACGTTGGCGATGCGGCTGCCATCGCCAAACGGACAGGCGCAATGGTGATCAGCAATGCTGAGATTTCGGGTTGGTTCGGCGCAAAGGGCTTGAAAACCCACGCCCAGCACATCGGCGGTGGATACAAGCATCCCTTTGGTTATCTCAAATTGACGCTAGCCTTGCACGGCTCCGGCTTACCGGATGGTGGCGAACGGCGGCAATCCGGCCGGTTTTTTGCTGACTAGTAACGACGGTAAAAAAATCTACATGGCGCAGGATACCGGCCTGTTCGGTGACATGAAGTTGATCGGCGAAGAAGGAGTTGACCTGGCTGTCTTGCCGATTGGTGATAACTATCACCATGGGTCCTGATGATGCCTTGCGGGCTGTCAAGCTGATCCAGCCGAAGAAGGTCGTTCCCATTCACTACAACACTTTTGATCTCATCAAGCAAGACCCGGATGCCTGGGCAGCCCGTGTGAACAAAGAAACCGACACCAAAGCAGTCGTGCTTAAACCGGGAGAAAGCCTGGAGTTTTAATAGTAATGTAATATCTCTGGGGTAATATTCGGCGGCATGGATTGTCTAAATCCATGCCGCCGTTTGATATATATGCTCTGTGAAGGGTATAATTTGGACTAATAGAGGTGTTTATGTTTACAAATCAAAGTGCTGACCGCCGTAAGGAAGAAGAACGCGTTAGTAAGGAAGGGCGTCTTCCGCCCGGCCAGTCGCTTACGCTGAAATTTCCGGTTTTGCATTATGGGCCCGTTCCACATTTCAACCCGGCCACCTGGCAATTTCGTATTTGGGGCGAAGTGGAAGAGGATAAAGAATGGAACTGGGACGAGTTCAACAAACTACCGCGCGCCAAAATCGAGATGGACATCCACTGCGTCACACGTTGGAGTAAGTTCGATACTGTTTGGGAAGGCGTCTCAGTCAAAAGTTTAGTGGATGGGGGCTTTATCAAGATCAAACCTGATGTTACGCATGTCATGCAGCATGCCGAGTATGGCTTTACGGTCAACCTGCCTCTCGAAGTAGTCTTGCATGACAACTTCCTGATGGCAACCCATTTCAACGGCGAGCCGCTCACGCCCGATCATGGCTATCCATTACGCGGTGTGGTGGGATACATCCCTGACCGTGAAGATTTGGAAACGCCCTATTTCTGGAAGGGCGCTAAATGGCTGCGTTCATTGGAATTCATGAAAAGGGATCGCCGCGGCTTCTGGGAACAGGCTGGCTACCACAACCGGGCGGATGTTTGGAAAGAAGAGCGTTTCGGTTAAATGTGTAGGACGAGATGAAATCTCGTCCTACTTTTTAGTACTTTGCCAGGGCAGTTCTGTCCTTCGGGTACGGTGTCAGACCTGTCCCTACAGCAGCGTTATCAGTACCGCAACAATCCTCCAATTCCGACTTTTTCCAACTCCGGATTTTCATACACGATCTCTACCTCACCACCATCCTGCATCACCTTACGGACGGCCATTTCTACAGCATCTTTGATTTGCGCGAACGATTTTCCGCAAAACGGGCAAGTTTCCAATGCTTGCGTCGTGATGAAACCACATCCCTGACACTGGAATCCTTCTGCGCGATACCCTTCTTGAACGATTAACGTTTGTACGCGTCCATCATAGACGGCGTTCAACGTGTCATCCAGGTTGACGACCCCATCCGCGCCTTTGGCTGCAGACGTGATCATTTGCTCCACCAGACGCGTCTCCCTGCGACGTTCAGCCTGCTGGCCGATTTCGAGGGCCTTTTTCTGCACCTCGTCAGGGCGCGCCGTCATGCTGACCGGGAATGCACCCACCACCAGGCTCTGCCAGGTTTTGGGAAGATACCCTTTGAATTGGTTAACGTTTTCATCCGTGCCGCCAATTAATATACGACGGATATGATTCTCTTCGAAGAACTTGGCTGCGAACTCGGCAGATTCCTTCAGGTTGCGTCCGATCATTTCCTCGGAATGCCGCGACTTTCCACCAATGCCACCCAGACGACCAAATATACTGGATGCACCACCGCGTTTGGTATGGCGCACTTCCTCTCCAAGAATGCCTTCCTGTTCTTTTAATTCTCCTAGGTGAAACTGGAACAAACGCGCCCCTTGTTTGTCCACTAATGCCACGCCATAGCCACCGTAAGCATCCATTAAATCGGCCAGTGGTTTGACGTAAGGTTGCTCCCCTACAAATACACGACTGCGGATTGGTACAGCAATGGGAAAAGCTCTAAAGTAATTCTGCGCCGCACAAGAAAACATAGCGATGCTGCGCCCCGTCCACTCGCGTTCGAGTTCAAAGTATTTGAGTATTGCGGCCTCGTCCTTGGGTAGATGCACTTCTTTTAGCAAGGTCCGCAGGCGCAGCTTGAGCGCGTCGACGGTGCCTTCGGCCATGTCGGTGTTCATATATACACTGATGACCGGGTCAGGGCTGGAATAGTTCAACAGTTCACGCAGTACGCTGTCTGTAAACATAGTTTCTCCTTATTCGTATGCAAGGCCGGGAATTGAGGCTGCCGAGGCCTCGTACAATGGGCGTATCCTCCTGCGGTTATAAAATCTATCTATATTGTAGAACAAAATCGTAAAAAAGCAAAAGCCATCACCCAAAAAGGTGACGGCTTTTTGAAAGAACGATGCAGACAACAGACTAAAAAGCCGTCACTACAACGTTAATGCTACGGGCGCTTGTCCAGTGTAACGGTTACATCGACCTGTTCTTCACTGCGCAACACAGTCAACACGACTGTATCGCCCGGTGCTTTGTTGTTGATCAGGTAACGTAGCAGGTCATCAAAGTTATGGATGGTTTGGCCGTCAATGGCGATGATTAAATCGCCGCCGGCATTCAGCCCCGCGCTGGTGCTTTGATCTCCGGCACGGATGCCGGCTTTATCGGCCGGACCATTGGGCGTGACGCTGGTGACATAAGCGCCAGTAAAGGATTGCAGTCCCAGCGCTTCGATTTGTGGCAGGCTGAGTGAATCGATGGATGAGATTCCCAGATATGGGTAATCATATTGTCCATCCGAGATTAGCGCAGGCGTCACGCGTTTGACAATGTTGATCGCAACTGCAAAGCCGATCCCCGAATTGACCGGTTCACCAGTGCTTGTAAAGTTTGTTGTGCGGATGGCGCGATTAATGCCAATTACTTCGCCATTCAGATTGAAAAGCGGGCCGCCGGAGTTGCCTGGGTTGATAGCGGCATCGGTCTGGATGATGTCACCGGCGGTGAAAAATCCGCCGCTGGGCGCATCGCGCTGCGAATCGAGCGTACGCCCCAAAGCGGAGATGATGCCGGTGGTCATGGTTCCGCTCAAGCCAAAGGGATTGCCAATCGCAATGACCGTCTGTCCGACCTTGAGTGAGCTTGAATCGCCCAGGGGCAACGGGTGCAGTTCGGAGGCAGGAGCATTTACTTTAACGATAGCCAGGTCAGAGTCCAGATCGGTACCGATGACCGTCCCGTAGATTTTGTACCCTGATGTGAAGTCCACTTCTAGCTGTTTTGCGCCTTCCACCACATGGTAGTTTGTAAGGATATGACCCTGGTCATCATACACGATGCCCGAACCCAGGCTGCCACCCTGGTCACCGACCACCTGTATCGAGACAATGCCTGGCATGACGCTTTCATATAGGCTGACAAGCGCTTCCTGTTGCCCGGCGCTATCAACGGTTATGGGGGCCTGTACCTCTTTCACCACCGGAGTAGGGGGAGGCAGGTCGGGCGCAGCTGGTACGGCGGGCGCTAGGCCGGGAATCTGGCAGGCCAGCACTGCCAGAGCCAGTATGGATAATGCAATCCAGATACGATTTAGTTTCATTCTTTCTGTCTCCTCTGACTACGAATAAAATAATATCTTCAAGGCCGCGTCTCCCCTTGTATAACAACCTTAGAACTTGATTTTTGAGGCTTCTTCCAACAATTCTATCTGTTTGGACGACAGGTAACGGGGAATTTCTACCTTCAAACGCACGAAAAGGTCACCTTTGGTGTTCGGGCTCTTGAGATGTGGCATACCACGTCCGGCCAAGCGAAACACTTGCTCAGGTTGCGTGCCCGACGGGATGGTCAATTTGACTTTACCGGCCATGGTTTCGACTTCGGCTTCACCGCCCAGAATTGCCGTGAAGGCGCTGACTTTTGCGCTGGTATGCAGGTCATTGCCTTTGCGCTCAAATTTTTTATTTTCTTTTACCTGAACGATCAGGTACAAGTCTGTTCCGTTCGGGCCCGCACCGGCCACACGCACTTTTGAGCCAGTTCGCACACCCGGCGGGATTCTTACCTGTTTGCGTTTGCCGTCAACCTGGAGTTGCAGAGTTGTGCCTTCAAACGCATTTTCCAGGCTGATCTCAACCTGTTGCTGGTAGGCTGGATTACCTCGCGCGGCGGGATTGCCACGCGTAGCAGATCCAACACCCCCCATTCCGCCAAAGATAGAGCGGAAGAAATCAGAGAACAGATCGTCTCCGAAGCTGCCGCCGAAATCCTCAACATTGACTCGTGTACCGCCCGGAGCGCTACGTGCAAACTGGCTCCAGTCAAACCCCCCGCTGGGCGCACCACGCTGTTGCCAGTTTGAATAGGCGCTGCCCACGCGGTCATAATGCGCGCGCTTTTGCGGGTCATTTAATACCTGATAAGCTTCATTGATTTCCTTAAAGCGCTCTTCGGCCTGCTTATCATCGGGATTGCGGTCGGGATGATATTTCATAGCCAGTTTACGATATGCCTTGCGGATTTCATCTGCGTTGGCATTTCGCGATACGCCCAGGGTTTGATAATAGTCCTTATAATCCATTGTTACTCATTCTATACTTAACCATAGCAGAGATACAAGCCCCCAAAAGAGGGTCTAATATAACTCTAACCGAATCCACAGGTTTTCCGGTATACTACTCGGACATTTCTCTCAAAAAGTGGCAGGATGCGGATAATGGAATCAATTTGTGTGTTTTGTGGATCATCAGACGCGGTCTCTCCAGACTATCTGGCTGCTGCCCGTCAAATGGGGCGGGTACTGGCCGGACATGGGCTCCGTCTGATCTATGGCGGCGGTAAAACCGGGCTGATGGGCGCAGTGGCTGATGGCGCGCTCGAAGGTGGTGGCGAAGTGATTGGCGTTATCATCCCCAGTATGAACACCACTGCGCTGGCGTACACGAACCTGACACGTATGGACGTGGTCCCTGATATGCACGCCCGCAAGGCTCGTATGCATGAATTGTCCGACGGATATATCGCTTTGCCCGGTGGCTTTGGCACTTTTGACGAGTTGTTCGAAACTCTCACCTGGGGGCAGACCGGAGCGCATGAGAAGCCGGTTGGCCTGCTAAATGTGAAGGATTATTACCTGCCCTTGCTGACGGCTCTGAAACATTCCGTGCAAGAAGGTTTTGTTTTCCAAGAGCATCTTGATGCCTTGGCGTATGAAACTGATCCCGAGAAGTTGTTGGATGTAATGAGCAATCACCGGCACCCGCACGAAGCTGTCAAACGCTGGATGCGGGAAGATTAGTTTTTCTACGCTCTCGCAATTTACGCTAGAACTGCCCCGTCGCATTCTGACCGGGGCAGTTCTGGCATAGAAGACTATTTTGTCATCGAAAGGGGGTGACTCGTATTATCCCTTTGGAACCAGGGTGCCCTGTTCAGGATGGAATATTGGCAATGTAGTGGGTGCCATCGGGTTGAGATTGCGCTTTTTACCCCAGCGTTCGCGTGTTTGCTCGTGGATGTGCCAGATTTGCTCTTCGCTCAGATTTTTTGAGACCACAGCCGGAAAAGCTTCCTCAAAATAAGTGTAAGGCGGGCGATTATCGAGATTAGGGGAGTGATAATCCAGTTCTTTTTCTTTTTGGTGTAAACGTGTGATTTCGGTGCTGGGGTGATAGGTCAGGATGTTGGGACTGGCAATCGTGATCAGGTCTTCTGCCAGCAACTCTTCGACCTTATCGATTGTCTCTTCAATGGTCTCCTGTGTTTCGCCATCCAACCCGAACAGGATGGATGAGCCTACGCGGATGCCCGCTTGGCGAGACAACCCCAGCGCGATACGCACGCGCTCTTCCCAGAGGCGTTTGCGGCTGATGTTTTTATGCACGTTCTTGATGACTTCTTCAGACATACTTTCGATGCCAATGTAGAGATAGGTGCATCCGGCCTGGCGCATAGCATCCAGGATGATCATGGCAACTTCAGGACGGCGCCCAGCCAGGAAGTCCACTGTCACTTGTGCGCCCCATTCCAGACTCAATAGCTTGCGTCTGTCCACGGTTCTATCCATCAAGGTGACTTCCGATGAATTATTCCAGGCAGCTTCTTCGCGAATTTTATTCCACTCGCGGCAGAAGTTGATGATCAGGCCAACATTGCCACCCCAGAAGATGGAATCGTCGAAGAAGATGGCCTCGGCGCCATATTGGATGTAATCCAGCATGCGTTCGATGGCCTGGTTGATGTTTTCATCTTTGAACGAGTTAAAGTTGCCGACCACACTAACGCCTTCAGAACAGTAGAGACAATGATACGGGCAGGCATTGGTGACCATAAAATGTGCTGTGCGTGAGATGTGCCCATCGGTTTCGAAGATAGGGAAGCGAGCGCGGATCGCGAAAGCTTTATATGGGGATGGCAGGGCGCTCAGGTCGATTTTGTATCCGGTCAGGGGCCAGTAGTGGATCGTGTCAGGGTAGGGAGCAACGATTAACGCCTGACCAGGCACGGGTCCGAGAAGAGGCGAGAAGTCTGAGAGCACGTCCAATACTGAAGTGACGTTGACCGTCTTCGTGGAAATGTCCATTGCCAGTGAGATGGCTTTCATCAAAACATCGAGGGCATAATATCCTTCTCCGGAAATAATGAAGTCGATTACTGGCTCGATGCTGCCATCCGCCATTTTGCTGAGCGTGCTGCTGGGTTGCAGGGTCAGTTCCTGAGTTGTGGGGTCGAGTCTGATGGTTTCATCGGCATGCCGTCCGCCGAGAATAATGATGCAATCGGGCAGGTTTTCCCGCACGGTTCGGGCGATATCGATGGCATAACGATGTGCGGGGGAAACAGCACTGATGAGCACCACTTTGGGGCATACAGTCTTGAGTACAACATTGACGAAGTAATCTTTAACGGTATCGTTCCAAACGCGCGGATCGAAAACGGTCTGGTCGGTGTTCAACAGGGGAGCATCGTACTGGCGAATGCCGTTGTCATCCACGCTCTGGCGATACGCATCGGATGGCGTATATCCCCATTGCGGACACAAGTCATTGTAGGACGATGCGGGACTTATGCCTTGTTGACGGGCTTGGACGACCTGATCGATGGTGTGACTCAAAGCCGTGTACAGGATCATCGGATCGCCCGGGAACTCAATCTTGTCCTCGTTTGTCGACATGACCGGGGCCAGAATAGCCAGCACAGGATAGGAGCGCGCCATCCATCCATTTTCTTCGGCGTTCAGAGCCGGGTTGCCTTCAAAATCCTGGACGTACTGGAGCAATTCTTCCTGCCTGGCATCCAGATATAAACGCAAATCCAGGGAGAGGCTTTGCGGGTACTGCTCAACATTTTGGTAGTGTAAGTGACGTGTTGTATGCACTTGTGTAGTCCATTTCCTTTAGTATACAAAAAGTATAGCAGTTGCACCTGATTGTGGAGAGGGTCAGAGGCCGTTTTTTATGGAATTGTCGGGAGGTTGTAAGGGAAAAGCCCCTGGAGAGGCTGTTTTTGCTCTCCAGGGGCTTTTCTTGGCCCTGAAAAAGTTTCGGAAAGATTAGATAAACGTTGCTATTTCATCCAATGATTTCTTGCTGATATTGGGTACGGTGGTCCCTTCGGCGGGGTAGCCGACCACCAGTACCAAAAAGGGACGTTCATTGGCCGGACGCTTGAGGATTTTGTTGAGAAATGCCATCGGGCTGGGTGTGTGGGTCAGGGAGGCCAACCCTGAGTGGTGCAGTGCCGTGATGAGCATGCCTGTAGCAATTCCCACAGATTCGGTCACGTAGTAATTCTTGCGTTTGGTGCCATCCGGCAGAATGGTGTTGCTCATGCCAAAGATGACGATCAGGTAGGGAGCCTCTTCTAGAAAGGGCTTTTGCCAATCTGTGCCGAGCGGGGCCAGGGCTTCCAGCCATTCTTCGGGAGCGCGGCGTTCGTAGAATTCGCGCTCTTCGGCTTCGGCGGCTTCACGAATTTGCTTCTTCACAGCTGGGTCGCTGACTACCACAAAATGCCAGGGCTGCATGTTGGCCCCGTTGGGCGCTGTCCCTGCGGCGCGGAGGCATTCCTCGATGATTTCGCGTGGAACAGGACGGTTCGAAAATGTGCGGATGGTGCGACGGCGTTGCATCTCTTCGCGGAAAGTTTTGGCGCGTTCCTGCATTTCTTCAAGAGGATATTCACGATAGGTGAAATAGGGGACGAAATTTGATTTTGTCATAATTTCTCCGATAGACCCTAAAGGTTTACCAAACCTTTAGGGTCTAATTTTAGCCAACATTTTCAAAATTTCCAGAGTCTCCTGCTTACCGCCCATCCCATTCTCCCCACCCGGCCCCACACAGGAGGGACACCCATCCGTGCAGGGACATTCGCTCACCAATTCCAACGCGCTGTGCACCAGTTGGTCATGCAACTCAAATAGCTTTTGGCTGAAACCGATGCCAGCAGGGATTTCATCATAGAGGACAACAGACGGTAGACCGAGGACCGTGCCAGCCGGATCAATATGCAAGCCCAAATCGCCGGGATCGCACATCAGGTAGAGCGGCGCAAGCTGGCTCAGGACGGCTCCCAGCCCGGCTAATCCGCTTTTCATGCGCACGTTTTGCTCGGCTTTGCGGTGACAGGACGGGCAGAGCGTGGTCAGGTTGTCGAGACGGTTGGCGTACGCGCGAACGGAGTCCAAAGCGTTGTCCTGAGCTTGCCGAAGGGTCTCCCGACTTTGTGAACCAACATCTGGAGATGTTGGACTCCGATTTAAGAAGGAGCGAAAAGGTGTTTTGTGATGTACTTCATGTTGGCGAGACTCTTCCGGCGCACCGCACACCTGACAGCGATAGCCGTCCCGCGCGCGCACGGCGTCGCGGATGTGCGGCCAATCGGGGCCGTAGTCGTTCGGGTCGTTGGACCAGGCTCCGGCTGAGCGCAGATGCGCGACCGTCTCTTCGGAGATGCCCAGCCAGAAGCCGGTGGTCTGCATTTCGGACGGGGGCAGGTCGAGCGGTTCTTCGCCCAGATTCTCGTGCGTAAACCAGCGCAGTTTTTTGAAGCCTGTAACCTGTGAAGTGACCTGGATCTCGCCCCAGCCTTTTTGCCCGCCAGAAACGTCGGCCTGCTCGCTCTCGTTCAACAGGGCCAGCTCGGTGCGGCGCTGCGGCTGGGTATAGTAATCGAGCGAGACGGCGGTCACGCTGGCGATATGCCGCTCCAAATCCAGGCTGTGGACGAAGTACTGCTGTCCCTGGTGCATGTAGATGGCTTGTGGATGTGTCATCCAAAAGGCGCTGGCCAGGTCGATCTCGCCGATGGTTTTGGGACGATCTTCGGTTGTTTGGATGACGATGCTTTCCGGCGAGGCAGAACGCAGAGAGATATTCGCCGCCGGATACTGGTCGGCCATCCAGAAGAACTTTTCGTTAGACTTGTGCGCCTCGCGGTTTGCCACCAGAAATTCCAGGAACTCGTCCACTGGCTGGCCGCCAAAATATTCACCTTTCTCAAAAGGCAACTCGAATATGGCGCAGCGCAGGTGCTCCAGCAGGATGAGCAGGTGGTCAGGATTGATCAGTCCCTGCTCGGGGGAACGGCCAAAAAAATATTCGGAATGGTGCGCCAGGAACTGATCCAGCGGACTGGCTGAAGCGACCAGGACCGCCGCGGCAGGCGCATCCCCGCGTCCCGCCCGACCCGACTGCTGCCACGCTGAAGCGACGGTTCCCGGGTAGCCGACCAGGATGGCCGCGCCCAGCCCGCCGATGTCGATGCCCAGTTCGAGGGCGTTGGTGGCAACGACGGTTCTTACGCTACCATCTCGCAATCCTTTTTCTATCTCGCGCCTTTGTGAAGGTAAATAGCCACTGCGATACCCCCGCACCCCCTCCCAGCCTCCCCCATTTTCCGCTGTAGTTCGCGGAAAATGGGGGAGGTGGCCGAAGGCCGGTGGGGGCGCTTCTTGAAGATAAGTCAAAATAATTTCCACGCTGCGCCGCGAGCGTGCAAAGACCACGCTCTGTACCCCCGCGGACAGCACATCCTGCGCCAGGCGCACGCTTTCCAGCAGGGTGCTGGCGCGCAGACCAAGCGATTCGTTCACGATGGGCGGATTGTAGATGATAAAGTGACGCTCGCCGCGTGCGGAACCATCCTCGTTAATCAGCGTGACGGGGGCTTCGATCAGTTTTTCGGCCAATTCTTTTGGATTGCCGATGGTTGCCGACGTGAGAATGAACTGCGGAGTTGCGCCATAAAACGCCGCTACGCGCTTCAGGCGTCGGATCACGTTGGCAACATGTGAACCGAAGACGCCGCGGTAGGTGTGTAATTCGTCAATCACCACGAATTTCAGATTGCGGAAGAAGTCCGCCCAGTTGGTGTGATGCGGCAGGATGCCCGTGTGCAGCATGTCGGGATTGGTCAGCATGATACGGGCGTTTTTGCGGATGGATGGGCGGTCGCGGGTGGGGGTGTCGCCATCGTAGATTGGCCGCTGGTACGTTCAGTGTGCTAATGGGAAAATGCGATAGCGTATCCAGTTGATCTTGTGTCAGCGCTTTGGTGGGGAACAAATACAACGCGCGCGCACCCTCGTCTTCGAGCAGCGAAGCCAGCACAGGCAGGTTGTAGGCCAGTGTTTTCCCCGAGGCCGTGCCGGTTGCCAGCACCACGTTTTTCCCGTCGCGGGCGTGAGTCCATGCCTGGAACTGGTGACTGTAGAGCGATGAAATGCCAAGGCTAGATAACGCTGTTCGAAGCGGAGCAGGCAGATCGTCCGGAAAAGGATGCGTGACCGCCGCACGTGCGGGAGTTGTCTGCCAGGTGACGATGTTGTCCGCGGTCAGCGGATCACCTTTCCAGTGTCTTAATAAAACATCGAGGGGCATGGGCACATTATAGTGCGTCGCACCTGGTTTTACGGGAAAAAGCTTGGGGTAAGTTTGTGCCGTTAGACGGAATTTTTCTTATCTGGCAGGTGCGACGCACCCTCAGCAGTTTTCTTCTTTGCCCGGATTCTTCCCCGTCCGCGCTGCATCAGGTGCTCGATCCAGGCCGCGAACGGCTCGGGCGGCAGGTAACGGAACAGCGGCCACGGCTCCAGCCCGCGCGCATCCAGCACCGCATTGGCAGCCTCGATGCCGGTTAGACAGGCGCGCTCGAGGAAAAAGGCGGGCGCAGGGTGGTACACCCAATCCCCGGCACAGAACAGCCCATCCCAGGGTGTGAGCGTGCCCAGGTGCTTCTCTTCCGGCCCGACGGCGGGCAGGGTGTGCGAAGCCGGGTTGCGTTGCAAGTGTCCGAAAATGCGATGCCCGCGCAGTTCCGGCCAGGCTGTCTGCACATCCTGGATGGCCTGCGCCAGCAGCGCCGCGTCGGGCTGGGCCAGCACCTCGTCGGGGCCGTAAATGTGCGCTTCCAGTGCGCTGCCGCCGGTCTCACGCGCCCAGCGTCGGAACGGATTATAGAGCCGGTCGAGCCAGAAATAATTGTGCAGCGTGAACTCGCCCGTAAAAATGCCTGCTTCCGCGCCACGCCCCCGGCCCGACCGGCGGAGCCGGGGCGGGCTGGGCGGAACATCGAACCACAGCCGCACAACCGCATTCGCCAATGAGCGCGGAAAAAATAGGTTTTGTTCGCCAAAGCTCTCATGCACAAGGTTTTTAGCATTTTGGGAATCGGTTGCCAGGATAACCTGTGCCGCGTGAGCAGATTCCTTTCCTTTGGCTGATTCCCACGTCACCAGCCATTCATCCCCCTCTCTGGCAACCCGCGTCACTCTCGCACCCAGACGGATGCTCCCGCCTAACTGGCGGACTCTGTCCCCCAGCGGTTCGCAGATGCTGGTGCCGCCATCTTCGGGCAGGTACGAGAAGACCCAGGCATCGCGGCGCAGCAGGGTGTAGAAGCGTAGGAACGCGATGAAACCAGACATAGGTACTTCATCGGGATGTGACGAGAGGCCGTTGCGCGCCAGGCCGAGAAAGAAAGCGCGCAAGGCAGGCGACCATTTGCGCGTCATCTGGCCGAGCGTCAGGCCTTCCATCGGCTGCGATTCAGCGAACGGGTCGATGCCGATGGCCATGACCAGTCCCGCCCAGGTGCGGACCAGCGAAACCCAGTCGCGCACGTCCAACATCCACAGGAAGCGTGGGCGCAAGAACAGTTCCAGATAATGCAGCGGTGGCGGAAAGACGCTGCGACGGATGGCCGAGCCGACGTTTGCCCGTCCTAAGAATCCACCACTGCGATAGATCCAACTCTCTTCTTCGGCGGGAACGAAAACCGGCCGCAGGTTGTGACGGGCCAGCATGGCCTGCAAGTTGCGATATTGCGACCAGATGCCGTGCACGCCGTGCTCCAACCGAAATTGGTAGCCGTTCACTTCGACCGTCTCGCCGCCTGCCAGCCGCCCGCCGAGATAGGTCGGGTCGGCTTCGAGTACGAGCGGACGCAGTCCGCGCTCGGCCAAGTGTAGCGCCGCGCTGAGACCGGCGATGCCGCCGCCGATGATGAGGGTGTCGTGGGTTTGGGTGGTCATGGGTGTGGTAGGTATAAGTTCACTCGTCACTCATCACTTCTCACAGATTCGTGATGAGTGACGCAGTGATACGTGATTGGTTTATCCCGGCGCATACGTCCCTAAGTCTACGCCGGTGCGCAGACGCTCCAGTGCCCAGGTCAGCGGGCGGGACTGCCATCAGCGAGGGTTCAGCGTAGCATTGCTGGAAGCAGGATGTACACGAGGAGGGCGCTTCACCGTAGAGACGTTTTGCCACAGCCCAGGCTTCTTCCCAGGTGGGAACGTCGCGCAGGTTGATGGGACGTCCTCCTTGCTCGCCGCCGTCCTTTTCCATAGGCAAACAGGGATAGATCAGCCAGCCGTCGGGCGTGATGCGCGGGATGAGGGTCGGGTAGCATTCGTAGGGCTTCTGGTCGAGTAGGGTCTTCAGATAGGCCAAACTGCCTAAAATCGGTGCGCCGCGCTTTTTGAGAGTGAGGGCCGTTCGATGAATGTGTGATATTCCGGCATGACCAGTAGTTCATAGCGCGGCCAGTTATTGACTGCCTGCGGCGAGAACGAGAGCAGGATTTGATGCGCGACGCAGAAGTCGAGCAGCGCGTCCATGTGGGGCAGGGTTTCGGGGGTGATGACCGCGTTCAGGATGAGCTTGAAGCCGTGAGTATTTTGCAGGGGCGCGGCGGCTTCGATGGCGGCAATGACAGCTTTGGCCTGTCCGTTTGGCAGGCTGACGGAGGCCAGCGCGGACGGGTCGGTCGAGTCAAGGCTGATGACCAACCTGTCCAGAAACGGGAGCAGGTCCAGGTGTGCGGAAAGAAGCGTGCCGTTGGTGATCAGGCTCAGTTCGCGGAAATGCAAGTCCCGGCGGGCGTAGGTCACCAAATCCAAAATATGAGGGGAAAGCAGGGGTTCGCCGCCCGTCAGCCATAGATTTGGGATTCCACTACGGATGACACGCAGGATTTTCTTTGCATCCTCCAGTGTAGCCGTGACCGCATCTCCATTACGGCGCGCGCCGAAGTCCTCGCAGTAGGTGCAGTTCAGGTTGCAACGCGTGGTGACGTAGTAGATCGCCAGGCGTGGGTCGAGTGTGCGCTGGCCGCGTTGCAGATGCAGCAGGTTGCGGAGATAAGCGGGCATAAGCGTGATTATCCCACATTCCTTTTTCTAGATAGCTAAAAGTCAATGACAAGTTACTTGCATTTTCCTGGCATTAGGAATGTGGGACTTTACAGCCGGTGTGGGGCGGTGACCTGACAATCGGGTTGCAGTTTATTTACCACAAAGCACACTGAGAGCACAGAGTCTTTATTAAATCTCCGTGTACTCTGTGATTTCTGTGGTGATTCTAGCTTTGTAAATCACCTCTTGACAAAAAATATAAACTCGTATAATATTTAGCCCGTTGAAATAATAATAAACGAGTTACTATTTATTTTATGTCTGTTCGCAATGCAATTCTCGGATTTTTAGCCCAAAAACCACGCCACGGATATGAACTGCGCGCCGTTTTTGAGGCCGTGGTGGGCGGTGATGCCAACTGGGACGTGAAACCGGCCCAGATTTATACCACCCTCGACCGCCTGCAAGAAGCGGGACTGGTGGAAACTGTCGTCCGACCTGGGCGAAGGGCGAAGAACCTTCACGGCGCGTGTATTCGATCACGCCGCAGGGAGACGAAGTCCTGCGCGAGTGGTTCGAGAACGGCGTTCCGACTCAACACCAACGTGATGAGGTCTTCGTCAAGTTGATGGTGGGGTTAGCCAGCGGCGAAGCGGACCCGGCGCGGTTGGTCCAGACCCAGCGTGCGCACCTGTACCAGGAACTGCACGATGCTACGGCGCAACGTGACGAGTACGATCCGCAATCGGAACTGGCCCAGATTTTGCTGATCGACAAAACCATCATGCACCTGGAAGCGGACTTGCGCTGGCTGGACATGGTCGAGGTGCGATTGGAAGCCATCAAAGGCCAGCCGTTCCCCGAACCGGAAATCCGCCGCCGGGGACGCCCGCGCAAAGGTACAACCGGATCGGAGTACCCGCCGCCTGAGAAAGTCATCAGTGACAGTAACCAGTAACCAGTATTTACTGCTTCTTGCATAAATATCTGAACTTGCATCTAACGAATTGTCTTCAAATACCAGGATTCTGGTTCGGATATTTACGCAGCACTCTGTAGAAAGCACTTTGCGCTAATAGGAAATTACAATTATTTGTGTCCTTGCGAGGAGGGCGTAGCCCGACGTGGCAATCTCGTCTAACAAGAGTAACTTGCCTATTCGGAGATTGCCACGCCGCCTCCGGCGGCTCGCAATGACATATCTTTTGGAGCAACATCATGTCTCTCGTACAAACCCAAAACCTGACCAAAATCTACGGCTCCGGCTCCACCGCCGTGACCGCGCTAGATCACGTCAACATCAACATTCATGACGGCGAATTCGTTGCCATCATGGGCCCCAGTGGATGCGGCAAGTCTACCCTGTTGCACCTGCTCGGCGGGCTGGATACGCCCAGTGACGGCAAGGTGGTTATTGATGGCATGTCCATCGCCGAGATGCCCGACGACCAGTTGACCGAATTACGCCGCCGCCGCATCGGCTTCGTGTTTCAGTTCTTCAACCTCATTCCGGTGCTGAGCGCCGCTGAGAACGCCGCGCTGCCGATCACGCTGGACGGTGTCAAACCTGCGGATGCGGCTGCTAAAGCCAGGGAATGGCTCGGCCGTTTTGGCCTGGCTGACCGCTCGGCCAACCGCCCGGACCAGCTTTCGGGCGGGGAGCAGCAGCGCGTGGCAATTGCGCGCGCGCTGGTGGCCGAGCCCTCGCTCATCCTGGCCGACGAGCCCACCGGTAACCTCGATACGCGCTCCGGCGATGAGATCGCTTCCCTGTTACGGAATGTTTCGAAAGAGTACAACCGCACCATCGTCATGGTCACGCACGACCCGCGCATTGCGGCTTATGCGGATCGCATCATCTTCCTGAAAGATGGGAAGGTGGTGGATGAGACGCTGCTGGAAAGAAAAAGCAGCAAGAGAGAAAAGATGGTCGAACGAGAAAGTAAAGGAGGTTGGGGATTAGGAAGAAGAGAATAGAGATTAGAGAGCAGAGAACAGTCTCTGCTGAAAATACTACTCTCTACTTATCCACTCATCTACTCTCTGAAATATTATGAACCTCCAATTAACCCTCGCTGCCCGCTATCTTGCCGGGCGAAAACTGCGCACCGCGCTCACCACGCTCGCCATCATTTTCGGCGTGCTGCTCATCTTTGGCATGAACACCATCCTGCCCACCATGGTGGCTGCGCTTGCAGGCCAACGTGCAGGGCGCGGAAGGCGAAGTCGATTTCACCGTCACCAACCTATCCGGCGAGGCCTTCCCGGCAGATGTGATCGACCGTCTGCATGGCATCGACGGGATACGCGCCATGGCCGCCTCGCTCCAAGCGCACCATCAATTTACCGGCGGATTATGTGGATCGAGACCCCTCCCACCCTGACACCGTTACCGCGGTCAACTTGATTGGTCTTATCCCGGAAGAAGCCCGCTCGCTGCGTTCTTACCCTGTGCTTGCTGGCCGTTACCTGAACGACTCAGATACCGCCTCGGCCGTCATCTCGCAAACTCTGGCGGACGCGTTATCCGTGGGCGTGGGCGATACTTTCGCCCTGCCCGCCGCGTCCGGCACGACCACGCTGACCGTGGTCGGCATCCTGCCCGCGGAACATCTCGCCTGCCAACGAGAAAGTGCTGGTCAACCTGCCGCAGGCGCAATTGATGGCCAACGAACCCGGCAAGGTCAACCTGATCGAATTGAACGTGGAAGCCTTTGCCGACCAGGCCCGCCGCGCCGAGATCCAGTCCAAAGTCGAAGCTGCGCTGGGCGGAAACTACCAGATCGGCGAACTGGTGACGCGACGACCAATGTTCGCCGTGATGGAAATCGGGTCAGATCGGGCTCAATCTGTTCGGCGTGCTGGCGCTCTTCATGGGCGGCTTCATCATCTTCAACACCTTCCGCACGGTGGTGACCGAGCGCCGCCGTGACATCGGCATGCTGCGCGCCCTGGGCGCCACGCGCCGCACGGTGATCGGCATGATCCTGGCGGAAGGGCTGCTGCAAGGCTTGATCGGCTCTGCCATCGGCTTGCTGCTTGGCTACCTGTTGGCCGTGGGCGTCATCAAGGTTGCGCAAGCGCCTTTGAGCACGTTCATCAACATCAAGTTGGGTACGCCGGTCATTTCTCCCGGGTTGGTGGGCGTCTCGATCTTCCTGGGCGTGGGCGTGACCGTGCTGGCCGGGCTGATCCCGGCCTGGAACGCCAGCCGCATCACCCCGTTGGAAGCCCTGCGCCCGTCGCAGGCCGAAGGCGAGTTCAACCGTCAGACCGGGGTGGGATTCATCGTCGGTGTGGTGTTGATCGTTTTGACGGCGGCAGCCATTTTGTCCGGGAAAGCTGCGTTGATCGTTCCGGGTGGAATTTTGTTCCTGGTCGGGTTGGTGCTGGTGGCTCCCGCAATGGTGCGTCCGTTCGCCGAATTTGCTCGGGAAGTTCACCGCCTGGGCTACCGTCAGGCAGGGCATCGGAAACCTGGCGCAGACCAATCTGACGCGCCAACCTTCGCGCGTGGCGGTGACGGCTTCGGCCAGCATGCTGGCGCTGGCGGTCATCGTGGCGGCGGGCGGACTGATTTCCAGCTTGTCCGGCACGATGTTCGACATGATGCGTTACAGCCTGGGCAGCGATTATCTGTTCGTCCCGCCTTCGATCGGGATGTGGGGCAATAATGTGGGCGCCGACCCGTCCTTTGCCGAAAGTCTGCGCCAGGTGGACGGCGTGGCGGCGGTCAGCACGCTGCGCTATGCGGCCACGCAGATCTGAATGGTGAGGCGGTTACGCTGATGGGCATCGAGCCGGTGGCATTCGAAGAAGTGAGCGGGTTGGATTTCGCGAAGGGAGACGCATCGTCTTACGCGGAAGTGGCTGCCGGGCGCAATATGATCGTCAACGGCGCATTCCTGCTGGCAACCGGGACGCAGGTGGGCGATACGGTCGATCTGTTGACGGTGGATGGCCGCGTGCCATACAGCATCGTGGCGAGGGCAGCGACCTGCTGAACGCCAAGGTGACCACCGCCTACATTTCGCAGGCCAACCTGCTGGCGGATTTCGGCAGGACCGAGGATGTCTTCCTGCAACTGAACCTGCTGCCGGGCGCGGACCGCGAAGCGGCGGCAGCGGACATCAAGGCTTTAGCCTACAACTATCCCCAGTTCAAAGTGGTCTCGGGCGCGGACTATGTCGGCTCGATGCAAGCCCAACTGGATGCGGCCTTCCAGCGCCATCTATATTGTGTTCCTGGTGCTGGCCTTCCCGTCGTTGATCGCGATGCTCAACACGCTGACCATCAGCGTGCTGGAGCGCACACGCGAGATCGGCATGATCCGCGCCGTGGGCGGCACGCGCAAACAGATCCGGGTTATGGTGGTGGTCGAGGCCTTGTTGCTGGCCGCTATCGGGACCGCTTTCGGCATCCTGGGCGGGCTGTATCTGGGCTATGTCTTCGTGACCGGGGTCAAGGTGATCTTCCCGATGGGCTATTCCTTCCCGCTCAGCGGCATGCTGGCGGCCATCGCCATCGGCCTGCTGTTTGGCGTGCTGGCGGCGATCATCCCGGCCCGCCAGGCGGCAAGGATGGATGTGGTGGCGGCGCTTAGATATGAGTGATTGGTAATCAGTAATCAGTGAATAGTTAGACCCTAAAGGTTTCCCAAACCTTTAGGGTCTTCTTCAATTCGAAATCCTCTACGCCAGATGCAGCGTCTTGCGGACTCCCAGCCGTACCACCCAACCGGCGTACGCGCCGACGAACGGGATCAGCAACACGACCAACATGCGCGGGTCATGCGAAAGATAGATATCATGCGCGGGGATCCAGATGCCGACCGCCAGCGCAATCAACCAGGGACGCCGGTGCCCGAGCAAGGTCAGCAGGCCGCTGACCAGTAACAGCCCTCCAACAAGGATGCCCGTATCGTCCCAATTTGGACGCGAATCGACATAAGCAGAGAACAAACCTGCAAGTACTGCTACCGCTAAAAGGATGCTTTGCATCATATCGTTCCTTTCTTTTTCAAAGGTGCGCACCACCACGTTGACCGACCCGAAGCGTTCCAGGGCCTGCCGTTCGGCTTCTTCCGGGCTCAGGCCGCGCAACTGCCCCTGCTCGACAGATTCGAGCAGGTGACTCTCGATCTCGGTCAGGGTATCGGCGTCCGCCAGCCCGCGCAGCCAAAGCGCGCGCTCCAATGCACGTAGGTAAGCTTTGATGTGCTTCTTCATCATATCTCGATGGTCGCGTCCACGGCCCGGGAAAACTGCTGCCATTCTGCCTGGCGGCGCGCCAGGGCTTCTACCCCTTTGGGCGTCAGTTGGTAAACCCGCCTGCGACGCCCGCTGTCTTGCGACCAGTAGCTGCTCAACAAGCCATCTTTTTCCAGGCGGTGCAGGGCGGGATAGACCGTGCCCTCCGGCAGGTCGAAGGTACCTCCGCTGCGCGTGCGCAGGGACTCGATCAGCGCATAGCCGTGCGCGGGACCTTTCTCGAGCACGGCCAACAGCAACAGGTCCAGGTGTCCTTTGAGCGCTTCACCAAACATAGGAGTATTCTATACCTAGTATTGCTAGGTGTCAAGTGAACAGATAGACCCTAAAGGTCTCGCCCCCTCCACTCCATTCCCCCTTCGGGGGCCTTACCCCGTGCGGGGCACAAGTCGGCGGGGTGCTACGCGAAGACCTTTAGGGTCTTTTGGCAAAGACATCAAGACCGGCTCATAAACGAGTCTCGAACTCGTTCGAGATCGTCTGCCGACTTGTTTGGTATCGTCTGCCCGGACGATTTAATCGCTCGCCGACTCGTTTGGGAATGGGACGGAACGGAGATTTGCTCCTAACAGCCCGGCGCACATGGATGTGGATGCCCCGCCGTTTGTCTGGCACCCGTCGCGCGTCGCGATCGGGAATGCGGGATGAGTGATATGGGACGAGGTCAGAGTCCGCGTGAATGGTCGGCCCGAAACGGGGGAGGCGGCTTTATAATGTCGCCTCGCTTTTTGTGGTACAACTTAACAGATCATTGTCTAGTGATTGTTATGCTGATGGGTGAAAGAACGGACTGTTTGATCGTTACGAAAAATCGATATGTCCTCACGCTGCTGAATCGAATGTTCGTATGATAGAGATTGCGAAATAAGAAGGAAGCATTGCGCTAAAAGGAGGTTTTTACAATGAAAGTATTAGTCACAGGCGGTACGAATGGAATGGGGAAGGGCGTGGCAAAAATTTTAGCCGGGAGTGACAACCAAACTCATGAAATTATCATTTTGTGTAGATCTAAAGAACTTGGTGAGGCTACCGTCAAAGAACTTGAAGCCACCACCAAAAATAAAAAAATATTTGTAACTCCTCAGACGTAAGGCTTTTAGAACTTTAACATTGTCAAATACAAGAAAGCCGTTGAAAATAGGGCTATGCCAACTTTGCACATTCCGACGGAAGAAGAAATTCGAGCCATCGTCCGACAAGGGGAAGATGAAGTGGTGGCCTTGGTGAGCGAGTTGGTTCAGGCAATAGCAATCCTGGCAAAGCGAGTGCAAGAGTTGGAAGATAAGCTGGCCAAAGACAGCCACAACTCATCCAAACCGCCTTCCAGCGATGGAATGAAAAAAGCCAAACGAACACGCAGTTTGCGCAAACCCAGCGGCAGGAAAAGTGGTGCGCAAGAGGGACATCCGGGGTATCGACTGGAGATGGTGGAGAAACCTGACAAGGTAGAGCGTTATCCTGTTGAGCAGTGCGCCCAGTGTCAGGCATCTTTGGAGAAGACGACTATCAAGCGGATTGAAAGGCGGCAGGAATACGAATTGCCGTCCATTCGATTGCTTGTGACCGCTCACACAGCAGTTCCCGTTATGAGTTATTTCGGGATGATTTTTAGCAAGAGACGAGCAAAGACTGAATTGAATACACATTTGAGAGAGAAGCTGCACACAATACAGCCGAACTTGTCATGATTTTGTTGAAGTGCTGAGCATAGTGTACGATGTGCATCCATAAAAGGCGATCAAAAGCAAGTTGAACTGAATGCTTCTGTTAGAAAAAACAAGAAACTCAATTTAAGAAAAGCAGAGTCAATATTTTACATAAGCCTGTAGCATTATGGCGGACCCAAGATGACCACTTGTGTACGAAAGCCATACAACAAAGATCTGAAGATATCCTCCATGCAGTCGAAGTCCAGGGTGAAAAATAAGGAGCGCACATGTTCCCAAAACCTGATGCAACTCCCAACCTTTTCTAAAGCAGACTGAAACAGGTCACTGGAAAGTAATTGGATTTGATCTACTAAAAAAGCGAACATCATCAACGTGGCAAACACAACCGAGAGGTTTTTGCTGCCATGTCCAAAGTTGTGCTCAAAATGATACCCTTGGTTCTTTAGCGTATTGAAGGTTTCATTCTCGATTTTCCAACGCGCCCGACCGCCGCGCATGATTTGAAATACATTGGCGCTGGTCACGGTAAAGTCGGTGACCCAACTGAAGTGTTGTGTCTTGGATGCTTTGATTTCCCAATACTCTACGAAATTGACCAGCAGCTCAGGGTTAGATTCATTCAAGGGTACTTGATTGATGAACCGAAAGCGATGAATCGTCCCTTCGATTTCACGTTCAAATTCGGTTGTTTGGGACTTGTTCACATAATCAAACAGGAACTTATGGTCGCCTTCTTTGGCACCCAGAATGTAGTGCAAAGCATGCTTTTGAAGTTCGTAGATATGAGGCGCATTAGAACTGAGCCCATCTTCAACCACGATCAACGGTAAATGCGGGTGATCTTGACGTAAATTTTCCAAAAAACGCTTGGCGGCATTACGCTCACAATCATTTTTGGTCTCTCCATCCTGTTTGATGATTGCCTCCGGCGCAAAAGGCACGACTGCCGCATGATCGGGATGCACGATCGCTCCACCCAGCATCTGATGGGCATAGCGAATTTCTCCTGTCTTGCTGCTCTTTTTCTCCAGGCAAGATGAGCAATGAACTTCATTGGATGAAAAGTAGCCTGTCCCATCTAAAGACAATAAGTAACTGCCCTCCATGAACACCAACTTTTCCAGGACCTTGCCCCGCTGAAGTTGCCGAAACGTATCTGTGTATAACGGTCGGAGTTCTTCTGGAGCAACCTCATCTGCAATCGTTCGCATCTGAGTATCACATGGAATTGTCTTTATCCCATACACACGTTTCAAGTTTCCATCGCTAGCTCTGCGTTCTTCAAAGGCTAACAAGGATGGATCCTTGAGCGAGAACATCGCAAAGGCGGACATCAAGGCATCTGCCAGCGAAACCTTTTGGTTCTCTGCGCGAATATCTTTGATCTTCTCAAATCTTGCATAGGCTATCTTAAACAATCCGCTTGCTGATAAGTGTTTTCGCACATTCATGGCCACCACCGTTTGAAAGAACCACAGGATCTATCTCAGTTTGGACGCCGCGGAATGTGCAATGTTTACGAAAGCATTTCCAAATCTACCCTTGTATTTACCCAAAACGGGAATTGCTGACCGAACACCAGGTAGAAGTGAAGTGTTGTCCGCATTGTGGCAATGAGAATCGAGCTGAGTTTCCAGCCGAGAATTACGCAGCCTACCCAATATGGGCCAGATTTCAAAGCCTTGCTGGTCTATCTCAACCAAAAGCAATTCATCCCGCTGGAACGCGTGGCAGAGTTTTGCGTGGATGTGCTCGACCAAGCGGTGGGAGCAGGAACGATTGTAGAAGCCTGTCAGCAAGCGAGCCAAGTCGGTTGAACCGGTGAACCAGCGCATCAAACAGTATTTGATCGAGACGGATGAAGCGGTACATTTTGATGAAACCAGCCTGCGTGTCGAGCAAAGCAATCATTGGGTGCATTCCGCGGGTACACAACGGGCAACAAACTACCATCTGGATAAGAAACGCGGCACCGTTGGCATCGACAATGCCGGGATTCTGCCCAAACGAACTGGAAAATGTGTCCACGATGATTGGGCGGCCTACTACACTTACCAAAACGCCGAGCATGCTTCTTGTAATACACATCACCTACGCGAGTTTGCTTTCTTACAGGAACGCTATCCACAAGACTGGGAAGGTGCAATGGTCGAGCATTTGCTCACCATCAAAAAAACGGTGGCCGAAGCAGTAGCACAAGGTCAGACTGGTTTGACCCAAGAGCAACTGAGTGCGTTTGAAATCCGTTACGACGAGTTGGTTCAGCGGGGATTGGCACTCAATCCACTCCCAGAAAGGCCACCCGGGCAACGCGGCAGGATCAAACAACCGCCCCCGAAAAACTTGCTCGACCGTTTGCGTGATCACAAAGCGGCAGTATTGGCTTTCATGTATGATTTTAAGGTTCCGTTTGATAACAACCTGGCTGAACGAGATATTCGTATGGTCAAGTTGAAACAAAAAATCTCGGGCTGCTTCCGTTCTGAAGATGGCGCAAAGATTTTCTGTTCGATCCGAGGCTATCTGTCCACTGCTCGTAAGAATGGTTTAGCGCTTTCGAAGCCTTGAAATTGGCAATGCGCCGTTCGCCTTATGCACCAGATTTCTTGCCCACTATCGCCTAGTTGGCT
>CAWHJM010000089.1:0-52604 GCA_963829615.1 uncultured Chloroflexia bacterium
TCATTATTTTTTCATTAGGGATAATTTTGATAAAACTATTCAAATGTGCTTAGGCCAGGATATCGTTTACGGGGATTAGAGCATCTTTGTAAGTTTCTGATTGCATGGCTCATCCAAAGAGCCATGGACAAACTCATATTCGTCTACAATGCCGATAGCGGATTAGTCGATGCGTTCAAAGACTGGGTGCATAAGATTCTTTTCCCCACAAACTTATCCATGTAGTCTGTGCGCATTGACTTACGATAACCTGGGCATGCGCCATTCCTGGCGAGGATTCACCGAAGGGCTGGGATACGCAGTCGAATTCTTACACAGAAACGAATTGGCAGAGAAATACGGCATCGAGGATGTGCCGCTTCCTGCTGCTTTCACTCTTCAAGATGGAAAACTAAATATATGGATAAGGTCCGATGCAATGGATGCTTGTAAATCATTGAATGAATTGCAAGCCCTGGTAACCGAAAAATTAGTCCAAGAAACAGGATGATGTCTTATGTGCCGTAGTATCAAACCCCTGCGTTTGCCCGATAGAAAAGCCACAGAACAGGAAATCACAGAGGCTGCTTTACAATATGTCCGCAAGGTGAGCGGTTACCGAAAGCCATCACACCTCAACCAGGATGCTTTTGATGCCGCCGTTGCTGAAATCGCTCAGGCAACTGAGAAATTGCTGAACCAATTGCAAACAAGAAATTTGGTTTCCTAAAAAATTCCCGCCTGAAAGTAAGAGTGTCAAAAAATACGTTAAGGTTGTACTGGTCAGAAGCATGTTGAACATCTTTTGAACCACTGAGTCACGGAGACACTGAGAAGACAAAGGGGAAAAACTCCGTGACTCGGTGTCTCCGTGGTGAAGGCGCTTGTACAACATGCGCTTGACTAATACAAAAAATACGTTAATTGCCTACTTGCGCAAATGATAGGGGATATCGATAATTACACGCTGAAAGCCCCGGCTCCGTCGCCGGTACAGCAGGGCAGCCTTGAGCAACCAGGCCGTCTGGTTATGCAATAAACTTTGCCACCATTTGGCTGGGATGAACTCCGGTAAGATCAAGGTTGCCAATTGTCCGTCATTGTATTTTACATCCGTCTCATCCAGGAAATTAAGCAAGGGTTGGATGATCGAACGGTATGGAGAAGAGACAACTGCCAAAGGGATATCCGGCCAGAAGCTGTTCCATCGCGTAAGCACTGCATTGGCATCCCCCGGCTCCAGTTCAACATAGACAGCGGTGATGTTCGCTGAAATTGTTCGGGCGAAATTCACTGCATCGACAATGCCGCGATGTACGCCAGAGATTGGGATGACCACGCGCGGCACAGGGGCAGGTTTTATGGAGGGAGGCAAGCCATGCAGGGTCAATCCCCGTGCCACTTGCCGGTAATGCGAACGGATCCTGAAAAATATAACAACCAGCGCAGGAATAAGGAAGACCGTGATCCAGGCCCCTTCCAAAAACTTGCTAATCCCAATGATAAGTACCGTTGCACCTGTTGCCAGCGCGCCTAATCCATTCAGGAATGCTTTAAAATACCAACCAGCACCTCGTTCTCGCAGCCAATGCAGCACCATCCCGGCCTGCGAGAGCGTAAATGCCAGAAAGACCCCTACCGCAAAGAGTGGAACAAGAGAATGGCTATTACCGCCAAATAAAACAATCAAGACACCTGTAGCCACTGCCAAAAACACGATACCATTTGCAAAGACCAGCCGGTCACCTAAGCTAGTAAATTGACGCGGCAGAAATCCATCCTTTGCCAGAATGGCCGCCAGGCGCGGGAAGCCAGCATAACTTGTATTTGCGGCCACTGCCAGGATCAACATGGTACTGACCTGAATGATGTAATACGCCACTCCATTGCCGACCAATCGCCGCGACAGCGCTGAGAGGATGGTCTCATCCGGTCTCGCTGTCACTCCCAGGTATTGAGTCAGGCCAATGCTACCCACAAAAAGGATGCTCATGAGCACAGCCATAATGATCAACGTTTTTCCAGCGTTTCTCGATTCCGGTGGTTGAAAAGCTGGTACGCCATTACTGATTGCTTCGATGCCGGTCAGGGCAGTACAGCCTGCCGAGAACGTGTGTAGAATCAGGTACAGCGTAACACTCTGAGCAACTGCGGAGGGTGCCTGCTCTAATGGCGCAGGACCATCCACTAACAACTGATATAGCCCATATGCCAACATAGGTAAATAAACAATCAGAAACAGGTATACCGGTACGGACATGAACGTCCCAGTCTCGCGCAAGCCTCGCAAGTTTGCCAGCGTTATTACGAATAAAAAGATAAGGGCAATGACAACACGGTACTGCCACAAGGCTGGAATCGCCGAGGCTATCGCCTCCACACCCGCCGTCAGACTGACCGCTGCAGTCAATAAATAACCAATCAACAACGCTGCACCTGCTACCAGTCCGGGAATCGTTCCAAGATTATCGCGCGCCACCACGTAAGAGCCACCACCAGAAGGGTAAGCATGAATGGTCTGGTAATATGAAAGCGCAACAATGACAAGCAGTCCGGTAATCGCCAGACCGATTGGCCACGCCAACAAAAGGCCAGCGCTGCCGGCAACAACCAGGCCCAGGTAAATTTCTTGATTGGCATAGGCTATGGATGAAAGCGCATCCGGCGAAAAAGCCGCCAGAGCGCGGATTTTATTTAATTTCTTTTCACCTAATTGTTGGGTTGGCAGGGGAGGGCCGATGAGAAGATCTTTTAGTCGTGATAGCATGGCGGTGAGTATACACCGATTATAAAACTCCCGAAACACGATTAGATTCGGAAGTTCGTATCTACCCGATTGCTTCTTTCAACTGCCGCGCCAGTTGACCAAACTGAGGGGTATAGCGCATCTCATCCGCCCGCGGACGGGGTAAATCCACTTCCAAATCTAATTTTACTTTGCCGGGGCGCTGTGTCAGCACCAGCACACGGTCAGCCAGGAACAGGGCTTCTGAGATCGAATGCGTTACCATCAAAACCGTTTTCTGTTTGGCCTGCCAGATGCGGGAAAGCTCTGTCCACATGCGTTCGCGGGTGAGAGCGTCCAGAGAGCCGAAGGGCTCATCGAGCAGGAGCAGGTCAGGGTCATGGATGAGCGCGCGCGCAATCGCCACACGTTGCGCCATTCCGCCGGAGAGGTCACGCGGCCAGTAGGCATCGAATCCATCCAGTCCAACCAATTCCATCATCTCTCGTGCTTTTTGATGAGCTGCATCACTATCTACTCCGGCTAATTCAAGTGGAAGAGTCAAATTCTCGATGACGGTGCGCCAGGGCATCAAGTTGGCCTGCTGAAAAACCATACCAATCTCTGGCTGTTCGCCGTTATCGAATGTGACATTCCCCGAAGTGGGCGGCAATAACCCGGCCAGAATGCGCAATAAAGTGCTCTTGCCGCTGCCGGAAGGCCCCAGCACACAGACGAATTCCTGGGGGCAAACTTCGAACGAGACCTGGTCCAACGCATGCAGACCGCCGTTACTATCCGGAAATACGGCGTTCAAATTACGGACGGTGAGAATGGGGTCAACGTACATTACGGCACGAAATCGTTCGTAAAGGCCTTTTCGAGATCCAGTGGTTCTTTTAATAATCCCATCTTGAGCAAAGTATCCTGCATGTTTTGCCAGGCCTGCACATTTGAAAAGCCCAGGCGGTCCGCCTGCCATAGCTCAATCGAACGCGACAGAACTTCCTTTTGCACAACCTCGTCCGCATCAGCCAGGTTGGGAACGTGTTTCTTGCTCATCGAGTAGGCCTCGTCTGGATTTGCAATTGTATCTGCTAGCCCCTGTAGTAGGGCTTTCACCATGCGGCGGACAAGGTCGGGGTTTTCAGCGATGGTTTTCTCGTTGGTGATCAGGCCATTGGAGGCCAGTTGCACCTGGTCGGCCACGCGAATTTCGTTCAGGTCATATCCTTGAGCGCGCAACTGCACCGGCTCGTTGGTTGTATAAACCGACACGGCTTGCTCCTGGTCGGCGGCCAGTGCCTCCACCTGATTATAGCCAATCGAATCGAGCGTCACATCCTTCTCGCTCAAGCCCGCCGAAAAGAGCAGCGCTTCCAACCCGATGTAATTCGCGCCGTACAGTCCCGGCAGGCCGATTCTTTTGCCCTTCAGGTCGGCCGGCTTCAGGATGCCCTGCCCGACCTTCGAGACTACCGACACCGGATACTGCTGGTACCAGGCCGCCACGTAGGTCACCGGCAGTCCCTGCGCACGCGCCAGCAGCACCTGCTCACCCGAAACGACCGCAAATTGCAACTCATCCGCGCCCACCAATGCAACCGCATCCGTCTCGAACGAGTAATCGAACTCGACATCGATACCCGCATCCTTGAAATAGCCCTTCTCGATGGCGACATACAGCGGCGCAAATTGGACATTCGGGATATAACCCAACGGCAGCTTGACGTGAACCAGCGCTTCAGTCCCGGACATTTCGGCTCCGCTCTGTGCAGGCCCTGTATTTGCGCTCGTCCCACAAGCCGTTACCAGCGCTCCCAGCAAAATCAGCAAAAGGATTCGTTTCAACATAGTTTCTCCTAAAAAATCATTTAATGGGTTTCCTGCCAACTTAATAGTTTCTTCTCCGCCCAGGCCACCATGCCATACAGCGCCAGGGCCAGCAAGATCAAGGTGAAGACGGCCACAAAGACCAGCGCAGTATCGTACTGTCCGCGCCCGACGTTGATGAGAAAACCCAATCCCATGTCCGCACCGACCAGTTCTCCCACCACCGCACCGATGACTGAGAGCGTGGCGCCAATACGCAGTCCGCCCAGGAAAACCGGTAGCGCAGCAGGAATTTCGAGTTTCAGCAAGATCTGTCTACGCGTGGCATGCAGGGAACCCATCAGGTTGTACAAAGCTATTGGGACGGCACGCACCCCCATGACCGTATTGACCAGAATCGGGAAGAAAACAATCAAGGCGCAAATCAATATCTTGGAAAACATCCCCGGCCCAAACCAGATAACCAGCAAAGGCGCAATTGCCACCAGCGGAATGGCCTGTGATGCAACCAGGTACGGGGCGAGAATGCGTTCCAGAGTGCGCGATTTTGCCACCAGATAACCTAGAACTGTTGCCGCCAATGCCCCTACCAGTAACCCGGTCATGATCTCGAACAGAGTCACACTGGTATGCAAGAAAAGGCTACCATCTGACAGAGTGCGCAGGAAGCGCGTCCACACCTGTCCAGGGGAAGGCAGGATAAAGGACGGCAATCCACTGTAACGTGCTATTGCCCACCAGGCCAGCAATCCGGCGAAGAGGGAACTAAGTCCCAGCCAGTTGCGGCCGGTTTTAGCGATGTGGGGAATGTGTTGAGAAGTATCCATTGTCCGATTCGCAAGAGCACGGTAGATCGTGCTCAGAACAAAAAAGCCTCGCAGAGAATCAACTGCGGGGCAGGGAGACAGACCACAGGTCCGGCTCGAACTGCTTAAGAAAAACCCCGAAAACTGAAATGTTTCCGGGGCACATAAGCAGACCAAACCGTACAGGTCGGCCAGTCAATTACCTTCTTTTATCCGGACTATAACCGTCGGCTCCGGAATTGCACCGGATCCTGTACTTCGACTTCGCTTGCGCTCCGCTCAGTACTCGTGGGCTGTACCACCGATCGGGAATTCACTTGCACCGCACTACATTTGGTACAGGTGTCACCCTGCCCCGAAGGTTGTTATTTGGATGTATCTGTCCTAATTATAACGCAATCCCATTTACATTGGAAAAGGAATTGTAATGGGAATTATGCTTTTACGATGCTCTCAACCGGGCAAACCGACAAACACTGCGGTTCATCGAAGTGCCCTTCGCACTCCACACAGGTGTCCGCGTTGATGACGTAGATGGTATCGCCTTCAGTGACGGATTCAGTGGGGCATTCCGGCATGCAAGCGCCGCAAGAAATGCAGTCTTCAGTAATTTTCATTGCCATGGGATATATTGTCTCCTTTTTGAAATATCGTACTTAAATTAATCCATCCTATGTTGTGTGTCAAATGACAATCGTCTTTGCTTTGGCTGATTTTGTCACAAAGGGAAATGGGCATACGTTCGGTTATAATCCTTCTAAACCAACAGGAGGACCCATGAACGAACTTAAACCGCTTAACTGGCAACCCAAACCCGGCGTGGGCATGAACGTGGTTCGCCGCGGGGATGGAGGCTTGACGCTCACTTTTACCGACCTTTCTGACGCCACACTGACCGATTGGCATGAATTTGCTGCAGACCATTTGCTCGGCTCTGATCAGCGTGTTCGCAACCTGTATGACCTGCGCCAGGTGCAGGAAATCCCTGAAAAGGCCATTCGCATGGCAGTGGAACTCAACACCGATCCCGGTACGCGCAACATTCGTCTGGCAGTGGTTGTTTCGTCGGAACAGGTGAAGACATCTATTGAAGAGATTGCCGCCTTATCGGGTGGCGATTCCGCCTATATGCGCTTGTTCACCGACATCAACGATGCCGAAGCCTGGCTTGGCCGTCCGCTCGATCATATTTCATAAGACAGCTTCCATTCATCCAGGGTCTATGACCCTGAAAAACGGTACAGTTAATGCAACCACTCAAACTGGGTAAATATAGCTTTGACTGGGGTGCCCGCACATACGTGATGGGCATTCTCAATATTACGCCGGATAGTTTCTCGGGGGATGGAATCATTGCCAAAGGCGAAGCTGTTAAAGTCGCGGTGGAGCAGGCCCGTAGTTTTCTCACTTCTGGCGCGGACATTCTCGATGTAGGCGGTAAATCCACCCGTCCTGGTTCGGAACCATTGGATGCAGAGGCCGAAATAGAACGCGTCATTCCGGTGGTTCGGGCGCTATCCAAAGAATTTCCGGATGCGCTCATCTCGATTGACACCTACAAGGCGGCTGTTGCTGAAGAAGCCCTCAAGGCAGGTGCGCATGTTGTCAACGACGTCTGGGCCCTGCGCGCTGACCCGGCACTGGCCAGCGTGGCTGCCAGGCACAATGCGCCCGTCATTCTGATGCATAATCGCAGTAATCCCGCCAGTGTGGAAGTACGCACACAACTCGGCAATGCTTACATCGGTGCAAAATATGACGATTTGCTGGCAGACGTCAAGCGTGAGTTGATGGACTCGGTCAAGTTGGCGAAGCAGGCCGGGGTTCCGGATGAACGCATCATTCTGGACCCGGGAATTGGTTTCGGTAAAACGGTCAGTCATAATCTGGAACTCATCCGCCGTTTGGATGAAATCCGCGCCTTGGGCTATCCCGTTTTGCTGGGACCATCACGCAAGTCCTTCATCGGTTTTACCCTGGACCTGCCCGCCGACCAGCGCGTCGAAGGGACGGCTGCAACAGTATGCGTGGGCATCACCCGCGGCGCAGACATCATCCGCGTGCATGATGTGGAACACATGGTTCGTATTGCAAAGATGACCGACGCAATCGTGCGCACGTAACATGGAAACCGAAAGGCTATCTTTCCTCTTTCTTTCTCTGTAAATCAAAAGAAGAAAGAGCAAAGATGAACCCTGTACGACAATTCAACGACAATCGGGGAAAACCGTTGTAAAATCTACCCATGGAAAGAGACTACGCAGAGAGCCTGTTACGCAGCGGGATCATCGAAGCCAAAGCGGGGGAGATGGGCCCCGCACGGCGTTACCTGGAACGGGCTATCAATACCAGCGGTAATTTTGATGTGATTTCTGAAGCCTGGTACTGGATGAGCAAAATCACAGAGGACCCGACCCGGAAACGGTCTGCCCTTGAAAACTGTCTTTCGTATGACATGCGCCATGCTCGCGCCCGTCGTGACCTGGCCGTGCTGGACGGCAAACTGGATGCCAGTGAAATCATCAACCCGGATGCACCGGCTGCTCTCTCGACCGATCCAACACAGGCAACGGCTGACCGTTTCATGTGTCCACAATGTGGAGCGAAAATGGTTTTTGCTCCCGATGGCGTATCCCTGGTTTGCGAACACTGCACCCGCAATCAGAACTTGCTATCACAAGGCGAAGCCGAGGAACAGGATTTCCTGATCGCGATGGCTACCGCCCGCGGACATAGCAAACCAGTCGCGGTGCAAGTCTTTCATTGTCAGGGCTGTGGCGCAGAGTTCATCCTGCCTCCAGACGTCATCTCGGTCACCTGCGCTTACTGCAACTCACCGCATGTTGTCAGCCTGGAAGATTCCCGCGAACTGCTCCAGCCGGAGGGAGTCATTCCTCTGGCCTTTGACCAGAAACAAGCCACACGCCTGCTGGTGGACTGGGTCGAGCAGAATGGCATCAAACCGCAGGAAAAGGTTGACCCACCTCGCGGCATTTATCTGCCCATCTGGACCTTCGATATCGGCGGTGCGATTGCTTATCGCGGTGATCGATACGAGGCAGAAGACGGCTTTCGACAGCGCGTCCAGAAAGTTGTCCACGTGAATGACGAATACCCGGTCTACATAAACGATTTGTCTGCTCCCGCCAGCCGCAAGATTTCCGGTCACCTGGCACATCTTTTGCCCACCTTTGAGTTGAGCGCTACCCGTCCGTATGACCCGCGCTACCTGGCCAACTGGGCTGCCGAAGTCTACGACGTGCCTATGGCGGATGCCTCACTGGATGCGCGCAGCCGGGCGTACACTCAACTGAAACGTAATTTGCCGGGAGACATTGCTTCTCTTTTCAACCTGAAAACATCCTCAGCCAGTTTGACAATCGAATCGTTCAAACTCGTGCTTGTGCCGGTCTGGATCACGAAAATCCCTTTCAACAGCAAAGAATTGTTGGTGCTCATCAATGGGCAGAACGGTATAGTACAAGGCGATACCCCCTCTAAGCCCAGGGCCGGTCTGTTTGACTGGTTGGAAGACCTGTTGGACGACTGATGTCGGCTGTCCGCACCATTCTCCGCCGTCGTCGTGACCGCCGCGAGTCCGCCCACCGCAGCGTGGAAGCGCGCACCCGGCGATTTGCACTTGGGTTCGGCTTCGTCCTCAGCATCCTGCTGGCGTTGCTCATCCTGGGAACCGCAATTTTCTACGCCAACCTGACTCGCAACCTGCCATCGGTCAAGAGTTTGCCGGGCATGCTCAACCCGCCTGATGGTCTGCTACTGCAACCCACGCGCATCTACGACCGCAGCGGCCAGCACATCCTGAAAACCTTTGCGCCGAGCGAATCCCCGCGCCGTTATATTCCACTTGATCCGGGGAATCCGCAGCACCTGCCTGATTCACTCGTGCAGGCCACCATCGCTATGACCGACCCGACTTTCTGGGAACACTCCGGCTATGTACTGACCGGCCTAAGCAACCCCGATTTGCATCCCACAATTGCCCAGCAACTTGTCAGTGATTTGTTGCTATGGAACGAGCCGCTCTCCTTCCAACGCGCCATCCGCGAGCGTCTGCTGGCCGCCCAGATCACGTACGAATATGGACGCTCGCAGGTGGTTGAGTGGTATCTCAATTCGGCCAACTACGGCAACTATGCCTACGGTGCGGATGCTGCCGCCCAGCTCTATTTCGGCAAATCCGCCGACGCGTTGACGCCCGCCGAATCCGCTATCCTGGCCGCCGTCAGTCAGGCGCCCAGCCTGAATCCGTTGGATGCGCCCCAGGCCGCCCTCCAGCGTGGACGCGAAACCATCCACATCATGCAGGCCTTGGGATTTCTTTCGGAAGAGGAAGCGGCAAAAGCATTGGCGGAAGTCCCCTCACCCCTACCCCCTCTCCCACAAGGAGAGGGGAACAAGGAAATCGCCCCCGCCTTCCTCAATCTCGTCCTCCAGCAACTCGATTCCCAATTCGACCGCGCCCGCATCGAGCGTGGCGGGCTGACCATCACCACCAGCCTCGATTACGATCTGCAAAACCAGGCTTCCTGCGCCATGCAAGTCTATATGGCGCGCTTACAGGGCAGTCCCGCCATGCCAGTAGACTGCGAAGCCGCGCGCCTGCTGCCATCCCTGCCGTCTGACCTGCTCGTCCCGGAACCGGCTGCCAGCGCGGTTGTTACCGATCCGCGCAACGGGCAGGTGCTGGCCGCTATCGGTAAATCCTTCCGGGGACAGGAAACGGCTCTTTTATCGGAACACAACTCCGGGTCGCTCCTGACGCCCTTCGTCTATCTAACGGGATTCACCCGCGGGCTGAGTCCCGCTTCGCTGGTCTGGGATGTGCCCGGGCTGGCCTCCATCCGTAATCCTGAAGACGAATACCACGGCCCTGTCCGTTTGCGGCTGGCGCTGGCGAACGATTATCTAGCGCCCGCCGCGCAGGTGCTGGAACAAATGGGTCTCGAAAACGTGACACGGACGATGAACTCGTTCGAACTCAGCCTTGGGCCGGCCTCCGTTCCCCTGCATGACTCCATTCCCTTGGGCTTGATCGACATCTCCAGAGCATATGGCATCCTGGCCGCAGGCGGCGTCAATTACGGGAGAGCCACTGACGAAGGATTTGCGCCCGTGACCGTGCTGCGCGTGGAGACCGCCGACCACGCCGTCTGGCTGAATGCGACGAGCCCGGATGCACAATCAGTGGTCACGCCACAACTGGCTTACCTGCTCAACAATATCTTGAGCGATAAATCTGCACGCTGGGCCTCACTCGGGCATCCCAACTCATTTGAGATCGGACGTCCCGTGGGCGCTAAAACCGGCATCACACTCGATGGGCTGGATGCCTGGGCCGTGGGCTACACTCCTTATCGCGTGGTCACAGTCTGGACCGGTACACGCGCCACGGATGAACCGCGTATCTCTCCACGCCTGCCAGCAGGACTATGGTATGCCCTGATGCAAACCGCCTCACGCAACTTGCCCCCCGATGGCTGGGCCGCGCCTGCCGGTATTACCCAGATCGATGTATGCGACCCCTCCGGCATGCTGCCCACCGAAGACTGCCCGACCATCGTGCGCGAAGTCTTTGCCAACGGCAGCGAACCGACCCAGCCCGATAACCTGTATCGCACCTACGAGATCAACCGTGAGACTGGCTTCCTGGCAACGGTCTTCACGCCGCCACAACTGGTGGAAAAGCGGGTTTACATGAATTTTCCACCCGAAGCGCGCGCCTGGGCCGAAGCCAATGGCTTTTCGACGCCGCCCGATTCCTATGATGCCATCCAACCCGTGACGAGTAACCCGGACGTGAACATTACCTCCCCGTCCATGTTCGCGGATGTGCGCGGCGAGCTCAAGATTACCGGCACGGCGGCAGGTGAAGACTTAGATTACTATCGCGTGCTGGTCGGGCAGGGACTCAACCCGGGTAGCTGGGTGCAGGTGGGCGAAGATTCCAAGTCACTGGTGCTGGATAGTACGCTGGCCACCTGGGATACCAGTGATTTGAACGGCCTGTATGCCGTGCAATTACAGGTCGTGCGGACAGATCAGCGTGTGGATACCGCTGTCACCCAGGTGACGGTGGACAACACCGCGCCGACTGTCAGTATTTCATACCCGCAAGAGGGTGACACGTTGGACTACGCCACAAACCGCCAGATCACCATCCAGGCACAGGCCGCGGATAATTTGTCGCTGGCTACAGTCGAGTTTTACGTGGATGGGAGAACTGGTCGGCAGTCGTAGAGAATGCTCCCTTTAGTTTTACATGGAGTGCAACGCGCGGGGAACATGCGTTTACAGCGTGATGGCACGCGATAGAGCGGGGAATGAGAGTGAAGCGGAGATTGGATTTAGGGTGAAGTAGAAGCTGTCAGTGCGTCGCACCTGGTTTGACGGCGAGATCACATTGAGTTGTATTTCCCGATTGGACCACCTCTTCCTAGTCTAAAGGTGCGACGCACTTGATTCTGCCGTTCCTTCTTCTTCTCCAACAGCCTGCGGATGCGGGCATGTTTCTCGCGCGTCAGTGGATAGAACCAGGCCATCACCACCGCGCTGAAGAGCAGCAGCGCGCCGAAGGGGCCGATCAAGATGCGGATGGCCATCAGCGTGGGCGGGGATTGCTGGAAGAAGGTCGCGCCTTCGGGGGGCGCCTGGTAGCCGACCCAGCCTAACACCTGCAAGGCGATGAAGATCGCCAGCGCGCCGGTCATCTTGCGGACGAAGTTCTTGATGCCGTAATAGATGCCTTCCTGACGGCGACGCGTGCGTAGCTCGTCCCATTCGATCACATCGGGGAAGAGCGCATCCGGGGTGGGTGCGCCGCCACAGGCGGTCAATACGATGTCCAGTAAAAGTATCAGGCTAAACAAAGCGTTACGGGATTTCATGTTTTCACCTTCTGATTTATTTTTAGGACGGTCGCATGATTCCGGGCGTGTCTTACAGAATCTCTGCGTTTTCCTTAACAATTCCTGAACATCTCCGTAAGAAATTCGTAACTTCTTCCCATGTCTAAATCGGGGTATGATTATAGCAAGTGAGGGCACCGATGAATGAACCAAAAATCCTTGTTGTCGAAGACGAACCCAGCATCGCTGAGGTGGTGGGACTATATTTGCAGCGCGCCGGCTACCAGGTGCAAACCGCAGCAGATGGAAAAATTGCCACAACGATTTTGGAAAAGGAGATTCCCGACTTGGTAATCCTGGACCTGATGCTGCCCGAGATCGACGGTCTCTCCCTGACCCGTTGGCTGCGTGACCGTTCCGATGTGCCCATCATTATGCTGACAGCCCGCCGCGAGGAAATCGACCGCATCGCCGGACTGGAAATGGGCGCGGATGATTATGTGGTCAAGCCTTTCAGCCCGCAGGAATTGGTCAGCCGTGTTCGGGCGGTGATGCGGCGTATGAAACGGGAACAGGTTTCGGCTGAGTCTGAACGTCCGTTGACATTTGGGGAGCTGGTGATCAATGCCCTCAGCCGGACAGTCACCATATCCGGCAAAGACATCCCGCTGACAGCCAAAGAGTTTGACATGCTCTATCTGCTGGCACAACACCCGAAACAGGTCTACACCCGCGAGCAGTTGCTAGAGCGGATTTGGGGCGGGGCCGAGTACATCGACCCCGGCACGGTAACAGTACACATCCGCCGAGTGCGTGAGAAGATTGAAGTTGACCCATCCAACCCGATCCGTCTGGTGACAGTGTGGGGCGTGGGTTATAAGTTCGAGCCCTGAGTTCGCTCAGAGAAAATATTAATTTTTGTATGAAATCATTTACCCGTTACATCCTTGGTGTTTTAGTTATCCTGGCCATCTCATTGGGTATCTTTTACCTGGTGATGTCACCGCCATTGAACGAGTTGGGGCTGATGGCGCTCTTTCTGGCGATCACTGCGCTGGTTTCCAGCCTGGTAGGGTATCTGGCCTACCGATTGGGCTGGATTGCGCTGACGCCTAGTTTGCGATGGGGGCTGCTGGCGATTTATGCAATTTCAAGCGCGCTGACATTTTTTAATGTCTGGTTCTCGGCCAAGCTGATGTTTGCCAGCGAGCATGACCTGCTGCTGGCAATCGTGCTGCTGGTCTTTGCCGGGGGCATGGCGATGGCGCTGGGATATTTCCTTTCGAGCACAGTGACCGACCGCATGAACCTGCTCAAGCAGGCCGCTGAAAATCTGGCACAGGGCAATCTGGAGACACGGGTGGAAGTTAAGGGACGAGATGAGATGGCGACACTGGCCGAGTCGTTCAACCAGATGGCAAGCCAACTCCAGACCGCGGACGAGAAACAGCGCGAACTCGAACGACTGCGCACCGACCTGATCGCCTGGGTCAGTCATGATTTGCAGACTCCGCTTGCCTCAATTCGCGCCATTTTGGAGGCGCTATACGACGGCATGGTGGAAGATCCCGAAACGGTCAAACGTTATCTCAGCACCGCCCAACGTGACGTGCGTTCGCTTTCGGTTCTGATTGATGACCTGTTCCAGATGGCGCAGCTCGATACCGGCGGCATCCCGCTCGACAAGGCCAATTCGTCGTTGATGGACTTGATCTCCGATACGCTCGAGTCCTTTTCGGAAATCGCCATCCGCCAGGGCGTTTTGCTGGAGGGCAGCGTCGAACCGGACGTGGATCCCATCCTGATGGATACCCAGCGCATCGGGCGTGTACTGAACAACCTGATCGGCAATGCCTTGCGCCACACGCCCGCCGGGGGACAGGTGCAGGTCAAGGTCCAGCGAACAGGCTCGGGTGTAGAAGTGAGCGTCTGCGATTCGGGCGAGGGCATCCGTCCTGAAGATCTTCCACACATCTTCGAACGCTTCTATCGGGGCGAGAAGTCACGCAGCCGCGCTACCGGTGGGGCTGGGCTGGGGCTGGCCATCTCGCGCGGCATCATCCAGGCGCACGGTGGCGAGATCTCGGTCGCCAGCCAGCCGGGTGACACGCGTTTCACCTTCACTCTTCCTTAACCAACTTCTCACTCTTTTGTAATCTTTTCGTAAGGAAGTTTTTGTATCATCAGTCCATCAAGGAGATTGATGATGAAACAACTTTTGATTTTTGGACTGCTCGCTACTCGGACTTACCGCCTGCGGAACAGTCGCCACCAACGAAAGCGAGACACCCGAACCCGCACCTGCCCCCGCTTCGCTCCCGGACCTCGGGCCTGCTCCCGAATTGACGAATGAAGTCTGGCTGAATGTGGACGCCCCGCTACGCCTGGCCAATTTACGAGGCAAGGTTGTCGCCATCGACATGTGGACCTTTGGATGAATTAATTGTCGGCACGTAATTCCCTCGTTGAGGGAATGGCACAACAAATACAAGGAAGAAGGCCTGGTCATCATTGGCAACCACTACCCGGAGTTTTCCTACGAAGCCGACCTGGGCAACCTGAAACAGGCCATCGAAGACCTGGACATCCCCTACGCTGTAGCGCAGGACAATGACCGCAAAACG
Source organism: uncultured Chloroflexia bacterium (assembly GCA_963829615.1). Taxonomy (GTDB): domain Bacteria; phylum Chloroflexota; class Anaerolineae; order Anaerolineales; family Villigracilaceae; genus JAABUE01. The sequence goes on from CAWHJM010000089.1 coordinate 14,834, forward strand.
TGGATGGCGTACAAGAATCACTATTGGCCGACCCTGTACCTGATCGACAAGAAAGGCCACATCCGTTACGTCCACATCGGCGAAGGCAATTATGCCCAAACCGAGGCCGTAATTCAGACATTATTGGCAGAAAATTATCCGTAATTTTTTGCCCTCACCCCACCCCTCTCCCTTAGGGAGAGGGCGAAGGGTGAGGGCACGAGGTGAAACCATGACTAACAAATACAAATCCGTCCCTGTGCTCTCTTCGGAGATCACACCCAAATCCCTGTACCTGTCCCGACGCGACTTTCTCCGGGCTGCAGGCATCGTGACCGGTAGTGCGCTGTTGGCTGCGTGCGCGCCGAAGGCTAGCGAGCAGGCTGCGGGTTCAGGCACAGAAGCGCCCGCTCCGTCGGCGAATGGAATGACTGATGAGTTGGGCAATCCTGTCAACTCATATAAAGAGATCACCAACTACAACAACTTCTACGAGTTCAGCACCGACAAGCAGGCTGTCGCCAGTCTATCAAAGGACTTCACAACCGAGCCCCTGGACGCGTCGAAGTCAGCGGGATGGTCAACAACCCAAAAACCTACGGCACTGGAAGACCTGCTCAAGATGTTCCCGCAGGAAGAGCGTATCTACCGTCTGCGCTGCGTGGAAGCCTGGAGCATGGTCATCCCGTGGAACGGCTTCCCGCTGGCCAGCCTCTTGAAAGAAGTCGAGCCGACTTCGGATGCGAAATATGTCCGCTTTGAGGCTGTCCTCGACCCGAAGCAATTGCCTGGTCAGAAAAGCCCGTTCTATCCCTGGCCTTATCAGGAAGGTCTGCGCCTCGACGAGGCTATGAACGACCTGACCCTGCTGGCCACCGGTTTATATGGCGAAGCGCTCCCCAACCAGGATGGCGCGCCCATCCGCGTGGTGATTCCGTGGAAGTATGGCTTCAAATCCATAAAATCAATTGTTAAAATCGAACTGGTCGATTACCAACCCGAAACCTTGTGGAGTACTGTCGCTCCCAACGAATACGGCTTCTACGCCAACGTGAATCCGGATGTGCCGCATCCGCGTTGGTCACAAGCCTCCGAGCGTCGCATTGGCGAACTGGCACGACGCCCTACCCTGATGTTCAATGGGTATGCCGATCAGGTTGCATCCCTGTATACGGGCATGGACCTGGCGAAATATTATTAGATTGACACGCTGAGCAGAGTGAGACGAAGCCGAAACACAAACATAAACGCCCTTTCGGCTTCGCACCCGCAGTACTCTGCTCAGGGTGGTAAATAGAGAAATTATGAAAAAATTACGCTACACCCCTCTACAAATCATCATGCACGTCTACGCCTGGAGCGCCCTGGTTCGACTGGTAGCTGATTACTTTATGGGAAACCTTTCCGTCAACCCCATCCAAGACCTCGAGCAGCGCACCGGCCGTGCAGCCATAACTTTACTGGTTTTATCCTTGCTTTGTACCCCGCTTAATACGCTCTTCGGCTGGAAAGAGCCGCTCAAACGCCGCCGTGCCTTGGGTCTCTATTCCTTCATGTACGCCACCCTCCACGTACTTATCTTCCTTGACCTGGACTACGGCCTGGCCTGGAGCCTCATTATCCAGACAATCTTCCAAAAGCCCTATATCATCTTTGGTGCGATTACATTCCTGTTATTGACCCCGCTGGCGATCACCTCGTTCGACATTTGGAAAATCCGCCTCAAGAAAAACTGGAAACGGCTGCACCAGGCCATCTACTTTATCGCCCCGCTGGCCGTCCTGCATTTTGCCCTGTCAAAGAAAGGCGACATCTTCCATTTGCAAGGTGACATCGTGCGCCCATTTATCTACGGACTGGTTGTCTTGATCCTGTTGATTCTGCGCATTCCCCAGTTCGAAAGTCTTCGCCTCATTCCGGAGCCGCAGCCTGCTCCCGTTTTTCAGGCGTTTCCAAAGCCGAAAGCCCATCAACACCGTTGGCGCAGACAGCTAAACGACTCAAGGCACAAAGAGCCGGAGTTCACAATGGAACTCCGGCTCTTTTTGTTTCAAAACAGGCCACGCAATGCTAACAACAAACCTACAATCGCCAGCGGAATCCCGATAATGGCACCAACAATCGTCAGGCTGACAACAATGCCAACGATCATGAGCACTAATCCCAGGATGACCGCCACGATGCGTCCGGTAAATTCCACAATACCACTGATCAATTTCCATAAAGCCCAAAACGGCCATAGGAACCAGGGGATTTTTCGTTTTTGTACAGTTGTCATATCTACCTCCGACTTGTGCTGCAACCCCGTTTCAAGTCGACGGGGCAAACACAAGAAATTATAGGGTTGTTTTATGCTACACAGCATATTATTTGGCTGCTGTACTAGGATATACGGACTACATTACAAAAAGGTTCCATAAAATTCGGACAGTTTACCTCGTGATATAATCCGCCGCATGGAAAATATGCCCATTTCTCCTGAACAACCTGTTGACATTCCGGAAAAAGATTCCGGCGAAACTGTCGTTTTTAAGCGCAGCCATTTCTATGCAATCATGGTTGTGTTCTCTTTCGCTGTTGGTATTCTGGTCGGTTACGTGGCCTGGGGTCGTGGGACAACTACCCAACAGGCAGCCGCTGCGCCCGCGCAGGCACAGGCCCCCGGAGCTCAAGCTGCCGACCCTGCTGCCAATCCCGCCTTTACTCGTTATGATATTCCCACAGATGGTTTCCCCAGTCTCGGTCCTGACGATGCCCCAATCACGCTGGTCGAATTCAGCGATTACCAGTGTCCCTTCTGCAAGCGCTGGTATGACGAAACCTATCAACAGCTATTGGCAGCCTATCCGGGACAGATCCGCATGGTCTATCGACAGCTCCCGCTGACATCCCTGCATCCGGACGCCATGTCCGCTGCCATCGCATCTATGTGTGCAAATGATCAGGGCGCTTTCTGGCCATTCCACGACAAGCTGTTCAGCGATGAATATGGATTGGGACGCGACGCCTATGTCAAATATGCCGCTGACCTGGAGCTCGATACCGATGCTTTCAAAACCTGTCTCGATAGTGGCAAATTCGATGATACGATCCAGAAGGATATGGATTTCTCCCTTAACCTGGGCGTCCAATCCACGCCAACTTTCTTTATCAACGGGTTAGCGGTTGTTGGCGCCCAACCAATGAGTGTGTTCAAGCAAGTGATCGACAAAGAGTTGGCCGGAGAAATTCCACAATAATTTTGCGTCTTTGAACCTTGCGATGATTTTGAGTCTTCGCAAGGTTTTGTTATTAACAAGAGGGATAGAGGCATAATAATGAAAAAATTTGTTGCAGTAGCAGGAAATATTGGAGTAGGTAAATCAACGCTGGTAGAAGGACTTTGCCAAAAACTAGAATGGGAGCCCTTTTACGAGCCTGTAACAGAAAATCCCTACCTGGCCGATTTCTACAATGACATGGCAGCCTGGTCGTTTCATTCGCAAGTGTTCTTTCTGACACATCGCCTGCGCGCCCACTATCAAATCGCCCAACATCCCACCTCGGTGATCCAGGATCGCAGCGTTTATGAAGATGCTGAAATCTTCGCGCAAAACCTGTATTTGCAGGGACATATCCACGAGCGCGACTACCAGACCTACAAAGAGCTATATGAAACAGTGATGGAGTTATTACCGCCACCCGACCTGGTTATTTATCTGCGTGCATCGGTAGAAACGCTGATGGACAGGATTTCTCGCCGCGGACGCGACTACGAACGCTCCATCTCCAGTGATTATTTGAAAAGCTTGAATTTGCTCTATGAAAACTGGATCGCGCGTTTTACGCTTTGTCCCGTTCTGACCGTCCCGGCTGATGCTCTAGACTATGTAGCGCATTCAGGACATTTGCGTTTGATTGTTGCAAAGGTGGAGGAGAAACTGACCGGCAAGGATGAAGTCATCTTTGCACCAGAGGAAGTGGCCAGTACCGCAACGGATTGAAACAAAAACAACCCAAAACCTCCTGAAGGATCTTCTTTGTTTTAGCCCAGGCTAATCGGCGGCTTCGGCTTCCATTTCATCTGCCTGAGATTGGCGGTTGGCGCGTCCGATCAGGAACAGCGCGGGCGACAGGATCAAGCCCGAGCTTATGATCGCGGCGACCACAGAAAAGGCTCTGGCGACCAGACCCACGCTGGGTCCACCTGCGATCTGGCCGACGGCGTCCACCTGGCCAATCATCGAGTGGACGGTAGCACGCACCTGCGAGTCCAGCTTCTGGTTGATCCAGGCTGTGGTCAGAGGGTTCCTGCACAGCGCGCAGCACATCAATGACCAGATACAGAACAAGCGCCAATACCAACAGCGGAGCCAGTGCAAAGCCGATCATCGCTACAGAGATGAAGCCCGTAACGAGCAACATGGCACGTCCAATCGCCAGCGGGCTGCTCGTGTCCACGCGCTTTTCGACGAGGCGCATGACAAAAATGGTCAATAGGGTACCGACCACATCCAAGGCGGCAAAAAAAGTGACATTGGTACTGCCAAAAAGCACGGGCAACTCGAAGGTATCCAGCAGATGCTTGACCCACAAACGGTCGAAGCCTTCACTGTAGAGACCGAAGAACAGCCCCACCCCGACAATTGCCATCAGGCGCGGACTGGAACGTACGGTATCCAAACCTTGCTTGAAAGTGTGCCCCATGTGCTGCCAGGTGTTGCGAGCTTCACGAGGCGTCGGATCGAAGCCGCTTTCGGGCATGATGAATGCCAATGCAAGGCTGATAAACACCACGCCCAGCGCGCCGACTCGAATCGGCATGGCCACATTCTGCGAGCCGATCAAAACAGACAATCCCATCCCAATCAGGGAAGCGAACAATCCTACTTGCATGGCACGCACGAAAAGCGCGTTGGCTGGTTCTTCGCCGATCTCGTCGGTGATCCAGGCCTGGGTCGCGCCGGATGTGAAGGTGTAGCCCAGTCCCCAGATGACTTGCGCCAGCAGGATGGGCCAAAAGGAAGGGAAAAATCCTTCGACCAGGAAGCCCAGCCCCATCAACAGATAACCGATGATGATCGAGAGCCGTCGCGAATACACATCTGCGACGATCCCGGTGGGCACTTCAAAGATGAAGATCGAGGTCTCCAACGTGGTGCCGACCAAAACCAACTGTAGCGGTGTGAGTCCGGCCACCGTAACCTCGTACAGCGAGGTGGCAACGAACATCATGCTAAAGAAAATAGAGGAGGCAATTTCAACGAACAGATAGACTTGGGTTGCGTCTAATTTGCGAAACATGTTTTACCTTTAAGAATGAAAATGCGGGTGGCCCGCAGGTCTTAGCCTACGGGCTAAGATGGCCGGGGTCCAGTGGAACCTGTAAGGCAATTTTTGAGTAAAAGTTTGATTTTTGACATGGTTACCTCCAAAAGCACCGATAAATAACAAAAATGCCCGGACGGGAACTGAACTCCCATTCGGGCTGGTGAACTAAACAATCCCAAACACATAGGAAGGTTTCTTGGGGAACAAAATATTGAGCAAAAGGCGTGTCTCATTGGTATCCCACAAACAATCCGGGAATGAGCGATACAACTCATCAAGGCTGCGAGTGCCCGAAAACCATTTGCAGGAACGTCAGACCGGGAAAGTCGACGTTGTCATCATCCAGCTTGGTCATTTCGATGCCAGTCAGATGGCCGCGCTCGATCACAATCTGCAAACCCTCGGGCTGGAAAAAACTGATGCTTGAGCGTACCGCTATGCCCCGCAGCAATGGAGTTGGCCAGGCGCTTTTCTAGAGCAGGCGCAATGTGACGCAGGAAACCTGCCAGGTCAGGCACACGCAGGTACCAGGCATATGGCCTGCGTTTGGATGGAATCTGGTGGCCCAATGTTTCGTAAACCGGGTGTTCCGCTCCCAGGTCGAATCCAAAGGAGGTATGCTGCGTTCCATCTCGTTCGGCCAGAGAATTTCCGGTTTCCCAGAGATAGCGCACAACGGACGGCGTGACAGCCAGCCAGGAGACGCCCGGCTTGAGCTCATACCCCGCAGCCAAGAGTCCGCCCGCGTTTAGTTCGTGATGGTGCATCAGATACCCAACTCGTTCGCCGCTGGCGTTTTCGATGATCCGCAACTCATAGTAGGCAAGGCTGTTTTGGCTGTGGCCTTCAAATTCATACTGCCAGATTTCCGGTGTGCGCGAACAAACAACAGGATAGCGTGTTTGCGTCTGCTCGTACAACCCGGCCACAAAGGACAGATCGGCGCGCGTTGCCGGGCGCATGGAGTAGGGTTCGTTCTCGCCTTCCTTCAGTTTAGGCACGTGCGGTTCATAGCCGATGCGCCGCCCACCCAGGTCCATCGCCATCTCGTAACCAAATTTGCGATAAAAATACGGGATACCGGTGATAGCCTGCACCATCTGGCCGCTCTCGGCGCTCCATTTGTGGATTTCATCGAACTGCTCGCGCACCAGTCCGCGCTTGCGGAACTCGGGCAGCGTGCCCACCAGTTCAGGGCGTCCCACGCCAAACGGAATGCCCTCGTACGTCCAGGTTTGCGGGATCAGGTTCAGGGACGAGACGATGCGCCCGGTGGCGGTCTCTTCAACGATGGTGAAATCGTCAGGGCTGAAGGTCGGATGAGGGCGCGTGAGCAGGTCCCGGGTCCAGGCGGCGATGCGCGCGTCGGGCTTTTCCGGGCCATCATCGCTGTGAATCCGGGCATTGAAGTCTGCCAACGCCTCTGCATCGTCCGGAACAGAACGGCGCAGGATCAAACCTGCGCCTAAGTCTTTCAAAATCTTTTTTTCTTGTACGCTATTCATTTTCCATCTAGCAGGATTTTTAACTCGATCATGGTTTTATGAGGATCACGGAAGTGGATGCCATGCATGCCGACTGCCTGACAGCCTTCGACATTTTCGTGAAAATCGTCGACGAAGACCGCCTCGTTCGGACTCACCCCGGCCTGCTCCAGAGCAAGCTGGTAAATCCGGGCTTCGGGCTTGACCACGCCCACCTCCCCAGAGATGACCATGTGATCGAAGGCATCGTCGAACTTTTGCGAGACGATGTACTCACGCAGATCAGGCCAGGCGTTGGAAATCAGGCCGACAAAGTAACGCGGGCGTAAAGAGCGCAGGAATTCCACGATCTCGCGGTCCACGATGTCGCCAGCGAAGAATTCATCCCGGATGGCCTGGGTTTCGGTAGGCGGGCGCCTGAGACGTTTGGTCACATTCGCCCAATGCTGTTTGGCGCTAATTTCACCGACCGAAGCCTTGACGCTGCTGGGGCTTTCGAAAACGATCTTGACAATGTCTTCGTATTCCATACCCAGGCGCTCCGCCAAATGCTGGCGAGGCGCCTGGTATTCTGTGCGGACGATGACGCCGCCCAGGTCGAAAAATACGGCTTTGATCATTTACTTCTTGGCCTTCGCAGCAGGCTTTTCTTCTTTTTCCGCTTTGGCGGCTTCTTCGGCCATCGTCTTTACCGTTTCACGCCAGTTGGGGTTGGCGCGTTCCAATTTGGCGCGTTCGATCCGGTTGGCACGGCGGCATTTCGGGCAATGGGCCTCGTAATGGGTCCAACTCTCGGCTTCCATCGTTTGCAATGCAGCAAGCATTTCCTCACGGCCAATGGCAAACAGTGTCTGGCAGTACATACAACGTAGGTTCATAGTTGTCTCCTTCACTCTGTGTCACCCTGAATACACCAATGTGCCCAGGGTGACAACCAAAAAGTTAACTAATCTTCAAGCGATTGTACACTGATTTCCTTACCAGGGCGCAATTCTTTCTCGAACAGGTCAAGCTGCATATGAACGTGCATCCCGGCCTTTTCGTACAAATGCAGTGCGCCAGTCAGGTTTTCGGCGTCCACGCCCAGGCCGGCTTTGCGTTTGCCACGGCGATAGAATTCGCCAAAGGCGTTCCGCAGGAAAGCCAGACCAAGTCCGTGGTTACGCCAGGGACGGCGTACACCCAACGTGCTGACGTAGCCCAGGTCAAGGTCGTCATAGGAATGTGGACGGCACAGGCAGATGCCAGCAACCTCTTCGCCATTCAACGCCAGCCACCACAGAGACGGATCGAAGTCTTTATGCCCGGTCATGAAGTGTTTGAAACGTGCTAACCCTTCCTCGTATGGTTCTTCTATGAAACCAAAATGGTCGCGAAAGATTTCCTGGTCAGCACGAAAAACGGCCTCGACATCGGTTTCTGGATCATAAGTGCGGATAGTGAGTCCCTCAGGCCAGACGGGCTCCAACGGAGGCGCATCCAGGTTGATCATCATACGATATGAACTGCGGATATAGCGATATCCAAAATCCTTGAAGAGTTTCTGGCTAGCCTTTGATTGGGGATAAATGCCCACGCGTGGCGCAAACCGCAACTCATCGGGAAGTTCTTCCATGGCAGGCATGATATGTTTCTCAGCCCATTGCATCATCCAGCTACCAATGCCCAAGCCTTCATAATCAGGGTGGACACGGCCCCAAATCCAGGGATGCACAGGCGGTTTGGTTGTGGTCCAGGTTTCAGTGTAACCGACCAGCGTACCGTCCGGGGCAAAGACCAGGCGAATATCTTCTGCCGGATCGAAGCCGGGTGAAACCCATTCGTTGCGAATGGCTTCGGCGTCGTTGATCTCATCCTCGCCGATCACCTTCTGTGCCCAAAGATTGTACATTCCGAGGGAGGCTTCTACATCCTCCAACGTTGCTCCGCGGACAGTAAAGCCTTCGGGCAGAGTAACGTCTATTCGTTCATCAAGTTTTGTTGTCATTGTTCATATCCTTTTTTCTCGCTGAGCGGAGGCCCTGAGCTTGGCGATGGGCCGTAGTCGAAGCGCGATTTTAGTTAGTAACTGCCCTTCGACTACACTCGCTAACGCTCGCTCCGCTCAGGGAGTATCCACTTCCGGTTCAAGTCCGGGACGCAATTCCTTCTCGTAGCTGACATATTCTGCCGCCACATGCATCCCGGCTTTTTGATACAAACGCGTAGCGCCGGTCGGGTTGGCTGCATCCACGCCCAGACTGATAATCGGGGTACCGCGCTTGTAGAACTCTCCAAAGGAGTGATAGAGCAAGGCCAGACCCAGTCCGCGTTTACGCCAGGGACGGCGCACGCCCAGCGTGCCCACCCAGCCGTTGCCATTGCGATAACGGTTGAGCGCATACCCGGCGATCTGGTCGCCATCCCAGGCGATGAGCCACAGGGATGGGTCCATTTCTTCGTTGTTCATGCGATGTTTCCAATCCTCATACGTATGGGGAGTATGTCCCCAGTGGTCGCGGAAGGCTTCTTCATGCGCCAGATGAACCGCGTAGGTATGTGCTTCTCAAGCTCGAACGGACGCAGTTCGATGCCTTCCGGCCAGGTCGGGGCGGGCGGCTTTGCGTCCAAGGTGATTTCCATGCGCCAGAAAAAGCGGATAGGTTGTAACCCTCGGCCTCATGCATCTCGCGCGCAACTGTATCGCCAATCGACATGCCATTACGAATGAAGACCCGCTGCTCAGGTTCAGCCAGTGTCATTTCCTGACGGGCGCGTTCTTCCAGAGCGCGCAGCATGGCTGTGCCAATACCTTGTCCCATGAAATCGGGATGGACGTAGCCATCGCCTTGCAGGGAGGCATGTGCATATTTGTTGACAAATTCCTCGTAACCGACCACGCGTCCATCGGCAGCCGTCACTACCCAGGCGTCGCTTTCGAGAGTGAAGCCCGGGGTTTCCCATTCGGCGCGCAGTTCTTCAGGCGGAACGGCTATAGTCGCGTCACCGTCGTTTGTGCAGACGTCCAGGATCAGTTGCGCTACGGGTTCCAGGTCCGCCCATCGAGCGGCACGCAGTTCCAGGTTTGTCCCGAAGCGTCGCGCTGAGCTTGTCTCGTCAGGCTCAGCAAAAAATTCTTCACCGATCTGAAATGTTGTAGCCATCATTTTCCATCCATTCTTCACGTAGTATGCCCATATATAAAATATCCCAGCGGCGGCCCTCGCGCTGTATGATCTGGCGTTGACGCCCTTCAAGCTGGAAACCGGCCTTTTCATACGAGCGCAAGGCACGCTGATTGAATTCGAACACGGTCAGCGAAATGCGTTGCAAGTTAAGTTCGATGAAACCATAACGCAGGATCAACCGCATGGCATCGGTGCCGCAGCCTTGACCCCAGAACCCGCGTTCACCGATTGCGATTCCTACGAAGGCTTCGCGGCTACCCCAGTTGATGACCGACAGGGTGATATCACCCAGCAGCCGGTCATCTTCCAGGGTACGGATCGCAAACCAGTACATGTCGGTCGCCTTCTCGAGTTCCTTCTCCACCCATTCCTTGATGGCTTTCGACGAGTGCAGGCGTGGCGGGTCGGTATCCAGCAGGCGCATGTATTCCGAATCACGGTTCCATTGCACGAAAGACTTGCTGGCTTCTTCCGGATCAATCCCGGTCAGGCGGACGAGTTTTCCTTTGAACAGGTCTTCCATGTTGTCACTGGCCCTTCGACTGCGCTATCGCTCCGCTCAGGGACAATGCATCCGCCCATTCCGAGCGCAGCAGACCGAAGACGAGTAGGTCCCAGGCGCGGCCATCGCGCAGGATGGCTTTGCGGCGGCGGACTTCTTCCACGAAGCCAAACTTATTGACCAGGGTAATCGCTGCCTGACAATATTCCGGCACGACGATCGTCACGCGGAACAGACTCAATTCAGCGAAGGCGAAGCGCAGCAGCAGACCGAGAGCCTGTGCCCCGAGACCATGACCACGATCCTGGCCCGAGCCGATTCCCAGGCGCAGGTAGCCATTGCCGTTGGACCAGTCGATCCATTCCAATACGGCCTTGCCTAACAGGCGGTCGTCCTCGCGGGCGCGGATGGTGAAGTAGAACAGGTTCTTGGTCTCCTCGATTTCTTTCTCGAGGGCTTCGTACCCTTTCTTGACTGTCGCAGGCGCTTGCGGGCGCACGGGTTTGAGTTCCATCAAGCGCATGAACTCGCTGTCATATGTCCACTTGGACTCCACTTCGGGGTCCTTTTCGTGGTCAATCGGGCCCAGACGGACATCCTGGGCTTCGAAGAGAGGGGTTTGGATGTCAAGCATGATGCACCTTCTTTTTGGACACGGATTTCACGGAGTGAACGGATTTCTGTTCGTTTATACGGATTCCGTTCTCTATTTTTTCCGCGTCTCACACACATTAAACGACTAAAACTACTTTCGGGAAGGATGTTAACAGAGGGATCTGCATTCCGTTTGTTTCACAAAGAATCCGTACCTTCCGCAGCATCCGTGTCCCTGCTGTTATTTGGGCGGGGTGTCCCACAAAAAAAAAACGGCCACGGGTTCGCCCATGGCCGTTTGGAAACTGAAAGCAGGGAAATAAAAAGGCCACGGGCTGGAGCGCTCCGTGGCCGTAAATCACATGATGTGATTTTTACCAGTTCAACAGACGCACTCCGAGGATGCAAAAGCACCACCGCCTTGCGCGGTGCGGGTGCATTTGATGTAAAGCTTGCTATCGAACATCGGTTTACGTCTCCTTTCGTAAGATTTGCCTTTTTCTCTAAAGACGCAAAAGTTTATCACGGGGTTTTGAAGAGTGTCAAGGGTTTAATGTTATTTTCAGCGGTGAAGAAAACCCATTGAGTAAAAAAGAATAGGAGGGGTCAAGAAGGAGAAGAGCAGCAACAGGCGTGCTAATTTCAACGTCCGGGCTAAAAGCAAAAGCCCGCTTATACCCTTTCGAGCACTTAGCGGACTAGAGGTCCCCTTCAGGGGAGTTAAGCTCTTAGAATGGGGATTTACGTGTACCCGATAGGGTATCCCCATGTGGCCATCACCCCCACCTCGCGCCTCGTACACAATCCTCAAGCACTATCTTCAGCACAGGCGAGGAAAATTCACTTTAAAATAGAACACATGTTGTACTATAATAAGAACAGAGAGTAAAAGATGTATTATCGAAGAAAAGTTATCCTTGCCTTGCTTGAAATTTATGGCGGTAGCCTGAAAAGAACAGACTGCGAGAAGTTATTATTTAATTTCTGTCAGATCACGGGCAAGAATTTCTATGATTTTTTCCCATACAAATACGGACCATTTAGCTTTATGTCTTACTTTGATAAGCGACGCTTAACAGAGCTGGGTTTATTAAAACAAGCCGATGATTTCCAAATCAATACAGATCATTCCTATTTAGATGAATTAGAACATGTTGACAAAAAGGCTTTAATTAACTTCAAAGCAAATATCGGTACTTTACGCGGAGACAAACTTGTAAAAAAAACTTACCGCGATTTTCCTCAATTTGCATCTCGAAGCAAGATTGCTGAGAGACTTTTTGATGAAGATGAATTAAAACAACTCCAGTTCGCTTGGAACAAAGACACAACTCCCTTTGTTTTTACCCTTGGTTATGAAGGTCTGACTATTGATGCCTTCCTCAACAAGCTAATCAGCAACAATATTAATGTTGTTATAGATATTCGTAACAACCCTCTTTCCATGAAATATGGGTTTTCCAAAAAGAGCTTTACTAAATTTATCGAAAGTGCAGGTATGAAATATATCCACATTCCTGAATTGGGAATTCCTTCTTCCATGCGTAAAGGATTGGGAAAGAGTGTTTCTCATAAAACCTTATTCCAAAAATATGAAACCGAATTATTACCCGAACATGAAGAAGCTCAAAAACAATTAATTAGCCTGATTGAAAAATATTCACGAATTGCACTGGTTTGTTTTGAAGCCGACCATCATTTTTGCCATAGAAATACTTTAGTTGAACATCTCCAAAAGAAGAACCCGTTACCAAGTCCCGTTCTCCATCTCTAAATTTCATAGGGGGATAACATGACGTATTTGCCTGATGAACTTCCAAATGCTAAAGTTCTAATCACTGTCAAAACATATCCTTTGCCATCTCGCAGTTACACAGAATTGGTTTGCACAGCCGGATTGTTAGACGGCGAAAAGTGGATTCGGATGTATCCAATCCCTTTTCGTTTTTTACAGGATCAAAAGAAATACCCAAAATATGCATGGGTAAATATTGATTTGATTCGCAACACTAAAGATTTCCGCCCCGAAAGCTATCGTCTTAAAAACGAGAATTTTTCTGTTTCAGGGAAACTTGGCACATCTGATAGTTGGGCTGCCAGAAAAACTTTTGTTCAAAAGGAAGTCTTCTCCTCTATGGATGATTTGATTGCCTTAGCCAAAGGTCCAGAAAAGAAATCCTTAGCAACAATGAAACCTAAAGAGATTGTAAAATTTGAAATCGAAGAAGATGAAAGAGAATGGAGAAAAGATTGGCTTGAACAAATGAAACAGATGGATATGTTCGAGTCTGGTAACCAGTTGGGTCAGAGAAAAGTCATCAGAAAATTACCGTATAAATTTTATTATCATTTCTTGACCGAAGGTGATAAAAAACCACGAAGACTAATGATTGAAGATTGGGAAATTGGTGCTTTGTTTTGGCATTGTCTCTCGCAAACCGATGGCGATGAAGATGCTGCGAAACAGTTGGTACAACAAAAATATTTCGACAAGTTTGTCAAGGAAAACGATTTGCTCTTATTTCTTGGAACCACTCTTTTGAATCACAATGTTTCTCGAAACCCGTTTGTGATTATTGGTGTTTTCTACCCGCCCAAATCAGACCAGCCTTTGCTATTCTAATTTCGAATTGACAACCAAAAAATGTGAAACTCCGATAAATATCTCTCGGAGTTTTTTCTTCGTTTCCTTCGTGGACAAAAGTAAGATAAAATCCTCCCCCATGACCACAGACACCAAACAAGTTATCTACTCCATGATGCGCGTCGGGCGCTAAAAGCAAACTCCGAGAAAAAATCTCGGAGTTCTTTTATCTTGCAACATGCATATCACTTCGCACGCGGATAAATGATCAACTGCGTACAGCGGAACAACGCGATGGTCTTCCCGCTGGATTCGTCCGTCACCTGCGCATCCCAGATCTGGGTGGTGCGGCCGCCATGCACGCACGTTGCAACGCAGACAATCGTGCCTTCGCGCACGGTGCCCAAAAAGTTGCTCTTGAGCTCGATGGTGGTGAAACTCTGCGCTCCTTCGGGCAGGTCGGTGAAGGTCCCGTAGCCGCAGGTGGTATCCGCGATGGCAATGATCGACGGCGGCATGCAGGTATCCGTTGGGGGCCAGCAATTCCGGGCGCAGGGCGAGGCGGCTGGTGGCATCGTCCCGGCTCGATGCCGGTAAATTCGATCCCGATCAGGCCAGGCAGGGTCCCCTGGCTGCGGGCGTTCATTTGGTCGAGGGTCGTCATGGGCGGAAAGTATAGCATAACCATTCGCCCCCTCTGGCGCTCCGCGGCACCTCCCCCAAATAACGACAATAAAAATTTGGAATGCGCATACAACCATTAGATCGTCGTATTTAGGGGAGGCCAGGTAGGTGAGCAGAATACCGTATAATTGAAGTATGGCTATCGTTCAATTGCCCATTCCTAAAAGAGAGATCGCCGCCTTCTGTAAGCGCTGGAAAGTGGTTGAGCTTTCTTTGTTTGGTTCGGCTGTGCGAAGTGACTTCTCCCCGGACAGTGATATTGATACACTGATTTCCTTTTCATCGCAAAGCGAATGGAGCCTGTTCGATCACATCCAGATGAAACAGGAGTTGAAGGAACTCTTCGGGCGCGATGTGGATTTGATCACCCAACGGGCGTTGGAGCAAAGTCATAACGAATTGTTGCGCGCTGAAATCCTGGAGAGCACACAGGTGGTATACGCAACAACCGATTGAAATCAATGACTTTCTTAGCAAAACTCCGAGATACATATCTCGGAGTTTTTCCTTTGTGCTCTTTGTGTCCTTCGTGGTTAGAACATAAGGTAAAATCCTCTCCATGATCACCGATACCAAACAAGTCATCACCTCCATGATGCGCGTCGGGTATAAAAGCAGAACTCCGAGACTTCAATCTCGGAGTTGTTATTTCTTCTTGAGCATTTTCCGCAAAACCGGAATAATGATGGGCAAATCCTCCTGCACTGTCCGCCAGACTACCTTCGTGTTGATGCCGAAGTATTCGTGAGTTAACTTGTTCCGCATTCCGGTGATTTCCCGCCATTGGATTTCGGGATTGGCTTTGCGCACATCATCTGGTACCTTTCGCGCGGCTTCACCAATAATTTCAAACGCACGAATTACCGCATACATGGCTTTATCATCTTTGCAGAAGCCATCGTAGTCCAACCCCTTCACAAAAGAGAGCGCCTTTTCGGCGTTCTCCAGCATGTCACCCAGATAATCTTCATACTCGCGCTTCATACAGGAATTGCCTCGCGCAAGATATTTTTTCCAATCGCAGGCTTAAGCGAATCTTTCATCACCAAATCCACCTTAACCCCCAGCAGATCGGATAAATAATTTTCAATCGCAATAAAGGTCAGCAGGCTAGGCGCTTCCTTGAATGTAACCAAAATATCCAGGTCGCTATCTTTCCTTTGTTCGTCACGCACATACGACCCAAACACTTCCAACGTTTCCACGCCATACCGCTCCATAAGCAATGGGATTTGCTGGTGGAGTAACTCAAGGATTTTCTCCAACGAATGTGTTTGTGCCATATTTGAATTATACAACACAACAACATAAGGTAAAATCCTCCCCATGACCACAGACACCAAACAAGTTATCTACTCCATGAACAAAGTCGGGCGCATCGTGCCGCCCAACAAGCAAGTCCTGCGCGACATCTCGCTCGGCTTCTACTACGGCGCCAAGATCGGCGTGCTCGGTCTGAACGGCGCGGGCAAGTCCACCCTGCTGCGCATCATGGCCGGCGTCGACCCCGACTACGTCGGCGAGATCGCCATGTCCAAGGGCTACAGTGTCGGCTATCTCGAGCAGGAACCGCAGCTCGACGAATCCAAGACCGTCATCGAAGTCATCCGCAGCGCGCTGCAATCCATCGTGGATATGCTCGCCAAGTACGACGAGGTCAACGCCAAATTTGCCGAACCCGATGCCGACTTCGACGCCCTGATCGCCGAGCAGGCCAAACTGCAGGACGAACTCGACAAGGTCGACGCCTGGAACCTCGATTCCCATCTGGACGTCGCCATGTCCGCGTTGCGCTGCCCCCCGGCCGATACCCCGGTCAAGATCCTCTCCGGCGGCGAACGGCGACGCGTCGCTCTCACCCGACTGCTGCTGACGGAACCCGATATTCTCCTGCTCGACGAGCCCACCAACCACCTGGACGCCGAGTCCGTGGCCTGGCTGGAGCACCACCTGCGCGACTACAAAGGCACCGTCATCGCCGTCACCCACGACCGCTACTTCCTCGACAACGTCGCCGGCTGGATCCTCGAACTCGACCGCGGCTACGGTATCCCCTGGAAGGGCAACTACTCCTCCTGGCTGGAGCAGAAAGCAGAGCAACTGCGCCAGGAAGAAAAGGTCGAATCCAAGCGCCAGAAGACGCTCATGCGCGAACTCGAATGGATTCGCATGTCGCCCAAAGCGCGTCAATCCAAGGGACAGGCGCGCGTCAATGCCTACGACAAGCTGCTCTCGCAGGAATACGAACAGTACCGCGGCGACCAGGAAATCTACATCCCGCCCGGTCCGCGTTTGGGGGACGTGGTCATCGAGCTGGAGGAAGTCACCAAAAGCCTTTGGCGAGCGCCTCATCCTGGACGATTTTTCTGCTACCGTTCCCCCCGGCTCCATCGTCGGGATCGTGGGTCCCAACGGCGCGGGCAAGACCACCCTGCTGAAAATGATCGTCGGACAGGAAACAGCCCGATAGCGGCTCCATCAAAATTGGCGAAACCGTCAAATGGGCCTACGCCGACCAGTCCCGCACGCTCGACCCGGAGAAAACCGTCTACGAGGAGATTTCGCAGGGCGCGGAGATGCTCGAACTGGGGAGCCGCAAGATCAACGCCCGCGCGTATTGCTCGTCCTTCAACTTTGCCGGTTCCGACCAGCAGAAGAAGGTCGGCGTGTTATCCGGCGGCGAGCGCAACCGCGTCCATTTGGCCAAGACTCTCACCGAGAGCGCCAACGTGATCCTGCTCGACGAACCGACCAACGATCTGGACGTGAACACGCTGCGGGCGCTGGAAGAAGCGCTGGAGAACTTTGCCGGGTGCGCGGTGGTCGTCAGTCACGACCGCTGGTTCCTGGACCGCATCTGCACCCACATCCTGGCCTTCGAAGGCGACAGCCAGGCGCGCCTGTTCCTGGGCAACTGGTCCGACTACGAAGCCGACTACAAGGAACGCTACGGCAAATCCGCCGATGTGCCGCAGAGAATCAAATATCGAACGTTGAAACGATAGACAAAATGACAGTCACCTTCGAAAAGGTGACTGTTTTATATTCTCTGATATTGCGGAACATCGACATTCCCCAGAACCACCAGCACACTTTCATCCAACCGATGGTTCTCAACCACAATCTTCCCGTAACGCTTTTCATGCGGGAGGGCAAGATAGGCATCTGTAACCGACTTCAACGGCAAAACCAAAACGGAGTTGGCGCGTCCCCTGCCCTCCTGATGGGCATCTTCTAACGCAATCTTTCCGAGGTCGTAATCCGTCCATGTTTGGCTGACAGCAAGCATGGACGTGCACACTTCGTTGTCCAGAAGCCGTACTTTGAAAGTACGATAGACCCGAACAGTTAGATATCCACGCGCATACCAGTTCTTTGTCCGCACCGGGTTGTCCTCAACCACAAATCCTAACGGTTCCACTTTGTATTGGTTTGGTGTCAAGTCGAGCTGAATTGTTTCTTCAAATTCTTCGATCAATTCACGGTCAGGCGTAGCTTCAAGCTCAGAGTCATCGGGGCTTTCAAGATGGTGCAAACAATATCGCTTAACCGCCTCCCATTTGGACGGCGGAATCAAAATACGAAAATCACCCTCCTGTTTCGAGCGCTCGCTATCAAACTGAATTTCCCCGATAATTTTTTGCAAGAACATGGCATCTAAAATTCGTACGCCTCCGCCAAAAGGCTGCGCCAGAACGCTGATAGTTCCGTTTCTCAATACGGTTGCCTTGCGCTCCAACGCCAGCATGACAATTCCGTTTTCAGGGTGGGGAAAAAAGATCTGATTATATGTGGCAACACTGACACGTAATTTCTCAATTGTCTCAAAATCTTCCATGATTATTCTGAAGCGAACGCGAGCGCCTGTTCAAGGGTCATCGCTTTGCCCTTTTCCTGCGCGGCAGTTAATCCATTTTCACTTAGTGAGATACGAATAATTTCTTGATTTGCTTCCACTTCAACACGGTCGGCTGGCCACCAGGCGCCCCCTGTTGCCTGTAATATGACTTCTGCCGCGCTGAGCATGACCGCGCCCCATTCAGCATCTCCTCGTCGGGCTTTCAGCCCGGCCAGTCCAGCCATGCATTCTGCCATGCCACGCCGATTGCCCAACTGGCGGAACATCTTCAGGCTCTTTCTGAATTGCTCTTCAGCCAGTTCAAACTCCTCTTCATGCTGGGCGATATATCCCAGGTTGTGGACAAAACGGGCCTTATCACCGTTGTCCCCTGTATCGGTGAGCAAGCTATCAGACTTTTCATAATACTTTCGCGCCAGATCGTATTGACCCTGCACGCGCGCCACTTCGCCTAAATTATTCAGTGCGAAACTTAAAAGCCAGTGATCGTTGATTGGCCGCGCTTCGGCCTGGGCTTTCTCGTGCAGGGCACGTGCCCGCTCCGTATTGCCCAGACCCAACTCCACGTTACCAAGATGCACCAGCGACAGGATATAGAAGAAGGGTTGGTTTTGCTCTTTGTAAAGTTTCTGGCTTTCCTCCAACATAGGCCGAGCCTCTTTATCACGACCCATGTTGATCAAAGCAATTCCGCTACCCAGAATGGTCAACGCTTTCCATTGTTCATTGTTAAGCTCGTGCCAGATCGTCTGGCTTTCCTTGAATTGGGCCAAAGCAAGGTCTTGCTCACCCTGCCAGATCGCCATTAACGCATTAGCCTGCAAAGCCAGGGCACGCGGAGCAGATGAAGATGTTCTTAATTCGGGTGCCGATAACAACCGTCCCGACCACATACGACCTTCGTTGAAATAGCCGCGCCGATACCAAAACCAGACCAACGACATAACCAACCCCGCGGCAAACTCAGCCAACGCAGGGTCGGACTGACTCCAGCTCATTGTGGCGCGAACATTATCAAGTTCGCGCTCCAGCCAACCAAGCCAGTAAGGAGCATTCGCACTATAAAGTTCTTGCCCGACCTGGTTGATGACAATTTCTCCGAAATACTGAGCGTGTCCCAAACGGAAAGATTCCATTTCACCGCTCTCGGTGAGACGCTCAAGCGCGTAGGCGCGGATGGTCTCCAACATACCAAAGCGCGGCTCACTATCTGCAGTTTCCACTTGACGCACAAGGCTGTTGTTTACAAGTGAAGTCAAGCCTTCCAAAATATCCAGTTTTTCTTCGGGGTTGCAGATTGCTTCGGCGGCTTCGAGTGTAAATCCGCCCACGAACACACCTAGAGCGCGCATAAAGTTTTTTCTCATCCTCGTTCAACAAACTGTAACTCCATTCGAGCGTGTTCCGTAGAGTCTGTTGACGAGCGGGCAAGTCACGCGCACCGCCTGTAAGAAGTTTGAGGCTGTCGTCCAGCCGCGCAAGGATCGCATGCGGCTGGAGCAATTTGATACGCGCTGCAGCCAGCTCAAGGGCAAGCGGCAACCCATCGAGACGGCGGCAGATTTCGGCTATGGCAGAGGCGTTGTCTTTCTTCAGGGAAAAGCTGGGTTGGGCAGCGCGGGCACGTTCCACAAACAACTGCACGGATTCGTATCCAGCCAATTCTTTGAGGATCAAGTCACTTTGTGGCAAATTCAGCGGCGGAACTGGATATTCATGTTCGCTTTGTAATTGTAGCGCAACACGACTGCTGGTGATGATTTTCAATTGCGGCGCAGAGGCAAGTAGCTCAGCAACCACAGACGCGGCAGAGACTAAGTTGTTCAAAATTATCTAACACGAGCAGGATTTCCTTATCCCGCAAATAATCTTTGACGTTCTCAAGCATAGGCCGGCCACCTTCGCGGACTTCGAGTTGTTGAGCAACACGCGAGATGAATTGATCGGAATTGGCATCGTCGGCAAGTGGAACGAAGAACACGCCATATGAAAAATGCTCGAGCACTTCCTGTGCGACTTGCAAGCTCAGTCGCGTTTTACCAGTGCCGCCTGGTCCGATGAGTGTGACCAGGCGAACGTCTGAGTTCAAAATCAATTCTTTGAGCGCAGCGATTTGTGTGTTGCGCCCGATGAACGGGGTCGGCTGTGTTGGCAGGTTGTGACGAGGCCTTCTGGTTACCTGTCCAGGTAAGTCTTTACTTGACTGGCTTTCATCGTAAAGAAGTTCTACATTGGTTGGCAAGGGCAACTTAAACATCGTATCGTAGCGTTTGAGATTGGCGGCTGCAAAAATCAGCCCGGCCAGACGTTGCTCATCGGACATACCTACTTTATGACAGTACGTCAATCCAGCCGCGACCCTGCTAACCAGTATTGTCCCCATAAATCGTCATGCAGGCTGGGATGATTTGCCTGTACCCAATCCCCAAATGCGCTCGAGCGGACCCTATGACTGCACTGACGCCCGACATTTCGATCGGCACTTTATGCGGGTCAGGTACGTCTGCCACTGCAAGTAAGGAAAGGTAGTTGACGCACTTGGCAAAGGCAAACTGTGACGTTGCCAACAACAGATAAGACATTTCCAAATAGCGCTGATCATATAACAACGGCATCTGGTCTTAAAGAGCGCAAAGTCGATCAAGTAGTAGCCATCCAGAGATTATTTGCCCTCGGAAAATTTAACCAATATATTATTGTGTTCAGGTCGCCATGAATAAATCCAGTAGCAATATCCATGGAACGGATCTTGCCCCAGAGGTTCGGGGCTGCGAGCATAGAGCAGAGGATTTGGAAAAACATGCCCATTGATGAGCAAACCCGCCACATCGGGATTCACATGACAGGTTTCCTGTAAAAACCGTTCGATATTTCCGCTTTCATCTAAACGAAAACCCAGCCATTTCTGTAACAACTTTTGTGGGTTGAACAACTTGTTCGAATATCGCGTTTACATTCCACCCCGTAAGTAAAACGGTATTGGTTTCCGTAAAGATGGTTTTGAGTTGGTTTTGCCGTTCATACTTCGATAACGGAAGGTACTTGAGCAAAGACTGACCTGCAATGCGATAAAAAATGGCGATAACGCTCTCATGTTCAAGGCGGTAGCGCTAAAAGAAAACCTTGCGAAGGTCTGACCCTTACAGGGTGCTTCGCAAAACCTTCGCAAGGTTGAATTGCCAGTCGAGGGAAACTTGAAGGGGAATTGTAAACTTTCGTCCTGTCTATACATTGTAAAATGTTCTCGAGCGGGAAAAGATTCCACGATTTCTTTCATCCCAAAAAAGGAGAACAACATGCCACTCTTCGATTTATTCAAGAAGCCGAACAAAAAGGGGCCTGCGAAGAACACGCAAACTGGCACAACTAAGGGGCAGAAAAAGCAACCTTCTGCAAATGACAATCCCTTTGGTTCGCCTGAACAGGCGAAAAAACGCTACGAGGCCGCGATGGATTTCCTGCAGTTTTTCCAGGAGAAGACGCCCCTCTTGAACGGAAGGCCTCATGCCGGAACTGTCCTTTCCATTGCGGCTCGTCTGGCCGGGACAAGCCTGTTCAGGTCAATCAATAAACAAGATGTTGAACCGGGTGTTGTCGTTCTGTCAGAAGAAGTGAATACAGCTTATCCCCAACTGCTGAATCTGTTATGCGTACTATTGCAAGCAAAATGGCATCGATGTGATGGCGAAACCCCTGGTCCAGGAAATTCCCGAACAGGATAAACCGCTCATGGAACTCTCCCAGGTCCAGTCTGAATATCAGAGGCAATATAACCTGATCATGAAAAAACACGGGCTCGACTATCTGGAGAGCGCCCGGGCCGGCATGATCATCTGTTCGATGTTTTTCAACTATCATTGTATAAAGAACAAAGATATCGACCCTTATGTCGCGACCGGGATCGTGGCAATGGGGGTTGTCGAAGGTGCAAAAACCAGCCCGGTGCCTTTAAGCTCTAAAGGCACAAGGCAGTAAACGGATAGAACTCAAAAGAGAATCAGGCTGAGAAGCTTATCGAGACCATCGCTGGAATCATCTATCAGCGGTTCAGGCGAAAGACTTGTCTTAGGAGAAAAGTTCACAGCAATGAAGGAAGCGATGGATAACGGCGGCAAATACATCCTGGTCCACCCGGAAGTAGAAAACAAACTCCAACAAGCTGGCATCGATCCCTATCTTATCTACAGCACGGCGCTGATTAAGCAGGTGGAAGCGAAAATTTCTCAGATCGATTTTGTCGATGTAGATGTGGAAGGATTGTTTCAGGAATGGAGCAACAAACCGCAGGATCAGGCTCCGATCTACGTCAGGCAGATGATTTGGTTAAAGGAAAATGCTGAAAGGTATGGGTACCAACAAAGCGGAAATAGCTGGAAGCTGAAGTAGGTGTTGGCAGGAATCCAAACCCTTCAATGTAAAAAGTTCCCCGATCCAAAATCGGGGAACTTTTATTAGATTGTGTTTTTGCGCTAGGCGACTTTTCGTCCATGCTCCTTTGGGGCATCTTCCGGCTCCGTGTCGGTATCTATCACGGGTTCTACTTTCGGCGTGTTCTGCATAGTGTTCATCCCGGCCTTCTTGCCAGCCCGGTAAGAAAAGTACCCAACCAAAGCCAGCACACCCAGCGGGAAGATCAGTCGCAGCAGCCCACCCAGGAAGAAAAGCCCGCCAAAAAACGGGTAGAAACCACGTCCACGCATCATAGGCTGGCGGAAGTTCTGGTAGCCGTCCATCGGGGCGCGATTGCCAAACCCATAATCATCCATCATCGGATGGCCGGAATAGGCCGTCCGACCAAAGTACGCCATGTGGCCAAAACCAAAGTAGTTAGCAGCCACAAAGCCCACACCAGCCAGGATAACCAGGCCGATTACAATCCCAATAATCCATTTCCAAGTTTTACTCATAATATTACTCCTTCTAAACTAGAGCTATCATAGCACGCGCGTATGAATTTCCTGTGAAGAAAGTTTGAAGATTGCGTAAGAAATCTAATAAAGTGACGTTAGAGTCCCCCGTGGGAACTTTGTTAGGTTGAAACCCCGACCTACAGTGACTTTTTCCAGATTTGATAGATTGCCAAATTCCCTTCTTTGCCATCCGAATAGAATGTTTCGAGGACTGAAAATCCGCTGGACTCAGCCAACGCAGCCAGTTCGTCCTCGCTGAAATGATGCACATATCGCAGACCTGTGCCGCCGGAACGCCAGTCGAGCAGGTAGTCGTTCTCGTCTACATCCGCATCCGTTAAACCGGCCTCGCTCCATTTCCGGACCCGCTGCCTGAGTCGCGGGCTATTCAGGAATTGCCAGTTCGAGTGGATGAAGCAACCGTCTTCGGCCAGCAGTCCGTGCACGGTTTTCAGAATGTTCAATCTGATTTCGTGTGATGGGATGTGATGCAAGGCTGCAAATGCAGTGATTACCGACCAGTCTTCCTTTGCCGAAAGCTGATCGCTGAAAACTGACAGCTTTGTCAAATCCACTTCTCGGAATTCCGCCGGGAATCCTTCAGGCACAGACTCGGCGTCCGTAAGCAGGGGCAGGCTGAAGTCCAGGCCCAGATACGCGCCGCGATGGCCGCTTTGGGCCAGGGTCCGCGCCAGTTCGCCGTTTCCACAGCCCAGGTCAAGGATTGTCTCGTCCCCATCCAATGAATCGATGATACGCCGCACACCCGGTTGAATGCGTCCGCGCGTGGCAGAGAAAGATTCGCCAAAGTCGGTGTAGAACTGGCGGTTGATTTCGATCAGGCGTTGGGCAATGGATGGCTGCATATCTCAATTATATCGGGTTATAGAATGCCCCCGCGCGGGGTATAATTTCCGCCCATGTTATCGAAAAAACAGATCGCGCAACTTTCGGATGAATTCGAGACAAAAACGCCCCAGGAAATTTTGTCCTGGGCCATCGCTGAGTTCTGGCCACAGATCGCCATGAGTTCATCCTTCCAGACCCAGTCGATGCCGCTGCTGCATATGGCCTCGCGCATCCGGCGAGATGTGTTGATCTTCTTTCTGGATACCGGCTATCATTTTTGGGATACGCTGATCTTCCGCGAGCGTATCGCTTCGGAATGGAAATTGAATGTGCTCGACCTGTATCGCGATACCCGCTGGGATATTTTTGCCCGACAGCACACGCGCACACTGCCAGTGGAAGATCCGAACCTGTGCTGTTTCTTGCACAAGGTTCAACCCATGCAAAAGGCGTTGAAAGATCTGAACGCCTGGATCAGCGGCATCCGCCGTGACCAGACACCCACGCGCGCGAAAGCCAGGATTTTAGAGTTACAGGATGACGGCCTGCTCAAAGTCAACCCATTACTCAACTGGACAAAAGCGGACGTTGACGCTTATATTAAGCAACACCATCTACCCGCCCATCCATTGTTGGAGAAAGGGTATCGCAGCATCGGTTGCGCGCCTTGTACAATAGCCGTTGGGCAGAGTGACGATGAGCGTGCAGGCCGTTGGGTTGGTCGCGGCAAGACCGAGTGTGGTCTGCATACTGAAATGTTCAGGCAGAAAGACATTGCTGAGATCAAGCATGATTTTCACCTGGATGTTTCGGGTATGATTGAGAAGAAAGATTGAGAATAACCACTAAGACACAAAATCACCCCGGCCCGACCGGCAGCGCCGGGGCGGGCTAAGACACCAAGTTTTCGTCTTTTGTGTCTCCGTGCCTTTGGGCCTTTGTGGTTTCTTTGAAGGATTTAGACGTGTCGAAGAAGCAAAACTGGCAAGAAAACCACAGCCTGACGCCTGAAAAGCTCGAACTGGCCCGCGAGGTGCTGGCAGAAGTCCGCCAGGGCAGCGCGGTGATGGACAGCGTGCGCAAGCACCCCATTCCCAGCGGTGGCTACTTGGGAAAGCACGTACTGGTGGCCGCTTACAACCAGATGGTGGAAGAGGGCGAAATGCGCGCGGATGTGCGCCTGCTGGAACGCATCCGCTTGAAACCGGTGCGCACGCTCTCTGGCGTGACCACCGTCACGGTGCTGACCAAGCCTTATCCCTGCCCCGGCAAGTGCATCTTCTGCCCCACCGATGTGCGCATGCCCAAATCATACCTGCCGGATGAGCCGGGCGCGATGCGTGGACTGGAGCATGACTTTGACCCGTTTGACCAGGTCCACTCGCGGCTGGATCAGTTGGAAGCGGTTGGGCACCCCACTGACAAGATCGAATTGCTCATCCTGGGCGGCACGTGGTCGTCGTACCGGCGCGATTACCAGGAGTGGTTTGTCAAGCGTTGTTTCGATGCATTGAATGAAACCCTCACCCCAACCCCTCTCCCTGAGGGGAAGGGACGAGGAGTGAAGGTGAAAAGTGCTGTAACCCCGGCGAATTAGCCGAAGCCCAGGCGTACAACGAAACCACATCTCACCGTAATGTGGGACTGGTGATCGAAACACGCCCCGACGAGATCACGCCCGATGAAATCCGCTGGCTGCGCTACCTGGGCGTGACCAAGGTGCAGATGGGCGCGCAAAGCCTGGATGACCATATTCTGGAGATCAACAAACGTGGTCATGATGTGAAACGGACACGACAGGCTGTGTCCCTGCTGCAGGGCGGCAGGATTCAAAATCGTTCTGCACTGGATGCCAAACCTGCTCGGCGCGACCCCCGACTCTGACCGGGCCGACTTTGCCCGCCTGTGGGACGGTTTCTGCCCGGACGAGATCAAGATCTATCCCAACCAGTTACTCGCCAACGCTGAACTGTATGAATACTGGCAGCGCGGTGAATTCCATCCATACACCACGCAAGAGCTGATCGACTTGATCGCAGATGTCAAGCCGGGCATCCCGCGTTACTGCCGGGTCAATCGTGTTATCCGCGACATACCGTCCACGAACGTGGTGGAAGGCAACCGGCGCACATCCTTGCGGCAAGATATACACCGCGAGTTGAAGCGTCGCGGAACAAGTTGCCAGTGCGTGCGCTGCCGGGAAGTACGCAAACAAAGCGTGAACGCGGAAAAGGTAGAATTGCACGACCTGGTCTATCCTCGCTGCAGGGGCAGAAGAGCACTTTATCTCTTTCGATACGCCGGATGACAAACTGGCTGGCTTTATCCGCCTGTCGCTGCCTTCATCGGAATCACCTGATACCGGATTGGAAGACCTCGCTGGAGCAGCCTTGATCCGCGAGGTGCACGTCTATGGACAGTCCCTGCCTGTAGGCGCGGAGAAAGATGGCGCCGCGCAACACAGCGGGTTGGGCACACAATTATTGGAAACAGCAGAAGCAACTGCCAAGGAACAAGGATTTACGAAGATTGCTGTCATTTCAGCAATAGGAACACGCAAGTATTACCTCGAACGTGGATTTGAACGCGGGACGCTTTATTTAGTCAAATCACTCTAACCTTGAAGGGACAAAATGGACAATGTTCTCCCTGTTTTCGTTGGCCTGGTGGTTGGATTTTTAATTGGGCTGACGGGCATGGGCGGCGGGGCGTTAATGACCCCCTTCTTGCTCATCGTGATGAAGCTTGATCCCGTTCTGGCGGTTGGCACCGACCTGACCTTTGCTGCCATCACGAAGATCGTTGGCAGTATCCAGCATCGACGTGAAAAAAACGTCTCGCTCCGACGCGTTTTTTGGATGGCTTGTGGGAGTATCCCGGCTTCCTTAATCGGCGCGCAGTTTATTTTGCACCAGAAAGCCGGCAGCACCCTAATCGAAAGAACGCTTCCGACAATTCTGGGAATCACACTGATCGTTGTCAGTCTGATTATCCTGGCGAGGGTATTCCGCCTGCTAGGGCCAAAAGAGTATATCGAAATCATCTGGCCCGCACCCTGGTCCCTGATCCTGATCGGCGTCATTGGCGGTCTGCTGGTAGGCATGACATCCATCGGCGGCGGGACCGTTATCATGGCGCTGCTCTTGATTTTCTTTTCCATCCCCTTGAACCTCATGGTAGGAATCGACGTGGTGCATGGTGCATTGCTGACTGTCATAACCTCCATGAATTATGTTTTAGCCGGTCAAATCGACTGGAGTCTGGTTGGTTTACTGCTGATCGGTTCTTTGCCCGGCGCCTGGCTGGGAGCATTTGCTATCAAACGCATCGATCTGCGGATTGTGCGCGGCATTCTGGCGCTGGTGGTAATTGGCGCAGGAATTGACTTATTACTCAGATGATATGGAAACGCTGCTTCACCTTTTCTGGTTGTTCATAAAGGTTAATCTGCTAAGCACTTCCGGCCCGGCCTCGGTGGGATTGTTGCATACCGAAGCTGTCGGCACGATCATGACGGAAGCGCAGTTCATCCAGGCGGTGGGACTCTCGTCCGTGCTACCGGGATCGGATGCGCTGCAACTGGCCATGTTTGTGGGATATGCAGCCGGCGGCATATCCGGGGCGCTGGTGGCGCTGGTTGGCTCGGTCTTGCCGCCCACAGTGCTCATGTTTGGCGTGATGTCCGTTTTGCACCGCTTGCGACGCGAAGCCTGGGTCAGTCGCTTCGTGGAGGGGTTGACGCCTGCTGTGGCCGTCCTGATGTTGTTCGTGGCCTGGAAGGTGTTCACCGGGGGCAACGGTGGGACAGTCAACTGGCAGATGAGCTTCCTCGGCCTGGCCAGCCTGATCGCCCTCATCCTTGATGCACCAGCACCACTGGTCTTGCTGGCGGCTGGTATTTTGGGGATATTTATTTTCTGATGAAAAAAAGACCGCGCATCAAAATCAAACCGAGAGTCCGCATCTTGCCGTCCAAACTGGCTGTTTGGGGAAAACTTTTCTGGATGTTCGTGAAGATCAATGTATTGTCAACTTCGGGCCCGGCCTCTGTAGGATTGCTCTACAAAGAGGCGGTTGGGCCACTGATGACCGAGGCCGAGTTCATCGAGGCTGTCGGCTTCTCGAACGTATTACCCGGCAGCGAGGCCTTGAAACTGGCTATGTTCGTTGGGTTCGCCGCTGGAGGAATTCCCGGCATGATTGCGGCGCTCCTTGGCTCAATCCTGCCACCGACGCTGATCATGCTGGCAGTAGCGGCAGCAATTCAAAGGGTTCAGGGGGAAGCGTGGATGGACGGCTTTATCAAGGGGCTCGCACCCGCTGTCGCTATGTTGATCGCGGTAGTGGCGTGGCAAATTTTTCGCAGTGAAAGCACGAAAACCATCCAAATGCGCGCCCTGGTCATTGCCGGGTTGAGCGCCATCGCGTTTTGGTTGAATGTCCCATCTCCGCTCGTCCTGCTCGGGGCGGGGATTTTGGGTGTGATTTTATTCCGCTGAGCAAGGATACGAGTGAGTTATGAAACCCGAAATATTGGTTACAACCAACGGATATAAGAAAACCTGGCCGGGCATCGAATATGCGGCCTGGTTGGGAAAGATAATGGGCGTTCCTGTGACGTTGATTGGTATCATCGAGCAAAAGCAGCGTCCGAACATTGATGATGAAATCCATCCGTTGGATGATATTTTCAGCCAGGCAGTGGCGCTCTTCCAGGAAAAAGAACTGAAATATTATCTGGAAATCCAAGAGGGACATGCCGAGGATGTCATTCCGAAAAAGGCCAAAGAAAAGGATTTCCTGACCGTGCTCACCCCGCTCGGGCGGCCTCCATTGCAGCGTCTGTTGTTGCGGCGTTCGTTCCACCAGTTGATGGCAGACATCGAAGGGCCGATCCTGTACGTACCTTCAGCCTGTATTCCACCCAGTCATATACTGATATGTTTGGGTGGCCTGGGGTACGGGGTGACAGCCGAGAGCTTGGGATTGGAAATCGCAACGAGTGTCAAAGCGCCCATTACCCTGCTGCACGTTGTCCCGCCGATTGACATGGAATACCCGGAGGCGCAGACAGTGCGCGAGAACTGGGACCATTTAACAGATACAGACAGTTTGCTTGGCCGCATGTTACGCGTGGGTCTGGACAAAGCTCGCAGCAAGGAACTGAAAGCGGACCTGAAAATCCGTCATGGAAATGTGATCGAGGAGATTCTGGCAGAACTTAAAGAGGGGAATTATGACCTGATCTGCATGGGTTCACTGTACAGTGCGCATGGCCTGCGTCAAATGTATGCTCCCAATGTGACCGCCGAAGTAGCCGACGTGATTGGCTGCCCGGTGTTAACGGTGCGTTTCAAAGCCCAGGGGTAAACTTGTCCTCCCAAACGCCAATAGCTGCACGGATGGCAGCTTGAATTTGCTCATCTGGCACTTCATTGACACCTTCGAATTTTTCCATCCCCACCCAGACGATAACACCGCCTTCGGGTGATTCCTGTAAGCGGATCCCCCTTTCCATCAGCGGAGTACCGGCCATTTGTGATTGCAGGACCATATCGATTTGTTCTACGATACTTTGCGGCGCAGCAACAGGCTTATCGTTAGCTTTGGCAGGCGCGGAAACTGGCCTGGGCAATGGACTCGGTGTGGCTACGGGGGCAGGCCGAGGTGGCGCAGGAGGCGGAGTTGGTGTTTGTGTTGATGTCTCCAGAAACGGTCGCATCTGGGTTAAGACCGCGATGATACGTTTGCGCTGTTCCGGGTTTATGGTAGAAGCTTCGATGCGTTGGCCTTCCAGCTTCAGACGCAGTTTTCCGGCGCTGTCCATGCTTACATCAAGCACAGAAACCTCATCAGAAGGCGCAGGGGGGGCGGGGGGCAGTGACGGTTCAGAGACTGGCTTTGTCTCTTTCATTTCAGGTTCTTCTGCCTGTCGTTTCTTATACCCCTGCCCACGGCCTTCAAACAGCCCGAAGAAATAGCCAAAGAACATAGCAACAATCGCTACTACGATGGCAACAACTGGATTCTGTAACCATTCAAGCATAGTCAACTCCCGATTTTCTGACAATTTGGGCAAACATGTGTGCCACGTTGACCTACTACCAGGCGCTCAATCGCCGTACCGCAAACCGGACAGGGCTGTCCCTTGCGATCATACACCCGGAAATAGTTCTGGAACTCGCCGCCGCGATACACCCAATCGATACTGGCTCCGTTGCGACGGATACCTTCTTGCAGGACTTCCCGGATCGCTTCCCGCAAGGCCCCTGCCTGCTCCCGATTAACAGAATCTGAGGCTGTCAATGGGTGTAGACGCGCCTTGTGCAAAGCTTCGTCGGTATAAATATTACCCATCCCGGCCAAAAAGGATTGGTCGAGCAGCAGCGGTTTCAACTGCCGATGCCGGGATTGCAAGCGCTCGTACAACATTTGAGCCGTAAACTCATCGCTCAGCGGCTCCGGTCCTAACCCGCCGACCACTTCGTCCGGGTCGCGCACCAACCAAACACGCCCAAACTTGCGCGTGTCGTTGAAAACGAATTTGCTCTCCATCATCCCTGCCCCATTTCCTTTAGGGAGAGGGGAAGCGAGAGTAAGGATCAACCGGTCGTGCTTCTCCGGTATTGTATCTACTTCTTTTATATATAAATCTCCGCTCATGCGCAAGTGGACAAACAGGTAGTAACCTGACAATTCCATAACAAAATACTTGGCGCGGCGACTTACTGTGCGAATGTCTTGCCCTTCGATCTGCTTTCGGAATTTCGTCGGGGTCGGTGTGGCCAACGTCCGAGACCAGAGCAGGTCGGCTTTCACAATACTTTTACCAACCAGTTCGGGTCGCAATTTGCGTGCAATGGTTTCGACTTCGGGCAGTTCAGGCATTTCTATTCTCAATGGTCAGTATGATGAAGGTTGATCGCTGAACGCCATTCGCTAGTGCCCGAACAAACTGATTTCGATTGAGGGATTTTCCTTTGCACACGGAATTTTTTATCAACCATGATCATGCCGTCCGGGCACTCGCTACAAGCTAATCTTCTAACTGTTCTCCCAGATAGACTTGCAAACCCATCTGCTCGATCTGGTCAAGCTGGGATTCGATCCAGTCAATATGATTCTCTTCATCCTCAAGGATCTCTTCGAACAAATCGCGCGTGCCGTTATCGCCCACTTCCACCGCCAGCCTGATGGCGTCGTTATAGGCTTTGATGGCCGTCTCTTCGGCCTCGTGGTCATTTTTGTGCTGTGCATCGACAGTCCCACCGATGTTGATTTTGTTCAGGTTGCTGACGATCGGTTTGCCCTCCAGGAAAATGATGCGCCCGATCAATTTCTCGGCATGTTTCATCTCATCGATGGCGCGCTTCTCGATGGACTCGTGTAATTTTTCGTAGCCCCAGTCTGCGCACATTTCCGATTGCACCATGTACTGGTTTATGGCAGTTAGCTCGTCTGCCAGAAGCATATTCAGGGTTTCCAGAATTTTTTCATTGCCTTTCATGATTGTCCTCCTCCACAGGATTTGTGAATTGAATTTGAATAACAGTTATTCATTGAACATCTCACCCACACTACGCCCCTCGTGAGCGCGGCGGATGACCTCTCCCAATAACTCGGCCACCGAAAGGACAGTGGTCTTATCTTCCAGATACACCAGTTTCTCTGGTGGGATGGGAACAGCATCGGTAGTAATGATATGTTTCAAGGGCAAAGCAGCCAGACGCTGCGCCGCGTTGCGCGATAAGACTCCATGGACAAATGCCAGATAAACATCCCGCGCGCCCATATCTTTGACCAGATGGACCGCTTGCGCAATCGAGCCGCCGGTATCCACCTCATCATCTACAATGATAACATCGCGGTCTTCCACAGTGCCGATCAGGGTCAGCGCTTCAGCCTTGGCATCGTTAGCCGATCGGCGTTTCTCGATAAAAGCGATGGGCGTATCCAGGTCAGCGGCATAGTTACGGCCTTTCTTGGCAAAACCCAAATCGGCGGCTACAACCACCGGATCTTTCAAGTCAGAGCGCAAGTTCTCTTTGATGTATTCCACGATCAAGTGAGAAACGGTCAGCACATCACCAGGGATGGAAAAAAATCCCTGGATTTGCCCGGCATGCGGATCAAGAGTCATGTAGCGGTCTGCGCCCGCCACCTCGATCATATCTGCCATCAGACGCGCCGAAATCGGTACACGCGGCTGATCCTTCTTGTCTGAGCGGCCATACGCCAGATACGGTACCACTGCGGTGATGCGCGCCGCCGAGTCCAAGCGCAGGGTCTGGATCATAATGAGCAGTTCCATCAGGTTACGATGAACGTTGGTCGCGGTCTGTTGGATCACATATACATCCTGTCCGCGCACGCTACTATGCAATTTGATAAACAGATTCTCGTTAGGGAATTCGATCACATCACGCCCACACAAAGGACTCTTTAAATAACTTGAGATTTTCTGCGCCAGTTCGGGAGAACCCGTTCCGGCATACAACTTGATATCCCCATACACCTTCATCTCATGGTGCGAATGACGGGCCATCAACTCTCCTTCTTCATGGCGTCCCACTCTTCACGCAGAACACTCATATACAATACGTCGTCATATGCACCATGCTTGTAAACGGCCTGGCGCATACGTCCCTCGTGCACGAATCCGGCTTTTTCGTAGGTGCGGATGGCGCGTTTGTTATCAGCATAGACTCGCAAATAAACCCGATTCAGGTTCAGGGTCTCGAAGCCGTGGCGCAGCAATAAAGTCATCACTTCGGTGCCATACCCCTGGTTCCAGACCGTTTTATCGCCAATCATGATCCCGACTTCTGCTGCGCGGGAAAACCAGTCAAAATCGAAGAAACTGCTGTTCCCAATCAAGCGCCAATCTCCCCCGTCATTCATATCGATCACCAGCGGCTTCTCTGCCTGCGGACGCTGCAAGGCATTCTCGAACCATTTTTCTTCATCCACAGACGACATAGGCAGGAACAACGTAAGGCCAGCCGTCACTTCAGGATCATTGACCCACACGACAAATTTTTCAAGGTCGCTGCGTTCTGCGCCGCGCAGCCGGACGCGCTTGCCATAAATGATGCTCATTTGGACCATCCATTTAACAACATTTTGACCGCTTCCCAGGGAGCCAGTTCACGCTCAAAGACCCGGTCGAGCACTTCCTCATAATGGGACTCTGGGACTTGTTCGCGGAAACGTGCCACCAACATCTCCTGCAGCATCGCCTCCAACTCAGACCCCAGCCTGCCACGCTCGCGAGCGGCCCAATCCCCACTTTCACG
Source organism: uncultured Chloroflexia bacterium (assembly GCA_963829615.1). Lineage (GTDB taxonomy): Bacteria > Chloroflexota > Anaerolineae > Anaerolineales > Villigracilaceae > JAABUE01. The sequence goes on from CAWHJM010000089.1 coordinate 48,052, forward strand.
CAGATGCTCCGCGTGACGGGCGATCTCGTCTGCCAACTCACGGATACCCGTCCCCTCGGTCGCGACCGTTTGCTGGATAGGCGGGATCCAGGAATTATAGAGTGGTTCATCCGGTGCTTCGACAATTTCCAGCTTGCCATGATGCTGAAACACGTGCCGCACAGGGTGCGCCAGTTCCAGCGCATTTTTGAGCGCCTTGAGGGTGTTCTCCACACCGGGACGATCTGCTTTGTTGACCACCAGGATATCCGCGATCTCCAGAATCCCGGCTTTGATGGCCTGGATGTCATCGCCCAACCCTGGCGCTTCGATGACCAGCGTCGTATGTGCCAGACGGGCAATTTCTACCTCCGCCTGCCCCGCGCCAACTGTCTCGATGAGAATAATGTCAAATCCGGCTGCATCGAAGACCTGCACCAGACCGGCGGTGGTTCGCGCCAGTCCGCCCAGCGAGCCGCGTGATGCCATCGAACGGATGAACACGCCGGGGTCGCCTGCCAGATCGCGCATCCGCACCCGGTCTCCCAGCACCGCTCCGCCTGTAAACGGGCTGGAGGGGTCCACGGCAACGATCGCTACACGGCGTTCTTCCTGTTTACGAAAATGTAACGCCAGTTGGTTGACCAGTGATGATTTGCCCGTGCCTGGCGCGCCCGTCACACCGATCAGGTGCGCATTGCCAGTGTGCGGGAAGAGTTCGGTCAGCGCCGCGCGGCCTTCGGGGGTATCGTTTTCCACCTGTGTCAACAGGCGGGTCAACGCCAGGCGATTGCCGGAGAGAAGTTGCTGTGCTAAGGTCATTATCGCTGGAAACTTATTCCGTTGCAGCCGCTCTGACTTCCCGGATGATGTCTTCCGTTGAAGCACCGGGACCAAAGACACCGGTCACGCCCATTTCCTTCAAACGAGGCTGGTCGTCATCCGGGATGATGCCACCGATAAAAACTTTGACCTGTTCCTGCCCGTTGGCTTTCAGCAATTCCAGGATACGAGGCGCGAGCGCCATATGCGCGCCCGAAAGGATGGACAATCCGACGATATCCACATCCTCTTGCAAAGCGGCTTCGGCGATCATTTCGGGGGTCTGGCGCAGGCCAGTATAAATCACTTCCATGCCCGCATCTCTCAGGGCGCGCGCCACCACCTTGGCGCCGCGGTCGTGCCCGTCCAGGCCGGGTTTGGCAACCAGTACGCGGATCTTCGACCCTTCGACGATCTCTGGGATCGCCTTGCTCAGGATTAGTCTTTCGTTCGCTCATAGATCCTCCACCAGGGGTTTCTATGCGGATTATACTATGGGAGCTTTTCTATATTAGACCTCGTGCATAAGTGCTCTCGTCGCCGTACCCTATTTGGGGCACTTTCCCCGGCGGCGAGGAAGGTGCCCGTTAAGGGTACGCCGCCCAGAGCATGTTGGTATGTTGACTTTTGCAAGATGCCTAAACAAAGCGAAGTCAGGTTGATTCACCGGTCGGGTGAGCTGATGGGGTCGCCTACAGTTTCTCCGCGTAGACCATGCGCTCGATTTGCATAGAGGCAAGCTCTCGTCCGGTTGGCTTCACGTATCGTTCAGCCAACTCCTCATAACCGAGATGCTCGACCACACGCCAGCCATAAGTCGCAAGGAAGTCTGGTACCTCTTCAGGGTTCATCCCAAACAGCCAGAACTTTTCCTTCGAAATATACTGCTGGTAGGCTGCTTCCTGCCCATACTTATTTTTTCCATCGATGAAATCTTTGCGGATATAGGTAAAGGCCAGCCGACTGCCAGGGGGAGCCTCAGCCAGAAACTCAAAGGTTTTCCGGATACCGCTCTCAGTTAGATATTGGGTGACCGCCTCCCAGATGAAGAACGTCTGTTCATCTGGCGAGTAGCCGTGCGCTGCCAATACGGCGGACAATTCCTCATGATCGAAGTCGATGGACACGAGCCTGACGTGGGATGGAACTCCCCCGAAAAGCTTCTGAAGCCGAGCTCTCTTCGGCTGGATGTTTTCCGGTTGATCGACCTCCCAGACCGGAATGTCAGCCAGCGCTGGCAGCCGGTATGCACGCGTGTCGAAGCCTGCGCCCAGATTCACCACTGCCTCGATCTGACCGGACGCCTCGATCAACTTCTCGTCAATGTAGCGCTTGCGGCACATCATCCCACCCCAAATCCCGGGAAGACTCTTCTCGGTTGACTGAACCATCCAGTCCCTGGCCGGGGTGGAGTGCATCACTCCTGCGACAGCCCGTATCCCGAATGGCAGGATTTGATAGGCCAGGCTATCTTCGATAATGCGCTGTTTCTTTGGGAAATATTGCTCGACAGCGACCATCATCATAGGTCCTGAGCCTGTCTTGGCTGCCGCTCGTGTCATCATGCCTCCTTATGCCGATCCGCTGCGTAGTATAAACCCAATTCGGCGGGCGAATCCCTGCCTAAGCCAGCGCGATTTCATGCGCGGGGACCAGGATTACAAGGATAAGTTTGGGGGTATAAAACGGGATGTGATGCGGGCGAAAGTGGAAAGATAGTAAAGAAGAAAGAGAACTCCGGGATTTTGGTCTCGGAGTATTTCTTCAGCAATCTTCCTCATAAGCATCTATGCTCGACTTTTCTGTAAAACGGCCGGAAGGCTTCTAAACACTAGATCAATTTTGACATGACCACCTACGACTGGGGAATCTAATCTTTGCGTGGATCATATTGTTTCGATGACTTTAAACTCTTGGAGCTATTTCGCTAAACCATGTTTTGAATTGCATAACAGATTCCACTGCAAAAAGGGTATCGACCCTCCTCAAAACGGCAAAAATTTAATATAATAGGCGCATGTTCAGAAAAAACACCAAACATCAACAGCCCGCATTGATAAGCGCGGCCAGCGAACTACCCGAAAAGCAACGCAAGCGTCTGGCGAACTCCTGGGCAGGCACATTCTACAAGGAATTCTTCTGCCGGATTGATGAAGGCGCCTTTGCAAAGCTGTATTCAGAGAAGGCCTCGCGCCCGAACGTGCCGGTCAACGTTCTGGTTGGACTGGAAGCCCTGAAATCAGGCTTTGGCTGGAGCGACGAAGAGTTGTACGAGAACTACTGCTACAACCTGCAAGTGCGCTATGCCCTGGGATACGACCGGCTGGGCGATGGCGACTTTGAGATTCGCACACTGTACTACTTTCGTGAACGCTTGAGCCGCTACAATGCGGAAGAAGGTCTCAACCTGCTGGAGCAAGCCTTCGAACAGATCACGGATGCGCAGATCACGAGCCTGAAAGTGCGCACCGGCATGCAAAGAATGGACTCGACCCAGATCGCCAGCAACATTGTTTCGGCCAGTCGTCTGCAATTGCTGGTGGAAGGATTGCAACGGGTCGAGCGTATCTTGAGCGAAGCGGACAAAGCCCGCCTGGCAGAAATCTTTGCGCCCTATACCCGTGACAGCGCCGGGCATTATACCTACCGGGTCAAAGGCAAGGAAGCGGTGCAGGAACACCTGCAAAAGATCGGACAGACCCTCCATACCCTCTTGCAGGAACTCAAACCTGCCTATGCTGGCGAAGTGCCCTACCAGGTGCTGGAACGGCTGTTTGTCGAAAACTTCAACCTGATCGAGAACAGTGTCAGCCCGAAAGAGAACGGTGAGATCACATCTGGTTGCCTGCAATCGGTGGATGACCTGGAAGCCAGCTACCGCACCAAAGCCAATGCCCATTACAAGGGCTATGTCGCCAACGTCACCGAAACCTGTGACCCGGAGAACGAACTGCAACTGATCACCAAGGTACAGGTGGCACCCAATAATGTGGACGACAGCCAACTTCTGGCAGAGGGTCTGCCTAACTTGATCGAGCGTCCCCATGTGGACACCCTGCTGACCGATGGCGCTTACGGCGGTCAGGCCAGTGATGCCGCCCTGCAAGAGCAGGATGTCACCCTGATCCAAACCGCCATTCGGGGACGCAGTCCTGATCCTGACAAAGTACATCTGTCCCATTTCATGATCAAGTTCAACGCTGAACGCAAACCATCCAAGGTCACCTGTCCACAAGGACAAACCGTCCCCGCCCAAACCAGCAGCCACCAGAAAGCCTTTGTCGTCATTTCGATCCCCAACTCTGTCAGAACCTTCCCCCTGGTAGAGCGCTGTCCCGCCCGACCGAACGGGATGCGCGTCACCACCTGCGCTTTACTCTGACCGAAGCTCGCTCAGCCGAACGACGCAGACAAAGTCATGCTCACGCTCAGCAAAGTCAAAACTTGCGTGCCGCTGTCGAAGCCACCGTCCGCTCGGTCAAACACCCCTTCCCGGCTGGCAAGCTGCCGGTGCGAGGCAAGTTTCGCATGACCTGCATGATCATTGCTTCTGCCGCCATGACCAATGTGCGCCGCATCCAACGCTTCACAGCTGCAAAAACAAAGGGTCAGCAAGCCGAACTCGGTAGACAAGACCAGCCCAAGCCATCCCAGGATTTTTTTTTTGCTTCTGCCTGGTGCTCTCTCAGCCGCTGGTTGCGCCCAGAGCAGGTTTTTGTTTCGCTTGTTGGTTGTTAAAGATCAACTTTTTG
>CAWHJM010000090.1:0-61127 GCA_963829615.1 uncultured Chloroflexia bacterium
GAGTTTTTATGATCACAATCGTTGACTACAAAGCCGGGAACCTGACGTCTGTCAAGCGGGCGCTGGACTATCTCGGCATCGAGAACCAGATCAGCAAAGACCCGGATGTCGTGCGGAGCGCGGAACGGGTCATCTTCCCCGGCGTGGGCGAGGCGGGCGCGGCGATGGAGGTGCTCAAGGAGCGAAATCTTGATTCGGCGTTGAAAGAATCTTTCCAGCGGGGAACGCCCATTCTCGGCATTTGCATTGGCTGTCAGATCATCCTGTCCCGTTCGGAAGAAGGAGATACGCCCGGGTTGAATCTGATGCCGGGGGTGTGTAGCAGGTTCCGGCCAGAGGATGAAGCGCTGAAAGTCCCCCACATGGGCTGGAACGCCGTCACCGTCACCCAGCCACATCCCGTGCTGAGTCATCTCAATCCCGGCGATGAATTTTATTTCGTGCATTCGTATTATCCGCAGCCGGACGACCAGTCGCAGGTTTACGCCGTCAGCGATTACGGCGGCGAGTTCCCGGTGGCGATTGGCACGGGCAATCTCTTCGCGGTGCAGTTCCACGCCGAGAAAAGCGGGCCGCTGGGGCTGCAACTGCTGAAAAACTTTTCGGAATGGAGGCCGTAATGCTCTCGAAACGCATCATTTCCTGCTTAGACGTGCGCGACGGCAAACTGGCGAAGTCGGTCAAATTCGTGGACACGAAGGACATCGGCGACCCGGTGGCGAAGGCGCGCGAATATTACGAAGGCGGTCTCGACGAGCTGGTCTTTTACGACATCACCGCTTCGAGCGACAGGCGCGACATCATGATCGACGTGGTCAGCAGTGTGGCCGAGCAGGTCTTCATCCCCTTTTCGGTCGGCGGCGGCTTGCGCACAGTGGAAGATTGCTCGCGCGTGTTGCTGGCGGGCGCGGAGAAGGTCAACGTCAATTCAGCGGCGGTCAAACGACCGGAGTTGATCAGCGAGGCTTCGCGGGCATTTGGAGCGCAGGCAGTGGTCTTGTCGATGGACGTGCTGCGCGTCGAACCCGACCCTGAAATTGCTTCCGGCTACGAGATCGTCATCAACGGCGGACGGACACGCATGGGGCTGGATGCCATCGAGTGGGCCAAGCGCGGCGAGGAACTGGGCGCAGGTGAACTGGTGGTCAACTCCATCGACGCCGACGGCACGAAAGAAGGCTACGAACTGACGCTGACGCGCACCATCGCGGAAGCTGTTTCGATCCCGGTCATCGCATCCGGCGGCGGCGGGAAACCGGAACATCTCTACGACGTGTTAACCAAAGGCAAAGCGGATGCGGCGCTGGTGGCGTCGATGCTGCATTATAGCGAGTATACGGTTGGGGAGATAAAAGAGTATCTTGCAGGGCGAGGCTTGAAGATACGCATGGTTAATTGAACCGCTATACCCTTTCGGGCACTTAGCACGCAAAGGGCGCGAAGACTTTTTTTCTTAGCGTTCTCTCTGGCGCCGCCCGTCAGGGCAGGTGTCGCGCTCTTTGCGGTTCGTTTTGGAGTTTTATGGAAAACCTGAAATTCGATTCGAATGGACTGATCACCACTGTTGTTCAGGATGCCGCTACTAAAGATGTTTTGATGGTGGCCTGGATGAACGCCGAGACGCTGCAAAGAACCATCGAGAGTGGCGAAACTTGGTTCTGGTCGCGCTCGCGGCAGGAATTGTGGCACAAAGGCGCGACTTCCGGCAATACGCAGAAAGTGGTGGAAATCCGCTATGATTGCGACGGCGATACGCTGCTGGTGCTGGTGGAACCTGCCGGGCCAGCCTGTCACACCGGTGCACAAAGCTGTTTCTTTCGTAACCTGAGTTCTTCTACCATTGGTGAATAAAACTATGTCCCGTATCGTCATCAAACTTGGCTCATCCACACTTACTGCGGGGACATCCCGTCTCTCCCTGCCGCGCTTTGTCGAAATAGCCCGCCAGGTTTCCAGTCTCAGCCAGAACGGACACGAAGTCATCCTGGTTAGTTCCGGGGCCATGGCCGCCGGGAAGGAACAACTTAAATTTCCCCAACTGCCTCGTGACGTGCCCGCCAAACAAATGCTGGCCGCCGTTGGACAATTGCGGCTGATGGCAATCTACGAGCAGGTCTTTGGACTGTATGGACTGACCATTGGTCAAATTCTGCTCACCCGCGCTGACCTGGCCGACCGCCGCCGCTATCTTAACTCGCGCAATACGCTGATGGCACTGCTCGCCCAAAACGTTATTCCCATCATCAACGAGAACGACACCGTCGCTACCGAGGAAATCCGTGTCGGAGATAATGACAATCTTTCAGCGCTGGTTGCCAACTTGATGGATGCCGATACGCTCATCCTGCTGACCGACCAACCCGGCCTGTTCACTGCCGATCCGCGCCGAAACGATAGCGCGCAACTCATTACCGACATCACCGAACCGGACATCCCCGAATCAGTCTGGCAAGCCGCCGGTGGGACAAGCACCGGTCTCGGCACAGGCGGCATGCTCACCAAGCTCCAGGCCGCTGACCTGGCACGCCGCTCCGGGACAATGGTAGTCATTGCACCCGGCGAAGAAGCCGATGTACTCACCCGGCTCGCTGCTGGCGAAGCCATCGGCACGCGTTTTCATCCCAGCGTAACCGCCATCGAGAGCCGCAAGCGTTACATCCTGACCGGCGGGAATGCCCGCGGCGCGGTCAGTATCGATGCCGGCGCGGCGCGTGCCCTGCGCAAGGGTGGCAGCCTGCTGGCGGTGGGGATGACCGCCGTCGAAAAAGATTTTGACCGGGGCGACCCAATCCGCATTCTGGCTGCCGATGGCGGCGAGTTGGCACGCGGTATCACCAATTACACTTCCGCCGATCTGCGCCGCATCCTGGGACGCAAGTCGGACGAAATCGAATCCATTCTCGGCTATTATTACGGCGATGAAGTGGTTCACCACAACAATCTTGTCCTGTTGTAAGATGGAAACAAAAGTGCTCAGGTATTTACCACAGAGATCACTGAGAACACAGAGAAGAAACTTTTACCTCCGTGTCTTTGTGGTCTCTGTGGTGAAAAAATATCCCACCTGCCCTACATTTAGAATTTGGAGCTTATCATGACCCTTTTAGAGATTGCCAAAAAGGCCCGCAGCGCCGCATCCCAACTGGCACGCGCAAGCACAGAAACCAAAAACGCCGCCATCCTGGCGATTGCGGATGAACTGGACGCGCATCAGGCTGAAATTTTAGCGGCCAACGAGCAAGACCTGTCAGCCGGGCGCGAAGCCGGACTGACCCCGGCCCTGCTCGACCGTTTGATGCTCAACCCGTCCCGGCTGAAATCCATCGCCGCTGACCTGCGCAGCGTGGCCGACCTGCCCGATCCGGTGGGCGAGCGCTTTGATGAATCCACGCTGCCAAACGGCATCCGACTGCGCAAACAGCGCGTGCCGCTGGGCGTGCTGGGCGTCATTTACGAGGCCCGCCCCAACGTCACCATCGACGTGGCCGGGCTGGCGCTCAAAACCGGCAATGCCGCCATCCTGCGCGGCGGCAAGGAAACCCTGCGCTCCAACCTGGCGCTGGTCAAAGTTATCCGCGCCGCGCTCGCTGCCAGCGGCCTGCCATCCGACAGCATCCAGTACATCGAGGACACCGACCGCGCCCGCATCCTCGAACTGCTGCAACTCGACGAATACGTGGACATCATCATCCCGCGCGGCGGCGCTGGCCTGCACGCATTTTGCCGCGAGCACAGCCGCATCCCGGTCATGACCGGCGGCATCGGCATCTGTCATCTGTTTGTGGACGAAAGCGCAGACCTGGACGCCTCGCTGGACATCCTCCACAACGCCAAGACTCAACGCCCCAGCGTGTGCAATTCGCTCGACGTCGCCCTCGTGCATGCTTCCGTTGCACCAGCCTTTCTGCCCCGACTGGTGGAGCATCTCGGCAAAGACGGCGTCACCTTTCAGGCTGACCCCGAATCATTCGAAATCGTCGGCTCCGACTCACGCGTATCCCCCGCCGGAGAAGATGCGTTTGACACCGAATGGCTGTCTCTCGTACTCAGTCTGAAAGTCGTCCAAAACGTGGACGAAGCCATTGCCCACATCGCAGCCCACAGCACACATCACTCTGACGGCATCCTGACCCGCGACCAGGCGCACGCCGATCAGTTCGTGGCCGAAGTCGATTCGGCGGCGGTGTACGTCAACGCCTCTACGCGCTTCACGGATGGCAGCCAGTTCGGGCTCGGCGCGGAAGTCGCCATCTCCACCCAACGCTTGCATGCCCGCGGCCCGATGGGGTTGCGCGAGCTGACCACTTACAAATGGGTCGCCATCGGTGACTGGAACGTCAGGGAATAATCCGGAGAAATTTATGTTTCAAGAACTTTTTAAGATCATCCAAGACCGCAAGGCAAATCCCAAGCCCGGCTCGTACACCAATTCCCTTTTTGATGCGGGCCTGCCGCGCATGGCGCAGAAAGTCGGCGAGGAAGGGACCGAGGTGGTGGTGGCGGCGCTCTCGCAGGACAACGAACGTCTCATCGAGGAGATCGCCGACCTGACTTATCACGTGATGGTACTGATGGCGGCCAAAGGCGTCACACTCGAAGATGTGGCCGGGGAGTTGGAAAAACGTCATAAATAGATTTTGTCAACCGCCAAGACGCGAAGTTCGCCAAGATTTCTTAACGCCAGATTTTCTTGGCGATTTTCGAATCTCGGCGTTCTCTCTCCGCGCCATTGGCGGTATAACGGAAGCAGGCCAGGGCGGAGTCTGAACGAGGGGAGAAAAGATAAAGTCAGGATATTCGTCTATTGACGCGGGATAAAGGTCGGGTATAGTATCCAAATCCCAATCCACAGGAAAAGAAACATGCCCTCCCCATACGACATTCTCTTCGAACCGGTTCAAATCGGACCGGTGACTGCTCCCAACCGTTTTTATCAGGTGCCGCACTGCAACGGATTCGGCCACCGCATGCCGCGCGGGCTGGCGGCTATGCGCGGGATCAAGGCCGAGGGCGGTTGGGGCGTGGTCTGTACCGAGGAAGTGGAGATCCACCACAGCAGCGACCTGTCGCCATATTTCGAAGGCCGCCTGTGGAGCGACGACGACATCCCGGCGCTGGAATTGATGGCCGAGGCGGTACATGCGCACGGCGCGCTGGCGGGCATCGAACTGGCCTACAACGGGCTGGACGCCAACAATCTGTACACGCGCGCCGTGCCGCTGGCGCCGACCTCGATGGGCACGCTGGGTGGGACGGGTTACGACCCGGTGCAAACCCGCCGCATGGACAAGGAAGACATCCGCAACCTGCGCCGCTGGCACCGCGCCGCTGCGCTGCGCGCCAAACGCGCGGGCTTCGACTTGATCTACGTGTACGCCGGGCACGCGCTGACCGCCGCCGCGCAATTCCTGCTGCGACGTTACAACGACCGCACCGACGAGTATGGTGGCTCGCTCGAAAACCGCACACGTCTGTTCCGCGAACTGCTGGAAGATACCAAAGAGGCTGTGGGCGACAAATGCGGCGTGGTGGCGCGTTTTGCCGTGGAAGAACTGCTTGGCGAGGAAGGCATCACACACCAGGGCGAAGGGCATGACATCATTGCCATGCTGGCCGAACTGCCCGACCTGTGGGATGTGAATATCAGCGGCTGGAGCAATGATTCGGCCACTTCGCGCTTCGAAAAAGAAGGCTTTCAGGAAAAGTACACTTCCTTCGTCAAGTCGCTGACGAGGAAGCCGGTGGTCGGCGTGGGACGCTACACCTCGCCCAATTCGATGGTCTCTGCCGTGCGGCGCGGCGTGCTGGATATGATCGGCGCGGCGCGCCCGTCGATTGCCGACCCGTTCCTGCCGAACAAGATCAGGGAAGACCGCCTGGACGAAATCCGCGAGTGCATCGGCTGCAACATCTGCGTCACCGGCGACACGCGCTTCGTGCCCATCCGCTGCACGCAAAATCCCACTATGGGTGAAGAATGGCGGCGCGGCTGGCATCCCGAGATCATCGCGCCCAAGAAGAGCGAGGCCGAGATTATGGTCGTGGGCGCTGGCCCGGCTGGACTGGAATGTGCCGTCTCGCTTGGCGTGCGTGGTTACAGCGTCACCCTGCTGGATGCGCGCCGCGAGTTGGGCGGGCGCGTGCTGCGCGAGTCGACCCTGCCCGGCCTGTCCGAGTGGCGGCGCGTGGTCGAGTGGCGGCTAACCCGCCTCGCCAAAATGCCCAACGTGGGCCTGTATCCGTCCAGCCCGATGACCGCTGCCGAAATCCTCGAAAGTGGCATTCCACACGTCATCCTGGCCACCGGCGCGACCTTCCGCCGCGATGGCAAGGGGCGCACTATTCACCATCCCATTTCCGGCTACGACTTGCCCAATGTTTTCTCACCGGATGACTTCATGGATGGCAACTTGCCAACCGGCCGCGTCATCTTGTACGACGACGATCACTTCTACCTGGGTGGCGTGTTGGCCGAATTGCTGGCGCAAAACGGCTGTGACGTGACGCTGGTCACGCCCGCGCCGCTGGTTTCCTACTGGACGCAATTTACGTTAGAACAATCCAAGATACAGACGCGACTGATGAAACTGGGCGTCAAGTTACTCCCCCAAACGCTTCTTACGGACATCCAGCCTGATTCCGTTACCCTAACCCATTCCTTAACCGGTGAAACTACCGTTATTCCCCGCGATGGCGTTGTACTGGTCACCGACCGCATCTCCAACGACAGCCTGTACTACGAACTCCAGCCCGCGCTGGCCGAGGGAAAACTCAAATCCCTGCGCCTGATCGGCGACGCCGAAGCGCCCAACATCATCGCCCAGGCCGTGTTTTCGGGCCATCTGGCTGCGCGTGAGTTTGACGAGAAACCTGTGGATGGAACGCCGTTCAAAATCGAACGAATTATTCAATCGTGGCGGTGAAGGTCCGGAATGGATACTGATTATCAAATGAGTATTCGATTGAGGTATACTTTTATTAAAGACCCTTTATGGACAATAAATGGAATAATTGCAACCCTGTATCCAAATTCAAGAATGCGTGATGTACCCCTTGATCAAATCAAAGAAAGACTCGCAAGAACAATTTACCGGAATGATGGATTTTCTGACGTCGGCTGCCCCATCAAATTGGACTGACATTACAAAAATTCTTCAGGATATCAAAAACAAAGCCCAAATTTTACCGACACTTTCCAAAGATCAATTCATCAAGTTAGCCGCAAACGGTACGGCTTTTTACACCTTCGATTACGGCATCGATGGCGTCTCAATGGAAATTGTTAAATATGCCACGGGCCCTAGAGGCCCTGTATCGAAGCCAGGGGGAATATGCAATTCATCTTATCGGCGGGAAGTTTCATTCTCAAGCAAACTCCATCATAGAACCTGATTGGCAACGATACCAGATCGAAGGGATCAGTGGCTGGGCAAAATGGGATCAGGGCAAATGGTTCCAGAAGCTTTTTTATGAGAATATGCCCGGAGGCAGCACAAATTCAGATACCCTCGCCAGGGAAATTTACGCTCAAGCGGTAAAAATTGCCCAAGTGCTGGGTGAATATCTGGTCGAGAACAATATCAATCTGTTAATCCCGGTGAATGTCGCCTCCAACCCCGGAAATATGGCCTCCACCTTAGCCTTTACTCTAGTCTCCGAAGCAATGGAAATGTACGTTATCAATTCAAACCATGATTTCTATTGGGAGGGAGGCAAACCAAAGATGGAACGATATCTGGGGGAAAGGCCAGGGAGTAGGGATTTTTTCTTCCGAAATTTCGATAACAGGCCATTCTTTAAATTGTTCGAATCGATTTATCCATGGAATGGCAATCAATGGTTACAAGTAAATATAAATAAGCGACAATCAAAGAAGATCATCAGAGATTATGGTTTTCCCAAGAATAAAGTGTTCGAAATCTCTACATGCATAAGTGATAAATTCTTCGAAGACTATAACGATACGGATATAAAACTTGCCCGCATTCGTATGGCATATATCCTGTCCGGAGGGGAAGCCATCCTGCATCCTATCCCTGTTAAGAACATATCGCGGAATTGAAAAACTGGATGAAGAATCAGACACCCTGCATCCTTGGGCATCGCGCAGGATTGTCCGTAGACCCCAGAACTGACAAGTTAATCTATCTGCTGCAACCTACGCGGATTATCCCCCGTAAGCGCATCGAGAGGGACCTTGAACTGATCGACGCATTATTAGGAGAACCATCATTCCGGGAATATTTCAACCAAAACACCAACCACAAGATTATCCTGCATATTACCGGACCGGCCCCTAACGACCACCGCGCATATTTAAAGCAATTTCTGCAAAGATTTAATTCGTTATCCCAATCCTTACCTGCTTCGATTGCCGACCGGATCTTCCTGGCATTCTCTGTCGGAAGAGAAGATCATCCTTCGCTAAAAGAAAACAACTTACAGCCATTGTCCATTGAAGAAATTTACCGAATGGCTACCTTAGTTCTACTCCCTAGTAGAAGAGAAGGGCGTGGACTTCCAATTATTGAGAGCTGCGCCAGTGGGGTGCCAATTATTTGTCGTCGCTATCGGTATGTGGATGTTTTCGATGAAGTAGTTGGCAAAGGGCTTCCGGAAGAGCAACAGATCCGCTATACACTTTTTCCGGAAAGGGATTTCAACCTTGAGTTTTTAGAGGAAGTCTCGAATTCATTAATTCATCCCCAATTGCACCAGGAACGCAACCAACATAATAGAAATGCAGTCCGATTGCGCTATAGCCAAGAGGCGCTGACAAAAAGCTTTGAGCAGATGTTTGAATATTTTTGTACGCCTAGCGAAACCTATTCTTTGAATTAGATGCACACAGAGATTAATTAATGCGCATTTGTTTTATCGAAGATACTCCTCTCCACGGTGGTACCCAAATCTGGGTCACTGAAGCTACGCGGGCATTTATTGCCCGTGGAGAGGATGTTACAGTGCTGGCCCCAAAAGAGAGTTGGGTCTCAGAAAAATGTGCTGAAGTTGGTGCCCAAACCGCGACATATGATTGGAATGAGGTTGTCAACCAAAGCATAGAGCATATTAAGATATGGACTGAAGCCTTGAGTGAATGTGATGTGGCGGTCTGTACCGTCCATCCGCCTCGAAATGGCTTTCACTGCTCCGTATTTGCAGCCAAATGTATCAAAGAGGGTAATCTCAATACCTATCTCATCCCCAAAACAGGCACTATTGTTCCGGAATATCTCCGTGAATTTTATTTTCCTGAAGAAACCATTAACTCGGCCATCATCACAATTACCCGGTTCACGCAGCAATATCTGATAGATACTTATAAAATACCAGCCGACAAGATCAAGTTGATCTATCAAGGCACGGATGTAGAACGCTTCCAATCAACGGAAGCAGGCAAAAGGGAGGCCATGAGGCGTTACCCGTTGCCAGCGAATGCATCCCCGATTCTGGCGAGCGTAGGGTCATTCGAGCATCGCAAAGGACATCCAATCCTGTTCGAGGCAATATCCAAATTGGTCGCAGGTTCTTTGCCAAATGTTCATCTGATGATGGTCGGCGATGGCCCCGATGAGCAGGCCTTAAGAGACAAAGTAAATGAAATTGGCTATTGGACGAAATGTATCATTCTTCCCATTCACGAATGAGCCGCAATACGTTTTCGAACGCGCAGATGTGACAGTGTTGCCCAGTCTCTACAAAGAAGGTCTTCCAAATGTATTGCTTGAGTCGATGTCAATGGGCGTTCCAGTCGTGTCATCCAACCTGGGCGGTGTTCCCGAAATTGTTATCAACGGCAAAACAGGCTTTATGGTAGAGCCAGGAAATAGCGACCAATTGGCAGATGGAATCCTAAAACTCTGGGATGACCGAACAAGATATAGAGAAAATGAGGCAAAGCGCACGTCAACTGATGACAGAAAAATTTGACAAAGAACGACAATTTGACCAATTCTTAAAATATTTCAGAAGCCTGTTAATCTGATAACCATTCTCTAACCATGTGGTACGTTAAACCTGCCCAGAAACAAAGTTGAGAATAGAAATATGGAGACATCCAATGCCGCACAAATCATCTCGTAAGTCGCTTAATATAGGTTTTATTTCTTTCCGGTTTGCAGGTACCGACGGTGTTTCCCTGGAAACTTCTAAATGGGCGGAGGTTCTAGAAGAAAGGGGACATACCTGTTACTACTTTTCAGGCTTATCAGATCGCCCAGATGACCGATCCATGGTTGTCCCAGAAGCCCACTTTCTACATCCAGAAATCAGAGAACATTATTTCCGTTTCTTCGGCACGCACACCCGAAAGGCTGAGGATACCCTCTGGATTCATAAGATGCGCGAGTATTTCCGGGGGCACCTGGATCAATTTGTACGAAAGTTCGATATTGACCTGCTGATCCCTGAAAATGCTCTCTCCTTCCCTCAAAATATTCCCTTATCCATGGCTTTGACGGAACTGATCGCCGAGACGAATATCCCGACCATTGCCCATCATCATGACTTCACCTGGGAACGCAAGGATTTATTGGTCAACTCCGTCCACGATTACATTTCCATGGCCGTTCCCCCAATTTTGCCATCCATCCAGCATGTTGTCATCAACACCCATGCAAGCCATCAAATGGCGCGGCGTACAGGCGTAAGTTCTACAATCGTTCCAAATGTGATGAACTATGAAAAGCCGGCTCCTAGAGTGGATGATTATTCTGCTGATCTGCGCGAGGCGATAGGTCTTGAACCAGATGAATTCTTCATCCTCCAACCAACGCGGGTGGTTCAACGGAAAGGCATTGAACATGCTATCGAACTAGTCAGCCGGTTGGGGTTAAAAGCACGATTGGTTATCTCACATGCTTCAGGCGATGATGGCTACGCATACGAAAAAAGAGTACGCGAATATGCAGATTTGCTGGGTGTGCGAGCGATATTCTCATCAGACAAATTTGACGAAAATCGGAGAATGACCGAAGATGGGCAGAAAGTATACAGTCTCTGGGATGCTTACCCCCACGCGGACCTGGTAACCTATCCATCGGAGATAGAAGGATTTGGTAACGCATTCCTTGAGGCGCTTTATTTTAAGAAACCGATTGTAGTAAATAACTACGCTATCTATGAAACCGATATCAAACCCAAGGGTTTCAAGGTGATTGATTTTAACGAATACATCACCGATGAAACTGTCGAAGCTGCTCGCAACATTCTACAAAAGCCGCAACTCGCAAAAGAAATGTGTAGCTATAACTACAAGCTGGCTTTAAAGCATTATTCCTATAAAGTGCTTAGGAACAAACTTCGCGTATTGCTGAACAATGCATTTGGTATAAACCATCTACCATAGAGCGCTTTTTATTACCAAACTCTTTCCAAGTCCGGATTATCACATGGCGCGCGGCCAACCTTGGCCATATCCACCCATTCGCCATGCACCTTGACGCGCACTACGTCAGCAGTGTAATCGCTCACGGTGGCGCCATTGTTGTTAAACAGGTATGAGCCGACTGCGTAAATATCGACAGGGACAAGCAGCTTCTCAAATCTCTGGATTTTTTCGGGCTTGAATCCACCGGAGACAACGATCTTCACATTTTTACAATATTCCTGTGCGCGAGATTTCCAGGCTTCCGGTATATCCCAACGTTCCCAGGCCGCATCCAACGCCAGACGAACGTTGAACACCAACCGTGGCGTGACGCCCAAATCCAGCGCCGGGTCGCCCAGCGGAGTGACCGAAACATCACGAACGCTGCTGCTGGTATCCAACCGCACGCCATAAAGCACATACTTGGCGGCTTCAGCTTCGTCTCCCACGTCCATCAGGGATTGATATTTTTTGAACATGGTATCCAGCGTGGACAGCGAATCGGCGATACTGTCATTGTTGAAATCGACCAGCGCAATGCGCGGGATCTGGGCCGGCAGGATACGCGAGAATTGCATCATGGCTTCGGCGGTATCGCCCAGGAAGGATGCGATGGCTGCATGGGCCACTGTCCCGCCGCCGGCGCCGCCCCACCAGTCACCTTGCGCATCGGTCGAGACGAACGGTCCCAATTCGTGGGCATAATCCATATTGAAACGCTGCACAGCAATGTTATAAGCATAGCCATCCGCTGCCTGGACTTCGTGCAGGTCAAAACGCGCCGGAAAAAATAACACCGGTTTACCGCGCGCTGCAATCATGGTCGCATAGACGTTGGTCGCTACACGGCTGGAGCGGGTCAGGATGCCGAGCGTAGGGGTTTCGAGCAGGGCAAAGTCGCGATAGCGACCGCGTACACGCAGCACCGGCTGGATGTTGGTCGGGTCGCCGTCATACTCCACCGTTGATCCATCATGGACGGCCCAAACTTCCAGTTCACTGCTGGTATCTACAAACTTATCTCCATCAAAATATCCGCTGCAATGCCGCAGCATAGACAGGGCCTTGTCCACCCCGACCACGACGGTCTTGCCCAGCCGGCGCGTGAACCACTGCATCTCCACTTCCATATTACCTACGTCAATGTCGGTAGGAGAAACACCATCAGGTAAATTGTGAAGTTGGCCGCCATAGGAATAACCTTCGGCCGCCAGAACGGTCAACATGTGACCAATATTCTCGAAGTATTTATCCGAATACCAACCCTTGCACATGCGTTCGATGTCAAGTTTGAAGGTTTCGTCGGTTAATCGCTTTTTATTGAAGATACTCATATTATGTTTTCAGGAATGTAGAAAGTCATCTGTTGATTTTACGAGATGCATGCCTGCATCTGCAAATTTGGCAAAGGCCTCATTGGCCTGCTCGGTATAATCTGCGCCCGGGACAACCACCGGCGAGGTGCAATCTTCCAGCAGATAGATTTTTTGCGCCAGCGCAGGGTCTTCTTTTTGCAAGTCGCTTAGCAAATCGGCTATCGTAAACGCTACACAATGACTTTTAGCCTGCCCGGCGATCACAAGCCTGTCCACATCTTTGAGCGTTTCCACGAACTTGTTGTTATGTTCGCCCAAGATTTCGCCCCGCGGACCTTTTTCCACTTCCGGGCCGATGACGGAGTAATGTTCGGTAAACGATCGGTCACCTTTGACTTCAAAATGCGGCGGCGACAAACGTGCAATGGAATGGAAGAAAAGCGCCTCTTCCACCGATGAAACCAGCGCATGACCGATGCCGCCCAGCATAGCATGATACGGCCAGATGGTTAGATCATATTTGCCCCGTTCTTCCAGCGTGGTTGTGTAATGTTTCAGGCGTTGCTGTCCCTCTTCTGGGGTAATCCCAAAATGACTCGCCAGCGCCGGGTTGAATTTCCATTTACCCGCGCGGACATCTTCGGCGCTCACGTTGGTGTATGGCGCGGGATGTTCGCCTTGCTCGTCGACCAGGAAGATAGCATGGAAAATCTGCATGGCCTGGTGTGTATCCATCGTGGCAGTGACCTGGGTGATCGTACCCATATTACGGTAGATGAATTCACACAGGCGGCGGTTGTCGTCCACTGCGCCTGTGCCGCTGCGACCAGCGACATACAACTCAAATCCGGGAATGCAGAACGTATTCTGCACGTCTACCAGCATCAGCCAGGTTATGGTCTGGTCAGCGGAAGCAGGCTGAAGTCCGTATTGAAGCGCCCAGTCTTTCGCATCCTTAGCACGTTCATCGTAAGGCACGCGCCAGACCTGGTCTAATTTTCCCGAGTCAAAAAAATCGGGAATCGGCAATTTACTCATCAAATCTCCTAAGTGCAAAAGCACTACAACTTTGGCGAAAAGAACGGGTGCTCTCCAAAAGCACCCAATTTCTCGTCATTCCCATTATATCAAGCCTTAAATTGAGTATACTGTGGAAAACCCTCAGGAGTATGGCATGAAAAAACACACATTATTGATGGTTGGAATTCTAATGCTGGCCAGTCTGGCTTGCTCATATGCTTCGCGTTTCCTGGAAAGCGGCAATCCTGCCCCTGTGGCTCCGTCACAACCAAGCAGCGAACCCCTGACCGAAGCCCCACAACAGCCTTCCAATGTTCTGTTCCAGGACGATTTTTCTGATCCGACCAGCGGCTGGGATCAGTTCAGTGACACAGACGGCCTGACGAATTACGAGAATGGCGTCTATCGTATTTTCATCGATACACCGGAATTCACATTCTGGGCCAACCCCGGACTGGGCGACACCCTCCCGTCCGATGTGCGCGTTGAAGTGGACGCCACCAAAATCGGCGGCCCTGACTTCAATGATTTTGGAGTGCTCTGCCGTTATTCTGGAACAGGCAGTTCGGCCAGTTTTTATGAGTTCATCATCACCAGTGACGGTTATGCTGGCATTGTGCGGGTGACCGACAGTTCACAGGATGTCATTTCGGGCGATGGCCAGTTGCAATTCTTCGACGCGGTCATACAGGGAAATGCCACCAACCACATCAAAGCCGAATGCTTCGGCAGCTTGCTCACCTTGTATGTCAACGACGTCATCCTCACCAGTGTGACAGATACAACTCTGACAGATGGTGATGTAGGCCTGCTCGCCAGCACCTATGACGAAGGCGGTGTGGATGTCCACTTCGACAACTTCCTGGTCACCGTGCCGTAGCGTTGATTAAACGGAAGCAGGCTCCGCGTCTTTCGGGATCGCGGAGCCTGCTTCCGTTTAACTGGTGACTCAATTACTCATCGCCCTGTATGGACGAAGGAAATGGCGGATAGTTTGGAATCTCACGCCTAAATTCGTAGGCATCCATCATTTTTTCAATGATTGTTTTTTGCGTCGAGCTTACTTCCATAAACTCAAATCCAATGTTATAGAAGGCGGGGTTGATATCCGGTTCGCAATGGGCTACACGCGCAGTAATATCCAATTGGCCGACACTGAAAAGCTGTAAGTCTGGCAGGTCAAAACGCAACGGGAGCACGCTGTTCAAAGTCTGCGCCTGTTCGCTGATGATCATCGCTCCGGACAAACTTAAATCTCCCAGATAGCCAAGCATCCGGCCCAGATTGCGTTCAAATACGCGCGAATATACGATCAAATACTTACGGTCGAGTTTACGTCTTTCGTCCATCGCAGCCTCCTTCCCTATCAGTTTACCTGACTTGTAATCCAAATTCAACTATTGAATCTGAATTACAACGTTTTTTGATACGGAAATTTCAGTTTATTGCAACAATCCCTCGATCGGCCAAAGCACGGATATCTTTTTCGCTCACTCCAATTTCCTGCAAAAGAGCGCTGGTATCCGCGCCCAGTGCCGGTGCAGGCGAGCGTTCGCTGCGCGCAAACACAAAGGGAGAGTGCATCCCGACTGGTTTCCCGTCCTGCATACGGATATGGCCGCGCGCCTGCACCTGTGGGTCGGACAGCATCTCTTCCACAGAGTTGACCGGTTCCACGCAGGCGTCGTTGCTTGCAAACAAAGCCAACCACTCAGCACGCGTTTTTTGTTTGAAAATCGTCATCCAGTTCTGTGCTCACCGCAGGGTCAAACTGACGCTCGATCAAGTCTGTCCGGCCAATCGTTTTGCAAAAATCGCCCCAGAAATGTGGTTCAATGGCAGCCAGGGTGAGATATTTTCCATCAGAAGTTTCGTAGATGTTGAAAAAGGCTCGCCCACCCAATAAGGGATGCGTGCCTGCGCCAACTACCAAGCCACTGAAGTAGGCGCTCAGAGCCAGCGGAGTCATCCACGAAATGACGCCATCCAGCAAGGCCATATCCAGGTACATGCCCTGTCCGCTGCGCTCCCGTCCTACCAGTGCGCCCAGGATGGCAATCGCTGCCAGCATGCCGCCGCTCAAATCCGCGACCGGCAGGCCGTACGGGATCGGTCGTTCGCCTGGACGCCCGTTGAGCGAGAGCGCCCCGCCAATGGACAGGTAGTTGAAGTCATGCCCGGCGCGTTGCTGGTAGGGACCCTCCTGCCCATAGCCGGAAAGCGAGCAATAGACAATGTCCGGCTTCACCGCTCGGACGGCTTCATACCCAATGCCATATTTGTCGGCGATAGTTGGGCGAAAGCCTTCCAGCACCACATCCGCAGAAGTAGCTAATTTCAGGAAGATTTCACGTCCGCGCGGATTGCGATAGTTAAGCGCCAGGCTCTTTTTGCCCTGATTGATGGTTTCATACATGTTCCCCAAACCCATTTCAGGCGGGGCCAGGCGCGCATGATCCCCGGCCAATGGAGTTTCCACTTTGATGACTTCTGCGCCCAGGTCCGCCATCAATTGGGTCAGGTAGGGTCCCGGCAACAAGCGTGACAGGTCAAGAATACGAATGCCAGATAGGGGTTGAGCAATCATGTTTTCTCCAATGGCAGATTATTTTTCGTGATTAAACCGCCGGTAGTATCCCTGTATAGTGTTGGTGGTAATAACGGAGCAATTAGCAAACCGCCAAGTATTTGAAAAACACCAGGGCTACCTGGCGCATTTTGTGACCTGGTGGTTAGAAAAAGCTGACTGCACGATTTCGATAATTCATTGTTTTCCATTTTACCAATTTACTGACTACCATCCCACATTCCACAGTTAACCGTTTTTTTGGATACGGAATGTGGGATAATCGTTCCCATGCGCTGGATATACATCTCTCCACACCTTGACGATGCCGTCCTTTCAACTGGCGGCTTTCTCTATGAACAAGCTCAGGCTGGAATCCCGGTTGAAATCTGGACCATTGTGTGCGGCTTCCCGCCACCGGGCGAGTTGACGCCTTTTGCACAGGTGATGCATTTTCAATGGGGTACCGGTACTGCCGAGGAAACCGTCAACCTGCGCCGCGCAGAAGATTTGGAAGCCGCGCGTATCATAGGCGCAAAGACCGTTCATTTTGATATACCGGATTGCATCTATCGCCGTGGCCCGGACGGCGAACCACTCTATCTGGACATCTTTGTGCAACCCCATGAAGCGGAAGCACAACTGCCTGACCAGATCGCACAAACCATCGCCCCACACCTGCAAGCGGACGACCAGAGTCATCTGTCAACTGGGGATTGGCGGCCACGTGGATCACATCCTGGTGCGGCAAGCCGCGGAACGGCTGAACCGTCCGCTCTGGTATGCAGCCGACGTGCCGTATTTGTTCAAACAGCCGGAGGAGTTGGCTCCGCAAGTAGCCGGGATGAAAGAATCCCTGCATCCCATAACGGAGGCAGGCTTGAGGGCCTGGGTCGAGGCGGTGCTGGCTTATCAGTCACAATTAAGCTCTATTTTCGAAAATCCAGAAAATATTGAGGCAGATATCCGTTCCTATTATTCTGAACGAGGTGGTTTAGCACTCTGGAAGATTAAATAGTCCATATGTGTCTTGATTCTGACCCTAAATCGTGATATATTAAGGCCGATTTTCGGGACAATTGAGTCGCTCACCAAATTGCATCTCTAATAAGAGATGCAAATTCTGTTCGTAGGACAAAACTATGCCAAGCACATTCCTGACCAAGGAAGGTTTTGAAAAACATCAAGATGAACTCGATTACCTGCGCACCATTAAGCGACAGGAAGTTGCCGATCGCTTGCACGAGGCGATGGAAGGCGGCGAACTGATCGAGAACGCCGAATACGAGGCAGCCAAGAACGAACAAGCCTTTGTTGAAGGCCGCATTCAGGAATTGGAAATACTGCTTGCAACGGCACGCGTGATCGAAGATAACAAGAAAAAGAGGGCCGATACGATTCAAGTCGGCTCTACCGTGACGGTTCAGGAAGAAGGCTTTGACGAGGAAACATATACGATCGTCGGCGCAGCCGAGGCCAATCCACGCGAAGGAAAAATCTCGAATGAATCTCCGATGGGCAGGGCGATTTTGGGTCACCGCCCTGGAGATGAAGTGCAAGTAGAAACACCCGATGGCTCTTATACTGTCCGCATCGTCAAGATCGGATAATCTGGGGCACGTATCTATCGCCCCGCGCGCCTGTACAGGGAAGCGCGGGGCTTTTTGTTAGAACATCATTAAACCCTCACCCCTTCCCTCTCCCTTTAGGGAGAGGGGGAAAGAGCGAACTATGCCAGAATATACATCGCTAGAAAAAATCCGCCTGGAAAAACTCGAAGAGCTACGCGCCGAGGGGGTTGAACCTTATCCCACCCGCGCCGAGCGCACGCACACCAGCGTGCAGGTCATTGCCGCATTCGAAGCTGCCGAAAAACAGGCCACAGAGGGTGAAACACCGGAAGTCAAGGCCACGCTGGCCGGGCGCATCCGTGCTTCCCGCCCGATGGGCAAGCTGACCTTCGCTCACATCGAGGATGGCGATGGCAAGATTCAGTTGTTTTTCCGTGTGAACGAACTGGGACAGGAACAGGTAGACCTGTTCAATGCCATGTTTGACCTGGGTGACTTTATCCAGGCGACCGGCGTCATGATGCGCACCCGCACCGGGGAAGCAACGCTTCTTGTCCACGACTTCAAGCTGCTCGCCAAATCCGTGACGCCGCTCCCGGCTGCGAAAGACGAGACGCTCGAAGACGGTACCGTCGTGCGCCACGCGGCGTTGGAAGATGCAGGAACTACGCGCCCGACAACGCTACGCGGACCTGGCCGTTAATCCCGATGTGCGTGAAACCTTCCGCAAACGTGCCACTCTCATCAAGGCCTTACGAAGATTCCTTGACGAGCATGACTTTCTCGAAGTCGAGACGCCCATCCTGCAACCGCTGTATGGCGGCGCGGCAGCCAAGCCCTTTGTTACCTATCACAACGAACTGGAGCAGGAAATGTTCCTGCGCATCTCGTTCGAGTTGTATCTCAAACGCCTGTTGGTCGGCAACCTTGAAAAAGTTTACGAAATTGGCCGCGACTTCCGCAACGAGGGCGTATCCTACAAACATAACCCGGAGTTCACCCAGTTGGAGTTCTACTGGGCTTATGCTGATTATCTGCAAGTCATGGAACTGACCGAGCAGATGGTCTCGTATGCCGCCAAAGAGGTGACCGGCAGTTACAAGGTCACCTATCAGGGCCAGGAACTGGATTTCACGCCTCCCTGGCGACGGCTGGAAATGCGACAGGGCATCCTCGAGACCAGCGGCATCGATATCGCCGAGCATGCAGACGCCGAGTCGCTTTTCAAAGCGATTGTCACCAAACACAAAGATCAGACTCCCGATCCGACTGCCACACGCGGAAAATTGATCGATTTCCTGCTCTCGGAGTTCCTTGAGCCAACTCTGATCCAGCCGACCTTCCTGTACGACTATCCACGCGATATTTCGCCGTTGGCCAAGTCCAAACCCGGCGACCCATTGACCGTGGAACGCTTCGAGGGTTACGTCTCCGGCTTTGAGTTGTGCAACGCCTTCACCGAGTTGAACGATCCGCTCGACCAGGAACAACGTTTCCTCGAAATGGGACGCGATTACGATGCTGACGACGAGGAGCGCCATCCGCTCGATGAAGACTATCTGCGCGCCATGCGCTATGGCATGCCCCCCAACGGCGGCTTCGGCATGGGCGTGGACCGGCTGGCGATGGTCTTCACCGACAAACACTCTATCCGCGATGTGCTGCTCTTCCCGGCGCTGCGTAAGGAAGAGAAAGAAGAGTAAAGCCACACAGGGCAGGATTCATCCTGCCCTGTGTTTTTACAAGTAGAAGGAGTTCTAAATGTCTGGTATCTCCACAAACCAGGAACAACAGATCAGGGAATTGATCGCAAAAGGCAACAAAATTGCAGCTATCAAGCTCTACCGCGAAACAACCAATGTCGGGTTGAAAGAAGCCAAAGACGCGGTGGAAGCTATGGAGCGTGGCGAAGCGGTTAATTTTCCTGCACAGGCACAGGTCGGCGAACCTGATCCTTTCCTGGAAAATCGGATCAAACGTTTGCTGTCGGAGAAGAAAAAGATCGAGGCTGTCAAGATTTATCGTGAAGCATACAACTGTGGGTTGAAGGATGCCAAAGACGCGGTAGATCTCATTCAGGTAGAGATGCGCAGGGACGGGTATTCCAATATGCTAACGAGACCCGCTATCAGCGACGATCCGTTTGCGGAGGATGCAACAAGCTATCGCGCACGTCTGATCGTTTCGGTTGTCTTGGCACTATTGATTTTATTAACGGGGATGTTCTTTATCTTACGAGGCGGTTTCTAATCTATGCGTAACTCAAAACCAATCCTGATCACAGGCGATATCATCGTCCTGGCGGTTATCACGATCATCGGTTTTGCATCACACGGTGAAACAGAGCTTGTCCCTTCTTTCCGCGCATGCTCACTACTTTTATCCCGCTGGTTGTTAGCTGGTTCTTGATCGCCCCCTGGCTGGGATTGTTCGACAGCAAATCATATCGGAGCCAAAACAACTCTGGCGTCCGCCGCTGGCCATGCTGCTGGCCGCTCCGATGACCGTCATCTTGCGGGCAACAATGCTCAATACAGTTGCTTTGCCGCTGTTCACGCTTATCTTGGGTGGCAGCGCAGCTATAGGGGTATTGCTTTGGCGGAGTGCATGGTATTTATTCGCTTATCGCAAGCGGGGATAACAACCTGGTCTCAGCACTCATTCTAGAAATGAACTCACATCGATTATTGTAGTCAACATAAATATCTGAACAATATTGCCGGCATATGGGATCAGCATAAGTATTGTGATTGTGAAACCATGCAATTCGTTCTTCTCGCATCTTTGGATTGATTTCGCCGATAGGGGCCCCTCTTTCCCGTAAATACACACCACACGGATAATGCCATCTTCCGGCAACAACGCAATCATCTTTTACCAGATGGCAACGGTGTGCATCATCTACTCGAATTCCCCGAACGTCTCGCCCCTTCAAATAGTTTTGAACTCGATATTTTAATATTGGATACGAAGCGAGAATATCCGATCCAATACCAGAAATGGCTTCGACAATATCATTATTTGCATGCGAGGCTGTCACAATACGAATATCCGATACACCAAGTTCACTGGAGAAACGAATAATCTCCTTAGCATAGTGAGCATTCTCCGGGGTTAGAACGATACTGGTAGTTACATAGGTCAGCCTGGAGAGCTCTCTAATATTCCTAATAACATTTTCCCAATATGGGTTTCTAACCCCGGCCATTTTTTTAGCGAGCGAAGGTGCAATTGCATCTATTGAAATACAAATGTCATCTAAACCAGCATCGACAAGTTTCTGGTAGTAGCTTAATGATGCCGTTCCATTCGTGGAAATGGCGATCCGCTCGACACCACCCTGATGACATCTGGCAACCAGAGCAGGTAATTCTTTATACAAGGTAGGTTCGCCACCTGAAAACCTGACGTTTCGCAGCCCATCAGAAATCCAGGTATCAATCGCTTGGATTGCCAATTCAAAAGGGATGTCATTTTGAATGGGAAGACCCTGACAATAAACACACTTATAGTTGCATCTTCCCGTCAGGAGAATCTCCCCTCTCCACATAGGTGAGGTCTCATTCGCATGAGATGCTCTTTCATCTGTTAGCGTATAAAAACCAATTTGTTCAAGTTTCATACCCTCATTATATTAAGTCAGGTAAGACACTATTTGTCCTTGATGCTCACATAGATAACAGACATCGCCTGTACAACTTGTGCCATTTTTTCCCGCAAATAAGGCGGATCAACAATCTCTGCCTGTTCTCCATAACGAAGCATGTCTTGTATAATCCGGAATTCACTATAACCTTCAGCCTGAACAATGACGCTCCCATCATCTTGTGGATAAATTTGTTGATTCAAAAATCGTTCGCTGACGCCCATACGGGCAATACGTTGCGAGAGACGGTAGGTAAACTGCAAGGTTGCCCGCCTTCGATGTCGACTTGCCCTGCCGGGCATCAGCTCGATTTCCTTAATACGGTCGATGCGAAATTCCATAATTCCCGATGTTTGTGGAGAGAAACCAACAAAATAAAATTGTCGGTCGAAGAATTGAATTTCATAAGGCTCTACACCAATGTGTGTTATCGGCTTTCCATTATCAAGCGCCGGATAAACAAATCGAACCTTACGTTCCTTCTCGATAGCAGTTGTAAGCAAATGGATAATCTCCAAATATGAACGATAATCCGCAGCGGGTTTCAACAAAATAGAAATAGGAACCTGTCGGTAAAAAAGGTAGCGCTGTTGTTCAGGCAAGGCAGATACGATCATTTCCAAAACCGGTAACACATCCAAAGAGATTGGCGTAAGCGTTTCAAAAGTATCACGAATCACAGATAGTGCGCGCACTTCGCCATCTTTTAGGCGCAGGAAAGATCTTTCTTGTAGAGAATAGACATGGGTTTGTTTATCAATATGGATCACATTGCCCAATTCACGTAAAGCACGAATATCACGGCCCAACCGCCGATCTCCGGCTGCCCCATTGTCATAGTATTGAGGCAGTGACTTGAAAATTTCGTTTTTTGTATAAGAACCCTGACGTAACAATTCGCGCAGAGCTTTAATACGGGTAACTACTCCATAAGCAATTGTATTATCCATCTAAATTATTTTGGGTATATTCGAAAACTCTATCAATAGTTAGCAGATTATTTGATCCCCAACCAGCCTAACTTACAAGCAGGTGATATATTTTCTAATCCCCATTTCAAAGTCGGGATTTTTTACGGGGTCTGGGTTCCGGAGGGGATTTCCGTATTCGTTGGCCAGGGGGTATAGGTGGGTCCAATCGGAGAAGGCGTTGCCGTCAGGGTTTCCGTTAGGGTGGGAGAGGCGGTCAGCGTTTCCGTCAGAGTCGCTGTGGGGATAGGGCTGGGGGTGAACGTTGGGGTTGGCGTGGCAAATACGGTGGCGCGTAGCAGGTTGATCGTCAAGACAGAAGCGAAAACCAAAAAGAGCAGGAACGCGATTCCACCGCCAATGATCCACGGCCGCCAGTTGGTCTTCTGGGGCACCGTCATTTTCAAGTCGCGCGGCACATTGATCAATACAATGGTGATGTTATCGTGGCCGCCCCGCTGATTGGCAGTATCAATCAATTCCTGTGCGGCGGCTTTGAGGCTGGACTTCGACCGGATGGTTTCGGCAATTTCATCATTCCAGACCAGGTCGGTAAGGCCATCACTGCAAATCAAAAATGTGTCGCCGGGGTGAATCTGCATACCCTGATTGCCTTCAGCCAAAGCATCTGCCTCGCTGTCGTACAGGCGCAAACGAAAATCGACATCAGGAGGGTCAGGCGATCCAAGATAGCGGCGTATGACGTGGACGTTGGGATGCTCACGCGCCTGTTCTGGCGTGAGGATGTTCTTCTCGATTGCTTCCTGTACCCAGGTATGGTCGGTGGTCAATTGCTGGATGCGCCCCCCGCGCAGGAGATAAATACGCGAGTCGCCTACTGTAGCGGTATAAAGCTTATCGCCGATTACCCAGATACAGGCACAGGTGGCCCCCATGCCTTTTTGTTCAGCAGTAGAAGAAGCATGGTCGGCAATTGCCTCGCTGGCTTCCTGAATGGCTCTTTTAAGGATTTTTTTGGGACGGAGTCGCATCGCTCTCAGCAACGGCCTGGCTGATATGATCGACAGCCAGTTCGGCCGCTACTTCCCCGGCGCGATGCCCACCAATGCCATCTGCTACCACAGCAAACAAGACCGGTGTTAGTTCTTCCTCGCTCAACTGGAACGAGGTAATGGCATAGCGGTCTTCGTTGTTTTTCCCGGTCATGCCCGGGTGCGTTTGGGCAATGACGCTCAGGTGTGCACGATCAGTGCGAATCATTCAGCAGGGGCCTCGGGGATGATTTTTGGTTCGGCATCAGCCGGGGGATTCTTCAGTGAAAAGCGATACATTAATTGGCCGAAGTTTACCACGTCCCCATGTCTCAGGATACGTCCGTCCTGGGAGATTGGGTCGTAGTTCACCCACGTTCCGGCCACCGTGTTGTTATCGAACAGTAAAAAGTCGCCGCCTTCCGTCCGCTTTGAGGCGGGCATGCAACGCCAGCAATCGAGGGATGATCCAGCACATGCGCTGCCTGCACCGGATCGGTACCAAAGGTAATTTCTTTCTCGACCAACGGAATGGGATGAGCCGGTGACAGGCTCACCATCGGCTCCCAGACGGGTGAGGTAAGCTGGCGCATCCTGCCAGCGTTCCGTCCGCGTCCAGGGCGGACGTTTGGCCTGCTTCTGTTTCGCTGGCGGTTCCGCCTGTTGAATTTTCACCGGTTGCGTCACCGGGTCAGTGTTGCGTTTGCGGTCTGCGCGCCGCTCGCTCCGCGACTTGACCCGCAAGCGACCGGACAACAAAATGAACAAGCAGGATGCCTCCCGCCACTGCCATTGCACCAAACGCGATGTAGGTACGATACCTGGCCAAAAAGGCTTGTATTCCGGTCGGCGCATTCACTACGGTGACCATGACCGGCGCGCCCATACTGGCTTTGCTCATCCCCAGAGAGTTCGACCGCTTCCACCACTAACGTATGCTCGGCGCTTTCAGTATAGCCACTCAAATCCCAGGTAAAACGATCAAACGGTTCGGCGTTGTTTTGAGCTACCGGTTGGTCGTCTACGTAAAGTGTCGTACGCGCCAAAGGCCGGGGATGGTTATCGGGGAATTCTACGATAATTTCCAGTTCCTGTTGTTCCGGTAACAGGAGTTCGGTATTGAAGGGATCATCTGACGGTGCCTGGCGGACAATTTGGGTTGGCGGCATAACCAGGATCGGGTTGGGTGGCGCCACATCCAGGCTGAAGGTTTGGTCTTCGGAAGTGATCGTACCGGCGGAGTTATTCACTTCGACAGCGAGAGTATGCTCCCCGCTGGTTGTCAGGGTGGAGTTATAGCTTAAGGAATAAAGATGCCGCAACGGCGAAAAATACGATTCCGGGTCAGGTAAAACTTCCAGCCCTGAAAAAGCAAAGTAAGCGCCGCCCGTCTGCAAAGCGAGTGCTTTGAAAGCGGTTGCGCTGGCTGTATTGAAATACAGGTCCGCATCCACAAACCAGACAAAGATCCGTACGTTCGCCGCAAGGGCTTGCTCGGCTACTGCATTCAACGTCAGGTCGAGGTTGGCATCATCCATGTGGGGAGTGATGAGCAAAATGGCACGCTTCATTCCCGGTAGAGGTGTGCCTTCATTGACCGTATTCAGCGCAATTGACAGCAACTGCACATTGGGCGTGGTAGAACGGAAATCAGGCTGGAAGGATGTAAACGATACGGTCCAGGCATCCGGTTTGGCATGTGTGATGATTGGCCCGGCAATGGAGACCAGGCTCAGGTCATCAGGGTTTTCTGTAGGTTGCGCACCCGCCCAACCTGTCAGCACATCGGTCACACGCTTGAAGCGCTCGATCCCCTGTCCATCACGGACAGCAAGCGCGGGGCCGGGATTGATCGCGACCACAATCTGGGCCGGGGGTGTGGATTCGACCAGTTCGCTGACGGGATGCGGTTGGCCGTCTTCCAGCATAGTCACATCTTCAGCTTGCAGACCAATGACAGGCTGCCCTTGATCCCCAAATACATCCAACAGGGCCGTCACAACAGGAAAACCCTGTGCATTTACAAGTGATAATTCCGCCGTCGCCTCGCCCTGGGCACGGACAATATTGCTCTGCCCGACCAGCAACAGCAGACCGAACAGAGCCAAAAGGATTTTACGCATTGACAGGTTCAACGAAAACGGGAGTCTCTGGAGAATCGAGATGTGCGTGGTGCGATCAAGGTAGACCAGCATCCACGCAGAATTGACATACGTCTGCGCCGCGCCCTGGATCAAAAACGCCAGCGGCATAAAAATCACCATGAAAATACCAAAGACCCGGAAACAAGAACTCGGGTCTGAACGCATGCTCACTCATGTCATCGAGAACATGCGAATAGCATCTGAGCCCCCCGGCTGGGATGCGAAATGACCATGCCGGCAGCCCATTTGCACAAGATACTAGAAGTAGATTGCCATCAAAACCAGAGGCCAGAAATTCTTGCGTCATCACATCCCAGGCGCGCTTTGAAGCCGTCGAAGATGTCCGCAAGTCTTCGACGACTACGAGGCAGCTCAGGCGAGCGATGCAAATGAGATAGGCAACAAGTCAAAGGAAGTATCAATAAGCACAGGGGCATCAGGCACAAAAATCCTATGCCCGCAGTTACCGCACCTACCATGGCACCGAAAACATAAAGATTCAAAGAACAGGAATATTCCAAAGCCAACGAGAAACAATATTCCCAACACATGTGCGATATAGGGCCAACTTACCCCCAAAGCTCAGAAAAGTAATGTTTTGCTTTCCTTTTTCCAACTCAAAGGTTCCCTTTAGAACACCGCAAAACAAGCCGACCCCGGTCGAAAAAGACGAAAGCAACATAAATACACCTAAGAAACCTAACCATGCCAGTACAAAGCGAGGTTTCATTGATTCATCATATATTTCAAACAGAGTGAAATGTATCTTCACCGAAGAAAAACAACATAATCCGCCCATCAAAAGCCCCAAACCAGGCCCGGAACCAACATGGCAAGTAAGCCAAGGCCAGAATAACCTTATGATTCCAAATCGTTTTCCATGTTTGCGTAAGTATTCTCCATATCATAATTCATCGTCACTCCCATTCAATGGTTGCAGGCGGCTTGCTGGTAATATCATACACGACCCGATTGATTCCGTCTACTTCGTTGACGATGCGGTTCGAGACTTTCGCCAGCAGGTCATGCGGCAGACGCGTCCAGTCAGCGGTCATGAAATCTTCGGTGGACACGGCGCGGATGGCGATCGCTTCCTGATAGGTGCGCTGGTCGCCCATCACGCCCACCGAGCGGACTGGCAACAAAACGGCGAAGGCCTGCGACGTGTCTCAGCGCCCTTGCCCAAAAATCCAGCGCTGGACAATTCCTCTTGCAGGATGGCATCCGCCGCCCGCAGACGGGCTACCCGCTCCGGCGTCACCTCGCCCAGGCAGCGCACGGTCAAGCCCGGACCCGGAAACGGCTGCCGCCAAACCATCGACTCAGGCAACCCCAACGCTTCGCCGACCGCCCGCACTTCATCCTTGAACAAGTAACGCAACGGCTCGACCAACTCAAATTGCATATCCTCCGGCAGCCCACCCACGTTGTGATGAGATTTGATCTTCTCTGCTTTATTTCTGTCCGGCGCGGACGACTCGACCACGTCAGGATAGATCGTTCCCTGCATCAAAAACCTTGGTTGCCCGAGTCCTTTGGCTTGCTCTTCGAAAATGCGGATGAATTTCTCCCCCACGATTCTGCGCTTTTGTTCCGGTTCGGTCACGCCACTCAATGCCTGGAAGTATTGTTCTTCTGCATCAACTGCGACCAGTTCCGCGCCCATTTGCTCGCGGAAGATCGTCACTACCTGTTCCGCCTTCGCCCTTGCGCAAGCAGACCTGTGTCCACAAAGACAGCCACTAGCTGGTCGCCGATGGCTTTATGCACCAGCGCCGCCGCCACAGACGAATCCACACCGCCGCTGACGGCCGCCAGCACGCGTTCGCTTCCCACCTGTGCGCGGATACGGCTCACGCTCTCTTCGATAATGGAGGCAGGCGTCCAGTCAGGGTTTGCCCCGCAGATCTCAACCACAAAATGTTTGAGCACTTCTGTGCCGTTCGGGGTGTGATGTACTTCGGGATGGAATTGCACGCCGAAATACTTCCGAGTGAAATCTCCCATCGCCGCGTAGGGACTGTTGTCCGATTTCGCCAGCGCGACGAAGCCTTCCGGCATGCGCGTGATGCGGTCGCCATGCGACATCCAGACCGTGGAGAGCACATCCAGCATGGTGCCGGGGATCAGGGGCTCGATTATGGCATGGCCGTACTCGCGCTCGGTAGATGGGTCAACCTGTCCGCCGAGGGCTACGGTCAGGGCTTGCATGCCGTAGCAGATGCCTAAAATCGGTTTAGCGGAAGCAAGCACATAGTCCGGGATGAACGGGGCGTCCGGCTGCATAGGCCGAATTGGGGCCGCCGGAGAGGATGAAGCCTTTGGGCTCTAGCGCCATGATTTGCTCGGCGGGCGCGTCCCAGGGAAAAAGTTCGCAGTAGACCTGCGCCTCGCGCACGCGGCGCGCGATCAGTTGGGCAAATTGGGAGCCGAAGTCGAGGATGGCAATTGAGTCAGTCATCATGTGATCACGTTCTTCAGTGAAGTTCAGAGATCAGGTGAAAATGCAACTGCGGAAAATCCTGATACTCCCCACCATTGACGATCAAGCGATAGGCCGGGAGTTGAAACTCAGCGACAAGTGACTGCACGGTAACAAGCAGGTCGGCGAGAAAAGCTGATGAAGGGTTGAGTTCCATCAGGTTGAGCACAGCTTGTTTGGGCACGAGCAGCACATGAAACGGGTAAGAGGGTTTCGGATGATAAAACGCCAGCAAGGTTTCTGTCTCGCGCAGGCGTCTGGCAGGGATCGCAAAGTTCATATAAGTGAATATCCATCCGACCAATTTGCTGCCTAATCCTGTACGCGCCAGTCGTAGGAACAAGTTGAACACAGAACTTCAATCACAAAATGTAATTGATTTGTCGTCCATCGCAGAGATGCGCGCCAGGGCCTCGATTGGCACGTTCAGTGGTTTCAGCGCGTCACGCCCACCTTCGAAGGTTTTCTCGATCAACGCGCCAACGCCGACAATCGTTGACCCGGCCGTCTCTGCCAGCCGCACCAACCCCAGGATGGTATTTCCACTGGCCAGGAAGTCATCAATGATGAGCACCCTCTCGCCGCCGGCCAGATACTCGGGAGAAACGATCAATTCCACGGTACGGCCCTTGGTGTGCGAGGGGGCCAGGGTCAGCAAAACCTGGTCGGGCATGGTGATGGGTTTGTGCTTGCGGGCATACACTACCGGCAGGCCCAGATGCAACGCGGTCGCCACGGCTGGGGCAATGCCGGAGATTTCAGCGGTCAGCACTTTGGTGGCGCCGGACCGAAGCGAAGACGTTTCGCAAACTCCTTGCCACAGGCATCCATCAGCATCGGATCCACTTGATGATTGACAAAACCGTCCACTTTGAGAATTCCATTTCCCAGATTTTTCCCCTCTCGCAAAATACGTTCCTGCAATTCCTTCACAGCTACCTCCCGATATAATTTTCGAACCTGACAGATTTTGCCTTCTGTGGGAGTGCTTCGCAAAGGCCCGTCAGGTTTCTAACGTCTAGACATTTTACAACGGCATCCCTGAACCCGCCAGTGCCCAACACTACCCACGGTCAATATCCTCTAAGGTTCAAAAGGGAGATTGTGTTAGAATCTCAACCCGTGAACAAAAAAAACACCCTGATCCTGGCGTCCAACTCCCCGCGCAGGAAACAATTACTCTCGCTGGGCGGCTGGGTATTCAACGTTCTCGTTGCCGATGTGGACGAAAGCCAGCATCCCGGTGAAGCGCCTGGAAACTACGTTCAGCGCGTAGCTGAGATGAAAGCACGCAAATCCGCTGAAAAAGTAAGCAACGATAACGTCATCATTGCGGCAGATACAGCCGTTGTGGATGGGGGCGACATTCTCGGAAAACCCCTGAATGAAGAAGATGCAGTCCACATGCTCAGACGCTTACGCGGACATACGCATCAGGTCTACACCGGGCTTGCTCTGCTCCGTATGAGCGATGGCCGCACCCTGACCGATCTCAGCGTTACCGATGTCCCCATGCGGGTTTACAGTGACGAAGAGATCGAGGCCTACGTTCAAACCGGTGACCCGCTCGACAAGGCCGGCGCCTATGCCATCCAACATCCGGGCTTTCATCCGGTCGAAAACCTGGCAGGCTGCTTTGCCAGCGTCATGGGCCTGCCACTCTGCCGCCTGACCCATCTCCTGCAACAATTCGATCTAGCCCCTGAGACCTCAGTAGGCCTTCGCTGCCAGACCGAACTACAGTATGATTGTCCTATCTCCGCCGCAATTCTGCACGGAGAACGGTCAAATAACTAAAGGTGAAGAATGAAACTACTTCGCTGGATAAACCTGATTCTAGTCTTTTCGCTTCTGTCAGCCTGTGGCATAAGCTCGAATGGTGGAATCGGTTTTCCCTCTATTTTTAGCACGCCTACTCCCCTGCCAAAACCACAGTCCACGATCATATCGCCTCCCAACGCGGAAGAACCTATGCGTACCTACCTGGAGGCGCTAAAATCGGAAGATTACGTCACGATGTACGGAATGCTAACCCAGGTCAGCCGCGATGCGATCTCGGCTGAAGATTTCGCTGCGCGCTATACTGATACGCTCAACGTCATGAGCGCAGGAAGTTTCGATTACGAAGTCCTGTCTGCGCTGATCAACAACCCGTACGCGGCACAAGTCGCTTTTCGCATTGTCTATCATACGGCTCTGGTGGGGGATATTACCCGCGATATGGTCGCCCATCTCAGCCTTGAGAACGATCAGTGGAAAATTCAATGGGATGACAGCCTGATCCTGCCCGAACTGGCAGGTGGCATGAAACTGGCAATGGATTATCAAATCCCTGCCCGCGGCGACATCTACGATGACACCGGAAAAGCCATCGTCAACCAATCCAACGCGGTCGCTCTGGGCATCATCCCCGGGCAGATGAACGATAAATCCAGCGATACGCTAATCAGCGAGCTTGCAAGTTTGTGCATCCTTGACCCACAAGAGCTTCGCGATAAGATCGATGCTTCTGGCCTTGACTGGTACATCCCAGTCTGTGAAGCCTCCACAGATGAAGCCGAGCGCATCCTGGCTCTCAACCCGGGAGGGTTGGTAGTCACACCTTATGAAGCCCGTTTCTATCATCAGGAGTTGGCTTCACAAGCGGTGGGCTATACCCAATTCATCTCACAGGATAACCTGGATGAATATCGCCGGCTGGGTTACCAGGGTACCGAACGCGTCGGTGCCGCCGGGATCGAACAATGGGCCGAGGACTATCTTGCCGGGAAACATGGCGGCTCATTATATGTCGTTGATCCTAATAGTGGCCAAATTGTTACCCGTATTGCCAACAGCGACCCTCAGCCTGCCGATTCTGTTTATTTGACCATCGATAGCAATCTACAATACTACGCCCAGCAAGCGTTGACTAGTTTCCGCGGCGCAGTGGTCGTCCTGGAACGCGACACCGGTCGCGTGTTGGCCATGGCATCTTCCCCAGGTTTCGACGCGAACTTGTTCGAACCTGAGAATTACAACAACAACCTGGTAACTGAACTGCTCAACGACACCGCAACGCCCCTGGTCAACCGCGCCACACAGGGGCAATATCCGCTCGGCTCAGTCTTCAAGGTTGTCACCTTCTCAGCGGCGTTAGAGAGCGGCCTGTTCCTGCCCGAAACGACTTTCGATTGCCAGTACGACTGGAACGGGTTAACCGACCAGGTGCGTCACGACTGGACCTGGGATCACTGTCAGAAGAGGCTACAGGCCGGCAATGAATGTAACACCAGCGATAGCCAGCCATCTGGTTTGTTGACATTACCGGAAGGTCTGATGCGCTCTTGTAACCCCTGGTTCTGGCAAATTGGTCTCGACCTGTTCAACCATCGACCGCGGAAGTGATATCGCTAAGATGGCGCGCGCTTTTGGCCTGGGCGCTCCCACCGGCATCGAACAGGTGGATGAAAAAGCCGGTCAGATCACCGACCCGGGCGGGTTGGTACAGGCCGTCAACCAGGCCATCGGCCAGGGCGACGTGCTGGTGACACCGCTCCAGGTCGCTATGATGATCGGTGCAATAGGCAATGGCGGAACGCTATATCGTCCGCAATTAGTTGAGAAAATCCAATCAGTTGAGGGAGAAGC
This sequence comes from uncultured Chloroflexia bacterium, assembly GCA_963829615.1. Classification (GTDB taxonomy): domain Bacteria; phylum Chloroflexota; class Anaerolineae; order Anaerolineales; family Villigracilaceae; genus JAABUE01. The sequence goes on from CAWHJM010000090.1 coordinate 31,704, forward strand.
AACTACTATCTTCAAGCCCGAAGCGCGCGGTACCTTACCATTACGTTCAGATAACCTTACAGTGCTACAGGATGCGCTCTGGAGCGTAATCCACGACTCGCGCGGTACGGCTGCCTTCAGCTTGCGGGGCTTTGATTTTCCTGCGGCGGGTAAAACTGGTACAGCAGAATCCGGGTCGGGCAATCCGCATGCCTGGTTCGCGGGCTATACAGACTGCGCAAATAGAGTTGATGAATATCCGGTCTGCGAAGGGAAGTCAGATCTGGCTATCGCGGTCATCGTGGAAAATGGAGGCGAAGGTTCCGAATTCGCTGCGCCCATCTTCCGGCGCATGGTTCAGGTTTACTATTATGGCTCCCCGCAGAGTCTGTTCTCTTGGGAATCCAGCTATGGCGTGCCTAAGACGCCGACCCCGATTGGTGGTATTCCCACCAAGACGCCGAAGCCATAAACACATTGGATACCTCAGTACTCCACCATGGCTTGATCATCCGGGCCCAATCTGGTTTCTTTACTGTAGAGACCGGGGAGGGCCCGGTTGTTTGTCAACTACGCGGGCGGTTGAAACAGGGACCACGCACGGGGGATCTGGTGGCCATCGGCGACCGGGTTAGCATTTCGGTATTGGGGGATGGCTCCGGGATGATCGAGGATGTCGATGAACGGAAGCAGGCCATCGTCCGGCTTGATCCGCGGCCCCAGGGTGAATACCAACAAATCTTGCTCGCCAACGCCGACCAGGCGGTCTTCGTTTTCGCTTGCGCCCATCCCGATCCAAGGTTACGGATGCTCGACCGTTTCCTGGTCATCGCTGAGAAACAGAATATCCCACCCGTGATCGTCGCCAACAAGGTGGATGTGGCCGGAGAAGCAAAAGCAAAGCAACTCTTTGGGCTGTACCTGCAACTGGGGTATCCTGTCATTTACACTTCTGCAAAAACAGGGCAGGGGGTTGATGAACTGCATGCTACGCTGACGGGCAAAATCAGTGCGCTGGTAGGGCCAAGCGGCGTCGGCAAATCAAGCCTGCTGAACATGATACAACCGGGGCTGGGACTGGCAGTAAATGAAGTCAGTCAGGCTATGAAAAAGGGCAAACACACGACGGTGGTGCGGCAGTTGTTCCCGCTGGCAGGTGGCGGATATGTGGCCGATACGCCCGGCTGGAAATCACTGGCGCTATGGGATACCGAACCGGAGGAGATTGACGGCTATTTCCCTGAACTGCGCGAACGTGTGGCGCAATGTCAATTCAATGACTGCACACACACCCACGAACCGGGTTGCGCCGTACTGGCTGCCGTCGAACAAGGGGAGATATACCCTGAGCGCTATGATTCTTACTTACGATTAAGAGCCGGGGAAGAATAAACCTGCACAAAGATATAAACCTGGCAAGTTTGTGTCTTTGTGACTTTGAGCCTTTGTGGTAAAACATCAACATGGTTGACCCTTCAGGTACGACGTCACTCGACGTGACTAACAATTGGGACTTGCTCGGTCACGAATGGGCTGTAGATATGCTCAAGCAACATATCTTACGCGACGCTGTCAGGCATGCGTATCTCCTTGCCGGACCTCCCGGCCTGGGGAGGCGTACCCTGGCCTTGCGCTTTGCCCAGGCGTTAAACTGCACCCAGCCGACCGCTCCCGGCCAACCCTGTGGTGTCTGCCGCGATTGCAAACAGATTAAATCTATGCAGCACCCGGACCTGTCCATCGTGCAGGCTGAAACCGAAGGCGGAACCCTGAAAGTGGACCAGGTGCGTGAAGTTCGCCGGTCATTGGCGCTCAAACCCTACCAGTCAAAATATCGCGTGGCCCTCTTTTTACGCTTTCAGGAAGCAAGCGAAGGAGCCGCCAATGCGCTCCTGAAAACTCTCGAGGAAGCGCCGGAATACGCCATTCTGATCCTGACCGCCGACAGTCCTGAAGGTTTGCTCCCAACGATCACCTCGCGCTGTGAGACGTTGCGTTTGCGTCCATTACCAGTAGATGTGATTGAAACCTATTTGCAACTTCACGGGGCAGGGAGCGAGCAAGCGCATCTGATCGCACATGTTTCCAGTGGTAGGCCAGGATATGCCCGGCAACTATTGAAAGATGAATCTGCTTTGGAATTTCGCGCCGAACGATTAGCCGACCTGAAACAACTGTTATCTTCAACACGTGTTCAAAAGTTCCATTACGCTGAAAAAATGGCAAAGGATAAGGAAGCCATGCGCCAGACATTACTGGTTTGGTTGTCTTATTGGCGCGATGTGCTGCTGCGCGTCAGCGGCGCAAAAGCTTCCATCGCCAATGTAGATCAGAACGAAACCATTGTAGCGCTGGCCGAACAGCTTGCATTGGGCAGGGCATGGCGTGTAGTTCACGATCTGGAATCGGCCATCAAACGACTGGAGCACAATGTCAATGCGCGGCTGCTGGCCGAGGTATTGCTGTTAGATTTGCCGGAAGTTTAATTGGCACCCCAAATTTACTGAGAAACAGGATGATGTCTTATGTGCCGTAGTATCAAACCCCTACGCTTGCCCGATAGAAAAGCCACAGAACAGGAAATCACGGAGGCTGCTTTGCAGTATGTCCGCAAGGTAAGTGGTTACCGAAAGCCTTCACGCCTCAATCAGGATGCTTTTGATGTTGCCATTGCCGAAATCGCTCAGGCAACAGAGAAATTGCTGGACCAATTGCAAACAAGGAAAGCTGTCTCTTAATACATGTGCCCGCGGCGAATGGCTGTGGGCGCTCGGATTTCACCTATTATCCAATCGCTTCTTTCAACCGCCGCGCTAGTTTACCAAACTGAGGGGTATAGCGCATCTCATCCGCCCGCGGACGAGGCAAATCCACTTCCAAATCTAATTTGACTTTGCCAGGACGTTGTGTCAGCACCAGTACACGGTCTGCCAGGAACAGGGCTTCCGAGATCGAATGCGTCACCATCAGCACCGTTTTCTGTTTGGCCTGCCAGATGCGGGAAAGCTCTGTCCACATGCGTTCGCGGGTGAGAGCGTCCAGAGAGCCGAAGGGCTCATCGAGCAGGAGCAGGTCAGGGTCATGGATGAGCGCGCGCGCAATCGCCACACGTTGCGCCATTCCGCCGGAGAGGTCACGCGGCCAGTAGGCATCGAATCCATCCAGTCCAACCAATTCCATCATCTCTCGTGCTTTTTGATGAGCTGCATCACTATCTACTCCGGCTAATTCAAGTGGAAAAGTCAAATTCTCGATGACGGTGCGCCAGGGCATCAAGTTGGCCTGCTGAAAAACCATACCAATCTCTGGCTGTTCGCCGTTATCGAATGTGACATTCCCCGAAGTGGGCGGCAATAACCCGGCCAGAATGCGCAATAAAGTGCTCTTGCCGCTGCCGGAAGGTCCCAGCACACAGACGAATTCCTGGGGGCAAACTTCGAACGAAACCTGGTCCAACGCATGCAGACCGCCGTTACTATCCGGAAATACGGCGCTCAAATTGCGGACGGTGAGAATGGGGTCAACGTACATTACGGCACGAAATCGTTCGTAAAGGCCTTTTCGAGGTCCAGTGGTTCTTTTAATAAACCCATCTTGAGCAAAGTATCCTGCATGTTCTGCCAGGCCTGCGCGTTCGAAAAGCCCAAGCGGTCTGCTTTCCACAGCTCAATCGAGCGCGCCAGAACTTCTTTTTGCACCGTGGCGTCTGCATCGGTCAGGTTGGGGACGTGTGCTCTTACTCAATCGTGTAAGCTTCGTCAGGATTGGCAATTGTATCCGCCAGTCCCTGCAACAGGGCCTTCACCATGCGGCGGACAAGGTCCGGGTTATCGGCAATCGTTTTTTCATTGGTAATCAGGCCGTTGGATGCCAGTTGCAAATAATCTGCCACACGGATTTCATTCAGGTCGTATCCCTGCGCGCGCAATTGTATCGGCTCGTTGGTTGTATAAACCGACACGGCTTGCTCCTGGTCGGCGGCCAGTGCCTCCACCTGATTATAGCCAATCGAATCGAGCGTCACATCCTTCTCGCTCAAGCCCGCCGAAAAGAGCAGCGCTTCCAACCCGATGTAATTCGCGCCGTACAGTCCTGGCAGGCCGATTTTTTTGCCCTTCAGGTCGGCCGGCTTCAGGATACCCTGCCCGACCTTCGAGACTACCGACACCGGATACTGCTGGTACCAGGCCGCCACGTAGGTCACCGGCAGTCCCTGCGCACGCGCCAGCAGCACCTGCTCGCCCGAAACGACCGCAAACTGCAACTCATCCGCGCCCACCAATGCAACCGCATCCGTCTCGAACGAGTAATCGAACTCGACATCGATCCCCGCATCCTTGAAATAGCCCTTCTCGATGGCGACATACAGCGGCGCAAATTGGACATTCGGGATATAACCCAACGGCAGCTTGACATGAACCAGCGCGTCATTTCCGGACACTTCGGCCGCTCTGTGCAGGCCCTGTGTTTGCGCTCGTTCCACAGGCCGTTACCAGCACTCCCAGCAAAATCAGCAAAAGGATTTGTTTCAACATAGTTTCTCCTAAAAAATCATTTAATGGGTTTCCTGCCAACTTAATAGTTTCTTCTCCGCCCAGGCCACCATGCCATACAGCGCCAGGGCCAGCAAGATCAAGGTGAAGACGGCCACAAAGACCAGCGCAGTATCGTACTGTCCACGCCCGACGTTGATGAGAAAACCCAATCCCATGTCCGCACCGACCAGTTCTCCCACCACCGCACCGATGACTGAGAGCGTGGCGCCAATGCGTAGTCCGCCCAGGAAAACCGGTAGCGCAGCAGGAATTTCGAGTTTCAGCAAGATCTGTCTACGCGTGGCATGCAGGGAACCCATCAGGTTGTATAAAGCTGTTGGGACGGCACGCACCCCCATGACCGTATTGACCAGAACCGGGAAGAAAACAATCAAGGCGCAAATCAATATCTTGGAAAACATCCCCGGCCCAAACCAGATAACCAGCAAAGGCGCAATTGCCACCAGCGGAATGGCCTGTGATGCAACCAGGTACGGGGCGAGAATGCGTTCCAGAGCGCGCGATTTTGCCACCAGATAACCTAGAACTGTTGCCGCCAATGCCCCTACCAGTAACCCGGTCATGATCTCGAACAGAGTCACACTGGTATGCAAGAAAAGGCTACCATCTGACAGAGTGCGCAGGAAGCGCGTCCACACCTGTCCAGGGGAAGGCAGGATAAAGGACGGCAATCCACTGTAACGTGCTATTGCCCACCAGGCCAGCAATCCGGCGACGAGGGAACTAAGTCCCAGCCAGTTGCGGCCGGTTTTAGCGATGTGGGGAATGTGTTGAGAAGTATCCATTGTCCGATTCGCAAGAGCACGGTAGATCGTGCTCAGAACAAAAAAGCCTCGCAGAGAATCAACTGCGGGGCAGGGAGACAGACCACAGGTCCGGCTCGAACTGCTTAAGAAAAACCCCGAAAACTGAAATGTTTCCGGGGCACATAAGCAGACCAAACCGTACAGGTCGGCCAGTCAATTACCTTCTTTTATCCGGACTATAACCGTCGGCTCCGGAATTGCACCGGATCCTGTACTTCGACTTCGCTTGCGCTCCGCTCAGTACTCGTGGGCTGTACCACCGATCGGGAATTCACTTGCACCGCACTACATTTGGTACAGGTGTCACCCTGCCCCGAAGGTTGTTATTTGGATGTATCTGTCCTAATTATAACGCAATCCCATTTACATTGGAAAAGGAATTGTAATGGGAATTATGCTTTTACGATGCTCTCAACCGGGCAAACCGACAAACACTGCGGTTCATCGAAGTGCCCTTCGCACTCCACACAGGTGTCCGCGTTGATGACGTAGATGGTATCGCCTTCAGTGACGGATTCAGTGGGGCATTCCGGCATGCAAGCGCCGCAAGAAATGCAGTCTTCAGTAATTTTCATTGCCATGGGATATATTGTCTCCTTTTTGAAATATCGTACTTAAATTAATCCATCCTATGTTGTGTGTCAAATGACAATCGTCTTTGCTTTGGCTGATTTTGTCACAAAGGGAAATGGGCATACGTTCGGTTATAATCCTTCTAAACCAACAGGAGGACCCATGAACGAACTTAAACCGCTTAACTGGCAACCCAAACCCGGCGTGGGCATGAACGTGGTTCGCCGCGGGGATGGAGGCTTGACGCTCACTTTTACCGACCTTTCTGACGCCACACTGACCGATTGGCATGAATTTGCTGCAGACCATTTGCTCGGCTCTGATCAGCGTGTTCGCAACCTGTATGACCTGCGCCAGGTGCAGGAAATCCCTGAAAAGGCCATTCGCATGGCAGTGGAACTCAACACCGATCCCGGTACGCGCAACATTCGTCTGGCAGTGGTTGTTTCGTCGGAACAGGTGAAGACATCTATTGAAGAGATTGCCGCCTTATCGGGTGGCAATTCCGCCTATATGCGCTTGTTCACCGACATCAACGATGCCGAAGCCTGGCTTGGCCGTCCGCTCGATCATATTTCATAAGACAGCTTCCATTCATCCAGGGTCTATGACCCTGAAAAACGGTACAGTTAATGCAACCACTCAAACTGGGTAAATATAGCTTTGACTGGGGTGCCCGCACATACGTGATGGGCATTCTCAATATTACGCCGGATAGTTTCTCGGGGGATGGAATCATTGCCAAAGGCGAAGCTGTTAAAGTCGCGGTAGAACAGGCCCGTAGTTTTCTCACTTCTGGCGCGGACATTCTCGATGTAGGCGGTAAATCCACCCGTCCTGGTTCGGAACCATTGGATGCAGAGGCCGAAATAGAACGCGTCATTCCGGTGGTTCGGGCGCTATCCAAAGAATTTCCGGATGCGCTCATCTCGATTGACACCTACAAGGCGGCTGTTGCTGAAGAAGCCCTCAAGGCAGGTGCGCATGTTGTCAACGACGTCTGGGCCCTGCGCGCTGACCCGGCACTGGCCAGCGTGGCTGCCAGGCACAATGCGCCCGTCATTCTGATGCATAATCGCAGTAATCCCGCCAGTGTGGAAGTACGCACACAACTCGGCAATGCTTACATCGGTGCAAAATATGACGATTTGCTGGCAGACGTCAAGCGTGAGTTGATGGACTCGGTCAAGTTGGCGAAGCAGGCCGGGGTTCCGGATGAACGCATCATTCTGGACCCGGGAATTGGCTTCGGCAAAACAGTCAGTCATAATCTGGAACTCATCCGCCGTTTGGATGAAATCCGCGCCTTGGGCTATCCCGTTTTGCTGGGACCATCACGCAAGTCCTTCATCGGTTTTACCCTGGACCTGCCCGCCGACCAGCGCGTCGAAGGGACGGCTGCCGCCGTGTGCGTGGGGATCACTCGCGGCGCAGACATTATCCGCGTGCATGACGTGGAACACATGGTTCGTATCGCAAAGATGACGGACGCAATCGTGCGCACGTAACACGGAAACTGAAAGGCTATTTTTGCTCTTTCTTTCTCTGTAAATCAAAAGAAGAAAGAGCAAAGATGAACCCTGTACGACAATTCAACGACAATCGGGGAAAACCGTTGTAAAATCTACCCATGGAAAGAGACTACGCAGAGAGCCTGTTACGTAGCGGGATCATCGAAGCCAAAGCGGGGGAGATGGGCCCCGCACGGCGTTACCTGGAGCGGGCTATCAATACCAGCGGCAATTTTGATGTGATTTCCGAAGCCTGGTACTGGATGAGCAAAATCACAGAGGACCCGACCCGGAAACGGTCTGCCCTTGAAAACTGTCTTTCGTATGACATGCGCCATGCTCGCGCCCGTCGTGACCTGGCCGTGCTGGACGGCAAACTGGATGCCAGTGAAATCATCAACCCAGATGCACCGGCTGCTCTCTCGACCGATCCAACACAGGCAACGGCTGACCGTTTCATGTGTCCACAATGTGGAGCGAAAATGGTTTTTGCTCCCGATGGCGTATCCCTGGTTTGCGAACACTGCACCCGCAATCAGAACTTGCTATCACAAGGCGAAGCCGAGGAACAGGATTTCCTGATCGCGATGGCTACCGCCCGCGGACATAGCAAACCAGTCGCGGTGCAAGTCTTTCATTGTCAGGGCTGTGGCGCAGAGTTCATCCTGCCTCCAGACGTCATCTCGGTTACCTGCGCTTACTGCGATTCTCCCTATGTTGTCAGCCTGGAAGATTCCCGCGAACTGCTCCAGCCGGAGGGAGTCATTCCTCTGGCCTTTGACCAGAAACAAGCCACACGCCTGCTGGTGGACTGGGTCGAGCAGAATGGCATCAAACCGCAGGAAAAGGTCGACCCACCTCGCGGCATTTATCTGCCCATCTGGACCTTCGATATCGGCGGTGCGATTGCTTATCGCGGTGATCGATACGAGGCAGAAGACGGCTTTCGACAGCGCGTCCAGAAAGTTGTCCACGTGAATGACGAATACCCGGTCTACATAAACGATTTGCCTGCTCCCGCCAGCCGCAAGATTTCCGGTCACCTGGCACATCTTTTGCCCACCTTTGAGTTGAGCGCTACCCGTCCCTATGACCCGCGCTACCTGGCCAACTGGGCTGCCGAAGTCTACGACGTGCCTATGGCAGATGCCTCACTGGATGCGCGCAGCCGGGCGTACACTCAACTGAAACGTAATTTGCCGGGAGACATTGCTTCTCTTTTCAACCTGAAAACATCCTCAGCCAGTTTGACCATCGAATCGTTCAAACTCGTGCTTGTGCCGGTCTGGATCGCGAAAATCCCTTTCAACAGCAAAGAATTGTTGGTGCTCATCAATGGGCAGAACGGTGTAGTACAAGGCGATACCCCCTCTAAGCCCAGGGCCGGTCTGTTTGACTGGTTGGAAGACCTGTTGGACGACTGATGTCGGCTGTCCGCACCATTCTCCGCCGTCGCCGTGACCGCCGCGAGTCCGCTCACCGCAGCGTGGAAGCGCGCACCCGGCGATTTGCACTTGGGGTTGGCTTCGTCCTCAGCATCCTGCTGGCGTTGCTCATCCTGGGAACGGCGATTTTCTACGCCAACCTGACCCGCGACCTGCCATCAGTCAAAAGCCTGCCGGGCATGCTCAACCCGCCTGATGGTCTGCTGCTGCAACCCACGCGCATCTACGACCGCAGCGGCCAGCACATCCTGAAAACCTTCGCGCCGAGCGAATCCCCGCGCCGTTATATTCCACTTGATCCGGGTAATCCGCAGCACCTGCCTGACTCGCTCGTGCAGGCCACCATCGCTATGGCCGACCCGACTTTCTGGGAACACTCCGGCTATGTACTGACTGGCCTGAAGCAACCCCGATTTGCATCCCACAATTGCCCAGCAACTTGTCAGTGATTTGTTGCTATGGAACGAGCCGCTCTCCTTCCAACGCGCCATCCGCGAGCGTCTGCTGGCCGCCCAGATCACGTACGAATATGGACGTTCGCAGGTGATCGAGTGGTATCTCAATTCGGCCAATTACGGCAACTATGCCTACGGTGCGGATGCCGCCGCCCAACTCTATTTCGGCAAATCCGCCGATGCGTTGACGCCTGCCGAATCCGCGATCCTGGCCGCCGTCAGTCAGGCGCCCAGCCTGAATCCGTTGGATGCGCCCCAGGCCGCCCTCCAGCGTGGACGCGAAACCATCCACATCATGCAGGCCTTGGGATTTCTTTCGGAAGAGGAAGCGGCAAAAGCATTGGCGGAATCCCCTCACCCCTACCCCCTCTCCCTCAGGGAGAGGGGAAAAGGAAATCGCCCCCGCCTTCCTCAATCTCGTCCTCCAGCAACTCGATTCCCAATTCGACCGCGCCCGCATCGAGCGTGGCGGGCTGACCATCACCACCAGCCTCGATTACGATCTGCAAAACCAGGCTTCCTGCGCCATGCAAGTCTATATGGCGCGCTTACAGGGCAGTCCCGCTATGCCAGTGGACTGCGAAGCCGCGCGTCTGCTGCCATCCCTGCCGTCTGACCTGCTCGTCCCGGAACCGGCTGCCAGCGCGGTTGTCACCGATCCGCGCAACGGGCAGGTGCTGGCCGCTATCGGTGAATCCTTCCGGGGACAGGAAACGGCCCTTTTATCGGAACACAACTCCGGGTCGCTCCTGACGCCCTTCATCTATCTAACGGGATTTACCCGCGGGCTGAGTCCCGCCTCGCTGGTCTGGGATGTGCCCGGGCTGGCCTCCATCCGCAATCCTGAAGACGAATACCACGGCCCCGTCCGTTTGCGGCTGGCGCTGGCGAACGATTATCTCGCGCCCGCCGCGCAGGTGCTGGAACAAATGGGTCTCGAAAACGTGACACGGACGATGAACTCGTTCGGACTCAGCCTTGGGCCGGCCTCCGTTCCCCTGCATGACTCCATTCCCTTGAGCTTGATCGACATTTCCAGGGCATACGGCATCCTGGCCGCGGGCGGCGTCAATTACGGGAGAGCCACTGACGAAGGATTTGCGCCCGTGACCGTGCTGCGCGTGGAGACCGCCGACCACGCCGTATGGCTGAATGCGACGAGCCCGGATGCACAATCAGTGGTCACGCCACAACTGGCCTACCTGCTCAACAATATCCTGAGCGATGAATCTGCACGCTGGGCCTCGCTCGGGCATCCCAACTCATTTGAGATCGGACGTCCCGTGGGCGCTAAAACCGGCATCACACTCGATGGGCTGGACGCCTGGGCCGTGGGCTACACTCCTTATCGCGTGGTCACAGTCTGGACAGGCACACGCGCCACGGATGAACTGCGTATCTCTCCACGCCTGCCAGCGGGACTATGGTATGCCCTGATGCAAACCGCCTCACGCGAACTTGCCCCCCGATGGCTGGGCCGCGCCTGCCGGTATTACCCAGATCGATGTATGCGACCCCTCCGGCATGCTGCCCACCGAAGACTGCCCGACCATCGTGCGCGAAGTCTTTGCCAACGGCAGCGAACCGACCCAGCCCGACAACCTGTATCGCACCTACGAGATCAACCGTGAGACCGGCTTCCTGGCAACGGTCTTCACGCCGCCACAACTGGTGGAAAAGCGGGTTTACATGAATTTTCCACCCGAAGCGCGCGCCTGGGCCGAAGCCAATGGCTTTTCGACGCCGCCCGATTCCTATGATGCCATCCAACCCGTGACGAGTAACCCGGACGTGAACATCACCTCCCCGTCCATGTTCGCGGATGTGCGCGGCGAGCTCAAGATCACCGGCACGGCGGCAGGTGAAAACTTAGATTACTATCGCGTGCTGGTCGGGCAGGGACTTAACCCGGGTAGCTGGGTGCAGGTGGGCGAAGATTCCAAATCGCTGGTGTTGGATGGCACGCTGGCAACCTGGGATACCAGCGAATTAAATGGTCTATATGCCGTGCAATTACAGGTCGTGCGCACAGACCAGCGTGTGGATACCGCTGTTACCCAGGTGACAGTGGACAATACCGCCCCGGACGTGAGCATCACCTATCCACAGGATGGGGATGTGCTGGAGTACGCGGACAACCGCCAGATCACCTTCCAGGCGACAGGCTGCGGATAATTTGTCGCTGTCGATTGTCGAGTTTTACGTGGACGGGAAACGGGTCGGTTCCGTGGAGGCTGCTCCTTTTAGTTTTACCTGGAGCGCGGTGCGTGGGGAGCATGCGTTACGCGTGTTGGCACGCGATCGAGCGGGGAATGAGAGTGAAGCAGAGATACAGTTTGGGGTGGAATAAAGTCTAACGTGGGGTTAGCTGCACTAAAAATGCATCAAAATTTCTTTATCCCAATACCTTCTAGTCGATCTAGTATAAACAACTAATTGACTTAGGATTTGCTCAACTTCTTCTATCAAAGACATTACTTTATTTTCTAAATCCTTAAGAGCATGTGTCGTACATTGAAAATTATTCTCTGGGTTAAATTCGATCTCAAGAAGTATAAAAGTGTCGTTTGTAACTGTTTCATCATCTAGGTAAAAATTTGTTTGAAACGGAACAAAATCCTTTGATCTTAGCGTTGATAAAATTTGATCTATCGCAGTCTTCGGAAACTTTCCAACAACATTTTTCTGTTTCACCTCCCAACAAACTGTAAATTGAAACTGGCGTGAACCAGGATCAATCGGTGTAGGCACCATAGACAGATAATATGCTAATTGCTTGCCGGAAAACAATACTAATTCAGTATTTGGATAAGGATCTCCAATTAGACTAGCTACCATATGTCTAGCTTTTTCTGGCTCAATAGAGATACAACCTCGAGTTTCCAAGTCTTTTTTAAGTTTACTTAGTTCGATTTTTACTTTTTCCAAATCACTCTCTAAATAATGCCAATTCCAAGTCATCATATTCTGGTTCTATAGCCATTTGAGCAATTGGGGAATTCAAAACTGGATGTAACCATATTCCAAGTGAATGTGTTTCATTCCATTTATGCCAATTAGTTGGTTCTGAAATATCAATTAAATCAAACTTATTTACTATTTCATGAGGAACTAACATAAAGAGTGATTGATTCCACCATTTCACAAAATAATCACGTTGTTCAATTAGTTGCCACTTGTTTGTATCACCAGGTTGGCTTACTACCATTACGTCAAAGCAAATATCATATTGTTTGTTGTACCAACGGATCCAGTCAGCTTGAGAAACAGAAGCTGATCTCGGCAAGACCCATTCCGAATTTTTTGAAGGAATTATCCAATCAACTTCTTCGCCCTGAAAATCATCATGTTCTACAAAAGTGATTGGCTCTAAATCATCTAATTCAATCCTCGCTCCTGACGCTTGACCACCTAGTGGAGTTATGCTTGGTTTTCCTAGAAGTAAAGCAATGTGCGTTTTATCTTTATGAGTTTTTTGGATTTGGGACAAAGTTTCATCCCTAATTCCTCTCTGGATTTGAATTATGTCCTCCATATGGATAATTCCAGATAATATCGCCTCGGTAACTCCAACCTTTGTCGAGCCTAATTCACCCATGGTTTTTCTTCTTGGGGATTTATATTCTCCAAATGCACTCGTGCTCGTATTACTTCTTTGATAATTTATTTGAATTTCAGAACGCCCTGCTAATAATTTTTTTCCAGGTTGTTCATCTGTATGTTGCGGCAATAATGGTAAAGGTTTATCTGTTTCTAAATCGCGTACGAGTATTGGAAAGTTGATTGTGTATGGTATCCGTTCAGTTGGATAAATACCTGATTTGGCAAGTTACAAAGATGCTGAAAAAAGGCGATTTTTGGCAGTAGGGAAATTAGAACTTTTGGCATAGACTATCATTATGGAATTACCTGTTGACTTTCCAATAATTCAAGAAGAATGGGATAAAACGCCACGATCTGTCCAAGTGGTCATGTTAGCGTTTTGGCAGGAGAATCAGATGCTGAGACAGCAGGTGGCTCACATACAAGTTGAAATGGGAAAGTTGGCAGAACGGGTCAACAAGAACTCGCAAAATTCATCCAAGCCACCTTCATCAGATACGTTTTCAAAAAGCAAGTATCCCAAAAAGGAAGCCAGCGGGCAAAAGAAAGGCGGGCAAGCGGGGCATAAAGGGAAAGGGCGGAAGTTGAAGCCACAGGATCAGGTAAACAAAGTAGTAGTGCTCAAACCCACGGCATGTACAGAATGCGGGTCGTTGTTGCTGGGAGAAGATGCCCATCCACAGCGGCATCAAGTGAGCGAACTGCCGCGCATAGTACCGGAAATCGTGGAATACCAAAGGCACACGGTGGCTTGTCTGGTTTGCGGAACCGAAAATCAGGCTGAATGGCCGGTCGATATGCCGCGTGGCAGTTTTGGAGAACGGGTACAGGCGATGACCGGGTATCTGGGTGGGCGTTTCGGGATCAGTCAGCGGGACATGGTCGAGATGTTTGAAACGATTTTCCATCTTGAAATCGGTCTGGGGAGCATTCCGGCCCAAGAAGAACGCGTCAGCCAGGCGTTGAAGCAACCGGTGGATAGCGCGCTTGAATATGCTCGACAACAAACCGCAAAAAACATGGATGAAACCAGTTGGCACGAATTGACGAAACTGTGTTGGCTGTGGGTCTGCGTCACGCCCGGGGTGACCGTCTTCCGGATTTTCAAAACCCGAGGTGCCAGCGGGGCGCAGGAGTTGCTTGGAGAAAACCTGGTTGGGATCTTGGGATCAGATCGCTACAGCGCTTATAACTGGATCGATCCTGAAAAGCGGCAAGCCTGTTGGGCGCACCTCAAACGCGACTTTCAAGCTTGGGTAGAACGCGGCGGAGAATCCAAAACGGTTGGGCGTCTGCTCCTGGAGCAGGTCAAGTTATTTTTTGACCTTTGGCATCGCGTCAGAGACGGAACGCTCTCCCGCATTGATTTCCAATGCGCCATGCAACCCATCCGCCGCGAAGTCAAAAGCTTGCTGTGTATTGGCACATTCGTAAATCAGACCCAAACCCGAAAAACCTGCCAGAATATTCTCCAACTGGAGCAGGCACTTTGGACGTTTGTCGACCACGAAGGGATTGAACCCACCAACAACGCTGCTGAACGTGCTTTACGACGTGCTGTGATTTGGCGTAAACGCAGCTTTGGAACTCAAAGTGAAAAAGGCAGCCGGTTCGTCGAGCGCATTATGACAACAGTTACAACTTTGCGCCAACAAAATTGGGATGTGCTCGATTACTTGACTACAGCGTGTCACGCTAACCTACTGGGTATAACCGCACCTTCTTTGCTGCCTGCTGTTTAGGTCGGCGTTATACCAACTGAACGGATACTAAATATTTGGAAATTTTGTCAACTTAATAGTTAATAATATTTAAAAATAATTTAAATTTCTTAATATTTCGGATCTGTCATCATCGCCACTTTTGATTCTCGGCAACCACCTCCCGCTATGGTAAGATTGCATCAAATACAATGAAACTCAACCTTGCCCTTGCCCAAATCAACACTACCCTGGGGGATGTCCAGGCAAATCTGGACAAACACCTGAGCCTGATTGCCGAAGCCAAAACGCAGGATGCAGATTTGGTTGTTTTCCCCGAACTTTCGTTGACGGGATACGTCTTGCAGGATTTGGTGCCCACCGTTTCTCACAAACCGACGGAGGATGATCCCGTCTTCAAACCGCTTCTCCAGGCGAGCCACGATCTGGACCTGGTGATTGGCTTCGTGGACGAAGACTTCGTCACCGCTTCTACATTGCCTCCGCCTACTTGTCCGGTGGAAAAGTTCTGCATGTGCATCACAAGGTTTATCTGCCGACCTATGGCTTATTTGATGAAGGTCGCTTCTTTGCCTGGGGCGACTCGGTGCGCGCCTTCGATACGCGCTTCGGACGCATGGGCATCCTGATCTGCGAAGATTTCTGGCATGCCTCGCCGCCTTACTTGCTCTGGCTGGACGGGGCGGATGTGCTCTTGTTTACCTCCGCTTCTCCAGGACGCGGCTTGAACGAGGGCGAAAAGCTGGAGTCGGCGCGCTGGGTGGAGAACGTTAATCGTTCGTATGCCAACCTGTTCACCTGTTTCGTGGCGCACAGCAACCGGGTCGGCTTCGAAGATGGGCTCAACTTCTGGGGCGGGGCAACCGTCTTCGATCCGAATGGCGAACGTATCGCGCAGGGTCCCTATTTCGAAGAAGCGCTAACCATTACTACACTCGACTTGAACCAACTGCATCGCACACGCGCCCGCCTGCCGCTTCTGCGCGACGAGCGTACTTCATTGCTCGTGCGCGAACTCCGCCATATCACCAGTGATGACACGCTCTATCAGCCCGACGGAAAAGGATAATTTCCTCGTTGAAGGTCACAGCAACTTGAAATTTAATATTTGGAGAAAGGAAAATGCGTGAATTTTAGGGGTAGGAATATACGAATCTCTTCTGGATTTTTAAGAGTGTTATTCAAGATCGGGTTGGTTGCATGCCTGCTCTTTATATGCGCAGACGTGTTCGTGCATCCCGGTCATGCAATTCAGGAAAGCAATTTCATTATTACCGGACAATTGAACGATAGTCTTGACCAGCCTGTCGATGGGGCACATATTACAGCCTCGATTCCTGGGAGCGATGCACCTCTAACGGAGACCGATAGCCGCGACGACGGGAGCTGGTCATTGCAGTTGAACAGCGTTCCCTCTACAAATTTGAAAATCCAGATCGAACGTCCCCATTACGTATCCCAATCCCTTACCCTGGGCCAGGCTGAACTGACCGAATTGAAGAACACCAGCATTTACCGGACGGAGGCTTCGACCCTGGAACGAAAAATAGACGGTGGTTTCTGGGTTGCCACGATCGTATTCCTGGCTGTCCTGTTGCTGATCGCTTTCGAATTCTTGCACAGCGCTACAGCTGCCCTGGCAGGGATTTCAGTGATTATGTTAGTTTCCTATATTGGTGGGGCATTTCATCCAACGCTGACGATTTTTACTTTTGAACGCGCATTGAGTTACATCAACTGGGAAGTGATCTTCCTGGTGATGGGCATGATGATTATCATCGCCACCATCGAAGGGACAGGAATTTTCCAGTGGATGGCCTTTCAGGCATACCGTTTGAGTCGTGGAAGAAGCTGGTTGTTGGTGTTGATCTTGATGGCCATCACCGTGGTCGCTTCGGCACTGTTAGATAACTTCACCACGATGTTGTTGATGGTCCCGATCAGTTTGCAGATTGGCATGGCGCTGGGTATTAATCCGCTGGCGTTGATCATTCCGGAAGTACTGGCTTCGAACGTAGGTGGGATCACTACGCTGGTTGGTACGCCAACCAATATTTTGATTGGCTCGTATGCGGGTATCGGCTTCAACGATTTCCTGGCAAACCAGACGATTGGCGTGCTTTTTGCCCTGGTTGCCATGGGCGCTTATGTGCTTTTCCACTACCGCAAAGAATTGAGCAAGCAGGCTGGTGGCCTCTCGCCAACCCTGTATGCAAAATTGGAAGAGAACGCCAGGATCGAAAACAAGGGCGATCTGTGGAAATCCATGTTTGTGTTTGTTCTGGTGTTCGTTGGGTTTATCCTTGGGGAAAGGATTCAGCTGGTCCCTGCGGTATCTGCAATTGCCGGGGCAGCTACGCTCCTGATCTGGCTTAATCCGGACATTCATAAGATGATCAAGGCTGTAGACTGGACCACGTTAGTCTTTTTCATGGCGTTGTTCATGATCGTCGGGGCCATCCAGGAGGTGGGACTGATCAGCTTTATTGCGGGTTGGATGAGTCGCGTCGTTGGTGATAATCTAACATTGGCGATTTTCCTGGTCGTTTTTGGGGTTGGCACGCTTTCGACGGTAGTGGCCAATATCCCGCTGACCGCATCCATGCTGCCCATAGTGCGTATCCTGTCCAACAGCATTCCTGGAGCACATACCCAGGTGCTGTACTATGCGCTTTCGATGGGAGCTGCGATGGGTGGAAACGGCTTTTTGATCGGCGGCGAAGCCAACCTGGTTACTGCCGGGATTACCGATCAGACCGATTATCCGATCTCATTCAAGGAGTTCCTGAAGGTCGGTCTACCGGTTACTTATTTGACCCTGGCAGTTGGCTTTATCTGGTTGTTAATCCGTTTTTAGATAGCTTTTGGGAGGCTGACAAGAAATGATGACCATTCTCTGTCCCACTCGTGGCGGTAAAGAAAGCCACGCAAATCAGGATTTTGCAATCAACCTGGCCAAAGAGCGCGGGGCTGAACTGCTATTCCTGTATGTATCCAATATTCGTTTGATCAGCCGGGCTGGCCCTCCCATTGTCGTAGACATTGAGGAAGAACTGGACGAAGTCGGCGACTTTTTGCTGTCGATGGCCAAGGAGCGCGCCGAAAAATCCGGTGTTGTTGCAAAAAGTGCTGTGCGCCGTGGTGTATTTTCGGAAGTTTTGAAAGAAGTGATTGTCGAGAATGGAATTAAAACCGTAATTCTGGGGAGTTCCCCCAAAAATACCACCGGCATTGTCTCTTATGAACATTTACAAGAGATGGGAAAAGAACTGAGCACAGAAATGGGTGTGGAGTTTATTGTCGTTCAAGATGGGAAGGTAGCATTTCAAGCAGCAACTTAGAATCTTTGAAACATCAGGGTTGTTGATACTCAAAGGTATAATATCTTTATTCTTGTGAGATCAACTCGCCTATCTTCTTATACAAGTTGTTGAAAAGTGACAATTCCTGAAATCAATCTCTCCATAAATCCCGATCTTGCCCGCAAAATTCTGACGGGTTTCATCAAGTCCGAGATCAACCGCGTCGGCTTTACGCGCGCCGTGGTGGGACTATCCGGCGGTATCAACTCGGCCTTGTCCTGCGTGCTGGCTGCGGAAGCCCTCGGTCCGGAGAACGTTCTGGCAGTGCGCATGCCCTACAAGTCATCGTCTCCCGAATCGCTGGAACATGCCCAGATGGTCATCGAGCAGTTCAAGGTCCAGAGCGAGACGGTTGAGATCACGGGCATGGTGGATGCGTTGATTTCCCGTGATCCCGAAATGTCTAAAACGCGCAAGGGCAATATCATGGCGCGCGCTCGCATGATCGTCCTGTATGACCAGTCGGAAGTTTTCAAAGGGTTGGTGGTCGGTACGGGCAACAAGACCGAGATTCTATTGGGTTATACCACCCTGTGGGGCGACTCAGCTTCGGCGCTCAACCCGATTGGGGATCTGTATAAAGCGCAGATACGCCAACTCTCGCGTGCGCTGGGCATCCCATCCGCTATCGTAGATAAACCGCCTTCTGCCGATTTGTGGGCCGGCCAGACCGATGAAAACGAACTGGGCTTTACCTACGAAGATGTGGATAAACTGCTCTATCTGCTGGTCGATCACCGTTACAGTCCCGAAGAATGTATCGAAGTTGGTTTTGACCCAACGTTTGTAGAAACAGTTGTGACGCGCATCCGTCGCAACCAGTTCAAGCGTATGCTTCCCCCGATTGCCAAACTCAGCAATCGCACGATTGGATATGATTTTCTTTACTTGAGAGATTGGGGTACGTAGGTGCGGTGCTGGCCGCGCTGATCGTCTCGCAGGGGCAGGAACTCAGGAAACAGGGCACGCTATTCATGGGGGCGGTAGTTATTTTCGGGGCGGCAACGATCCTTTTTGGCCTCAGCAGGTTTCTCGTCCTGGCGTGGTGCGCGCTGGCTATCAGCGGCGGGATCGGGTGTATTCTGGGTGTGCTGTGGATATCGCGCAAATGGCCGATTAAGCGTAACCTTACATTTGTGTGAAATTTATTAGAATATGACTTTCGGGTGTTGACTTTGCGTTCGAATCCTTATATACTCTTGTCAAGGTAAACAGTCCCTATGCGAGTATCACCTACCAAGAATTCAACGTTCGACTGCTGAAAGGCACGCGTTCACACGCGTGCTTTTTTGTTTTTTTGATAAAGGAGACAAAATCATGGACTATGGGATGATCGGCAAGATTCAGAAATCCAAGCGCTATGCTGAAGAACGGCATCGTTTTCAGTTCAAGAAGTTTGAGCTTACCTTCGATGGCGACAACAACCCTCACAACGTAACATTCGATAATGGAGTCTTCCAGTGCGATTGCGAGTTCTTCCTTACCCACCAGCGTTGCACCCATACTATGGCACTTGAGATTTTGCTCAAAGATATGATCCCTGAAACCGCGGAAGCATAAGCAAAAGACTTGAATAGGAACAGACCGCCCCTCGCTATGGCGAGGGGCGGTTTTATATCAGGTATAAGATTTTTGGCTTTGGGGTAAAATACCCTCATGATGTCTAAATTATCGAGACGAGACTTTCTAAAATTGAGTTCGCTGGCGTTGGGCGGATTGGCGTTTTCACCTTTTGCACCCAATTCCATCAACTTTGACGATAGCACAATTGTGCGCGTGGCCACCAATTCTGTCAGCGTGTATAGCGGGCCGAGCGACGAGAACAGGATTACCGGTACCTGGTTCCGTGACGAATTGGTGCATGTTTACGATGAGGTGATTGCCAAAGAACCGAAATACAATCCGGTCTGGTATCGCGTTTGGGGTGGATACATGCATCGTTCCCGTTTGCAGCGTGTCAAATTTCTCTATAACCAGCCGCTGGAGTATATCCCGGAAGGCACACGGCACCTGGCAGAAGTGACAGTCCCGTTCACGCAGCCCTGGCGCTTTACGAAGACCTATGGTTGGCAACCGTTGAATATGCCTCCTAACTTGAGCACCAATCCACCCATTTACTATGAATCTGTACACTGGATCGATGGAGTTTTAGAAGGGCCGGATGGTGGTCCCTGGTACCGCATCTTTGATGACCTGGATGGCGCCTATTATGTGGCCGCCCCCCATATGCGGATCATCCAACCCGAAGAATATTCGCCAATCAGCCAGGATGTCCCTAAGGAAAACAAGCGCATCGAGGTCAATTTGACCGCGCAAACCCTGTCTGCCTACGAATACGATAAGGTTGTCTTTCACACCAATATCGCCTCGGGAATTCCCGGCGGACCATCGGGTATCAACCAGCTTTCAACCACCACGCCTAACGGTGATTTCCACATTCAGGAAAAGATGCCGGCCAAGCACATGGGGAGCAGTTATTATGGGTCGACCAAAGGGAATTTGCTGGCTGATGCGGATGGGTACGTGCTCCCCGGCGTCTCGTGGACATGTTTCTTTACCGAAGTGGGACATGCTTTCCACGGCACCTACTGGCATGATAACTTTGGCGTGCCGATGAGTCATGGCTGCGTCAATATGCGCTCGGAGGAGGCCAAGTGGCTATTTCGTTGGTCGTCCCCGGTCTTTGACCCGGCTGAGGGGAATATCTACAAGCGTGGCCTGGGCACACCTATAAAGATTTTCTACGCCTAATCACATGCCTATCCTGACCTGGCCCGGTAAAAGCCTCGTTGACCCCACGCCCGCCAGCCTCTTGACCGAGGCCATCATTTATCCACAGGGGCGTGGATATCCGGATGCACAACCTGAAAGTCGTTTGATTCTGGGAAACAATTTGCCGGTTATGGCGGCCCTGTTGCCTGAATACGAAGGCCGCATTAACCTGATTTACGCCGATCCGCCGTTTTTCACCAATCGTAAATATCCTGCCCGTATTGGTCGTGGTGAAGATTCACGCAAGCCGGATGAGTGGCAGTTAACCGAAGGCTATCGTGACCACTGGCCTGATCTCGAAGCTTATCTTGATTTTCTCTATCAGCGTCTGGCGTTGATGCATCGCCTGCTTGCACCAAACGGAACCCTGTATCTGCATCTTGATTGGCATGCCGATTCGTACGCCCGTCTGCTCCTCGATGAATTCTTCGGCGCTGAAAACCTGCTCAACGAGATTATCTGGACATATCACGGCCCGTCACCCATTCGTCGCGCATTTAATCGCAAACACGATACGATCCTGGTCTACGTCAAAGGCAAGGATTACACCTTCAATGCGGATGCTGTCCGTGAGCCGTATAATCCCAACACGGTGAAAACGTTTAACGCTTCTCCCAAAGCCGGTTTTGGCAAAGTGCCCGATCTGGAACGCGGTAAGGTTCCGGAAGATTGGTGGTACTTCCCAGTTGTAGCACGCCTGCACAACGAACGCACGGGCTATCCTACCCAGAAACCGCAGGCCTTGCTGGAGCGTATTATCAAAGCCTCTACCAATCCCGGGGATCTGGTTGCCGACTTTTTTTGTGGATCTGGAACGACTCCCCTGATGGCTGCCAATCTCGGACGAAGGTTTATCGCCACCGATGCAACCTTCCGCGCGGTTCATACGACCCGTAGCCGGTTGACCGTTTCACAATCTCCCTTTACGCTGGAGCGTGATTCCGCTTTCCCCTTTGAACTGCCCATAGGAAATGGAAAAATCGTACAAGATGAAGGTATCCTCCAACTCGATACGCCTCTTGCGTTGGATTACTGGGAAGCGGATCCGGCCTGGGATGGGAAAACCTTCAAGAGTGCTGCGCAGGCCGTTCGTCCGGTGCGAAGCGACAAAGTCCCTTGTAAATTAAAAATCGAAACCGGAGGCAATGTTTGCGTCCGGTTGGTCACGGTTCAGGGGGAACACTTCCAATTATTAAACGTCTAGGCGATAGCCTACACCACGGATCGTTTTCAGGAATTTTGGTTTGAGGGGGTCGAGTTCGATGGCGCGCCGCAGCCAGGAAATATGCACATCCAGCGTGCGCGTATCACCGGTATAGTCAGTTTCCCAGACCTGTTTGAAGAGTTGTTTACGTTCCAGGACTTCGCCATGATGTTCCATCAGGATTTGCAGCAGCATCACCAGACGCGGTGTGAGCTTGTTGTTTTTGCCCAGGCAACGCACACGGCGTCGTTCGGTATCCAGACGGATAGGACCCGCTTGTATCACGTTCTTACCATCACCGGGCAGCAACGGCTTGATGCGGTTGGAGAGCTTCTGCACGGTGAAAGGCAGGTTAAGGATCGCATCGGCAGAGTCTTTCGCAACGGTTTTATCCTTTTCCAGGATGAGAATAATGGGAAGTTTATCGCTTTTATCGCGTAAAGATTGGCAAATGCGCACGCCACTGCTCCGTAAAGAGGCTGCATTGACGACAACCAGGTCAGGCGCCACTTTGTTCAGACGCGAAGTAGCATCGCTGCCGCTCTTAGCAGTGACAACATCGAAACCCTTCTTCTGCAAATCTGCTGCAAAAGAAGGGATTTCTGCGTGTCGGCCTTCGATAATAAGGATAGTCTCGTCTGTCATCTCGATTGATTTCTAAATGTTATACCCTGGCAGACTGCCGTTTTCTAAAGTTGAATTGAGATAATTGCTTGGCCCGAAAACTCTATTTAGATAGATACCTTACCGTTGCACACGGTAATTTCATCGATCAGTTTCATGCTATTCGGGTATTAGTGCCGCAACCACATGAAATTGTAGGGTCACTTGAAATTTACTGCCTTTGGCAGTCAGCAAACTACCCTACATCTTTAGATAGTTGCGGTACTAGTGGAAGAATTTAATGGCAACCCGTGAATGTTAAAGCATTATACACCAAATCTTAACAAATGTTCCGGTGACACCAAAGTACTGCTTTTTTAACATTTCTCATCCACCTTTCACAGCGGTGAAGAAGCTTTCTTCAGTGAAAAAGCAATGAGAGGGACAAGGATGAGGAAATCAAAAACAGGCGTGCAACAAGCTCCCAGCAAGAGGGCAGTGATGGCCTCATAGGATGACAAAAGGAAAAAAACGGGAAGAGATCAGAATAAGATAAAATGAAAACAGGGCGTGCCAGATGCACAAAGAAGCTCTGCCTGGTGGAGGCCAAATCAGCGGGCAGGGCACCCGGAGTGAACTGGCATGCCCGTTAGTGTCAGGAAGAGTCAAAGCGAATGTAGTAACGGCTTTTGTAAAGGCTGAGAAAACCAGCGGGGGATACATGTAGATTACGCCAGGCTTCCAATAATCTGAAAGCGATGTTTTTGAGAGAACCGACGCCATCAGGGAAAGATTTGCGGAACAAACTGCCCTTTTCCATGAGCAGAAAGATCATATAAGCAATTTGGAGTAAGAAGTAAAACACTTTACGAGCGTTACCATCTTGGCTGTAGGGGTGTTCAAGGTTGAAACCACCATTTTTCTGAATGTTGAAACCTTCATTTTCAATTTTCCAGCGCAACCGCCCTCCTTGATTGGCGAGGGTATCCACATTGGTCTTGGTGGGGATGAAGTTGGTCAGCCATTTGTGGTGAGATGTACTGGTGTCTCCCTGATGGTTCGGTTTCGTTTCTTCACAGGACAGCAGATGGAGACGATGGGATCGTTTCTCACCATCGACATACTCGATGTGGGTCACCCAACGGTAATCCTGAACCATCTCGTGCTGCTGACCCAGGCGCAGGCATTTATGGTTTTCGGGCACGTGGGGAAGGACAGCATCATAAGTCCGGTGAACGTTGGGTAGATCGTCGTCTTGAAGCACGATCATGTAACGCCAGTTGTACTCTTCACAGAGTTGGAATGTGGGTCCACCTGCAAAGAGACCATCCAATAACAAACAGAGCGGTAAGCGGGGAAATCGTTTCTTGAGACGCTCAGCCAGTCGATAGAAAGCCTTCAGTTCACAATCTTGTTTGCTGGCTTGGGGATCAACATTCTCAATGAATTCGGTCATGATTGAGAATGCAAATCCATTGGCCGTGATCAACTTGGCTTCCAGGACTGGGTGGTAGTAGAGCGTTTCCCCATTACGAAGTTTCCTGGTCAGACAATATTCACAGTGTTGCTCCCGAAATGTCAGCATTCCTGTGCCGTCTATTGCGATCAGAAAATTGTCAAATAATCGCCAGCGATACAACACCTTCTTGCGAATCAATCGCTCCACCATCCCGCAGACCACTTCTTGAATTTCATCCGCATCCAATCCTTTGAAACCATAATTCAAGGTGTCCCCGTGTGGAATGTTTTCTACATCAAACCAAACTTCAAATTTCGATTGGGACGGTCCATTGTCTCTCAGTTGATGCTTGATTTGCCGCCGGGAACCCAGCCGAAATAGAAACATCAGGACCCCTGCACATAACAACCCTTCCAGTGGATAGGTAATCCATTTCGGATTGCGCGCATCCCTTACTCCATCAAAGATGGTTTTCCAACTCCCAAAGTAATTCTCGATTGTGCCTGTGAATGCTTTCAGGATATCTATTTGTTCCTGATTTTCAGAGTGTTCATTTTCGTTTTGTTCTCTCATTTCCCCTTAGCTTACCCCTTTTACCTATCTTTGCGAATTGTTTTGCGCGAATTCCCTAAGCTTCTTCATCGCTGCACCTTTCAGGTTCAACTTGACTCTATATAACAGGTATGGTAATATCTGCGGGCTTCGATGCGGGGTAGAGCAGTGGCAGCTCGTCGGGCTCATAACCCGGAGGTCGCAGGTTCGAGTCCTGCCCCCGCTACTGATTGTCAATCTAAGACCGCCAGGCTCCTGAAAATGGACTAGCCCGGCGGTTTTTGGTTCAGAGAGCCTCCTAAATAGGAGGATTTTTCATGAACCAAAGACCTCAAGGCTCGAAAGCGAACCAAAGACCGCAAGGTTTGCAAGTCGACAAAGCCATTACCGGTTTCCTGCAATACAAAAGCGCCGAAGGATTGGCGCCCGTTACCGTGGATGGTTACGAACGAGATTTGAAATTATGGCTCGAATACCAGGGGGAACTCGATATCGGTAAAATAACATCCAAACATATCCTTAGTTTCCTCAACTACCTGCGAACGAAATATGTGCCACGCCGCATCACTGGTGATAATTCTCGTAAGTTAGCACCCAAAACAATATACAACATATATGTGAGCCTATCATCCTACTTTACATGGGCGAGCCGGGAATTCGACATTCCTAACCCAATGAAAAATGTCCCTCGTCCACGAGTTCCCGAAGGATGCGCCAGTGGAGCCATTTAGAAAGGATGAGATCGAGCGACTAATCAAAGCGTGCGACTTTTGCAAAGAAGCCGGAACGGATAGAAGGCGAAAATTCACGATGAAAAGAGCAACCGCAAAAAGGGATAAAGCCATTCTATTAACCCTGCTGGATAGTGGAGTGCGGGCTAGCGAATTGTGCGCGTTGCTGGTCGGAGACGTTGACTTCAAGTCTGGAAAGATCACAATAAAAGCCGGCGAGGTGGGCAAGGCAAAAGGAGGCAAGGGAAGAATTGTTTTCCTGGGTAAGTCGGCCCGCCGCTTTCTCTGGCGTTATCTGGCCGAGCGGGAGGATGGGGAAGATCCTGATGCCCCGCTTTTCCTTGGTAAATTTTACCGACCAATCAACCGAGATACACTTCGCCAGTTGGTCAAATCGTTGGGTGAAAAGGCCGGCGTAAGGAAGTGCCATCCTCACCGGTTCAGGCATACTTTTGCGATCACATATTTGCGGTCCGGTGGGGATATATTCACCCTGAAATCGCTGCTCGGCCACGGTTCCCTTGATATGGTAGAACATTACGCCCGGATTGCCGAAGTTGATATCGAGCGAGCGCATCGCAAAGCCAGCCCAGCGGATAACTGGAGGTTGTAGATGATGGAGAATTTCAATAAACCAGGCTGGCACAAGTGAGCGGCTTGAAACATGCCAACAAACCTGTGCATAGATAAATCCAAAACGAGCCAGCAGAAAGCTAATCATTATACACATCGTTGAACCATCAGGTCGGCCGCAATGGTGATAGCCCGGTGCAAGTTTTCTTTGTCTAACTTCGCCAGGTATCCCTGTAATTCGCCTTCCGGTTGGTGAACCGGATTGCTGGAAATCTGACCCAGTAGTTTGCCTCTTTCCAGTTCCTCCAGATGCACGTAAGTTCCATCTGTGATGGCAATATTGGCATGCATCAAATTGCGCGATAAGGCGTGGTATTGTGCCATCGTTTGGCAATGTTCAAGCCCGTAAATAGCGTAGCCGTGTCTGTATTTGTGAGCGGATTTGTGCGGAAGATTGGCAATCTTCGTCAAGAGACTTAAGCGGCAATTCAGAGCAGTGCCCCGGTTATTGCCTGGTTCGATAGTTAGGAGCTCTTGTTCGCCCCATTGTTGGTGAACCGGGGCATACCAGGTATGCTCATCCGGGCACTTTGACCTGACAAACTGATCCCACTCCCGGATCACCTGTACGAGTTCCGGAATATTGTGTAAGAATGTCGTTGCACTTTTCCTGTTTTTAGTGCGAACTCCCAGGGCAGGTTTTTGCTCTATGTTTGGAAATTCCGAGATCCAGATGGACCGCCTTGATTGGCAGGGTGGTGGCAGCACCGGCGCGAGCGCCACTCAGGTAAAGCATGCAAGCCATAGCCTGATCGCGCCAAAGTGCAATATTTTCTCTATCGATTTTCAGCTTCGCGATATCCATGATTTCAGTATATGACACGTACTCTTTTACATTATCTTCGTAGTAGGTGCTGGGCGCGGTCAGGTCTTCGATCCAATAAGCTGGCAAATGCGCGAATTTCTTGCTGTGGTAAAGCTTTGCCCATTTGAAAAAGGATCTCACCGTTTCGATGATCTTCTTTTTACTCACCAGAGCGAGTTCAAGGTTGTTCACGTATTGCAAGAATGAAGGTTTTATCCTGTCTGCCGTTGTCAGGGGCTGGTCCATTGCCCAGAGCAACAGATGACGAAACCAGAAGCGATAACGATCGACGGTCTTCATGTTTTTGTTTTTCGTGTTGAGAAGGTAATCAAGATATTCATTTATCAACAGGAAATTATTTCGATTGACAAGTTTGTCCTGGCTATCCATCTGTTCTTTCCTCAACTTTCAGATCAGACGGCTCTGGATTGGATTTCAAGCGTCCGCCCCGGTTGATCTTGCAGCCACAATGCGGACATTTGCCTCGTGTGTTGGTTAGCTTTCCGCGTATATGTAGTGTTTTTGGATCAAGCATTTCCACGATCTCATCACACCTCATACATAACGCCTCGTTGTCCTTCAATTTCCGGTTTCGTTTTTGTTTGCGCATCCCCGCCACCCAGGCGGCGAATTCTTGTCCATGAAATCCAGACACGCCCATGTTCTTCATCGCGAAGATGCGGGGCCCCGAGGACGAGCCAGTCCCGCAGGGTGCGCTCGACCGCGCCAATTGCTTCGGCCAGTTCACTTACCTGATAAAACATGGGTAACAATCCAGGCGATTTTACAATCACGGAATGCGGCAATTTTATGTTCGACGTTTTCATTTCTGTTCTTCTGCGAGAGTATTCCTCTATTCCATAGATATTCCGGCCGAAGTTGATTTATCTGCCGACCCCTTTTTACTTGATGAGAGTCAAGAAACAGTACAATTTATTTTGTAATAATTGAAGAATAATTCACAACCGGTGACTTTCTGCCACTTTCTAACAAAGATGTTAGGGGAAAAAGTGATTAAACTCACCCTCTTGTGAAAAGTCTCTCAAGTAAAATGGACGCCGATGAAAACCTTCAACAAATCTAAATCTCGTAGATATGGGGGGTCTCAGAAAATCTTGCTGTACCCGTCTATCATTGGGACCGGTGTAGTAATAAGTCAACTGTTGGCCTGGGTTTACAACAAAATTCAAATGGGCTTTGGAACGGAGGTTGCCCAAGTAGGAATGGCCACTGGGGTGGTAGTAATGTTGTTGATTCTCACATCCGGCGTCAGGGTTGCGCGCAAAGTCGATAAGGCTATCCAAGCACAACGCTCTATTTTTAGTGTGGCGAACCGAGGCAGGTGCGCCAGGTTTCTGATCCGTTTATGGGGGTATGAACTGACCCACCTGGAAGAAGTAGAGAAAGTGGAAGAGGTGGACTTGGAAGCTGGTTATGGACTAGACGATCTGGGATTAACCTATATAGAAGCGATGGATCTTGTGAACCAGACCCGAAAACGCGGACGACGACCTGACTTCACGGTCGAACGCTGGCTTCCTATTACGGTCAAATGGGAAACGCGTGATCACGATGCGCGATGCGTTTACCCTGCCAGAACTGATCTCAGAGTTTCTCGGGACGAATGAAGACGGTTCGCCGGTCATGTCGGAGCAGTCTTACTATAAAACATGGCGTCCTCGTGCCCTGGCAGAATTGGAACGCCGCGCCAAGGTCAAAAAGGGGGCCAGTAAAAAATCCAAATCTTAAAGCAAGATAATTCAACTGAATAATTGTGAAGTGGGGGATTTTTAATTTAAGTTTGATTTCGCTGATTTACAAAAAATTTGAATCTTTTCATTTCTTCTCACATTTTGTGAGTACCAGGTCTGTGCCTGTATGTTGATTTTCAGAATCTGACCATTTTTTACAGATAACCTGGCAGGTAATGGGAAGTGTTTCTATTTGTAGGAATTATTCTTGAATTATTACCAAACAAAAGATGTGAATTTCTTGACCCTCGCTTGATAAAAGAGCCGTCGCCGCGGCTCTTTTATCTTACACCTATAGCGAGGTCAAAATGTCGAAAGTTGTAATCTACCTGCGGGAGCACGAACACACCGCACTCAACACCCTGTCACAACGCGAATACCGCACATTGAGGGCGCAAGCTGCCCTGATCATCCGTAAGGAACTGGTAAGCCTGGGCATGATCGAGCCTGAAGAGCAGCCCCAGTCCCTCACCCAACCTTCTCCACTTTCGGGAACAGAAAGGATCGGAGGCTGAGATGTTGGAATCTGCATTGGTCGGCCTGCTGGTCGTACTTGTTCCCCTGGTACTCGGGGTGGTCGATCTACCTGGTGGTGTCTTAGCGGTAGATCCATCCACCAAGGAAAAACCCCATGCCAACCAAAGTCATCTGTATTGCCAATCAAAAGGGCGGGGTGGGTAAAACCACTACCGCTGTCTCCCTGGCCCACGGTCTTGCTTTGCGAGATAAGCAAGTGTTGTTGATCGACCTGGACCCGCAAGGCCAGTCCGCCACCGCCCTGGGGCGCAGCCCGGAACCGGGCGTCTTCTACCTGCTGACGATGGGCACATCCCCACAGGAAACCACCTTCGTGCAGTCCTGGGTGCGCTCCTCGGGCAGGGAAGGTCTGTACCTGTATCCCGG
>CAWHJM010000091.1:0-37402 GCA_963829615.1 uncultured Chloroflexia bacterium
AGCACCAATGGTTATCTATAAGGTAACATTGCGTCCCAAGGTACGAAATGCAAAAATCCAATAAGTAACATCAGCGTTACTTGACGATTTTCCAATATTCCAATTAAATTCGTGAAAAGGTAATTCTTTTGTACCGTATTTTCCCCTAGAAATAGGGAAGGGTGTGGTTCGGAACAGATCAACGTGGGGGCATAGTAATCAGTAAAACCAGTCAGAATTCTAAGGATATGGAGAAGTTTCTGGCTGGTTTATGTTTTTTGCAGAGGGAAGTGTTAGAAAAGTTACCTATCAAATTAGAGTAGAGATTGCAACCCTGTCATTCTCCGATCGGGATGAGAGCTTTTGCTAAATCTTGTGGTTGAACACCAGGTGATTTTATAGACTTGCGTGCATAGAATTGCTCGATTGTTTGCGAAACCGCTTTCGGATCTACGGATACACCTTCCAAAGTTTTTTCAAGGGCAGGCAGGTTTTCAGCCGGGTAAAAGAAAAAGTCGCCAGAAATATGTACATCATGCAAATGGCCGTCCTCGTTTATGGCTGTAACGCGCACGAGGCCGCCGGGCGTTTTGAGCATGTTCTGGATAACATATACACCATCACGGATCTTGACCTGGCGCGCATCCGGGCGGCGGCGATCGTTGGCAAACAGCCATTCATCTTTATATCGCTCACGTTGCAATTCGTCCGCCTTAGCTACCAAATCTGCGTCAGGTTCGGTTTTCAACGGCATGGGACCAAGGATGGTCTCATATCGCCTGACAAGGGCATCGCTCAGTTGGCGTGTATCGGGCACGGAGCCTGTTTCGCGCAGCATCGTGCCCAGGTTATCTTGTAAGGTTTTGAATACCTTATCACGGAATTTTTCATCGGGCACACGCAGGGACTTACTCATCATCTCATAGTTGAAATCCAAGATGAAATTACCAACAATAACAACCATATCGTTGATCTCCGCCGCGCCGTTGCCAGAGACTTTACGTCCATGGGCGATGATATCGTTAACCGGTTTATACTCGGCATCCACGCCAAACTCGCGGTAGGTCTCCACCACAGGAGTGAGGAACTTTCGATACAATTCAGCCTTGTTCTCCGGAACACCAGGGCGGTCCTTGTGCAGAATCAGTTGATAGAACAACTGACCACTGTCAAGGTAGACGGCCCCGCCACCTACCTCTCGGCGAAAAACAGGGATATTGTTTTTCGCTGCAAACTCAAGGTCGATTTCCTGTTCGGCATCCTGGTGGAATCCGATGCAAACATAAGGCGTAGCGGGTCTTAGAATGAAGAGCGCTTCTTTTTGTAAATACGCTGCGGCATGATACAACGCCTGGCTGTGTTCCCAAGAAACTTTATCGAGAAAGTAGTAATCCATTTTAATATTTTCCTTTGCATGGTTGTATTGTATGTAATTTCGATTCTGCTGATAAATATCTACTCGATCAATCCCCATTCACGCAAAACACGTTCAGCACGCGTCAGGATTTCAGGCATCACCGCTTCTATCTCTGCGCTTACGCCATAGCCAATAGACATATCTACGGGTTGTGCGCCTACCAAATGCAAATGTTCAGGAAATTTCTCGCGAAACTTGGCCAATCCCAACACTTCCTGGAAGGTAATTTGATGGTCAGACATTTTGATGTTGCGATAAAGTGGAATTTCATCTTTGGCAAGTTCCATCACTTGCCCGGGAAGTGTAAAGCGCGAAACCATCGAGTTCGAGCACCAACAGGTGGCTGGCTTCTTCCACCCACGGGAGCAGGTTCAACCCCAGTGCGCCGCCATCGAGAAATTCAACACCAGGGGCCTGTCCGGCAATATGCTGCTCTAATGCCTTGAGAGCATGCACACCCAATCCTTCATCCCGGTTGAGAGTGTTGCCCAGGCCAAGCACAATTTTACGGTTTACATCGTAAGTATTTTCCATTCCTTCTCACTACAACAAGAGGCGGAGAAAGCTATACTGTCCTTCTTCCTCCGCCTCAACAAGCTGATTTTAAACCATTAACTTATGCAAACGTTCAAACCCGTGCCAACCTCCCCCAGGTCATTTCCATCTGCATCCACCATGTGAATGGCGCAGGCCATACACGGATCAAACGAGTGAATGGTGCGCAGGATTTCTAGTGGCCATTCGGGTTTTGCAAGTGGTGTACCGACAAGTGACATTTCGTATGCGCCAGCCTGGTTTTTGTGATCGCGTGGTGATGCGTTCCAGGTAGTTGGAACCACCATCTGGTAATTGGAGAGCTTGCCATTATCAATCACACACCAGTGACCCAGCGCACCGCGCGGGGCTTCCATGTAGCCAAAGCCCTCGGCATGAGACGGCCAGGTGGTTGGTTCCCACTTATCACCGTTGAAGGTATCGGTCTCGCCGGCTTTGATGGCATCGATCAGGTCATTGTAGGTTTTGAGCATGAAGTCTGCAAAGACCTTAGTCTCAATGGCACGGGCGGCTGTGCGTCCCAGCGTGGAGAAGACCGCTTCGATGGGTGCATCTAGCGCACCAAGCACCATATTGGTCAATTCTTGCGTTTGTTCGTGTCCACTCGCATACATTGCTAACACACGCGCCAGCGGGCCGACTTCCATGGGCGTCTCAGCCCAGCGTGGAGCTTTGAGCCAGGAGTATTTCTGCTCTACCTCGAGGAAATCGTAGGGCGCTTTCGGTCCAGTGTAATTGAAATTGGTCTCGCCTTGCCAGGGGTACAGGCCGGCGTTGTCTCCAGCGCTGTACTCATACCAGGAATGAGCGATGAATTCCTTCATTTTCGCAAAGTCACGCGGATCGGGTTCCTGGATACTGGTCAGGTCGCGACCAGTGATGACGGCGCGTGGCACCAGGAACTTGGAGGTGTCGCTGTTGTCGGTATCGGGGAATTCACCCCAGGTCAGGAAGTTGCCCAGTCCTTCGCCCAGGCCGGCATAATCCAGGTAGTACGGCGCGATGGCCAGCAGGTCCGGCAGGTAAACCTGGTCCACAAAGGTCCGTCATCCGGTCGATGCTGTCCTTGATGATCGAGAGCCGGTCGGCGTTCAGGGCTGTATCGGAGTTCAGGTCGATCGGCATGGGTACGCCGCCCACCACAAAGTTCGGGTGCGGGTTCTTGCCGCCGAAGATGGTGTGGATCTTGGTGAAAGTGCGCTGTGCGTCCAGGGCTTCCAGGTAGTGCGCCACGGCCAGCAGGTTGACTTCCGGAGGAAGCTTGTAAGCCGGATGGCCCCAATAAGCGTTGGCGAAGATCGAGAGTTGGCCGCTGTCTACAATGCCCTGCACCTTCGACTGGACGTCGGCGTAGTAAGCCGGGGATGAATTCGGCCAGGGGGAAATGCTCTGCTGGATGACGGAGGTCTGTGCCGGGTCGGCCTTGAGCGCTGAGACCACATCCACCCAATCCAAAGCGTGCAGGTGATAGAAATGCATCACATGGTCATGCACGTACTGCTGGGCAATCATCAGGTTGCGCATCAGGTTAGCGGCTTTGGGGATTTGGATATCCAAAGCATCTTCCACCGAGCGGATGGATGCAAAGGAATGCACGGTGGTGCACACCCCGCAAGCGCGCTGGGTAAAGGCCCAGGCTTCGCGTGGGTCGCGATCTCTTCAGAATGATCTCAATGCCGCGCACCATCGTGCCAGAAGAATAAGCCTTGGTGATGGTATTGCTCTGATCCACCTCGGCTTCAATACGTAGGTGACCTTCAATACGGGTAATGGGATCTACAACTAATCTTTGTGCCATGCTGTCCTCCTACTGATTTCGAAGCCATTCCAGGCTTCTTTTTCGGTTTTGAAGTGCTGCACATCATGCGTGTAGTAGCTGTCTGGAACTTCGAGAATTGATGGGTCTATGGGTGCCCCAAAAATGGCCGCCGTCGGCATCATCGGGCGAAAATGCTTGATATGCCGGCTGCATTCCTCTCCGGTTGAACCAGTCAGATCAATCAGCAACTTACCACGGTAGTCAAGCATGAACGTCGGCCAACGACTGAATTTCGTTCGGTGTGAATTCTCCGGTATGCTTGACAGCGAACAATACCCCTTTCAACAGGTGTAATCGCAAACGAGGATGCCATTTCAACCTCCTATTCCACCATGGCGTCGGCAACCATCTGGGCCAGCCCGGTGACTTTCCAATCCAGTTTGAAATGATCGACACCATCGGTGAATTGCAAGCGGCAGTTGGAACAACACATGGCCACAGTTTTGGCACCAACCTTATTGACCTGGTCGATCTTCAATTCGAAGGATGCATAGCGCGATCGGGTCGGCAGCCTTGATGGCAATCACGCCACCACCACCACCGCAACAAATAGCCTCTTCGCGGTTGGGCGTCATTTCCTTGAAGGATTTGGGCGCCAGAATATTGAGAATGTCACGCGGCTCCTTGATGTGCCCGCCCTTGCGCTGAATCTTGCAGGCATCGTGGAAAGTGATCGTTCCGCTGTCGTTCTCATCGAAAAAGCCAGGTTTGACCTTGATCCGCCCGAGCCGACCAGTTCGCCAAGCACACCGGTGATATGCGTGATTTCAAAGTCATTTGGTTTCGGTATGAAGTTGTGCGGCATGCCAGCGCAGGGCATCGTAGGCATGACCACATTCGGTCACAACGATGCGCTTGACGCCCAATTCTTTGGCGCCTTCCAGCACCCGGCTCAAGAACAGCTTGGTATGCTCCTCACTGCCTTCGTAGAAACCGAAATTGACGACCTCGCGTGCCTTGCTGCTGACAGTCCATTTTTCGCCTAGCCTTATTGAGCACTTTGGCGATGGCAGCAATATTGGTGGGGAATTTCATCACTTCGATGGAAGAGAAGACCACCAGCGTATCTGCGCCCTTGACATCGCGCGGAATTTCAACTTCCCATTCATCCGCCACCCATTCCAGGCGCTCATCCCAGACCACGCGGTCATACCCAGCGGGCTGCCTTCATCGATTTGCTTGTTGACAGCGGCCATCAGGTCATCAGGAACAGCCCCCGCCGCGGCCAGTCCAGCGCGTACGCCGTGTAACAGTGATCCCAGGTCGATGCCCATTGGACAGACCATCGAGCACTTGTTGCAGACCGTGCAGGCATAGTAATTGAATTCACTCCAATGGTTCAGGTCCGTCATCGGTGACGCGCTTGTCGATGCCGAAGAGCAGTTTAATACTTCCCAGACCAGGGTGAAACGCTGCTCGTAGGCCCGGCGCAACAGTTCTATTTTCCAAACAGGTGCGTATTCCGGGTTGCCCGTCGCCTGGTAGAAGTGACAGGCCTCCGCGCACATTCCACAGCGGGTGCAGGCTTCCAATTGTGAAGCTACCCATCCGCCTGTTTCGTGAACAAAAGCTTCCATTGCTTGATTTGTCGCAGTCATGTCACACCTCCTATACCGACACGCCGCGCTTGCCAAATTCTTGCCCATGGATAGTGCGGGAGAAGAAGTAGAAAATGAAATGGGCAATCCGGCTGAACGGGATCCAGATCAACAACAATCCACGCCAGCATGTGCAGGCTGAAAAGCACTTCGTAGCGGAAGAACAGGTGATGGGTCATGATGTAACCCGTCACCATCGGCAGGAAGACCAACGACCAGTTGGTCCATTCGGCCAGGCCGGTGATCAGTTTCATGACCGGGTTAACAATGCGGTGAATGAGAAGACCCAGCATCGCCACGATGCCAACCGCTGCCATCCAGTCCACAATGGGCAAAGGCAGGGTCGGCCAGCCAAATCCGAGCAGACTTTTCCAGACCAGCATATGCGCCGTTCCCAGGATCAGGACGGTAAACAACGCCAGGTGGAATAGACCGCCCGCCAGGTAGATGACCGGGTTCCTACTGTAGGTGCGCTTCACCCACGGGATAAATGGCCACACCAGAATACCCTTCAAGGTAAGTCTTGACCACTCCGCCCGCCTTGCTACCTTTGGCCGGGATATGATCTTTCGACCAACCCAACATCAGGATGCGCACCAGGCGATAAATCATCCCGCCCACAAAAATCAGCAATGATGCATAGAAGAGTGGGCCACGTGCAAATTCGAGTACATCGTTCCAATTCATGGTTTCCTCCTACTCTTTCTTTTGCTCGCCGGCCTGTGCGGCTCGCTTCTTCTGAGACCGGTTGGCTGCTCCTAGCCCCAGTCCGGCCACCACACCGACCGCGGCTGCTGCTCCGGCTACGGTTACTGCCGGACGGTCAAGAGGAGCCGATTGGCCTTGGTAGAAACCGCCGCCATCCCAAAAGTCAGGTTGAGAACAGCCCAGGCATGGATGTCCGGATTGGACCGGGAACGACAAGCCTGCATCCCAACGAATAGAAGCGCAGGCGTTGTAGGTCGTCGGACCTTTACAGCCCAGTTTGTACAGGCACCAGCCCTGGCGTGCGCCATCGTCGTCGAACGAGTCGGCAAACTTGCCGGCCTCATAGAACGGGCGGCGCAGACAGCGGTCATGTACAGTGTTACCATAGAAGGGCATGGGGCGGTGCAGGCCGTCCAGTTCAGGCAGGGCACCGAAAATGGCAAAATGAGCAATGGTACCCGTGGTTGACTTCCGGGATAGCCGGGCAGCCAGGGATGTTTACAACCGGCTTGTCCGTAATGATCTCCCAAACGCCTTTGGCATCTGTCGGGTTGGGTTTTGCCTTGGGAATGCCACCAAAGGAAGCGCAGTTGCCTGTGGCAATGATCGCGGCTGCGCCTGCAGCGGCTTCCTGCAACAGATCGACTGCAGTCCGCCCGCCAATCGTGCAGTACACGCCATTGTTCCCAAACGGGATGCTGCCTTCGACGACCAGGATGTACTGGCCGGCATATTTCTTCATCGCGTCCTGCTTGGCCTGTTCGATCTGAAAACCAGCTGCCGCTGAAAGTGTCTCGTGATATTCGATAGTCAAGGTGTTGAGCACCAAGTTGACCAGGGTGGGCGAATCCGAGCGGCTGATGGCCTCCGTACAGCCGGCACAATCCTGGAATTCCAGCCAGATCACCGGAAGGCGTGATTTGGTTTCCAGCGCATCAATAATGGCACGGTCAACACGATAGCCACGTGCCAACTTGGTAGGCAGGCCGCTGGCAGAGACCGGTGGGGCGATGTTCAATCCCATAGCTGCTGCCAACATTCCACCCAGCTTCAGGAAATCACGACGCGACACGCCTTTTTTCCTTAAGCTTTGAGCAATCGTTTCTTCGGGCATATCCTCCTCCTCTGGAGTATTACTAGAAGCTTGGCAAAGTTGCTCTGCCAATGCTCTTACACGATCTATTCACAAGAGATATTGTCTGCTTCGAGCTTTTTCTGATATGCAGCCAGACCGTCTGCGCCGGTCGCCAATTTGCCTTTCTCACCATCCCAATTGGAGGGTTTGATCTCGGCGATCCAACCTTCACCGTAGGGATCAGAGACTGCCAGGTTTGGATCAGAATCCAGTTTGTCATTTCCGCGTACCAGCACGCCGGTTACAGGAGCAGGTACCGGACCGACAAACTTGCTGCTTTCAATCGTCGCAACGCTCTTGCCCTGGGCTACTTCCTGACCAATTGCCCTGCTCTTGATCGTCACGGCTGCCAGCTTACCTCCGGATAATTTCCCGGCTACTGCGGTCATACCGACACGCAAGAGGCCATCTGCGATGGGTTTGGCCCAAACATGCTTCTCTATCAAATAATACAGATCATCCGGCAAATTACATCCACGAATTTCAGTCATTTGAACATTCCTCCTGGAAACTAAAAGGTCAGCGTCTTGCTGTCTTCAGACATCTGCCACATGGCAGCCCCTCCAACCATTTTGATGCCATCGATCAGGTCTTCTTGTTTCAGGTCGTGCAACTCCATCGAGGCCGTGCAGGCCGTGAACTTGACCCCGGCTTCCATGGCATCCTTGAGAAAATCACTGACCGGTTTGCCGCCCGTCTTGGGGTAGATTGTTTCAGCCATGCCTTTCTTGAGCAGCAGGGTGCCGTCGATCGTAAAGAACATGCTTACCTCGTAGTCCATTGCCGCAGCCAGGGTGGCGAAGAAAAACGGCGTTGCGCAGCGACGGGGAGTGTCCGGGCCGCTGGTCATAATAATCAAAACTTTATCCATACTAACTCTCCTTTTCGAGTTTTTAGGTGTGGTTAGAACGAAAGAGTAATTGCATCCTCACTGGCAAATTCCAGGAAAGTTGCAGCGCCGCCAATCTCGATGCCATCGATCAGATCTTCCTTTTTAATCCCCATTACATCCATAGTCATCTGGCAAGCAATCATGCGCACATCCATTTCGATGGCTATTTCCATCAGTTCGCTCAACTTCGCAACGTTGGCTTTTCTCATCCAACCATTCATCATACCGGTTGCCACAGCGGTCATACCTGGCAACATGCCCAGGATGTTCGGTATAGAAATGCCAGATACAGGCTGTGGCATGGCCGGATTGGCAATAGGCGAAACCTGAAGCTTGTCCACTTTTCCTTTTTTCAGAATCTCCAGACCATAGAATGTGAAGAAGATTGCTGCTTCCATATCCATCGCCACTGCGGCCGTTGCCAGAATAAACGGGGGATAAGCAGCATCTAACGTTCCATGCTCGGCGATAATTGCCAGACGTTTTGCGGTCATTTCTAGCTCCTTTTCCTAATAAACAAGCACATTGGCCGCTTCGGAGATTTCTTTTGCAAAGGTTGCAGCATTAACTACCTTAGCGCCTTCAATAAACTCTTCTTCAATATTGATCTTGCGTGATTGCACACACGGTCCACAGACGAATAATTCACCGCCACTTTCAATGTAAATATCCATCAATTCTTTGAGAGGTGGAAATCCGGCTGCAAAGACATGTTCGGGGCAACCCTTACGTGCTAACATTACCCCATTGACTTGAAAACCGATTAGCACTGGGATGTCCGATGCCTGGGCTGCAGTAGCAATCACAAAGGGGATTGTGGCGCGTTCCGGATCTTCAGGTCCGTGTGTGCACATTAAAACAATTTTTCCGTTGTTATCGCTCATATTCTTTTCCTTTAGAATTTCAGAATTTAGATAGGATTAGTTTGATAACAAAAACCTGCCCAAACTGGCAGGTTTTTTTGTTACTTTCTCTTGATGTAGAAGATGAACTTATCGCCATCTTTCTCATGCTCAAGCAGTTCATGACCGGTCTTTGATGTCCAGGCCTGGACATCGGGGAGCGAGCCCGGGTCAGTGGCAACCATCTTGAGCACCTGGCCGGTCTGCAGCGCATCAATGGCCTTCTTGGTCTTCAAAATGGGCATGGGGCAGGCCAAACCTGAACAATCGAGCTCTTGATCAAATTTTGTGGGCATCACGGTACCTCCTGGAGTAGTTTTGTGAAAAATTGTGCAATTTCATTCTATACATTTCATTGGTGGAAGCATTTATCTCCACTTAAAGAATACATTAAGACATCATTAAGTTCTGTCCAGCTTGATGCTGCTCATGACCGAAATCTGCTCGAGGCGGTACATCAGACTGGCGCGCTCTGAACTGATCTGTTCAAAGGTATTAGCCACACGATTTAGCCAACCACTAATTTGAGAAACTTTACGAGCATCCAATATCGAAATCTGTTTTGCTGCCTGACCCAACAAATTTTTATCAATATAATATTTTTTCGCTAACGCCTGTAAGCGTTCCTCTTCTTCTTCGGGTTCAGGCTTGTTTACGTAGAATTGTCCCGCAACCAAGTTAGCAATCAATTCTCCCCCCACTTCGATGCGAGCACGCGCATACTGCAAACCAGCATGGCATCTTATGAATTCTGGTGATTGATTCGTTTGTTGAGCCAGTGTGCGCCAAGATTCGGCACAGGCTTGCCGTCCATCCTCACTCCCCATAATCAACTTACAAAAATCACACGAGTTGCTGACGCGAGTAAGTGGCTGCCCCTTATTATTCGTTGTAACTGAACCCACGTGGGCAATTTCGGCAAAAACATCCTGTACAGGCTGCATACAATGCAAAGGTAGTGCATCCTGAGAAACCGGTGGGGGTTCATTGTCCAGACGAACTGTTCCAGAGAGCAGATCATCGACTTCCTGTGCAGAAAATCGCCAGCGCTGTCCCACTTTCACACCGGCTAAACGCCCATCTTTGAGCATGCGATATATTGTTGTACGATCAACATGCAGGAGTTCTTGAACTTGCTTGGCGGTCAGTAGTTTAATTTCCATATGTTTGCGACTATTTGCTATAATTTGCCATAGTTTGCTATAGCTATATAGTATTATTGCTAAATTCTATAGAAATAAATAGTGACATCTGTCAATTAAAATTTAATAAATATGTAATATACGGCTGTAATATACGGCTTATGTGAAATAGATTTACGTAGATTTTTGGCATCGATTCTGGTGATTTTTGCATCGCATTTGTATTTAAAATACACTTTCAACAGAATTTTTAATAGCTTTGCACGCAATATGGCTGATTAATCGGTCGAATTCACAAAAAGCGTAATATATATTTCATAGCGTAATGAGATGAGATTCCACCTATTTCCCAAAGTTTTTAGCCTTAATCCAATAAGACTATAAGAAAGATTGGGAATACCAATTCGGGCATTAGTCATTGATCGAAAATGTTATCGGGTTTTTGGGATTTCCTGACTACGCAGACGGCAAGGGAATCATTATCTACCGTATTCTTCCCTTATTTTAGTGAAGAGCGCGATCCGGAACAGACCTGCTCAAGAGTATCCATCAAAAACCGGCCAGAAATCAAATTTCTGACCGGTTTGCGTTATCAGCTAATTCTTTAGGGAAGCATTCATTCAGACCCCAGGAATCGCCGGATAGGCTTCAACAAATAGGCTAACGTCAGGATGGCCGCGCCAGTGATGGCAATCGTCAGGAACGGGCTGATCTCACCCGCCGCGACGCCCAGCAGGAACTTGCTGAAGAAGCTGCCAAAGGGCGGCAAACCCGAGAGCCACAGGGCCGCCAGCACGAAGAAGACAAAGGCCACCGGCATCTTGCCTGCCAGACCGGACATTTGGTCAATTGTCGTAGTGTGCAGGTTACGGCGGATAAAAAGCGTCACAGCAAACAACACCAGCAAAGCGACGCTACCCGTTGCCAGATACGACAATGCCACCGCCGATGAAAGCGTGATACCCAGCACCACAAATCCGAATTGACTGGTAGCTGCCAGCACCAGCATGTGTTGTAAATCAGTTTCGACCCAGGCCAGGAAGGCCCAACCGATCATGCCTACGCAGGCGATGATACGCGTCAGTGTGATGATTTCGTACTGGTTCGGCATGAACAGGATTGCCACCCCACCCAGCGCATACAGCCCCCACAAGATGCGTGTCAGCACCATGCGCCTATTGAGCACGTGCAGGATTTCTCCTACCAACGAGAGCAAGGCCGGGATGACTTCCTGATAGAAGTCGGCCAACGCCTGGTCGATGTATTTATAAATCCAACGCGAAATACGCCGCGTAAGCAATGTACCCTGCAGATAAAAATCGAATGAGCCGTGGTCGGCCATGGCATAGGCTTGCTTCAAGCCATCCATGTCTTTGACCGGGCCATAGAAATGCGTTCCGGGCACGCGATAGACTTCAGGGTCGAGCACTTCGCCACCCAGGAAAACATCAGCTTCCACGCTACGGCGCGGACGTCCGGCCCAGTAGATAACCAATCCAACCAGCAGACTGGCGATCAGCAAAACAGCCGCCAGGCCAGAATTCCACAATCCCAGCGTGACGACCTGCGCATTTGCCCCTAAAATCGGTGTGATCAGCGCAGCGACCGGCCAGCGATAGAATACGCCAAAGCCAATTGCAAACAGTCCCAACAGGAAGATGGGCAGAGTGATCGTCCAGGGCGATTCCTTGACTTCGCCCAGTTCGGCGGGCTTGTCGCCCCAAAACATCGAGTAGAGCAATTTCATGAAGGAGGCCAGCGTCAGGGCGGAGCCAAACATTGCGACCAGCAGAAAGAGCGGAAAAGCCGTCCCGCCGCGTTCGATGATGCCCTGGTAGACCATCCATTTCGAGACAAAGGCGTTCAGCGGCGGCACACCCGCAATCGCCAGCGAAGCGATCAGCGTGGAGACAAACGTCCACGGCATGGATTTGGCCAGGCCGCCCAAGTCGTCGAATTTGGTCTTTCCCGTCCGGTACTGCACCGAGCCACCGCACAGATACAGGCTACCTTTGACGATGATCATGTTCAGCAGATGGAACAGCCCGCCAATCACGCCGATGGCCGAACCCGTACCAATACCGATGACCATATACCCGACCTGCGAGACCGAGTGGAAAGCCAGCATGCGGCGGAAGTCCTTCTGGATGACCGCCATCAGCACACCGCCCAGCAGCGTCACGGCTCCAACAGTCATCAGAAACCAGCCCGCCCAGCCGGAGATGTCGAAAATTTGCAGCGACAGCACTGTCAGCAGGTAGAAGCCCAGCATCTTGTCCAGCGAGGTGAAGTAGCCCATCACTGTCATGGGTGTCTCGGTCGAGATGGCGGGAATCCAGGTATGTAGCGGCATGATGCCGCCCTTGGCAAAGGCTCCCAACGCCATCAACACGAAGGCCGCTCCCAGCGTGGGAGTTGACGGAACCAAAGCCAGGGCCGCGAGCCCCCCGATGGACAACGAGCCAGTCTGCGTCCAGAGAAGACCGATGCCCAGCATCAGCGTCAAGTCGCCAATACCCGCGATCATCAACGTCCGCGTGGAGGCCCGCAGCGCCGAGTCCCCGTTCAGCCCCGCCATCAGGAAGAGCAGGAAACCGTGTAACTCCCAGAAGAACAGCAGCAGCACCAGATTGCCAGCCAGCACCGCACCACTCGTCACGCCTAACGCCATCAGGAAGTAGGCATAATATTCGCGGTGGCGCGGGTGCGAGCGCATGAAGGGCAGCGAATACAATCCCGCCAGCAGGCCGAATGAGGCAATCGTAACAAGTGTGAAGCGGGCAAATGCCGACGTTTGCAGATCAAAGCCGATGGTTAGCGTGGGGGTGAGTTGCAACCAGCGGATAGAAATAGACAGGTCAGGCTGGATGAACAGGAAGATGGACAAGCGCCAGCGAGGCAATCGTGGTGACGACCAGCAACGCTTCACGCCACGACTCTGGCCTGCTTCCGTGTCAATAAGCAGATCAACCCGACGAGGACGGGCACAGCGATTGGGTAGAAAAGAATTATATTCATTGATCCTCCCCCCTCTCCCTTTGGGAGAGGGGCCGGGGGTGAGGGCTA
This sequence comes from uncultured Chloroflexia bacterium, assembly GCA_963829615.1. GTDB lineage: Bacteria > Chloroflexota > Anaerolineae > Anaerolineales > Villigracilaceae > JAABUE01. The sequence continues at coordinate 13,214 of CAWHJM010000091.1, forward strand.
TCCTGTCATCTGCCCCACCAACACCTGGACAACATCCAGCAGCGGCGAGACAGCCAGTCCGGCCAAAAGGGACAGCACGGCAAACGTGACCACGGTCAACACCATGCCGGGCGTACCCTCACGGATGTCCTTCCAACGCGTGTTCTGACCGAGGAAAACGGCATTGAACAAACGCAGCATATAGCCCAGGCTGAGCAACGCGCCGAGCACCGCCAGCGCCGCGAAAATGACCTTGCCGCCCTGCAGAGCGCCCATGATGATCATCATCTTGCCAACGAAACCAGCCGAAGGCGGGAAGCCGATGATGGTCAACGCACACAGAATAAAGGCAATAGCGGTCACGGGGAAGTTGCGGAACATGCCGCCCAACTCACGGATGTCTTTGGTGTGGGTTTTGTGTTCGATGATGCCCACGCACAGGAATAATCCTGCTTTGGCCAAGCTATGCGCCAGCAGGAAAACCAACCCGCCGACGATGCCAATGGTGGTCATGCTGGCAAAGCCGAGATAAACATAAGCCAACTGTCCCAGTGTGGAGTAAGCCAGGATGCGCTTGGCGTTATTTTCCACCAGCGCTGCACCGCCCGCAATCAGGATGGTCAGCGTGGCGACGATGGATGTGTAAACCTGCCAGTTGGCGGGCAAGTTGAAGGCACCGATGAAGATGCGCGCAAAAGCGAAGACGCCGATCACCACCAACACCGCCGCGTGGAGTAACGCGGTCACGGGCGAAGGCGCTACGCCCGCGGCCGGCAACCAGATCTGCAGCGGCACCTGCGCCGACTTGGCCAGGATGCCGATGAACATGAAGAACATCGCCAAATCGCTGACAGCATGTCCACGGATGGCCGCCACAGTGAGCGTACCAGTTTCATGCCAGACCATTTCCATGCCGACCAGCATGAAGAAAGAGCCAAAGACCGTCATCAGCAGGGCTGTATCCGCACTACGCAGGTGTTCCGGGTCACGGAAGAAGCCGATCAAGCGCCATGAGCAGATAGCGGTGATTTCCCAGAAGATGTAGATCAGAAGCAAATTGGCCGAGAGCACCAGTCCCATCATAGCGCCCAGAAAGAGCACCACCAGGAAGTAGTATTCACCCAGGTGTTCATAGTCACGCATGTAGCCAACCGAATACACCACGATCAACAATCCGATCAATGCGGACGTAATCGCCACGTACACGCCCAGGCCATCCACAATGAAGTTGAAGCCAAAGCCAGGGATGGTCGATGGCCCAAGCATGATGGTTCTTGCTTCAGTCGAAATCGGGATGAGCAGCAAGGCACAGGCCAGCGTCGCCGCAACCGTCAGTACGGCCAGGGCGTTACGCAGCAGGCCGTTGATGCGATCAGCAATCAAGGTCAAAATGGAACCCAGGATTGGGATGCCAAAGGTAGCAATTGCAAGCATATTGGCCTCCTTCCTATAAGCCCAGCAGGGCGAACGCTACAGCCACCAACCCTGCCAGGCCAACCTTCTGTCCAGAAGAAGCGCAGGGCCTGATCGAGGCGCAGGCGGGCGTGGGTGATTTTGATCAGGATCAACAGCACCAGCACGGTCAGCAATTTCACCAGGAAGCCTAAAATGGAGAGCAGGCTAAGTTGCGGTGCGCCGCTGAAAATCAGCACCATGAAAACGGGCAGGAAGAAGAACATCATTGCCCGCGAGAGTTTGAAGAGCGCCAGTCCCACACCGGAGTATTCGGCCAATGGACCGCCGATCAACTCTGTGTCAGCTTCGCTGATGTCAAAGGGCAGGAAGCCCAACTTGGCCTGCATGCACAGCAGCATGACTGCCGCAGCGATGAAACCGGATAAGCTCCACAGCACCGGGCCGTTTTGGGCCTGGTAAGCCAGGATGTCAGCGAAGCGGATCGAGCCGGTCTGCATAATGACCGTTACCACTGCCAGCAGGAAGCCAACTTCGTAGGCCAGCACCATGCTCATCTCGCGGCTGGCGCCAATCGCTCCGAACGGACTGCGCGATGAAGCGCCACCGATGATCAATGCAATCGCGGGCATCATCGAAAGATAGACCAGTACGATCAGGTCACCCATGAAGCCGACGGACGGGTTGAATAGTGCCAGAAAGATAATCACCGAGGCCAGAGTTGCACCCGCCACCGAAAGCAGCGGCGCGCCGATAAAGCCGACCGTCCGCACACCGCGCGGAACGATCATACGCTTGGAAAGCAGTTTTCCAATGTCTGCAAAAGGCTGGAACCAGGGCGGTCCCATGCGGCTCTGGACGATGGCCGTCACTTTGCGGTCGACCCAGGTCAGAAATAAACCAACAACAGCGGTAAACAGGAAGCCAGGGAAGACCAGCGTGTAGAGCAAGAGGCCAAGGGAAGGGATTGACAAGTTCATAGTATGTCACCTCCACGTATTCCTGCTTCTTGACCTGCTGCGGGACCAGTCCAAGCGCCTGGGCTACGCCATAGAGAATGGCTTCAGGCCTGGGCGGGCAGCCAGGAACGTAAATAGCGACCGATAGTATGTTCCCCAGTCCGCCCAGGGTGGCGTAGGAGTTATGCCAGATGCCGCCGCCCATGGCGCAGGATCCCTACCCCAATGACGAGCTTGGGATCGGGTGTGGCATCGTAAGATGCGCAAGACCCGTTCCCGCACCTGACGGGTAACGGGTCCGGCCACGAGCAGCGCATCCGCATGACGGGGAGTATGCACCAGCTTGATGCCGAAACGTTCCACATCATAGTAAGGCGTGAGTGCATCCAGGATTTCGATGTCACAACCGTTACAGCCACCCGCATTGACGTGATAAACCCAGACGGATTTCTTGAAGCACCATTCAAAGGCTTTGTTCATGGCACTACCTCCAGCGTTAGCGACGGAGCATGGATGGCGCCTTTGCGGCGACAGGTGATGCACAGGTCAAAGTAATCGGCGTAATTGGAGATCACCGGGCTATTGCTCAGCTTTTCTCGCACCACGTCCACTTCGCGTTGCGTGGCGATCACCGCACCACACTCACGGCAGGTTTGCAGGTAAAACTCGGCGTGGATGACTATATCTTCTGGATTAGCTGTAGCTGTCTCAAACTGAGTCGACATTTCTATGGCTTCCTGCGGGCAGACATCCCGGCAGTTGCCACAGTAAGTGCAGCGTCCCAGTTCGAAATGCAGGGCGCGGATACCGTCACTGTCGGTCAGCGTGATCAGACGCGCCGGGCAGGCATTGGCGCAGGCACCGCAGCACATACACTTGCGCGTATTAAGCACAGGCCGCCCACGGAAGGTATCTTCCACCACACTCGGCTCGAAAGGATAATGCAGCGTCACCTGGCCGGCTTGCAGGCAGACCAGGGCTTCTTTGAGTTCGGAAATCGTGTGTTTAAACATCGTCTTCCGCCTCCCTATCAGAACTCTTTTGACTTGTTGAACTTTTCCAGCAATTCTTCCTGCTTATAAATCTTGGTCACACCGCTATCCTTATCGATTACAGCCATACGCTCTGTGCAGGAAAAACACGGGTCAAGGCTGCCCACACTGATGGGCGCATCGGCGATCTTCTGCCCGCGCAGCATGGAGGGGATGACTTGCAGGTTGTTGTAGGATGGGGCACGTACCCGCCAGCGGTACGGACGGTTATCCGGGCCGGTCATAGCGTAGTGGTGGACTTCGCCGCGCGGCGCCTCCACCGAACTGACGCCCACCTGATAGGGCGGGATTTCATCGAATTCGGCCATCACCGGGCCACCGGGCATCTTATCCAGAAGTTGGCGGACGATCTTGATCGATTCAATCGTCTCACGGATGCGTACCAGCGTGCGTGCCCAGATGTCACAGCCCTGCTCCACGCAGACTTCAAACTCCACTTCATCATAGGCAGCGAAGGGATGGTCGCGGCGCGCATCGATGTCTACGCCGGAACCGCGCGCAGTGGGACCCACTACGCAGAAGGCGCGCGCATCTTCGGGTGTGATGATGCCCGTCCCGGCCAGGCGCGCCTGCAGGGATGAGTCACCTAGAATGGCGTCCACAACCCCCAGCGTCTCGGTCTCGATTTTTCCGACCACAGGCAGGATGCGTTCCATCGCATCGGGTGGCAGGTCTCGGGCTATGCCGCCGACCTTGTTCATGCCATAGGTCTTGCGGTTTCCGGTCAGGTACTCGGTCAGCCACATGACCGGTTCGCGAATACGCCAGGACTGCATAAAGAGCGTATCAAACCCGATGAAGTGACAGGCCAGTCCGACCCACAACAAATGGCTGTGGATGCGTTCCAATTCGAGCAGGACAGTGCGGACATAACGGGCGCGGCGGGGAACTTCGATCCCTGCGGCTTTTTCAATCGCTTGACAGTAACACGTACTGTGAACGCACCCTCATATGCCGCAGATGCGCTCGGCGATATATGGCACCTGCTGGTAGGTCAACTCGGCGTCGGCCAGTTTCTCCACGCCGCGATGACCGTAGAAACCGCGATAGTCCATGCCAACGATCTCTTCGCCATGCACGAACAGGTTAATGAAGACCGGCTCCTCCAGCGTAGGAAAGAACGGGCCAATCGGCAGCACGCTGGCATCCTTGGGCGGGATGTTGATGCGCACTTTGTTCTCCGGCACGGCGGGCGGGCGTTCGTCCACCTTGAAATCCTTGCGCAGCGGGTGAACGTTATCCGGCCAGTCGTCGGGCAACACCAGGCGGCGCGGATCGGGATGACCTAGCGGTTCCACACCGATCATGTCATAAACTTCGCGCTCAGCCCAGCCCGCGCCAGGGATGATATCCGTGAAGCTTGGGATACTGGCTTGTGCAGGGTCGACTTCCACGTTCAGCACCAGGAAGGCTTTTTCTTTGTCGAGCGCGAATAACTGCGTCACCTGGTACATGCCGGTTAATGGACGCGTATCGGCTCCGGCAGAGGTGATGAACCGTCCGCCGAGCATATCCTTAATAAAACGGACAGCAGGCACCAGGTCCTGGGGCGAAGCGCTGGTAATCACCATGTCGCCGCGGATTTCGTTGATCCGCAGGTAAGGGGATTGCAAACGCTCCTGTAAGTCATGAGAGATGGTTGTTTTGGTGTCAGTCAGCATGTCACTCTCCTTTTCCGTTCCAACTGCGCGGGATGGTCACCAGCGTACCGAAGTCACCGCTGGAGCGATGGAAGATAGCGTGCTCGCCACGTTCTTCGGCCAGCGCCATCATTTCGTGCATTTCGCCGTAGGCCAGCGCCCGCGCCGAGCAAGTGGTCACGCAGGCCGGTTCTTCGCCGCGTTCCAGGCGGGAAAGGCAGCGATCGCATTTGCGGGCCACTTTGTTCAATTTATCGAACCAGATGGCGCCAAACGGGCAGGCCAGCGTGCAAAGCTGGCAACCGATACACTTCATCGACGCAATCGAGACGATATCTGGCGTTTCACGGTGGATGGCCTGTGTGGGGCAGACCTCCATGCAGGGGTTTTCTTCGCAGTGGCGGCAGTTGATCGGCACGGCATAACTTTCATCGATCACCTGCACGAACATGTTCGGGCGGCCGTGGTGTTCGCGCTCACAGGCCACTTCGCACGAGCGGCAGCCGGTGCAGCGTGTCACATCTAGATAAAAGACTTTAGGCATGGCCGTCTCCTTCCTCCACCGGTCGGATGCGGCAGGCGGCCACCTTGTATTCAGGGATCTTGGCGGTCGGGTCGAGCGCGTCGTTAGTCAGAAGATTCATTTCGGGGAAATGGAAGGGCATGAACAGCACCCCGGGCGGGATGCGGCGGGTGATGCGCACCTTTGCTTTGGCTTCTCCTCTGCGCGTCTGAACCAACGCTTCGGCCTGCTCCCCTACCCCGTACAACTCAGCGGTCTGCGGGTTGACCTGTACGAACAGTTCCGGCTCGCGCTCTTGCAGAGATTTTGTACGGCGCGTCATCGCACCGGCGTTGTAGTGCAGCACCACTCGTCCACTGGTCAGCACGAGTGGATATTCGTCCGTGGGCGTTTCCGCAGGCGGGATGTATTCGGCAGGTATCATCTGGCCTTTACCGCCGGGACGGTTGAAGGATTTGGTATACAGGATCGACGTACCTGGATCATCCGTGGCCAGGCACGGCCAGGGGATGCCGCCGATGGTCTTCTGCAAACGTTCCGGGCTGAGGCCAGCATAGCTGGGCACCATCGCGCGGATTTCGTAAAAGATGGCTTCCTCGTGCGGATAGGTGAAGACCTTCTCGAAACCCATGCGTGCCGCCAGGCGACAGATGATCTTCCAATCGGCCATAGCTTCGCCAACCGGTTCGACAGCGCGTTCCAACCATTGCACGCGGCGGTCGGTAGCTGTCTTGGTGCCGCGTTTCTCAGCAAACGATGCGGCTGGCAAGACCACATGGGCCAGTTCGGTTGTTTCAGTCGGGAAAATTTCGATCACGGCCAGGAAATCCAGTTTCTTGAGCGCTGCGGCTACGTGGGCGGCGTTCGGGTCCCCCACAACGGGATTTTCGCCCAAGATGAGCATGCCGCGCAGTTTGCCTTCATCAATAGCCTGGGTCATCTCGACCAGCGTTAATCCCGGCTTGGGCGAGATTTGCTCAACTTCCATACCCCAGGCTTTGGCAAATTTCTCGCGGTTGGCTTCATCGGCCACTGGCTGGTATCCGGGATAAACATTCGGTAGCGCACCCATATCACAGGCGCCCTGCACGTTGTCCTGCCCACGCAGCGGATTGACGCCCGTCCCCGGCCGTCCGATCTGCCCGGTCAACATGGCCAGGTTAGCCAGGTTCTTGACCGTTTCGGTGCCGCAGGTGTGCTGGGTGATACCCATGCAATACACAATAGAAGAAGCAGTTGAGGTGGCGTAAGCCCGCGCTGCTTTGACAATATCTTCCGCTGGAACGCCGGTTATCTTCGCGGCGCGCTCCGGCGAATACTGCGAGACCACATCACGCAACTCGTCAAAGCCTTCCACCCGCGACTGGACGAAGTCATCGTTCCAAAGACCCTCTTCGATGATTACGTTCATCATGGCATTGATGAGCGAGGTGTCGGTGCCGGGTAAAAGCGGCAGAAACAGATCGGCAGACCAGGCGGTGGGAGTGAAGCGCGGATCGGCAACGATAATCGTCGCGCCGCGCTGTTTCGCGTCCAACACCCAGCGCGAGACGATGGGATGATTTTCCGCGAAATTGGAGCCAATCGCAAAGATGCAGTCGGCGTTTGCTAAGTCAACGATGGGATTGGTCATCGCGCCTGAACCCAGGGTAGCGGCCAGACCGGCCACTGTAGGGCTGTGTCAGAGACGGGCGCAATGGTCTACATTATTTGTCCCCAGCATGCGCGCCAGTTTTTGGAAAAGGTAGTTCTCCTCATTGGTGGCCTTGGCCGAAGCCAGGAAACCCAGCGCATCCGGCCCGGATTCGGCCTGGATGCGGTTCAGGCGCGCTGCAACGGTATTCAGCGCATCGGTCCATTCGATGCGCTCGAAGCCGCTCTCTGTGCGTTGCATGGGGTAGAGCAATCGGTCATGGTGATAAACAATGTCCAGACTGGCGTTTCCCTTCGGACATAACGCCCCCTCGCTGACAGGATGTTCAGTCATGTAATCCAGGCCGGTGATCTTGCCCGCTTCGGTGTTGATATACAAACCACACCCAACCCCACAATACGGGCACACACTTTCGATGGAAGCACGTTGCATAGGCCCTCCTCCTGACCCTCAATAAAGGTCACAGAAACTGATGGCTCTCCAAGATGCTCCCAATACCGTCCTTTGGCTCTTACTCAGACGGTTTTGTGATAATTTTCACATTTCAACATGCATTGTAAGGCATAAAAAAAATAAAGTCAATTATGTATTTTGTAACGTTACTCTGTTGACAGGTGCGGAAGCTTTTGCACAAAATCCACACAATTCCTTCACAATTTCCCCTCCTTTTCTTTACAACTTATTACTATACTTTTCTAGATATTAAACTCATTTCTTTGCAGAAGGAAGCCCCTAATGCCCAAATTAAAAATGCCTGCTTTCTTAGCCAAGCATCCCAGGCGAACTCTGTGGATTTCCCTGGTTGTTGTCGTTTTGGTCGGCGCCGGTGGATATGCATATTACCAAAAGGTTTACCTGCCCAAACAGACAACAGATGCGCCAACAATGCAGACCGCTACCGCACGTCAGGGCGATTTGATCATCTACGCCAGCGGCACAGGGACTTTGGTCCCGGCCGCCGAGTCCTCTTTTGGCTTTAGCGCGAGCGGGCAGGTAACCACGATCAACGCCAAGGTAGGGGATGTAGTGAAAGCCGGGCAATTGCTGGCCGAGTTGGATAATTCTACCCAGCAAATCCAGTATACCCAGGCCAAACGCGCCCTGGCAGAGTTGACTTCGCCCTATGCAATTGCCACTGCCGAACAGGATGTCGCAACTGCCCAGCAAAGTGTTGACAGCGCCCGCAGTCACCTGGCATACGTGCTCAGCCCATCCGTGCTCTATTGGGAAGAACAAGTTGCCCAGGCCCAGCAAGACCTGGCGGATGCACAGGCCGCCGCAAAGGCATCCCCTTCGACAGAAGCGGATCAGAAGGTCAAACAGGCGCAGGATACGTTGAACAACTATCAGGATAAACTCAAAGGCAGCCAGGATTACTATACAAATAACTATGTTCCAGAAAACTTCACTCGCGTTGATAGACGTACGAGAACAAAATACGTTGCTGCCCCGACAGATGTCGACATCGCTGAAGCACGGGCAAATTATGCCTTAGCGCAGGCCTCCGTGGTCGAGGCGCAGGATTATCTGGCAGCTTTGAAAGGGGATGCCGTACCGGATGGCGCTACCGGTACCAATCTCACGCAATTGGAAGATGCGCAACTCAGCCTGAAAAGCGCAGAAGATAGCCTGAAAGCCACCCAATTGATCGCGCCTATTTCCGGCACCATAATGACCCTCGACCTTACCCTGGGCGATACGGTCAGTTCGGGCACGGTCGCCACAGTTGCAGACTTGAGTACGCCCTACCTGGAAGTCTACCTGGATGCAACCGACTGGGGCAACGTCCAGGTTGGCTATGATGCTGAAGTGACATTCGATGCCTTGCCCGATACCAAGTACACCGGCAAGGTGACCGAGGTCGACCCTGGTCTGTACGCTTCCGGGAACACATCCGTGGTCAGGGCAACGGTCGAGCTTGACAAATCGTCCGATAGCCTGGACCTACCCACTGGCTCTACAGCCGCCGTGGATGTGATCGCCGGTCAGGCCAGGAACGCAGTCCTGGTCCCGATAGAAGCCTTGCACGAAACCTCACCAGGCAATTACGCGCTCTTTGTCCTTGAAAACGGCAAGCCACGCCTGCGTGTGGTTCAAGTCGGCATTCAAGATTCTTGTATCGCCGAGATCAAATCAGGCCTCCAGGCAGGCGAGGTCGTCACTACTGGTATCACGGCAACACGATGAGCACCAACAAACACAAGATCATCGAGACGATTGACATCACCAAAGTCTATGGTATGGGCGATGTCAAGGTGGCGGCCTTGAAAGGCGTCAGCGTCCACATTGACGAGGGTGAGTTTGTGGCCATCATGGGGCCATCGGGATCGGGCAAGAGCACCCTCATGCACATCCTGGGCTGCCTGTCTACGCCAACCAGCGGACAATATATTCTGGATGGCCAAGACGTCAGCAACCTCGATAAGATCGAACTGGCTGCCATCCGCAACCAGAAACTTGGCTTCGTTTTCCAGGCTTACAACCTGCTGTCACGGACTACTGCCCTGCAAAACGTGATCCTGCCCCTGCTCTACAACCATGTCAATCCTAAAACGACTGAGGAGGGCCTCGAGAAAGCGCGCGCCATGCTGGAACTGGTCGGCCTGGGGGACCGCATGGATCACCAACCGCAGGAACTCTCCGGCGGGCAGCAACAGCGCGTGGCGATTGCCCGCGCCCTGATCAACGATCCCGGTATCATCATTGCGGATGAACCGACCGGCAACCTGGACAGTCATTCCGGCGAAGAGATCATGAACCTGCTGCACACGTTACACGCCCAAGGCACCACCATCGTCATGGTTACGCATGACCCGACCATCGCCGCTCATACCCAGCGAACCATTCACCTTATGGACGGGTTGGTAGAAACCGTTGTTCACAACGGCAAGAAACACGACCAGCCCGTTGAAGAGAAGAACGCTCATGAAACCATCTGAAGCCATACGGATCGCCTGGGAAGCGATTCTAAAGAACAAAATCCGCTCTTTTCTGACCATGCTGGGCATCATTATCGGTGTGGCAGCGGTCATCATCATGGTTGCCATCAGCGCCGGGACCGAAGCCACCATCCAGGAACAGATCACCAGCCTGGGCTCGAACCTGCTCTTCGTGCAAGCCTCCTTTAGCCGTGGTCGACCTGGTCAGGAGTCGTCAGGGGGTGGATTGGTCTTCGAAGATGCGGCAGCCATCCAGAACGGAGTCAGCGGCGTCAGCGCTGTGGTCGTGGAACAAGCCTCCAGCGAGACCGTCAAATACGGAGATGTTTCACTGGACTCGGTCGAAATCCTGGGCACCACCACAGGCTTCCCGTCCGTGCGCGACATTGCGGTCGCCGAGGGACGTTACTTCAACGATACCGAAGTAAATCGCAAAACAAAAGTGGCCGTGCTCGGGTACAGCATGGCGCAGGAACTCTTTGGGACCGCTGACCCAGTTGGCGAATATATTACAGTTGGCAACACAAAGTTGACTGTGATCGGTGTTCTGGCAAAAAAAGGCACGGTTGGCAATACGGATTACGACGCTCGTGTTTACATTCCTATTACGGTCGTATTCCAGAGATTTACCCCTTCGCAGTTTGCTCGCTTCCTGGGTGACCGTGTGCGCCTGATCTACGTTGAAGTAGACCCCAAGGCCAACCTTAACGACGTGATCACCCAGATCAACCTGCTGCTGGTCAAACGACATAAGGTCACACTCGACACGGCAGATTTCAGTGTCACTACCCAGCAAGACCTGATCACTACGCGCGAATCGACCACCGCTGCCTTCCGCAATTTGCTCGCCTGGGTGGCAGGCGTCTCGCTGATCGTGGGTGGCATCGGCATCATGAACATCATGTTGGTCAGCGTCACCGAACGCACGCGTGAGATCGGCATCCGCCAATCTGTTGGCGCAACACCCAATGACATCCGCTTGCAATTTCTGACGGAGGCGCTGCTGTTAAGCATCTTTGGCGGCCTGATAGGAACCGCCGTTGGCATTGGCGGCTCCTACATCTTTGGCGCGGCGAGCGGTATGCGCACTGTAATACATCTATATTCCATCTTATTGGCCTTCGGGTCTGCGGCAGTCGTGGGCGCATTCTTCGGATATTACCCGGCCAACCAGGCCGCCCAACTCGACCCCATCGAAGCATTGCGCTACGAATAGGCCAAAGGAGACAAAATGAAAAAAATCGTGATTTCGGTCTTCGTGATCCTCATGTTGACCCTGACTGCTTGTGGCAGCGCTTCAAACGGGACCCAGCAGGCTGCTTCCACGCAACAGGGTGGATCGTTGCCCATCCAGGAGCAGGTCTTGATCGGCACTTTCAAATTGGAAGGTACACCCCAGGCTGTCACAGCGCAGCAGGCTGCCCAACTCCTGCCGCTCTGGCAAGTCTACAAAGACCTGAGCGGCAGCGACACCGCCGCTCAGGAAGAAATCGACGGGCTGATCCAGCAAATCCAGGACACAATGACCCCCGAGCAGATGCAAGCCATCGCAGCTATGAACATCACCCGGCAAGATATTTTTACCGTTATGCAAGACCAGGGTATCACCCAGGCAAGAGGCCAGGGTCAGAGCAGCGGAAGCAGGTCGAACGGTCAGAATGGCAATGGCGGCGGCTTCGTGCCCCCCGATGGCGGACCTCCAGGAGGCTTCAGCGGTGGGGGAGGAGGGGGTGGTTTTGGCAACAGGCAGGGCGGTGGGTCCTTCACCCCCGAGCAGATTGCCACGGCCCAGGCAGCCCGCGCACAGGGTGGCGGTAGCTTCGGTTTCAATCGCATCCCGTCAGGCCTGATCGATGCGCTGATCCAGCTCCTGCAGACAAAAGCAGGCTCCTAGTGTAGCTCCCTGCAAAGCGTCGATTGACAGCATTTCTCGAAAACAAAGCCTTTAGAAGTTCAACTATATCGATCGTTGAAGAGCTGCGCAGGATTTATATCAAACGGAATTCACTTCATGGCAAAGTCAACAAGCACTACAGCCAGCGCTGATCTCAAAGGCAGGCTAGCCTCCATAAAAAAGCATCCCGGTAGGGTGACCTTGTTAGTGCTGCTCGTTCTATTGGTCGCAGCAAGCGGATTGTTCTATTCCGTCCAGGCGCGCAAGGCCGCAGCAGCAGCCACAGAATCGACTCCCCAAACCGCGATCGTGCGACAGGGCAACCTGATCATTTCTGCGACCGGGACCGGCACCCTGGCAGTTTCCGACGAGATCGACCTGGGCTTTACGACCAGCGGACAGGTGACGGGCGTCTTTGTCAAGCCTGGCGACCACGTGGAAGCGGGCACGCTCCTGGCCCAGATAGACGACCAGGGTGCGCAAATCGACTACACCACGGCCAAACACGCTTACCAGGAACTTACCTCCGCCGCGGCCATTGCATCCGCCCAGCAAGATGTGGCGCAAGCGCAAACGGACCTGATGTCTGCCAAGTATCAATTGGAGTATTTGATCAGCCCCGAAGTCATGTATTGGGAAACGGAGATCGCAAACGGTCAGGCGACTCTCAAGCAAGCAGAAGCTACCGCAGAAGCGTCTCCCTCTGACACAAATGCGCAACAGGCTCTGCAAAAGGCCAAGGATTTCCTCGGTTTTGCACAGGATAAGCTTAATGAAGCCTGGAAACTTTATTATACAGATTACGTGCCCAAAACCTTCCGGCTGCTAGAAGACAGGAACGACAAGGATATTTATGCCGTCCCGACTGACCTGGAAATCCGTTTGGCCCGCACCGCGATCGACGACGCCCAGCAAAAAGTGACCGATAGCCAGGAATACTACAATGTGTTGACGGGCGCCCCGATGCCGGAGAACGCGAGCAGTGATGCGCTCGTGCAGTTGCAACAGACCGAACGCGACCTGCAAGATGCGCAGGCGGTTCTGGACGGCACGAAAATCGTCGCACCCATCAGCGGGACCATCATGACGGTGGATGCCTCGACGGGCAACACGGCTGACACGGGGACGGTCATCACCATGGCCGACTTAAGCCAACTCGAACTGGATATCTACCTGGATGCATCGGACTGGGGTCTGGCTGCGGTAGGCAATCAAGCAACAGTCACCTTCGACAACCTGCCGGATCAGACCTTTACTGGTAAGGTCACCGAGTTGGATGCGGAACTTTATCAAAGCAACAATACCTCTTCGGTCAAGGGCATCGTGAAATTAGACAGCACTCTGGAAGGACTCAAGCTCCCCGTTGGAACCAGCGCCTCCGTGGAGATCATCCATGCGCGGGCGGACAATGTCGTACTCGTGCCCATCGATGCCCTGCATGAGACGGCTCCCGGCAAGTACTCGGTCTTCCTGGACGAAAACGGTGCGCTCACGCAGCGTGCGGTTGAGATTGGTTTGCAAGACCAGGTCTATGCCGAGGTGAAATCAGGTCTGCAAGTGGGTGACGTGGTCTCGACCGACCCGACGAGTACGAATTAGTCGCACATAGCTGGTTGAGAAGCACCCGTAACTTGGTATACTGAAAATTGGAAAGACAAAAATATGTCCAAAACAATTATGATCGTTGATGACGAAAAACGTCTGGTCTCCCTGGTGGAGAGTTATCTCACCCAGGAGGGCTATCGCGTGGTTTCCGCCAATGATGGGGCGCAGGCTCTACCGATTGCCAGCCACGAAAAGCCCGATCTCATCATCCTTGACATTATGATGCCCGAAATGGATGGCTACGAGTTCATGCGCGAACACCGCAAGGAACAGGATACACCCATCATCCTGCTGACCGCACGCGTGGACGATGACGAGCGCGTTATCGGGCTCGAACTGGGTGCGGATGACTACATCACCAAGCCGTTCAGGCCGCGTGAGTTGGTGGCGCGCGTCCGGGCGGTGTTGCGCCGGGCCGGCAAGACCGAGCCGCAGGCCCAGGTGTTGCAGGTGGCAGACATCACGCTCGACAGGGAAACGCGTACGGTAACGGTAGCAGACAGATCGGTCGACCTGACGCCTTCGGAGTTCGATCTGCTGGCAGCCTTGATGGCCAGTCCTGGCCGCGTCTTCTCCCGCCTGGACCTGCTCGACATCCTGCAAGGGATTCGTTACGAGGGCTACGAGCGCACCATCGATACGCATATCAAAAACCTGCGCGCAAAGATCGAGCCGGATTCGCGCTCGCCACGTTACATCGAAACCGTCTACGGTGTCGGATACCGTTTCACAAGAGAGTAAGTATGCGCTCCATCACGCTTAAAATGGTGCTTGCCTTTCTTGGCCTGGGTCTGGTCAGCATCGTGCTGATCGTGCTGCTGGCACGCTGGAATACGGGCACAGAATTCTCCCGCTTCGTAACGGACCGCCGAGGGGCGGATCTGGTCGAAAGCCTTAGCGATTACTACAGCACGAACGGAACATGGCAGGGTGTAAATACAACCATCACAATAGATGAAAGTCCGCAGATACCTGGGAACGCGCCACCGCGAGACCCATTTTTTACACTGGCCGACGAAACGGGCCGGGTGGTTTCTGCGGGATCAGGCTATCATCTCGGCCAACAGGTCTCTGCACAAGATCTCGAACATGGATTGCCGATTGAAGTCAATGGGAACATTGTCGGCACATTGGTTATGGGGCATATTCCTTTTGCAAGAAACCCGCGTGAAGAAGAGTTTATCCAACGTACCAACCTGATGCTGGTTTACAGCGCGGGGGGCGCTGCCATTGTGGCGTTGCTGCTCGGCATTTTCCTGTCGCGCAATCTCACCCGCCCTATCCGCGAACTGACCGAGGCAACTCATGAAGTCGCAGGAGGCAACCTGGGCTTACAGGTTTCAGTCCGTTCAAAGGATGAAATGGGAGAACTGGCCACAGCCTTCAATAAGATGAGCGCCGATCTGGCGCGTTCCTCCAATGCCCGCAAGCAGATGACGGCCGACATCGCCCACGAACTGCGCACGCCCCTGAGCCTGATCCTCGGTCATGCCGAGGCCGTCCATGATGGGGTGCTGCCTCCCAGTACGGAGAATTTCGAGATCATCCGCGAAGAAGCCGCGCGGCTGGAGCATCTGGTGAACGACCTGCGCACATTGTCCCTGGCAGATGCCGGGGAGTTGAGTATCAACGAGCAGGAAGTATCGCCGGAGAAATTGCTCAACGATCTCCAAGCGACGTATGCTTACATTGCCAGCCAAAAAGACGTAAAAATCCAGTTAGACGTTGCGCCTGAAATCCCAATGCTCATGATCGATCCCGGTCGCATGACCCAGGTGTTGACCAACATCCTGGATAACGCCCTGCGTCATACCCCGCAAGGCGGCCAGATCAAGCTTGCTGCTCGAAAAGTGGACGAAGGCATTGAACTTTCCATTCAGGATAGCGGACCCGGCGTAAAGGGCGAAGATGCCAACCGTATCTTCGAGCGTTTCTACCGCACCGATTCGGCCCGTCACCGTGATGATGGCGGCTCTGGCCTGGGATTGGCGATTGCCAAATCCATTGTGGAGATGCATAAGGGACGCATGTGGGCAGAGAGCCAGCCGGGACAGGGATTGAAGATCGTCATCCGCTTCCCTGCTTAGGTTGACCCCGCCCTAAATCCAGATCATTACCGACTGGGTGGCTGCGGGCGCGCAGAATAACTAAAATCTGCCATTGAAAAAACGAGAACTCCGAGGTCTAACAAACCTCGGAGTTCTTTTGCGCCCAAAACAGAGACCCTCGTGACGAAGGCCTTTTTGTGGAAACCTGACGGTCAATAATTGCGCAGGCCATGAGACCTTGCGCCATCAGGAAGATGTACACAAATGATGCTATAGTACTCCCTTCGGTGATAAGATTTATCTCGAAGGGATTGAATTCGAAAAATAAGAACTAACTCAAAGGAAAATAACCATGAAAAAAGCTCTGACATCCTTACTTCTCCTGTTTGTGTTTCTCACCGCATGCAGTCCAACCGCAGTTCCGGCAGCACAACCGGATGTTGCCCAAAACGGGATCGAGATCTATCAAGCGCGCGTGCCATATCTGGCGGGAATGGCCACGGACGATAATAATATGAACATGCAAATGGACATGACCCTGGCTGCATTCATGACCATCAAGAACACGACCGATACCCCCGACCGTCTGTTGAGTGTATCCGTCGATTTTGCCCAGGCCTCGATACACGAAACCAAGATCGATGGCGATGTCGCCCAAATGGTAGAAGTGTCCGGGATTGACATCCCCGCCGGACAGGCCGTAGAACTCAAATCGGGCGGTTATCACATCATGCTGATGAACCCGATGAAAGAACTCAAAGTGGGCGACACCGTAAATCTGACACTTGAATTTGAAAAAGCGGGCACGATCATCGTCCCGGCCAAAGTGGTAGAACAATAATATTCACAGCCGGGAAACTACAACATACGAAACCCCTTTGGTTTATAGAATCGAAGGGGTTTTTATATACCTTTTTTCGTGGTTGAAAGCGGAGTCCAAAACCTCAGAGTTTGACGCCGACAATCGTGATAAAATTATATATAATATATAAATTCACAATCGAGTTCATTTTATGAACACCCCACTAGATACCCAAAAAGATTTGGAAAACCTGCAACGCAAATCGTTGAAAGAAGAAATTTTCGACGTGCTGCACGAGAAGATCATCGCCGGGAAGGTGCTCCCAGGTGACTGGCTGCGTCAGGACGACATCGCCACGCAATTGGGCGTGAGCATGACCCCCGTCCGCGAAGCGCTTGATCTGCTGGTGTCGGTTGGGCTGGCGGAACGGGTCCCCTATCGCGGGGTGCGCGTCCCGCAGCCGAGCGCCGACGAGATTGCCGAGGCCTACGCCATGCGACTTTTGCTGGAAGCAGCCGGGGCACGCGCTGCGGCGCTTAAACGGGAGCAAGTCCAGGTTGAAGAACTGAAGCGCATCTTGTCCCGGATGAAGGGCCTGCTCACGTTAAATGACATGTCTGCGCTGCGACAGTTATCCCGTCAATTCCACCAGTCGGTGGTGGCCATTGGCGAAAACAGCTCGCTGGACAGGCTGTACGGGATGGTGATGAACTCGTTCCCTGACTGGATGCTGTATGAGTATCTGTTCCGTCATACGGACCTGTTGGAAAGTAGTCTGAGCGACGAGTATCAAGAGCACATGGCACTGGTAGAAGCTATCGAGGCCGGTGACGCCGACCTGGCCGAACGGATGGCGGTTGCGCACATCCGTCAACTGGGAGAGGACCTGGCCGAGTATCTGGGCATCCCAAATGAAGTATTGGAATCCAAGGCGCGGGCATTGAGCGCGTCTTTTTCTCCGGAGGAGTAACCGGAGGGGCATCATCGAATCAGTAAAAGGAGAAAATTATGACTGAAGAATTGTTCAAACAAATGGCGCAGAGCATCCTGGATGGGGACGAAGAAGTCTCCGCCGATCTGGCCCAACAGGCGCTGGACGCGGGCATCGACCCGCTAGTGGCGATCACCGACGGCTACATGCCCGGCGTCAACGAAGTCGGCGATAGCTTTGCCTGCGGTCAGGCGTTCCTGCCCGAACTGGTCATGGCGGGCGAAGCTATGAAGTCCGCCATCGCCGTACTGGAACCCGCCATGAAAGCTGCCGGTACCCAGCGCCAGATTTTGGGAAAAGTCGTGCTGGCAACCGTCGAAGGTGACATCCACGAGATCGGCAAGTCGCTGGTAGGAACGATGCTGACTTCATCCGGATTTCGAAGTCTACGACCTGGGCGTGGACGTGCCAACCGCAGAACTGATCGCCAAAGCCAAAGAAGTAGGTGCAGACATCATCGGCCTGAGCGCGCTCTTGACGACCACGATGGTCAAGCAGAAGGAAGTCATCGACGAAGTCACCAAACTCGGCATGAAGGTCAAGGTCATGGTCGGGGGCGCACCTGTGACGAGGGAATGGGTACACAAGATCGAAGCGGATGGCTATTCGGAAGATGCCATCGGCGCGGTCAATGTAGCCAAAGAGTTGATGGGCGTGAAATAACTCGTATCACGCATCACGTGTCACGAATCACGTTTTAGACTTAGAAGACGTGACGAGTGATGCGTGAATCGTGAAGGAACAATGCTATGACAAAGAACATCAAATCCATCACCAACCCCAAGCTCAAACTTGAGATTTTGACCCCGCAGGAAGTGCAGAAAATCCACGATGCCACCCTGCATATTATTGAAAATGTCGGTATCCGCTTCCCGTCGAAGCGCGCTCTGGAAATTTGGGAAGCCAACGGCGCAAGCGTCGACCACGAGAGCATGATCGTGCGCGCCAAGCCGGAGTTGATCGAAGAAGCCGTGAAGAAAGCCCCGCCTGCTTACTCATTGGGCGCACGCGACCCACAGCAGGATTGTCCGCTGGACGGGAACCACGTCTTCGCAGGCACAGACGGCTGCGGCGTGGAAATCATCGACATCGAATCCGGTGAGCGGCGCATGTCCAAACTCTCAGATGTGGGCGACATCGCGCGCGTGGCCGATGCGACCGAGGAAGTCGGTTTCCACTGGGTAGCACTCTCAGCGCAGGATAAGCCCGTCGAAACGCGTGGCCTGCACGAAATCAAGGCCATATGGGAAAATTCAACCAAGCACGTACAGACCGAGTCGATCTACAACGAGACCGAAGCGCGCGCTGCAATCGAGATGGCTGCGCTGATCGTTGGCGGTAAGGACAAACTGCGCGAGCGGCCGGTGCTATCGGTGATGCAGTGCACCGCACCCCCGCTCGGTCACGACGGCGGCAGCCTGGATGCAGCCCTGGTGGCAGCCGAATACGGCCTGCCAACCGGCTTCATGACCATGTCGTCCTGCCTGACCACCGGCCCCGCCACATTGGCCGGGACGCTGGCAGTCGGCAACGCCGAAGTTGTCGCCGGCACCGCCCTGCTGCAACTCGCCTACCCCGGCGCGCCGGTCTTCTACGCCGCCGCGCAGACCGCATCCGATCCGCGCACGGGTGTCTACACCGGCGGCGGGCCCGAAGATTTCCTGTTCGGCGCAGCCACCAACGTGCTGTCCGACTTCTACGATATTCCACTCTCGATGGGGTCGTTCGCCACGGGCGCAAAAGAACCCAACTGGCAGGCGGGCATCGAAAACTCGCTCTCGACCTTCATGGCCAGCATCGTCATGTCCGATATGCTGCTGGGATTGGGCTTCCTGCACGGCAGCCGCATTTGGTCCTATGCAGAGATGATGATGGATGCTGAGATCTTCTCGATCATCGAGAAAACCATGCAAGGTATCGTTGTGGATGACGAAACACTGGCGCTGGATGCCATTGCCAATGTTGGCCCGGGTGGAAACTTCTTGAGCCAGAAACACAGCCGCAAGCACATGCGTGATCTGTTCCTGCCCCAGTTTATGGACCGCCGTCCGTACAATGAGTGGGAAGCCAAGCAAGATGACGCCCGCGATTGGGCGCTGGAAAAAGCCCGCCGCATCCTGGCCGAGCACCAGCCCGATCCGCTCGACGCGAAGGTTTCGGAAGAGATGGCGAAGATCATCGCTTCGCTGGAGAAATAAGCATCTCCCTACTCCCTAAGGGAGACGGGATTAGGCGCGTGAGGGTCGAAGCGTAAATCTTCCCTCACCCCCTGCCCCTCTCCCCTACGGGGCGAGAGGGAGAAGATAAGGTATCAATGCAACCAAAAATCGAACTCCTCAATCAAGAATTGATCGACCGCATCCTGGAGGAAGCCTTCCAGTTGATGATGAAGCCCGGCATCAAGGTACAGTACGCCGAAGCGCGCGAACTGCTCGGCTCTGCCGGCTGCGAAGTAGACGAAGCCAGCGAGGTGGTGCGCATCCCTGAATCGGTGGCGCGAAAAGCCCTTGAAACGGTTCCCAGCCAGTTCGTCCTGTATGACCGGGATGGGAAATCCCAAGGTCACGTATGGCGGCGATGCCGTCCATTTTGATCCCGGTTCGTCTGGCGTCCACGTCCTCGATCCCGAAACGCTGGAACACAAATCGTCTTACACTGCTGATTTGGTGCGATTGGTGAAGGTGGCTGAGATGCTGCCGCAGTATGACGCGCAGTCGACCGCGGTGGTGTGCAACGAAGTACCGAAGGAAATCGGCGACTTTTACCGCCTGTATCTGGTATTGCTGCACTCGCAAAAACCAATCGTGACCGGCGCATTCTCGAACGACACGCTGCACGTCATGCTCGATATGCTGGCGATCTTCACTGGCGGGCGCGCCGCACTGGCTGAGAAACCCCAGGCCGTGTTCGACGTCTGCCCCTCACCACCGCTTATCTGGAGCAAATTCGGCGCGGGTAACCTGATCGAACTGGCGCGCGCGGGCGTGCCAGCCGAAATGGTCTCCATGCCGCTGGCGGGCGCGGCTGCTCCCGTCACGCTGCTTGGATCGGTGGTGCAGCACGCCGCCGAGTGTCTAAGCGGCATCACCATCCACCAGCTTGCCAAGGCTGGCTCGCCCATCGTGTGGGGCGGCGCTCCGGCTATTTTCGACATGCGCAAGGGCAGCACGCCCATGGGCGCGGTCGAGACCGCCATGATCGACGCCTCTTACGCTCAGGTCGGCAAGTCGCTCGGCCTGCCCACCCATTGCTACCTGGGCGCGACCGAGTCCAAGATCGTGGACGCGCAGGCCGGCATGGAAAGCGGCATGTCGGCGCTGATCGGCGCGCTGGCGGGCATCAACATGATCTCTGGCGCGGGCATGCTGGACTTCCTGGCCTGTCACAGCCCCGAAAAACTGACGGTGGACGCCGAAGCCATCGGCATGGCCCAGCGCCTGCTGGATGGCGTTCAGGTTCGGACCGAGACGCTTGCTACCGCTATGTTCGAAGGCATCAACTTCAAGGGCGACTTCCTCAAACAGCGCATCACGCGCGAGTTGTTTGCCAAAGAACAATACCTGCCATCTGACGTGATCGACCGCGATTCTATCCGCGGCTGGCAGCAATCTGGCAGCATGGACACCTTCGCTCGTGCCAAAGTCCGCACCCAGCAGTTGCTCTCCGAATACCAGCGTCCGCAGATGGATGCTGACAAAGAAAAGGAACTGGTCGGCATGGTTGAAAGCCTCGCCAAGCAAGCTGGCATGGATACATTGCCCGCTTTTGAGTAAATCTGGTCTTCTCCCTGAGCGGAACGAAGTGCAGTCGAAGGGCGCGCTTCGACTACGGGCTTCGTTTCACTCAGCCCTCCGCTCAGCGAGAATTGAACTTTAGGTGACAGTCAATTTTAAAGTGACTGTCACCTTTTTCATCAGAAGCCGTTAAAATATTCGTGCTTATTCGTGTAAATTCGTGGATGAAAACAGGAGATATTATGCTCAAACAAGCTCATGCGTTAACCGAAGAAATCATCGAATGGCGGCGCGATTTCCACATGCACCCCGAAACCGGCTTCGACGTCCAGCGCACGGCAGGAATCGTCGCGGACGAATTGGAAAAACTGGGATACCGAGTCAGGCGCGGGGTCGGCAAGACCGGCGTGGTCGCTGATATGGGCGAAGGCGGTCCGCATCGTCGCTATCCGCGCAGATATGGACGCGCTGCCTTTGCAAGAGATGAACGACTACGAATACAAGTCGCAGGTAGACGGCAAAATGCACGCCTGCGGACACGACTCGCACACCGCTATGGCTCTGGCCGCGGCGACGATTTTCGCCAATGAAGAATTTCCCGGTACGGTGCGCTTCCTGTTCCAGCCCGCCGAAGAAGTAGCGGACGATGAAGGCAAAAGCGGCGCACAGCGCATGGTCGAAGATGGCGCGGCGGAAGGCATCGACTTCGTCATCGCCCAGCACATCGACCCATTGTCACCGGTCGGCACGGTGGCAATCAGCGCAGGCCCGGCTTCCGGCGGCGTGGACTCTTGGTTCGGCACTATCTACGGTAAGGGCGGACACGGCGCGCACCCCGACAAAGCCATCGACACCTTCTACCTGACTGCGCATGTCATCCTGGCGTTGAACGCCATCGTCTCACGACGGCTGGACCCGTTCGCCCCGGCGGTGGTCAGCATTGGCTCGATCAATGGCGGCTTTACCGAGAACGTTATTCCCGAGAGTGTCCGTATCACCGGTACCTTGCGCTTCGCCGACCTGGATGTGCATCCGCAAATCCACGAGGAAATCCGGCGCGCCTTCGAGCTTGCAAAAACCCTGGGCGGCGACTACGACCTGGAATTCGAAATCGGCGGACCGCCCATGATCAACGACGAACATGTTTCAGATGTGATCCGTCAGGTGGCCCAGGATTTACTCGGTAAAGAGAACGTTTACAAAGGAGCAAAGACCCTCGGCGCGGAAGACTTCGGCTCTTTTATGGAAAATGCTCCCGGCGCGATGTTCACACTCGGCGTACAAAAGGCAGGCCACGAAGAATATCCATTGCACCACCCGAAATTCGACCTGGACGAACGCGCCCTGCCGCTCGGCACAGCCGTTCTGGTTGAAACCGCGCTAAGATTCTTGCGGAACCGACAGTAAATACATCCTTCTTCAAAATCTTGTGTTATAAATCACGATATGTCAGACATCTTGGTTATCGGAAGCCTGAACGCTGATTTGGTTGTCCGTGCGCCGCGTTTTCCTTCGCCGGGCGAAACCATCAGCGGCGAAGACCTGGCGATCATCCCCGGCGGCAAAGGCGCAAACCAGGCTGTAGCCGCCGCAAGGCAAGGAGCGCAAGTTTCCATGCTCGGTCGCGTTGGCAGCGACAGTTTCGGTCCCACACTTACCGACAATCTCCAGCAGAACCACGTCGATACAACTTATGTTCAGACAGACGCGTCTGCCACCGGCACCGCTATCATCGTGGTAGATGCTAACGGGCAGAACAGTATCGTGCTCTCGCCCGGTGCCAACGGCAAAGTCACCTCGGTGGATGTGGACACCTTTCCTTTTCAGGATGCAGACACGCTACTGCTGCAGTTTGAAATCCCCTTAGAGACCGTCATCCACGCTGCCAGCGTTGCCCGTCAAAACGGACTACGCGTCATTCTCAACCCCGCGCCTGCCCGGCCGATCCCCGACTCGCTCCTGGCCGACGTGGACATCCTGGTCCCAAACGAGAACGAACTCCAGTTACTGACCGGCATGCCCGTCACCGACACTGATTCTGCCAAGTCCGCTGCACAGGCATTGCTGGCAAAAGGCGTGGACATCGTCATCGTGACGCTCGGCGAAAAAGGAGCTGTGCTCATCACAGGTGAACAAGTCACACACGTTCCCGCCTTCAAAGTAAATGTTGTAGACACTACCGCGGCTGGCGACGCCTTTATTGGCGGGCTGGCCGCTGCGTTATTAAAAGGCAAATCATTGGAAGAGGCCGTGCGCTACGGCAACGCATCCGGTGCGCTGGCGGCTACCAAATTCGGCGCGCAGCCGTCGCTGCCAACACAGGATGAAGTTGAGCATCTCATGTCATTGCCCCGCCATACTTCGACGGAGTTGCGAGCGCCATAGGCGCGAAGCAATCTCCTCGAATGCGGGATTGCTTCGTCGCTTCGCTCCTCGCAATGACACATGGACACTATGACCCCAAAACGCATCATCATCGACACCGACCCCGGCGTAGACGACGCCCTGACCTTCCTGTTGGCGCTGGCTTCGCCGGAAATCCAGCTCGAAGCGCTTGACCATCACCCAGGGCAATGTGACCGTGGAAAAAGGCACGCGCAACGCCCTGGCTGTGCTGGAACTGGCGGGCGCAAGCCACATCCCGGTGGCGCAAGGAACATCCCTGCCATTGGTCGGGCCACTGCTGGCCTCTGACATCGTCCACGGCTCAAGCGGGCTTGGGAACGCCAAATTACCCGAACCCAAAACCAAACCCGTTCCCCAACACGCCATCGACTACTTGATCGAACGTTTCTTAGCCGAGCCAGGTGAGATCAGTCTCTTTGCCATCGGCCCGCTGACTAATATTGCACTGGCCATCCGCAAGGAACCGCGTTTTGCCAGCGCTGTCAAGGAGATGGTCATCATGGGCGGAGCCATCCGCGAGGGCGGCAATATGACCCCGCAGGCGGAGTTC
>CAWHJM010000092.1:0-82710 GCA_963829615.1 uncultured Chloroflexia bacterium
ACGGCGTTGGGCATCGTGCAAAACGCCGATGATTTCAATGCGGACTACCGAGAAAGTATCAACAACGGGCTGGCGGCCGGTTCAGGCGGTGGCGGAGCCAAAGGCGAAGGTGACCTGGGCATCATCACCGTCCGGCAGGATTTCAAGGACACGGCTTATTTCAACGGGCAAATCACGACTGATAAAGACGGTACTGCCCAGGTGAAAGTGTCTCTGCCTGAGAACCTGACCACCTGGCGGGCGGACGTGCGCGCCGTGACCGACAATACGCTTGTCGGGCAGACCACCAGCGAACTTGTCAGCACCAAGCCGCTCTTCGTCCAGTTGCAAACGCCGCGCTTCTTCATCGCAGGTGATGAGGTCACGCTGGGGGCGATTGTCCATAATAATGGTGAGGAGCAGCTCAAAGTCCAGGTTTCGATCGAGGGAGAAGGGGTGGAGTTTAACTCGCCTGCGGAGCAGTCCGTGGATGTCCCGGCCAAAGGGCAGGCCTACGTCACCTGGGATGCGACTGTCAAGGACGTGACCCGCGTCGATCTGACCGCCCATGCTACCAGCGGTTCCTTCACAGACGCCAGCAAACCGGCGCTGGGTACGTTATCGGATCAGGGTATCCCGGTCTACAACTTCACTGTGCCCGAAACGGTCGGCACGGCCGGGCTGCTGGGTGAAGCCGGGTCGGTCACCGAAGGCTTCCAACTGCCGACAACGCTCGATTACACGGATGCCAGCCTGTCGGTAGATGTCTCGCCCTCGCTGGCTGCCTCGCTCAAAGACGGCCTGACTTATCTTGAAGATTTCCCCTATCTGTGCTTGGAGCAGACCGTTTCGCGCTTCCTGCCTAACGTGGTAGCGGCGCGCGCGCTCAAAACCGCTGGTGTGGAATCCAGCGAATTACAGACCAACCTGGACGCCAATGTCAGCGCTGCCTTGCAGCGCATCTACGCCAAGCAGAATTACGATGGCGGCTGGGGCTGGTGGGACAGTCAAACCAGCGACCTGCAAACTAGCGCCTACGTGGTCTTCGGCTTGATGGAAGCCAGGGATGCCGGCTACACGGTTTCGCAAAGCGTGCTGGATAACGGCGTCGCCTTCCTGAAAGATCACCTGTCCGATCTCAACCGCAACGATGCCACCTGGCAGTACAACCGGCACGCTTTCCTGCTGTACGTGCTGGCGCGCGGAAATCAACTGGACGCCGGGCAAACCAACTACATTTACGAGCGTCGGACTCAGTTGAGCCTGTACGGCGAGGCCTATCTGGCGCAGACGATGTACATGCTCGACCCGACTGACAAGCGCATCGATTTGCTCATGTCGGACCTGGGGTCTGCCACCGTACTATCAGCCGCAGGCGCCCACTGGGAAGAATCCGATGTTGATTACTGGAACTGGAACACCGACCTGCGCACCACCGCCATCGTGTTGGACACCTTCGTCCAGATCGATCCGAGTAATCCGGTTACGGCCAACGCCGTACGCTGGCTGATGGCGCATCGTAACAGCGGACACTGGCAGTCCACGCAGGAGACGGCCTGGTCGCTGATTTCCCTGACCGACTGGTTGGCGGCTTCGAAAGAATACGAGACCAATTACCAGTTTGCGATTGGTTTGAACGGCAACCCGCTCC
Organism: uncultured Chloroflexia bacterium; assembly: GCA_963829615.1. GTDB lineage: Bacteria > Chloroflexota > Anaerolineae > Anaerolineales > Villigracilaceae > JAABUE01. Next base: position 1,631 of record CAWHJM010000092.1, read on the forward strand.
AGCAGGGACAGGCCACCTCGGCGAACCTACTCGACACGGTTACATTGAAAGTGGCTTTGAAGGATTTACTGAAAGATGAAGTCAACTATCTGGTACTGACGCGCGGTGATGGGACCGGCAACCTGTACTACAGCGCTTACTTGAGCACTACGTTACCAGTGGAAGAAGTCCAGCCATTGGATCAGGGCATCAGCGTCTCGCGCCAGTATTATGAATTGACTGACACCAAGAACAAAACCCCCATCACCGCAGCCGCACGCGGCGACCTGGTGCGCGTACGCGTAACCGTCGTTGCGCCGGCAGCGCTGCACTACGCCGTGATCGATGATCCGCTGCCTGCCGGGCTGGAAGCTATCGACACCAGCCTGGCGACCGATACGGCGGTGCCCACGGTCTACACCTTGCAAGATTACAGCGAACGCGGCTGGGGCTGGTGGTACTTCGACCATATCGAATTGCGCGACGAGAAAGTGGTGCTCTCGGCCCAATACCTGCCCGCCGGGACCTACGTCTACACTTATCTGGCGCGTGCCAGCACCGCTGGGAAGTTCAAAGTCATCCCGACGACCGCGTCCGAGTTCTACTTCCCGGATGTGGCCGGGAGAGGAGCAGGAAGCTTGTTTATAGTGAAATAGGAATATCGAATTTCCACCACAGAGCACACTGAGACACGGAGTTTTTACATTATGTTCTCGGTGACTCCGTGACTCCGTGGTTATGTTTTCACACGATCATTACTTATCTTTACCACCGTTCGCTCGTCGACCGTTTCCCCCGTCGCCGTCACGCCCTGCGCCCAGAAACGATGTTCGCCCACTGTCAGCGGCCACCAGGCCTGGTAGGGGGCTGCATCCGGTGTCGCCAGCAAATTCCCGTCCACCCACAACGTCACATTCGTAATCCCCTGCCCGGCAGCCGCTTCCACCAGCAGTTGCTGGGCAGACTGGTCGAAATTGGGATCGAGCCGATAAGTGGTATTCGGACGCGGGGACAGAATACTGATCACTGCTCCCTGACTGCTATCTGCTGACTGAGTCAAATCCGCCAATAACGGGTAATCCCTGCTCTCGCGCCCAGGGCTGGGCTGCCACCGGCAAATCCAGCACGGTGCGTAGCTGACGGCGTTCCGCCGGGGTGGCGTCCGTGGCGAGTTGACCGGTTGCAGCATCGATCCAAACCTGCTTGTAAAACGTATCTGTTTCGGTCGGCTGCGTGCCGTCGATGAACCATTCCAGTTTGGTGTGCGGGCAGGCTGGGGTCGGCAATAGCCCCGATAAATCGCAGACTTCGACCTGCACCAGTCCATCCGGGCGGACGAAGGGCTGGTCGGGATGTCCCTGCAAGACCGTGCGCATGATCTCGTGCCAGATGGGCGCGGCCCCGGTCAACCCGGTGACGTTGTGCATGGCCTCGTAGTTGCTGTTCCCCACCCACACGCCAACTAATAAATCAGGGGTGTAACCAATCGTCCAGTTATCGTGGAAGTTGGTAGTCGTGCCGGTCTTGACCGCTGCCGTTCGGTCGAGTTTGAGCGTGCTGTTCAGGCCGAAACCCAGGACACGTGCCCGGTCATCGCTCAGGATGTCGCTGATCAACCAGGTGACGCGCGGGTCGAAGATTTGTTGTGGAGGAGTTCGATCCTGGGTGTAGAGCAGATTTCCATCCGCATCACGTACATCCAAAATCGCATAATTCCCGGTGAAAATGCCCTGGTCCGCAAAGGTCGCATAGGCTGTGGTCAGTTGCAGCAAGCTGATGGTCCCGCCGCCCAGCGCCAGCGATAAGTCATATTCCTGCGGGTTTTCGAGCGAGGTGATGCCCAAGCGCTGCGCCAGGCTGGTGGTGTTCTCGATGCCAACTTTATCCAGCGCCAGCACCGCCGGGACGTTGAGCGAGGAGGCCAACGCCTGCCGCACCGAGACCGGTCCGTGCTCGAGGCCATCGTAATTCCTGGGGGTGTAAGGCGAGCCATCGTGGGTGATGAAGGTGCTGGTCACGTCCATGATAGCGGTAGCAGCCGTCCAGGGCCCGGGTTGATGCGGGTCGAGCGCCTGGGCGTAGATGAACGGCTTGAACGACGATCCCGGCTGGCGCGGCGAGGTCGCCATATCCACCGCCCCAAAAATCGACGCGTCGAAATAGTCTGCGCTGCCCACCAGCGCCAGGATTTCGCCCGTGTGCGGGTCGAGCGCCACTACCGCGGCGTTGTTGACGTTATGCCCCTTAACCGGATCTTCCTGCTTGAAAGCGTCCATCTGGCGGGTCACGGCGGCTTCGGCGGTGTGTTGAAAGTCGAGATCGAGCGTGGTGCGGACGACCAGACTCTGGCGCGGATCGAGCTTCCCCTCCGCAAACAGACGGTCGAGCTGGTCGCGCACGATCCAGACGAAGTGTGGCGCTTCGATGGGGTACGGGGTCGGGTTGTAACTCAGCGGTGCGGACTGGGCCTCGGCTTGCTCCTGCTCTGAGATAAATCCCTGTGCCTGCATCAGTCCCAGCACCACATCCTGGCGCTCTTTGGCGAGATCCGGATTGGTGAAAGGGTTATAGAGGCCAGGCGCCTGCGGCAAACCGGCCAGCAAGGCACACTCCGGCAACAGCAGGTTGGCGGCGGGCTTGCCAAAATAGGTCTGGGCCGCAGCTTCTACGCCGTAGGCCATCCCGCCATAATTGACCTGGTTGAGATACAGCGCCAGAATTTCTTCCTTTGAGAAGTGGCGCGTCATCTGCCAGGCCAGCACTGCCTCGCGCAGTTTACGGCGCAAGGTGCGCTCAGTTCGCTCGTCCTGGCTGAGCAGCAGAGTGCGGGCTACTTGCTGGGTGATGGTGCTGCCCCCGGCGATGGTCTCGCCTCCGCGCAGGTTGATCCAGAATGCGCGCAGGATGCCGCCCAAATCCACGCCGGGGTTGGTGTAAAAATTCTTGTCTTCAACTGCGACCGTGGCATCTTTCATGCATTGTGGAATTTTATCGACCGACAGTACCGCATTCCGTCCGCCCTCCCGCGGCAGAATTTCGTACAGCAGGCGTCCGTTCCGGTCAGTGACGCGCACGCTGGGCTGGTTGAGGCCGTGCGGAAAGGGAATTGAGAGAGGGAAGGTCCCAGAAGATGAAATACAAAACACCTGAAAAACCAACCAGAAAACCCAGGATGACAAATTTCAATTTCGTTTTCACGAAATGCCAAATAGACGGTCTTTGAATATGTTCTTTCATCATCCATGATTCTAATCGGAATTCGTATTGGTCAGAGGAGTTTTGTAAGCTTTGTTGCTAAGACCGTCCTATTAAGACCATTTAGCGTATAATTTCCATTATGAGTGCAACGACAGTTAAACCCGAAAACCCCATCAAAATTTTACTGGTCAACGAAATCCGCCTGATGGGGAATGTTATCTCCGCCGCGTTGGAAGATGAACCGGACATTCACGTGGTGGCCAGCGTAACGGACATCGACGAAGCCTTGAAAATCGTCGAGGAAAATGCGGTGGATGTCGCGCTCGTCAGCACCCGGCTTCCAGACCAGGGCGCGCTTAAATTAACCCAGGCCATCACCGAACTGGCTCCGGCTACAAAAGTCCTGGCATTGGGCTTGACGGAAGAGAAAAAACGTGTCCTGCGTTACGTAGAGGCAGGCGCAGCGGGATATGTCCTGAAAGACGATTCTCTGGATGATATGATCGAAACCATCCGGGCTGCCGAGGAGGGTAAAGTCTTTGTCTCCCCCAAGATCGCTGCCGCCATGATGGAACGTCTCTCCGACCTGGCGCAGATGTTCTCGGATGTTGAAAACAGCGTCACAGATGATGCTGATCTCACCGCCCGTGAACTGGAAGTACTTGAATTGATCGGCGAAGGCCTGACCAACCAGCAAATCTCTGAAAAACTTGTGATCGAAGTCGGAACGGTCAAGAACCACGTGCACAGTATCCTCGAAAAACTCAATGTCAGCAGCCGTGGAGAAGCCGCCGCTTACCTGGCATTCATCAAGAAGTAATGTAAGCTTCATCAAGACATACAAAGCCCACCGCCTGGTGGGTTTTTCAATTTATTGAGAAGATGTATCCAAAATTGTATCCATCCCCTATAACCTTACACATAGAACTTTTCGCGCTCAAATGCTATTCTATTAGCGTCAATTTGCACATTGGAGGATTTTATTATGTCTGAACAACGCATTATCCTGGCAAACGGTTCGCGCCTGTTACATGAAATGCTCAACCGTATTCTCATCAAAACGGTTAACTTGAAGGTAGTCCAGGAGATTACCAACCACAAAAAACTACCAACTGCCATCGAAAAATCGGATGCAGAGTGGGTCATCATGTCGCTGCCTGCGGAAAGCAAGATGCCTGAATGGGTAGACACCTACATTGTCGATCATCCCCACGTCCGCTTTATGGCCATGGCCAACGACGGGAGTTGGGTGAAGACCAAATGGCTGGAAACCCACGATGAAGAACTCGACAACCTGTCGCTCAAAGATCTGATCCACATCTTGGGCGGTCTTATGGAGCCAGCCTGATCGAGGCTTGCTATTTGATTTCGAAACAAATAAAAGACTTTTACCAAAACGCAAATGGATTGAGCGGAGGGCGACTCGAAATCCTCAAAAATGCCCTGGCGACATTTTCAGAAACCCGTGCATCCCAGGCGGCTGCCAGCCTGGCATATTATGCGATTTTTTCCCTTTTTCCCTTGCTACTCGTTCTTGTCGCAGGCGGCAGTTACTTTTTAAACAGCCAACAAGTTTATCAGAGCGTCACACGCTTGGTACAGGACGTCTATCCCGGTTTCGCCCCAACTGATCAACGAAAACCTGCAGCAGGTGCTGAACGCCCGCGGAGCGGTTGGAATCATCGGTCTTCTGACCCTGCTGTGGTCGGCCTCCGGCTTTTTCACCAGCCTGGCCTATAACATCAATCTGGCTTGGCCGGACGCCGCCCGGCGTAACTTTCTCGAAAAAAGATTGGTTGGGCTCGGCATGATTGCGGGATTGAGCGGACTGCTGATCTTGTCCCTAGTTTTAGACTGGGCAACCAGCTTGATCCCGTTTCTGAACGCTGGCAGCGCCTCCTCTCCAAGCCTGGGCCTGTGGACCCAGATCTCGAACCTTGCCTCCTGGCTGACAATTTTCCTGCTCTTTCTGGCGCTGTATCGCTGGGTTCCCACCACAGAGGTTCACTGGAGCGCCACCTTCTGGGGCGCTCTAGTCACCTCCATTGCATGGAAAGTGGCAACAGCAGGCTTTAGCTGGTACCTACGAAGCGGTCTGGGACGTTACCAATTGGTCTACGGCTCACTGGGAGCCATCGTAGCCTTGTTATTTTTGATTTTTATCGTTTCCATGATCACTTTATTCGGCGCGCATCTATGTGCTGCCATCGACCGTTGGAAAAACGAACAAGTTGCTGAACTTTAGAAAGGAGCATTACGGATGGATATTCTGAGACAAAAAGATTTACAACAACTGATTGAAACAAGCGGTGAATGGTGCATTTCATTGTATATGCCCACGCATCGAGTTGGGCGTGCGCAGCAACAAGACCCCATCCGGTTTAAGAATTTGGTTGCCGGGGCGCAGGAGAGGCTGCTCGGATACGGCCTCCGCAGGCCCGAAGTCCAGGCATTGATGCATCCGGCAGAAAGCTTGCTTATAGATGGAGATTTCTGGCAGCATCAGAGCGACGGGTTGGCCGTTTTCCTGTCCCCTGGATATTCACAAATCTATCGACTGCCGTCCTCGTTTGATGAATTGATGAGCATCGGGAACAATTTCCATATAAAACCGTTGCTGCCCTTGCTCAGCCAAGATGGGCAGTTTTACATCCTGGCGCTCAGCATGAACAAAATTCGACTCTATCTTGGGAACCAGGGATACGATCGAATGAAGTTGAACTCGGGGATATTCCCACCAGCATGCAGGGGGCGTGGCAATGGATGATCCTGAAAAGCATGTGGATTTCCACACTGGCGCAGGCAGCTCGGGTAGAGAAGGAAAACGCCAGGCCGTTTTTCACGGGCACGGATCGAAACAATCAGAAGAGAAGACGAATATCCTGCGTTATTTCCAGAAAGTGGACCGGGGCTTGAAGGATTTGCTTGAAGAGCAAACGATCCCAATGGTGCTGGCGGGTGTAGATTATCTGCTGCCGATTTACCATAAAGCCAATACGTACCAGGGACTGATGGAAAAAGGTTTGGAAGGCAATCCTGAAGAGTTAAATGAGAAAGAATTGCACAAGCTTGCCTGGAACCTGGTTGAGCCGATTTTCAAAGAAGAGCAAAAACAGATGTTGGAACAGTTCAAACAATTGCACGGACAGCAAAGTGACCGGGCATCTGATGATTTGAAAACCGTTGTGAAAGCCGCCAATTTTGGCCAGGTTGAAACCTTATTTGTTCCATTTCGGCGTGCAGCGTTGGGGACGATACGATCCGCAACAAAATAAGGTGATTTTGGAAAAGAAGCCAACTCCTGAAAATGAAGATCTGCTGGATTTTGCCGCCATGCACACACTGTTCAATTCTGGGAAGGTGTACGCTGTTCAACCTGATAAATTGCCCGGCGATGGTGAACTGGCCGCTATTTTGCGTTATGCAGTTTAGGGAAATACTACAAAGAGATTATGAATGACAAATAAGGATCATGCCAAGTTAATTGCCCTTTGCATGACCATAGTGGTTTTACTGTGTGCCGGTTGTGGAAAGTTGACAAATGTAGCGCAGACTCCATCCGCAGATGAACTTGCTGCTGCGCCAGACAAGCAAGGCTTGCCGTCCAATAGTCACATCACGATTGGAGGCATCACAGCAAGCGATTCGGAAATCAGAATCCACGGGAAGAGCAACTTGCAAAATGGGGCATGCATCAACACCGAACTTTGGTCTGACGACACGAAGTTGGCCTGGTGGCCAGACGGGAAGTGTATAACTGTCAACCAGGGTATTTGGGAACTTACAGTTCCACTAGTTTCTGAAAAGCTGAAACCTGATGTGCAATATGTGGTGCATGCCTATCAACCCGGCAGCCAGCAAAATGATGTCACCCTTGCATTTGACATCAGCGGACCACAAATGCCACCGATCGAAAGGTAAATTATTATGCTAAAAAAATCCAACCCAATATCTAGAAACAAACGATTTTTACTGTTCATTGTGCTGACCTACCTCATATCCTGGCTTTTCTGGATACCTGTCGCTTTATCTGGTCAGGATGTCAACGAAACGATATTATTGATTCCGTTCGTGCTTGGGGGTTTCGGTCCATCAATTGCAGGGATCATCATGGTTTATCGAAACAGGGACAAGAAAGGACGTCGTGACTTTTGGAAAAGCATTGTCGATTTCAAACGAATTTCTACAAAATGGTATCTATTCATTTTCTTGATTTTCCCTGCATCATTTGCGATCTTATTTGGTATTAACAGCTTGCTTGGGAACCCGCTGCCTGAATTTGAAAGAATGGCACAAATAGGCTCTAATCCATTGTTTTTGATTGGTATTGTGATCACCGGGATTCTCACAGGGCCGCTCTCGGAGGAATTGGGTTGGCGAGGATTTGCTCTTGACCGGTTGCAGGCGCGCTGGTCACCACTTATCTCCAGCCTGATTCTAGCTCCCTTCTGGTGGGCTTGGCATCTTCCTCTATTCTTCATCCAAGGCACGACACAATATAAGTGGGGTGTTGGTACGCCAGACTTCTGGCTTTTCATGATCGCAATCGTTCCACTTACGATTCTGCTGACCTGGGTTTACAACCACAATAATAAGAGTATCCTCGCGGCGATATTCCTCCATTTCATGTATAACTTTACGCTTGGTATGGTATCTCCATTACCAGAAAATATCAACTTCTTTCCCGCAATATTATTGTGCGCAATAGCGATAGGCCTTGTTGCAACTTATGACCGGTTGAACAGTAGCATCCAGGCTGGTTTAGAAGCACAGTAAAAAATGGGAATGTGCATTTTCAGCACGGTAAAGAACGTGTTCAAGCATTCGAAAGGAAATTGCATATGAAGCATAAAATTTCAGGCGCTATCCTGCTCGGTTTTGCTGGTTTCGTGATGGGCATCGGCATTGTCGGCGCACAAATCGCTAACGCCATCGTGCTGAGTGGTTTCTATGCTGGCAATAGAACTGGCGTAGTTCCACCTGGACCGCAGAACGTGAGTATACATGGGTTAGTTATCGCCACGGTTATTGTTTTGGCGATTTCTGGATCCTATTTTCTCATAAGACCAGAAAAGGAATAATAACGGTTGAACCGAATATCGATGACATCTTTCAGAAGATAGATAAATGTAGCCAGCTCTGCGATCGGGTTATAGTTGCAACCGAATAAGAACGTTTCACGAAAACTCCAAAATAAAATATATCTAAATCTATATCCCTGACATGGTCAACGATACATAGCCTTGTTTCGTTGGCTATGTTATGGTTGTAGTAAGGAAGTCTGGGCAAATTCTTTTACTAGAACAACTCAGATATTTATTTTGAAACAAATAGTTGTGAAAAGGGGGAAGGCCAGTTTTACGGTTGTCTTCCTCCGAACCATTTCTATCAAACACCAAGTCGTTGAATTCTATGAAAGGAGAATAGCCATGAAAGGTTTTCGTATTGGAAAAATTTTTGGCATCAACATCCACATCGATTGGAGTTGGCTGCTGATCTTTGGTTTAGTCAGTTGGAGCCTGGCATCCACATTTGGGCAAATGCACACTGAATGGACAACATTTACACAATGGGGAATCGCTCTATCGGCGGCTTTACTGTTCTTTGTGTCAGTTTTGGCACATGAATTAGCGCACTCACTGGTTGCACGAGCACGAGGCGTACCAGTACGTAACATCACATTATTTATGTTCGGTGGCGTTTCCAATATTCAAAAGGAACCTACTTCCCCTCTAAGTGAACTGCTGATTACTATTGTCGGGCCACTGACCAGCTTCTTACTGGGCGCAATTTTCCTGATGCTCGGAACCGGGAGTGTTGCACTCAGCAACATGAACATCGTGAATACAACCACAATGCTGTCACAGCTTGGCCCGTCAGCACCATCCTGCTCTGGCTGGGTTCCATCAACATCCTGGTTGGATTATTCAACCTGATTCCGGGTTTCCCCCTGGACGGCGGGCGGATCGTGCGTTCGATCCTGTGGGGCATCACAGATGATCTGCACAAAGCCACCCGTTGGGCTTCCTGGATGGGGCAAGCAGTTGCCTGGGCTTTGATCTTCGCGGGCATGTCCATGCTGTTTGGCGCGCAAATTCCATTATTGGGCAGCGGCTTCATTAACGGAATATGGCTGATCTTCATCGGCTGGTTCTTGCAAAGCGCCGCCGTGCAAAGCTACCGCAAGGTGGTCGTGCAAGACATTCTTGAGGATGTCCCCGTCAAGCAGATGATGTATACCGACGTTCCGGTTGTGCATGCCAACCTATCGGTCCAGACTTTGATCGATAACTACATCATGCAATCGGATAACCGTGCTTTTATCGTTTTAGATGACGATAAGATGCTCGGGCTGGTTACCATCGAGGATGTCCGCAAGGTCGCCCCTGAATCGCGCAACACAATGCTGATCCGCAACGTGATGACTCCCTCGCAGAAAATGGTTGTCGTTGCTCCTGAAGAGGAAGCAGCCGAAGCCTTTGAGCGTTTGCAGGCCAAAGACATTCGTCAGTTGCCTGTGGTAAATGGGAACAAGATCGTGGGGCTGTTGCGCCGCAAGGACATTATCCGCTGGCTGCAGTTCCAATCGCACTCTGGATAAAAATCAATTAGATAACTAAAGGAGAACTTAATGTTAAACATGAATGAAAAAACAATGGATGCCTATCAACAAAAAGTCAGGGCACAGATGAAGGAAATGAAAGCAAAAATGCAAATGTTCGAAGCCAATGCTGAAAAGGCTGGCGCTGACATGCGCATCAAATATGAAAAGAATTTGAATGATTGGAAATCCCGCTTCAAAGATGTTGAGATGAAGCTGGACAAACTATCAGATACAGCAGAAGAAAACTGGAACGATATTCGGTCCAATATCGATGAAACGATGAACGAACTGAGCAACACCATCGAAAGCGCTACAAAACAGTTCAATAACTAAATAAGCGCAACGTTTCATCACGCCGGGCCGGGATTCTCTCGGCTCGGTGCGTTATGTTTTTTTAGTAGAGAGAGGCACACAAATGAGCAGTAACGAAATGACTGATTTACAACTTGAAGCACAAAAAGCAATTTTAGATGATGAACGCACCAGGGAGCACGGCATCGAAGCGTTGGATGAGAATGGCGTTATCACGCTTGATGGACAGGTTCCTTCACGGGAAGTGAAAGAGGCCGCCGAATCCATTGTGAAAGAGGCGCTTGACACCCAAAGCGTTATCAATCGATTAGATGTAAAAGCCGAGGATTTTGATGATGCATTCGAAGAGAAGGCGATATCTGAATGAGATTACCAAAAGAGAAACCCGGCTTTTGGAGCGGCACACTCTTTGGAATGTTAACCGGCATGGCTTCTCTGCTCTCCTTCCAATATCTCAGCGGAATCTTGCGCGAGCCGCGTCTGATTTCCAAGGCTGTATTTTCTGAAGAAGAGAAATTTGAAAACAAAGAAATGCTGGCTGTGTTTATTGCGGCACAGAATCTTCGCTCTGGTATCCAGACTCGCTTTTTGGCACGCGGAATGAGCAGAACGATCCTGCATGCTGGATACCGCAACTTCCGCGAAAGCTGGGCGCGTGACTTTGGCTTTGCCACCTATGGGATGATCGCTGTCGAACAGTTTGAAGCCGTCAGGGAAACACTGGAGGCTTTTTTCTGGTACCAAAAAGTTGAGGGACAGTTGCCGGTCAAACTGCATTCGATGAATGTGCTGACCCGCTTCCTGCACTCTCGACTGGGACGTGAACAATCCACGGAAAGAACGTTGCGACCAAAATATATCAGCGCACACGGCGCGCCTTCTCTGGATGGGCAGGCACTCCTGATCATTGCCGCTTTGCATTACGCCAACGAAGCGGAAGATGCTGATTTCCTGGAAGAATACTGGGACCAGCTTACATTGGCTATGAAGTGGCTGCAAGGCAATCAGAAAGGCTCGGACGGTATTTTGCTAAGTCAGCAAGCCTATGCAGACTGGGCCGATTCTGTCGCCCGCCGAGGCTGCGTCCTTTACACAAACGTGATCTACTGGAAAGCGCTTTCCGATATGGCACGCACCGCTACCAGCCTGAATCGCAATGATGATGCCGTGCAATATGTTGCCGAGGCAGAAGGCGTTTCGCGGGCGCTCAATGAACGGTTGTGGAACCCCGGTCTGGGCTATTTCACAACTAGCGAGAGTTCTGGAACAACTCAGCAGCGCGGGCAATTTGCTGGCATCCGCCTGGGGACTGGCGACCCCTGAACAAACGGCGAGCATCCTGAAGGTCATGAAAGAAGCGCGGATGTCTGAACCCGTCCCGACTCGGGTGGCCTATCCATCCTATCCAATGGAGTTGATTTCCATCGAAAACCGTTTGGGTGGCCTGGCAAATTATCACACGGACGCATCCTGGTTATGGATCGGCGCCTGGCACGTCATCGCGCTGACCAAATATGGCGATACCGAGCAGGCGCAAAGCGTGATGGAACGGATCGTGGATGTGATCGTCAGAGACCGGCAGGTGAACGAGGTGCACGGGACAGACGGCAAGCCGCTTTCGAGCTTCTGGTACAGGTCTGAAGCGCCGCTTACCTGGAATGCTGGAATGGTTTTATATGCCTATCAAGTTTATGAGAAGCAGCTACAGGCGGAGACAAATATCCTGTCGCTGCTAGAAGGGATTATGGAATAAGAACTTGCACATCGCGAATTTCACCAATTACTATTTGCCGGTAATCAATGGCGTGGTCCGCTCAGTTGAATCATTTCGCAATGAGCTAACCAAACAAGGACACAATGTCTTTATTTTCGCTCAAGAAGATAATGATTATGACGACAAAGTGCCTTTCATCTTTCGTTACCCCAGCTTAGCTTTGCCAACACAGATGGATATCCCGGCTGTGATTCCTGTATCGCCATTTGTAGATCAACTACTTCCTTCGTTAATGTTGGATGTAATTCATACTCACCATCCAATCTTACTCGGGCAGACAGCTGCCATCAAAGCCGAAGAACTCAATTTGCCGCTGGTATTTACCTTTCACACGCAATATAGGGAATATACTCATTATGTGCCTTTTCCCCAGGATGCAATCCAGGAATTTTTAAAGGAAACTGTTGATATCTGGCTTGGGAATTTCATGCGCAAGTGCCAGCATATCGTCATTCCTTCTGAAAGCATGGAAGAAATCCTTATCAGCAAATATGGGCTGAAGGATCACTATACAGTCATCCCCACTGGAATAGACCTGGCACCATATCAACAAGCTGATGGAGAAGCGATTCGCTCCAGTAAGGGTTGGCAGGACGACATAGTGTTAATTTCAACGGGCAGGCTGGCCTCGGAAAAGAATTGGGAAACATTCCTACATGCTGCAGCTAAAGTTTATGAAAGTCATCCTGACTTACGAGTAGTGCTGCTCGGGGATGGCTCAGACAAAGATATGCTGCAAGACCTGGCTGCTGAACTGGGACTCGCTGAGCGCATTACGTTTACCGGCGCAATACCCTTTTCGGAAGTCGCCGGTTACCTGAAAGCAGCAGATATATTCGGGTTCGCTTCGGTTACCGAAACCCAGGGATTGGCTACCATGGAAGCAATGGCCGCCGGATTACCCGTGGTGGCAGTGGACGCCAGCGGGACACGCGACATCGTTGAAGATGGCAAACAGGGTTTCCTGGTACCCAACGATGCGGAGGCCCTGGCCGCATCTATCAATCGGGTGATCGAATCGCCCAGGAGGATGCGAAAATTCAGTTCAAATGCCGAAAAAAAAGCAAAAACCTTGGCCGTGAGCAATCAGGCAAAGAAACTGGTTGAGGTGTACGAGCAGGCCATTCAGGACAAAAAAGATGAGCAGTACGTAGCGATTGCAAAAAGTTAGGAAAGGAGTGTAAAAATGGAAAAGCAAATTGATCTGGCTGCCATGCAAAACAGACTCAAGAAGCAACAAAAAGTGCTGAAAACGCGGGTCAAAGCGGAACGAGAAAGGTCTGGACCCAATTCTCTGGCAAATCCAGACCGCGCAGACCTGGCATATGATTATGCCTATCGTGACCGGCGCTTATCAATGTTGGATCAGTTAGAAGACCAACTCATTGAGACAAAGGAAGCATTGCAGCGCATTGAAGACGGCACCTATGGTCGATGCACCAATTGTGGAGAGTTCATCCTGCCAGAGCGGCTCGAAGCGCTGCCGGCTGCGCCCCTGTGCATCAATTGCCAGCGACAGGAAAGCCGCTAAAAAACAAGAGATGAAGCAACGAATTTAGAGTATAGGAGATTTTATGACTGAACAGGATCAAACATACGCCATTGGAGATTGGGTAGTCCATTTGACTTATGGAGTGGGACAAGTCAAGAAAATCGAGAAAAAACCTATTGGTGGCACCATGAAAAAATGTTATCACGTGCGCACCGATGACGGTGTTTTCTGGCTGCCCATCGACAATGATGATAACGTACGTGTACGTCCCATTGCAGGCCCGAAAAGAATTCAGCGCGCCTTAAATTTCTTGAAAAAGGCTCCGAAAAAAATGGCTGCAAATTTCCAGTCCCGGCGCAAACGAATCCAAAGGGTGAGCCTCGATGGCGATTTGAACACCGATCTGAAGCTAGTACGCGATCTGAATGCCCGCCAATTCAAGAAAGGCTTGAATGCGACCGAGCAGAATGCGTTCAATATGATCGTCAAGCGCTTTCTGAAAGAATGGTCCTTGAGCAAAGGGATCGAAATCGGTGAAGCTCATGAGATGTTAGAACGATATCTGAAAGAAAGCCGCCAAAAAGCAAAACAAATGAAAGAAACAGTAGCCGCATAACCATCCATATTTGAAAATGGCAACAAGTTAAGAATTAGAAAAGGAGAGAATCATTATTACTAAAACTCAACCAAATAACGTAGACAATGACTTTGCCGAACTGCTTGAAGAATATGAACAGGTCCGTCCCCAGCGTGGACAGATTGTCCAGGGCGAAGTCCTTGCACTGACCGAAGATACAGTCCTTCTGGACGTGGGCGCAAAACGAGATGCAGTCGTTCCGAACAGAGAGTTATCCAACCTGAACGAAACGTTCTTCGATGATTTATCTATTGGAGATCAAATCCCGGTCTATGTGACCAACACTTCCAGCTACGATGATGAGTTGCTGGTTTCGATTGAGAAAGGCCTGGAACAACAGGATTGGGAACGTGCGGAAACTTATCTCGCCACCGGAGAAACTCTGGAACTCGAGATCATTGGCTACAACAAGGGCGGCTTGCTGGTGGAATTTGGCAGGCTCAGTGGTTTCGTGCCCAATTCGATGATTCCCAATCTGTCCTCGTGGTATGAACAAGAGACGAGAAACAGAGCACCCAAAGCAAAAATGATCGGAGAGACATTGCAGGCACAAGTCATCGAAGTCAGCCAATCCAGCAAGCGCCTGATCCTATCGGGACGGGCCGCAGAAAAAGCCCGTCGCAGCAACGACTTCATGAACTGGAAGCAGGCCAGAAAGTCACAGGCACCGTCTCCAACGTGGTGGACTTTGGCGCATTCGTTGATCTGGACGGAGTGGATGGACTGATCCATGTTTCCCGCTTGTCCTGGGAAAAAGTGGAGCATCCGTCCGAGGTGCTGCAACCCGGCGATGAAGTCGAAGTGCTGATCAAAGATGTGGACATCGAGCGGGAACGCATCAGTCTGGACCGAAAGGCCTTGCTCCCCGGTCCCTGGGATTCCTTTAGCGAGGAATTCCATCCTGGTGACATTCTGGAAGGGACAGTCGAATCCGTCCGTGATTACGGTGCCTTCGTTAAACTCACCGATGACATTACTGGCTTGATCCATGTCAGCGAATTGCTTCCGGGTAGTTCGCGCGAACCGGAAAAAGTCCTGGATGTAGGCGACAGAGTGCTGGTCAAGATCATCGAAATCGACAAAGAACAAGAACGCGTCAGACTTAGCATGCGTCGCATACCGCAAGATGACCTTGCACATTGGATTATGGAAAGCGACAGTGACTCTGTTCAGGCAGAAGAAACGAATGAATAGCAAGTTTATAACTTGCAGGTAAAAAATAAGAGAAAAATGAACATCATAATTTGGATCGTTACAGGGGTTATCGCCGGATGGCTGGCAGGCCTGGTTGTCAAAGGAAGCGGCTTTGGCATCATTGGAGACTTTATCATCGGCCTGATCGGTGGCGTGCTGGGCGGCTGGCTGTTCGGCTTTCTGGGCGTTTCGGCCTCGAGCTGGATCGGACAGGTACTGGTCGCAGCGTTGGGCGGCGTTGTACTGGTAGTGGTCATCCGCGCAATCCGCAGAGTATGACGCAATTCAAGTTCTGGCAGCGCAACCCAAAAGGAGGTAATTTATGTTTCGCAGCTTGAAAGAGTTATTGGGCTATCAACTTTTAGCAAAAGATGGCCATATGGGTAAAGTCCACAATTTTCTGTTCAACGATGAAGATTGGAAAATCCGCTATCTGGTTGTGGATACCGGACCCTGGATTTTAGGACGGAAAGTGCTCATTTCCCTGCTGGCGCTTGGACAGCCCGTCTGGGCCTCGGAAACTTTCCCCGTGGATTTGACCCGTGAACAGGTCAAATCCAGTCCGGATGTTGACTTCGCCAAACCGGTTTCTCGCCAATATGAAGAAAGATTACTCCAGCATTATCGGTTGCCCATGTACTGGCGTATGGCTGCTGCAATCCCCGGACGCCCAGCTTACGTTCCGCCACAACTCTTTTCTAAACAAGAGGACCAGGCCCACAAAGAGGTCGATTCGCATTTGCGCAGCGCGAAAGAACTATTCGGCTATCAGGTAAATGCGCTCGAAGGCGATGTTGGCGCTTTAACGGATTTCA
This sequence comes from uncultured Chloroflexia bacterium, assembly GCA_963829615.1. Lineage (GTDB taxonomy): Bacteria > Chloroflexota > Anaerolineae > Anaerolineales > Villigracilaceae > JAABUE01. The sequence goes on from CAWHJM010000092.1 coordinate 17,636, forward strand.
TTGTTGAAGACGAAGATTGGGATATCCGTTACATGGTCGTTGATATCAGCAGTTGGCTTGGCTCTGAAAAGCTGGTTCTAGTTGCGCTGGAATGGGTCAGCAATATCGATGTTACCAGGGAAGAAGTTTTGATCGATCTGTCACAGGACGCAGTCAAGTTCAGCCCCGCATTCGATCCAAACCTGCCTGTCAATCGTCAATACGAAGAAGTCATCTACGATTACCATGGCAGGCCAAAGTACTGGCAGGTAGTGGAGTGATCAAAAATTCTTGAAGGGTCAATTACTCTAAAAAGTGATTGCCATTTCACGCAAATTTTTCGGGTTGTCCAGGTTAAAGGTACAAGGGCAGCCTGATTTGTTTACCTTGCCGATTCAATTCAGTTGACCGTGAATACTTCAGGTCTCCGTAGTCCAGCCTCTTTGATATCAGAAAACCGAAGTTAAAATAGGGGTAAAATGTACTGGTCAAGGTAATTTACGAGCTTGAAATGAAAATTCATAGCAAATATCCTGGTATCCGGAAAATATTCATCGACGTCGAAGAACTAAAAGGTTATGGAGAAAAACCTAACCGACTCAAAAACCGATTAGAATATCTAAGGTAGCACACACAGCAAATTTCAAAATATGGCGAAACAATCCCCCAATTCACATGAAAGCCATTCCCTCTCAGAAGTCCACGAGACTGTAATCGTACCGTCCCGCGGACCCTGGTGGCGGCGCTGGATGGCGATCACCGGTCCGGCCCTGATGGCCGCAGTCGGCTATATGGATCCCGGCAACTGGGCTACCGATATTGCCGGAGGCAGCCGTTACAACTACACCCTGATCTGGGTGCTGCTGATGTCGAACCTGATGGCCATCCTGCTGCAAAGCCTGGCGGCCCGTCTGGGCATCGTCAGCCGCCGAGACCTGGCCCAGGTCTGTCACGAAGAATATCCGCCTGCTGTCAACATCCCGCTTTACGTTCTGGCAGAGATCGCCATCACTGCCACTGACCTGGCGGAGGTACTCGGCTCGGCTATCGCGCTGCAACTCCTGTTCGGCCTACCGCTTATTTATGGCGTGATACTGACCGCTTTTGACACTCTGCTGCTACTGCTACTTTCGCATGTCGGCATCCGCAAACTGGAAAGCGTAGTGGCTGCCCTGGTTGGTACGATTGGCGTAGCGTTCCTGATCGAAATCATTTTAGGACAACCCGATTGGGGCGGTCTTGTGCGCGGATTCGTCCCTTCGATGCCGGATGCGACGGCTCTGTATATCTCAATCGGTATTCTCGGCGCGACCGTCATGCCTCACAACTTGTATCTGCATTCATCCCTGGTACAAACCCGCAAGATTGGCCGCAAGTATGAAGAAATCAAAGATACCATCCGCTGGAACAACATCGACACAGGTGTATCGCTCAACCTGGCTTTCTTTGTCAATGCTGCCATCCTGGTCATGGCTGCCTCGATTTTTTATCGCAATGGCTATTTCCAGGTTGCTGAAATCCAGAATGCCTACCAATTGTTGGAACCCATTCTGGGGGCAGCTATCGCTCCGATTGCCTTCGCCATCGCCCTGCTCGCTTCGGGACAAAGCTCAACCATCACCGGTACGCTGGCCGGGCAGATCGTCATGGAAGGTTATCTTAATCTTCGCATCCGCCCCTGGTTGCGCCGGCTGATCACCCGCACGCTGGCAGTCATCCCGGCTGTGGCGGTCATCGCGTATTACGGGGAGAATTCCACCAGTGCCATGTTGGTGCTCAGCCAGGTGGTCCTGTCTCTGCAATTGCCTTTTGCTATCATTCCCCTGATCCATGCTGTCGCTGACAAACGCCGCATGGGCAAGTTCAGCATTCGTCCGTGGTTGCAAGGGTTGGCCTGGTTGGTGGCAGCCGTGATCCTGGTGCTCAACGTCAAGCTCGTCATTGACCAGATCACAGTCTGGTTGGAAGAAGCAGGGAGTAAGGCTTGGTTGCTGGAAGTGACGGTTGTTCCGTTTACAATCGCCCTGGGATTGCTGTTGGTTTATGTTTTCATCTATCCCTGGTTGGGGAAACTTCTTCCGAGTATCGCCTGGCCCCGATTGGTCGGCGTCCATCACGAACCCGCTGCAATTCCGGAACAGGTTGTCATGCCGGAGCCTTATCAGCATATTGCCATTGCACTCGATTTTTCCGGTAGCGATGAAAAACTGCTTACTGAGAGTTTGCGTTTTCTACACAAGGGTGAAACGCGTCTCGTACTCTTGCACGTGGTGGAAAGCCCGGTTGCGCGGGTGTTGGGCGCAGAAGGCGATGACTACGAAACCCAATCAGACCGGGCACACCTGGAGACTCTGGCCGGATTTATGCAAGAGGCCGGGTTCGAAACAGACGTTCAACTTGGCACGGGCAATCCGGTCTCTGCGTTGGCGCGCATGATCAACGAAATGCAAGTGGATATGGTCATCGTTGGCAGTCACGGTCATGCGGGCGTTTCCGACCTGATCCACGGCACGGTTATCAATGACTTGCGGCACCAGATCCGGGCCAGTCTGTTGATCATCCCGTTATCGTAGATTCTTTTTTGCTAAACGACGAACAAGCGTAAAGCGCTATTTACCTAAGAGTTCATCGTATTTTTTGCGGACTTCGCGAATATCGCTCCACATTAATGCTTTCGGGGCGTTTGGCTCTCTGGACGGATTCCGCAATAAATAAGATGGGTGGAAGATCGGCATGATCCAACGCCCTTTTGATTGAGTCCATTGGCCGCGCAGGCTGGTGATACCGGTCTTGCCAAGAATGGATTGACAGGCCACGTTTCCGGTCAACAGCATGATGAGCGGATCAACCAGGCGAATAATCTCCAACACATACGGGTGGTAATATTCGATCTCTTCATTGGTGGGTTTGCGAAAGGCTTTCCCGCCTTCACCAGGAGGCATGCGGAAAACTGAGTTTGTGATGTACACATCGTTTTCAGGGTCGAAATTTGCCGCCTGAAGAATCTTGTCAAGTAATTGGCCCGCGCGCCCAACGAAGGGCTTTCCCTGAATGTTTTCCTGGGGGCCAGGTGCCTCGCCAATGATGAGCAATTTTGCATTGGGGTTTCCCCGACTGATGACTACCTTTGTACCCGCATTGGCAAGCGGATCGCCGGTCATGCCCATCATTTCGCCGATCAGTTCTTCCAACGATTTAGGCTGTGGATGGGGGGGATTGAACATATCAAATTGGGGCATCTCAGTTTCCTCATTGTTTCATAAAAGTACAAAGCAAATTTTACCGCATGCCTCAACCCAAAGCAAAAGGTTTCAAATTGGTTGGTTCATTCTGCGGAGCTAAATCTCTGTTAAGTTGTCACAGCAGCCCAGAAAGTAACTTTGCATATTTATCGGGCAGAATTTCAATATTGTAAAGGCGTGGGATAGCCATCAACCTTATAATTCAAAAGGTTACTATTCAAATATAGCAAACTTGGCTTATTTTCTAGCACTTTAATATAGTTCGTTCGATAAAGGCAAACCCGTCGAAAGGCGGGGGCGCAAAGTTATGGGTCTAATGTCGTGTGCTTCACGACTATGATTGCCAAACTGCCGAAACGAGTTTTTTACCTGCCTGCCATTTTTTATTGGTTGGTGGTGGAAACAGATGGGTGCCTTTGTCGAATTGGAGACAAAACAATGGCACCCAAAAAACAGAATACCCTTAAATTTTTCATATACACAATTGAAACCATCAGCATCATGCTCTCACTGTTCTTCACGCCCGTATCGGCATTAGCACAAGAATACGCAGAGCAATCTTTCCCCCACTTCTCAACTTTCGTAGAAACCATCCAAAATGGAAAAGCCGGTGTATTGGAAGGTGTATACGTTCCCAATGTGTTTGCTCTACCGGTTACACAACAACCAGTCGGCAACCCGGGATTTGTGTCACAAGCTGCCGACACCGTCACTCAATTTGGAATGGCGGCAGAGGTTGGCAACGTAGGGCTACTGGCCCATAACAATCTAGCCGGAAAGGAATTTACAAATTTGTCCTTGGGGGATGAAGTAAGACTCGTGTACGGGGACGGGAAGGTAGAATATTTTATTGTGACACAGAAGCTTCAATATCAAGCGTTACAACCTTATAGCCCTTACAGTGAATTCCGTGACTTGGAAACCACCCAAACCATCACCGCAGAAGAATTATTCCGCAAAGTATATCGTGGCGAGAGGCATGTTACTTTTCAAGTTTGTATCGCAGCCAATGGAATTGAAGCCTGGGGGCGTCTCTTTATTGTTGCGCAACCAAAATCAGACTCAATTGTCGAAGCAGTACCTTCGCCGCAACGCAATCCGTCGATTTATTCAGTAATCAGTCAACCAAATAGCCTTCCGCTTTCAAAATCCCCATAAACGCCTGATCGGCATCTGCAACGGCTTTGGCACGCCAATCGGTAGCAACGGGATTGAATAGCTCTTCAAAATCATGCTTTACCCGCTCGGCTAATTTATCATTGACAGAGCCATGCCAATATAAGCGGTTCTCGAACATCATGGTGCGCGGACTGCCAATCTGTCCCTTTACATCATCTCCCAACGTACCAAATTCAAAAGAAGTAGCATACATTTTTTTCTCTGGGAACTCATGCCGCCGGAGAGTATAGACATAATCGATCATGTCCCCTCGAATGGCGTAGAATTCTTCCGGGTTGGCCGCCACAACCAAGGGATAATCGAATTTCTCTACAAATTCCTGTGATGTTCGAACCTCCAACGCAGAATTGACCAGGCTCATCTGATAACGCGGTCCATAGCCGGTATGCATATTGAGGTGTCATTGTTATCAAGCTGGTTGCCGGTCAGGCTGATCCCGGCAGCATTGAATCCTGCGCTGATAGCGATGCCCCCGGACGAGATCCCTAGAAATTCCGGTTCGTCTTCCGCCTGAATCTTGAGCAAAACGAGGTTCTTTTCGGCCTGTGGCAATAGATCATTGGTATGCGCAACCAAGGTAGAGCCATTTTTACGCTATACCAAGGCGACAGCGCCGCCCGGGGAAATGTTCCATTATTCGAACAGCGGCTACAAGGTTTTGGGGTTGGTACTGCAAACCCTGCTGGGACAGAGCATGGCTGACATCCTTCGCGAACGCATTCTCACCCATCTCGGCATGGACGCTACCCTTCCCGTCATACGCTCCGATGCTCGCTCCAGATTGGCCGTTGGCTACAGCCCTTTTTTCGATGACCGTCCCTTACCTGCCGGTGGCTTGTTGGCGCCAGCTACCTGGCTGGAATCGGATACGGCCGATGGCTCGATTTGCTCGACCGCCGAAGATATGTGTAAGTATCTTCAAACCTTGCTACAACACGGCAACGGTCTGCTTACGCCCAATAGCTTTGAGCAACTGATCGCTCCCGTCATACCGACCGGCGATGATATCCACGGCGAGCATTATGGGTTAGGCCTGTCCATCCAACACATCAATGAACATCGCGTGATCTGCCACAGTGGCGGCATGGTTGGCTATACCGCCGACATGCTGGCTGATCTCGATGCAGAGTTGGGAGTGATTGTGCTCACAAATGGCCCGGCCGAGCCGGAAAATATCTCCCGATACATCCTGAAACTGATTCGCGCCGCCTGGGAAGGGGATGAACTACCCGAACTTCCCTTGGAGATTCCTGAAATGGTCGAACAAGCGGATGACTATGCTGGACAATATCATTCTGACAATAAATCCTTCAAGCTGACATCTAAAGACCAGCGCCTCTATATGGGCTTTGAAGCTGCCACCGTTCTTATGGAGCCGCACGGCCCCGATAGGTTTTTCGTGCCCCATCCCGCCTTCGAGTTATTCCTGCTACAAATGGGCCGAGAGAATGGTCAAATAACGGAAGCAGTTTACGGCGGGGAAAGATTTGTTCGTTCCCCGTATCGAGGACAAACCTCCTTCGAATATCCCATCGAATGGAAGGCATATCCCGGTCATTATCGTTCCCACAATCCCTGGTTGAGTAATTTCAGGGTGGTCTTGCGCAAAGGGAAATTGTTCTTTATATTTTCGTTCGGTGAAGAAGAACCGCTTCACCAGCTCGAACCCGGCCTGTTCCGCATCGGCGATGATGCTCGTTCACCAGAGTTCATCCGCTTCGATGTGATGATTAACGGCAAGACCATGCAGGCAATTCTCTCAGGGGGAGTTTACAACCGGACGTTTACGCCCTGACTGCCGATGAAAAAGTTCTGCTCATCCCGTCAGTCAGACTATGTAGATTTTCTATTCCCCCACAATCCGTAACCCGCTTTGCGGCGTTCTTCACGGCGCTCGTGCTGTTCGTGGATTTCTTCCACATGGGTTACCTTTTCATCAATCGCTGCTTCGAGCCATAAGCGACCTTTTTCAGCGGTTCCCAGGCTGCCCGCGCCGTACGAGCCGGTTTTAGAGTCATCATCCCATGGCGGATTAGCAATAAGCGAGCCGCCTTCGATCCAGTCCATGTAGTAGGACGGGGTGGTGACAAAATCGGTCTCGTCAACGACGCGTTCCATGTGACACAGATCAGGTCGCAGGTGCAACATGAAGGAGGTTTCCAACTCACCAGCATGTCCCATGCCGCCTATCTGTGACTCGCGATATTTTTTCAGCGCCACAGCGCCAATCGGGCCGGAAGTATGCAGCCAAGCAGTAGCGCAGAAAATGCGACGATGACGCTCGCCTGCGTACTTAACGATGTTGACCAGGAATGATGAGTTGCCCCCATGCCCGCTTATAAAGTAGAAGCGACTGAAACCGCGCGCAACCAACACATCGATCACTGCCAGCCAGAAATCTTCGAAAGCCCGTCCGCCCGCATTCAGGGTGGCAGCGAAGGCCTGACGGTGGGTGCTAACGCCATAAGGCATGACCGGTAAGGTGTGAGCACGCGCTGGAGCTTTTTCAACTGTCCCTTGAGCGATGGCATCAATGATGATTGTGTCTACCGAAAGGGGCAAGTGATAGGCATGTTGTTCGGTGTGCCCAATGGGAAGCAAAATAACTTTGTCACGTTCAGAATCTGGCGGTAAAAATAAGTTGTTTTGTTTTTGAGATGAGTTCGAAAGCACCAGATGAGAATTGGCGGGGATCATCTGAGAAAAGGATTGTGGATCAAGCCCTTGCGGCGTCAGGCAATAGACACGTGAAAATCCATCATCGCGCAAGCTGCCCAGCAGATTGGTAACGAATTGGAAGAAGATCGGTTCAGGAACAGCCAGTCCGCTACCACGCCAACCGAATGGGATGGGTGGCAGAAGTCCGATGCGGGCTGGAGCCCCTAACTGGGCGGCAAGCAGGTTGAAATCATAGCCTGAACCGAGCGGGAGCACAAGCGGTATGTCACGTGGCAGGTCAGTTACTTCCGGCCAGGTCAGTTCGTCATATGAAAAAAAGTCAGTCATCGTTTTAATTCCTTTGTGAACCCAATGCGAAAGATACTGCAAGACATGGGCGCTACACATGCAAATACCAATCTAGAAACCGTTCTATACGTGCGTATGCGTCTAATTGATTTTTGCGACGCAGGAAGCCGTGCGGTTCGTCAGAATAAGTTTTGTACTCAAAAGTTTTGCCATGAGCCTTGAGCGCCTCAACCCATTCTTCGGACGCTTGCGGGGGCACTACATCATCGAGCAAGCCGTGCAAGACAAGCACTGGCTTCTTGACATTGTCTACTTCCCTGATAGGAGACCCTTTGATATAGGCTTCGTACTTCTTGGCTGGATGACCGAGGAAGATTTCGGTGTACAACCGCAAATGGCGGTTGCACTGCGCCCAGGAAGAATACAGGTTCGAGTCGCCGTACTTGGCGATGCCACAGGCAAAAAGATATTCGGGATCACGCGAGAGTGAGCAGACGGTCATATAGCCGCCATAACTGCCGCCCATGATGGCTATGCGCGCCGGGTCGATACCGGGCAATGTGCGCAAGTATTTTGCGCCGTACAGACAGTCTTTCGTATCACCCATTCCCCAGTCATTGTAGTTGAGGTGCTCAAAATCCACGCCGTAGCCGGTGCTGCCGCGATAATTGGGCGCAATATACGTATACCCTTTGGCAACCAGATACTGCGCCAGCACATCCCACTCCGCCGTGTAAAGCGAGGATGGCCCGCCATGCGGATACAAGACCGCCGCGCCGTTGGGCTTCTCCGGCTTGAACAGGAAAGCCGGAATCTCCAAACCGTCAAAGCTCTTGTAAGAAATGACTTCGGGCATGACCAATTTATTCTTTGCCATTGCAGGCGACTGCGAGAATGTCAATTGCGTGACTACCTTGCTGTCCACATCAATCTTGTAAATATCAGGCGGCAAGATGGGATTTTCATATTCGAACGTGATGGATTTGCCATCCGGTGACCAGTTTGGATTGGAGTGGACTCCCATGCCGACGCGTATATCGCTCAGACTCCCCCCAGCCTGCTCGGCCGTTGAGGAAAATTCCCACATCCCTAAATCGAACGAACCTTGACGAATAACCGTGAGCGCAATTCGCGTACCATTTGGCGAGAAAGCGTATTGGGCAATGTCGTATCCCAACTTCGTGACCTGGTGCAAGCCTTCGCCATCTGGCCGCACCATCCACAGATCATCGTGACCGGCTTCCTGGCAAATGAAGGCAATCCATTTTCCGTCAGGCGACCAACGCGGGCTGTGCGTGCGGACTTTAGGCTTGCCATACAGCGTATGGGTCTGTCCGCTTTCGAGGTTGATCAGGCAGATGTCAAGACGGTTGAGATCGTCAAAGGGGCGGAACAAGAATGCGATGGACTTACCATCGGGCGAGGGCCGGGCATCCCAATGGTCACCGTCAGCGGAATCGGTCAGGGCGCGCGGCCAGGCACCAGCACGGTCGGTGAGGACCAGTTGATCTGCTTCATGGCGGGTAACACCGACAATGAGATGCGCGGAATCAGGCATCCACCTGGGGACGAAAGCGCCATTAGCAAAATCGGTGATCTTCTTTGGAAGTCCGCCGTCACTGGGAACGACATGTACGTGCCCATCTAAGGTGAAAGCAAGCCATTTTGAATCTGGCGACCATTGCGGGATTTCGTCGTCCCAATAAGCGACCATGTCGCGGTTGGTACTGATACGGCTGGGCCAACTTCCATTTAGTGGAAGCAAATATACGTCAGACAGAGAGGCGGTGTCTTTGATAAAGGAGAGCGCTTTACCGTCCGGCGCGAGTTGGTGGCTGCGTATCCGTTCCAAGGATGTAATTAGAGAAAGATTCCAGCCTTCAGGCGGCTTGATATCAGGGCGCAAAAGAGATGGCCAGCCATTGCGCTCATACTTTTCTGTCACTTTAATTGGGTTGTCCATATTCTGTCCTTCCATGATTTGACTTACAAATTTTGCAATATCTTCCGCCTTAAGGTGAAAAAAATAATATTTTCAAGGTGTTTTTTTGCTAAAAATACCACAATTCCATTGTAAATTCTCTTTTCGAGAAACGCAATATACAGTACAATGATTTTACTATGGAGCGCCGAAATAATGATGTTGCCAGAGAATTATCACTAGTCCCCAGACAACATGATCATGATTGTTGAAAATACTGTATGCAAAGAGAAGTCCACCAATCAAAATCACTTTGTTCGGGCCCTAGAGGGGTGGCAACGCGGTTCGTGTGTTAGAGCACCAAGGCATCTAAGTGCCAGCGGCGCTTTTTGTTTCACTGGGGTCCGTCCCAGTCCATTTCCCTAAAAGGAGGAAGAAATGAAAGTGAGAAGAAATACCCTTGTGTTCGTGTTCGTTGCCTTTGCGCTGATTCTATCGGCGTGCGGCGGCGGACAAGCTGCAACAGAGGCTCCAGCAGCTCCAGCAGAACCAGGCGCTGCAGCAACACAGGCGCCACCCGAGGCCCCTGCCGAGCCTGCTATCGTGCGTGTCGGCTATCACGGTAGTCCGGATACACTGAATCCAGGCGCAGCGGTGCTTGCGGAATCGTACATCATGTTTGCATTGGTGTACGACACCATGTATGAATTGAATCTGGACGGTACATTCTCCCTCAACCTGGCAGAAACTGCTGATGTTTCAGATGACGGTCTGGTGTGGACATTCAAGCTACGCCCTGCTACCTTTCATGATGGCACGCCGGTAACGTCCGAAGATGTGGTTTTCTCATACAATCTATATGCCAACACAGAAGGCTACCCATGGTTAGGCGATTACACGACCTATTTTGAAAGCGTGGAGGCGCCTTCCGAAGATACAGTTGTGCTGACCCTTACAGAAGCCATCCCAAATCTCGACAGCCAACTGGTTTACCTGTATGTGCTCCCCAAGCACATTTGGGAAAACGAAGATCCCGTGGAATTCGAGAACACAGAAATGATTGGCAGCGGCCCATTCAAAATGGTCGAGTACAAACAGAACGAATTTGTTCACCTGGCAGCTAACAAAGATCACCCGCATGCGCCCAAGGTCGATGAGGTCATCTTCCAGACCTTCGAAAGCAATGATGCATTGGTGCAGGCCATCAAGACAGGCCAGGTGGATATGATCACTGAATTCCCGGCTACAGCTATCGATAGCCTGCGCGCGGCTGAGAACGTTGAAGTCGTGACCGGCGCGCCATTTGCCCCCACTGTCACGGACATCATTCTCAATCAGGTCAGCGAGGAAAATTGTCCTGAAGGCGATGGCGTTTGCACTGGCCACCCGTCTCTGCAAGACCGCAACGTACGTTTGGCGTTGGCTCACGCGACCGATAAGCAGAAAATTATCGATGTAATCTACCTGGGGCTGGCATCTCCAGGCACCACGCTAATCCCGGACGGGTTGGGCGTTTGGTACAACACTGAACTCGATGATTATGCCTTCGATGTAGCACAGGCTAACCAAATCCTGGAAGATGCCGGTTACAAGGATGTGGACGGCGACGGGGTGCGCGAGATGCCAGATGGCACGAACTCGCTAGTCTACCGCTTGAACTGGCCATCTGACTCGATCAATGGTCCGCGTCTGGCAGAATTGCTGAGTGAGATGTGGAAGGAAGTCGGCATAAAAGTGGAACCACAAGCCATGGACCCGGATGCGCTGACCGCCGCCTGCTGCCCAGCCTTCGATTTCGATGTCATGATATGGGGTTGGGGTTCGGATCCGGACCCGAGCCTACTCCTGAGCGTGATGACCACTGATGAAATCTCAACTGGCAGCAGCGAAACCGGTTATTCCAACCCTGAGTACGATGCGCTCTATCAACAACAAGCTGTCGAACGTGATTTTGATAAGCGTAAGGAACTGGTCTGGCAGATGCAGCAAATCGTCTTCGACGATGTAGTCTATCTCATCCCATACTATGACCCGGCCCTTCAAGCCTATCGAACAGACCGCTTTACGGGCTGGATCACAGATCAGGCAAAGATAGAGCTATCTGACCCGACCTCATTGACCGTTATCGAACCTGTAAAGTAGGTAAAAGAAGTACTAAGCGAGGGTGGCGGGGAAATCCGCCACCCTTAGTTATCTCTCTCGGGAGTAGCTGTGAAACAACAATACCTCATCAGGAAAATCAGTTGGGCAATCTTTACGATTGCTTTTGTACTCGTTTTGAATTTTTTCTTGTTCCGCGTCCTGCCTGGAGACCCGGCACGCTCTGGCATCCATGACCCGCGCTTGAAAAAGGAAGCCATTGAAGCCATCCGTGTGCGTTACGGATTGGACAAACCTGTCATCAATTGCTTTGAAAACTTGAACCCAATCGAATTTGGCAGTTGCACTGTTAACCCGTTTGAGACGCAATTTTTTATTTATGTAGGCAATCTGTTCAAAGGTGAAATGGGCATCAGCTACCACACCAATAAGCCGGTAGCCGACATTCTGGTAGAACGCATCTGGAACACCATCCTGCTGATTGGGGCAGGACAAATCCTTGCTATTTTTCTTGGAGTTGTTTTCGGCATCTTTGCAGCTTGGAAAGCGCGCACAACCATTGATTATGTAGCGCTGTTAAGTAGTTTGCTGGCCTGGAGTCTGCCAACGTTCTGGCTGGGAATTATCCTGTTGTTCTGGGGCAGCGCCCATGGCCTGCCAATTGGCGGTAAGGCCACGCCGGGCATGTCCGGTATGCCGTGGACTGACCAATGGATGGATATTTTCAGGCACATGATCCTACCCACGCTGACCTATACCATCGTCTTCATGGGCGAATACATGCTCATTATGCGCTCCAGTCTGCTGGATGTACTTTCGGAAGATTACATTCTAACAGCCAAGGCCAAAGGGCTAAGTACCTTCCAAATTCTAAAAGACCACGCGCTCAAAAATGCCATGCTGCCGCTGGTGACCATTATTGCCATTAACCTGGGATTTACGGTGGCGGGTGCACTGCAAATCGAAACGGTCTTTTCATGGCCGGGATTGGGAGGTGCGATCTTTGAATCGGTCAACCGACGCGATTTCCCGGTGCTGCAGGGAGCATTCCTGTTGATCGCGATTAGCGTGATCCTGGCTAACTTTATCGCAGACCTGACCTATTCTTACCTCGACCCACGCGTTCAGTCGGAGTCATAGCATGGAAGCAACAGTCGTCGAGCCAAAAGCCTCAATTACAACTTCTCCTTTCCTGGATTATTGGAAAACGTTCAGCAGCAACCGTATGGCCGTTGTCGGCCTGGTGATGCTAATGGTGATCATATTTGTCGCTATATTTGCGCACCAAATCGCCAGGTATGATGTAACCACTTCCGCAGATATCACGAGCAAAGACATTTACCGTCCACCAAGCGCAGAACACTGGTTTGGTACGGATGATGCCGGAAAGGATATTTTCTCCAATTTTGTTTATGGCGCGCGCATCTCATTGACGGTGGGATTCTTTGCAGCCTTCATCTCCATTTTTATTGGCGGACTGATGGGCATCGTAGCCGGTTTCTATGGTGGACGTGTGGAAAACCTGCTGATGCGCTTTACAGATGTGATGCTGGTTATCCCCGACTTGCCATTGATGGTTGTGATTGTAGCCATGACCAAGCCCAGCTTGATGAATATCATCTTTGTGATCGGTTTGTTAGGCTGGACAACTACTTCGCGCATCGTGCGCTCGCAGACACTGGCAGTGAAATCGCGCAAGTTTGTGTTGCGTGCTCGTGCAATTGGCGCTGGGAATATGCATATCATTCGGCATCATATCCTGCCGCTCGTCATGCCGTTGCTGGTTGTCAATGCCATCTTGGTGATTTCTCTGGCCATTCTGAACGAAAGCACACTTTCCTTCTTGGGTTTGGGTGACCCAACCACGCTCTCCTGGGGTCAGATGCTCAACTTTGCCTTCGGGCGCGGCGCCATGTCGGCCGGGGCATGGTGGGCATTAATAGTTCCGGGATTGGGAATCGTGTGGGTGGTGCTTGGGTTGACGCTGCTCGGGCACGGGCTTGAGCAGATATTAAACCCCAGATTGGAGTTCCATCATTTAATGCCGGGCAGGCCAGTAGTCCAGACTGAAGCGGTGAGAGTGCCTACATCTTCAAAAGAAGGTCTACCAGTCCTGTTGGATGTTCAGGATCTGTCCATCCACTACATAATAGAAGACAAACCACCTGCGGAGGCGGTTGAAAAAGTCAGCTTTACATTGCACGAGGGCGAACTAATGGGGCTGGTCGGTGAGAGTGGATGTGGCAAAACCACGCTGATGCTGGCTTTGTTGCGTTTGTTACCGGCAGCAGGGCAGATCGTAGGCGGCAAAGTATATTTCATGGGAAGTGACCTGACTGCCATGAGCGAGCAGGAGCTTTCAGATGTGCGCTGGAATGGCATTTCGATCATTTTCCAGGGCGCGATGAATGCGCTCAATCCGGTTCGCACAGTGGGAGACCAGATTGCCGAGGCGATCATCAAGCATGTTGCCCTCCTGCCGGGCGACAAGGTGGACGAACGTGTAGTGGAATTACTTGATCTGGTAGGCATTGCTGCTGACCACAAAGAGCATTATCCGCATCAGTATTCGGGCGGTATGCGCCAACGAGCAATGATTGCCATGGCGTTGGCTTGCAATCCGCAGGTAGTGATTGCAGACGAACCCACCACCGCGCTGGATGTGATGATCCAGGCACAAATTCTCGAATTACTTGATAACCTGCGCAAGAAGTTGGGGCTTTCAATCATTTTCGTAACGCATGATCTGGGCGTGGTGGCTGAGATGTGCGACTCGGTGCTGGTGATGTACGGCGGCGTGACAGCCGAATATTCGGACGTGGATACCATCTACAACTCCCCGCGTCACCCCTACACCCAGGAACTGCTCAAAGCTTTCCCCGATTTGTCCAATCCTGAAAAACGACTCGCATCTATCCCCGGTTATCCGCCGCGTTTGGACGCGCTCCCTGCCGGCTGCCGTTTCGCGCCGCGTTGCCCGGTTGCAATAGAACGCTGTCACATAGAACAGCCTGCCCTTCATATCCTTGGCAAGAATCATGTTGCCAGTTGCCACTTGGTTGAGGGATCATCATGACACAGCAATACTTCCTCGAAGTGCAAAATCTCAAGAAATATTTTCTGGCGGACAAACCCAACCTGTTCAGCCGGAAGGTCAGGCACGTCCATGCTGTGGATGATGTAAGTCTGAACCTGGAGCGCGGTGAAGTTATCGCGTTGGTCGGTGAGAGCGGCTGCGGTAAATCTACACTAGCCCTGACACTGATGGGACTTGAAAAATCGACCGAGGGCAAGGTATTCTTCGAGGGCATCGACATTACACACGCTGACGATAAAGCCCGAAAGATACTGCGTCAACGTATCCAAATGGTTTTTCAAGATCCATATGAATTGCTCAACCCAACCCAGACCATTGAAGAGATCGTAGGCGAGCCGTTAGTGGTGCACAAGATTGGGGCAAACGCAGAAGAGCGCCGCGAACGGGTGGTGCGCGCGCTAGAAGATGCCGGGCTAAAACCGGCAGACATTTACATGCGCCGCTTCCCACATGAGCTTTCCGGTGGGCAGCGCCAACGTGTTGTGATCGCCGGCGCGCTCGTTCTCGAGCCGCACCTGCTTCTGGCCGATGAGCCGGTTTCCATGCTGGATGTTTCCATCCGCGCCGAAATCCTGAACCTGCTGGCCGATCTGCGTGTTTCGCGCCAGATTTCCATCATCTTCATCACACACGATCTGGGGACTGTGGGTTACTTCGCAGACCGCGTGGCAGTCATGTATCTGGGACGCATCGTTGAGGTTGGCACCACCAAAGACGTGCTGACAAACCCCTCACACCCGTATACCAGGGCGTTGCTCTCGGTTATCCCGGTGCCCAACCCGCGCCTGCGGCGGGAACGCGTCATCCTGCAGGGCGAGACACCCAACCCGATCGATCTGCCCAGTGGCTGCCGTTTCCACCCGCGCTGCCCCATCGCGACCGGAGAATGCCAGCTAACCGATCCACCCTACGTGGAGATTGGCCCAAAGCATAAAGCCGCCTGTCTGAAAATCTAAAACGAGCATCTGACATGATCGACCTTGAACGTCTCTTGCGCATCCCCTTCGTCGATCCCGAAGGCAGTTTTGACATTTCTCCAGATGGGAAGCAGCTTGCCTTCGCATGGAACGTTACTGGCCAATGGGAAATCTACGAAATAGATCTGAACGCTTCTGACGACCCTCGGCTTGTATCATCCCCGAAGAGGATTTCCGTTGGCCCGGGCGGAAAATTCGCCCCCAAATACTCCCCCGATGGTTCCTGCCTGGCTTATACCGTTGACTTCGATGGCGGTGAAAATTTCCACATCTTTGTTCACGATCGCAATACAGGCCAGTACCATGACCTGACCCCAAACATCAACTTCGCTATCCAGTCCAACTTTTGCTGGTCGCCAGATGGAACACAGCTCGCCTTCCTTGGCGATCAATCTGGCTGTTTCGATACTTACGTCATGCCCGCCAGCGGTGGCAATCAACGCCTACTGCTCGCTAACGGCTTCCCCGCTTGGAACGTGCGCTGGTCTCCGGACGGGCACTATCTGGCAGTGATGAGTGAAGGCACAGGTCAGGATTATGGCGTTTACATCGTCCCGCTGGATGGCGGCCAACCATTCTCGGTCTCAGACGAGAACGGACAAATCAACGCTCTCAATCCGGCCTGGTCGCCAGACGGAACGAAACTGGCCTTTCACTCCGATATCGTTAACGGCTTCCACCAGATTGGCATCTTCGATTTGAGCACAAAAAAAGTCTCCTGGCTGACGGCTGGCAAGGCCAATTGCCGCGCTCCGGCCTGGTCTAAGGATGGCACACAACTGGTCTATATCCGCGCACAGGGGGCCTCCGACAAGGTTGTCGTCCATCCGTTGGATGCCGCAGCGCGAGAATTCCAGGTCGAGGTTGGTGTGCATTACAAGCCACGCTTTACGCCAGATGGGAAGAATATAGTTTTTACATTCAATAATCCTCGCCACCCGTCCGATATATGGATGCTTACAATCAAATCCGGTGAACTCTGCCAATTAACTCATTCATTACGTAGTAACAGCATCAGCCGTCCTAAAGCGACTGAAGTCGCTACTACGGATTTTATTATGCCGCAAGAGATCACCTACCCCGGCATGGACGGCACTCCAGTCCCGGCGCTATTGTTCAAATCCGAAGAAGCAAACGAGAATACCCCCGCAGTGGTTGTCATTCATGGCGGGCCAAGCTGGCACTTCCAGGTGGAGTGGTACCCGTTCATGATCCATCTCGCCAGCCGCGGCTGGACCGTACTGGCTCCCAATTATCGTGGTTCCACCGGCTATGGAGCGTAGCTGGCAATTGGCAAACCGCTTCAAGCTGGGCGGCGTTGACACGGACGATGTCACCGCCGGAGTCCAATACTTGCTCGATAACAAATTGGCCGACCCGAAACGCATCGCCGTCACCGGGCGCAGTCACGGCGGCTACCTGACCATGTCCTGCCTGACGCGCTATCCCGACTTGTGGTGCGCCGGAGCAGCCGTGGTCCCATTCTTGAACTGGTTCACCGGCCACGAGAACTCGCGCGAAGACTTGCAGCACTGGGACCTCGAAAACTTTGGCAATCCCAAAGACAACTACGATCTGTGGTATGAACGTTCGCCGTTTTTCTTCCTGGACCAGGTCAAAGCGCCTGTCCAACTCATCTGCGGCGAGAACGACCCGCGCTGCCCGGCCAGCGAATCCGTCCAGGCGCGTGACAAACTTCTCAGCTTTGGCAGCGAAGTGGACTTTGCACTCTACGAAGGCGAAGGACATGCCTTCTTAAAGATCGAAAACGTCGTCGATTCCGAACTGCGCCGCGTCAACTTTTTGGCCAAAGCGCTTGAATAAATTCCCTAACGCGAACAACACGAATGGACGAATTACACGAATAGCTTTTTTATAATCCACATTCGCGTCATTCGCCCATTAGCGAAATTCGCGTTAAAACCCCTTTGGAGGAACTTGTGAACAACGTTAAATGGCTGAGCGACAACGAAGTCGAATCTATGCACCACGCAACATTGCGCATCTTGAGCGAAGTCGGGGTGACCCTGACCCATCCCGGCGCGCGCCAAATGCTGACCGACGCAGGCGCGACCATCCAAAATGAGCGTGTCTGCATTCCGCCCGAACTGGTCGAAGACTGCATCGCCAAATGCCCGCCAGAAGTCAGCGTGCGCGGACGCGGTGGCACCACAAAAACCCTCGGTAACGGCTCACTCAACTTCCACAATCTGGGCGGCGCGCGCGACATCCACAACCCCGCCACAGGCGAACACCGTTTCGCTGTCCTGCAAGACGTGCGTGACGCCACCCGCCTGCTGGACGCCCTGCCCAACTGCAACACCATCAACCCCTTTTTCACCCCCTCCGACGTGCCGGGCGAACTGATGTCGCTGGCCATGTACCGTCATGCCATGCCCTTTACCACCAAGCCGCTACAGGGTCCCGGCGTGCAGACCGCTCCCGAAGTACGCTACGCCGTCCAAATGGCCGAAGTCCTCGGCCCTGCACCCGAAGTGCTTACCCTGAGTGTCTCCCCCGTCAGCCCGCTGGCCTTCCCCGACCACGAAGTCGAAGCCATGCTTGAGATCGCCCGACAGGGCATCGCCTTCGCGCCGCTGCCCTGTCCTACCGCCGGAGCGACCGCGCCCTTCTCCATCGCCGGTGCCATCGCGCAGCAGGCCGCTGAAGTACTGGTTGCGCTCGTGCTGGCGCAGCTTGTCCATCCCGGTCTGCCGATGATTTTCTGCGGACGGCTGGCAATGATGGACCCGCGTACCGGCATCTCCGTCTGGGGCGGGATCGAGATGGGGCTCGCCTCCGCCGGGACCGTTCAACTTGGTCACCGCTATGGACTGCCGGTCAACGTCTACGGATTCTCAACCAACTCACACGCGCTCGACATCCAGAATGGCTTCGAGCGCGCGCTCAATGCCGTCATCCCGGCGCTGGCCGGTGCGGACGAGCTTTCCGGCATCGGCGAGATGGAAGCCGGGGTGATGAGCACCTACGCCCAGATGGTGGCCGACAACGAGTTTGCCTCCAGCATCCATCGCGTGCGGCGCGGATTCGTCGCCGATGAAGACACCCTGGCGGTGGATGTCATCGCAAAGGTCATGAACGGCCCGCGCAACTTCCTTGGCCAGAAACACACTATGAAATACCTGAAAAACGGCGAAATGTTCGTGACCAAACTGGCTGAACGCGGAAGTTGGGAAACCTGGGAGACAGGCGGTCGCCGGGGTCTTGCCGAGCAGGCCCAGGCCGAGTCCGAACGCATCCTGCGCGAGCACCAGGTCGAACCGCTTAGTGATGTCCAGGAAAAGGCGTTGGACGAGATTATGTCCGCCGCAGAAAAAGAATTAGTAAAATCATGAATCCTGAAAAGGTTCTGGATGCCCTGCTATCCCTGCCCAGCATCGATGACTATCTTTGGCCGCAGGTTTCGCGTGATGGTCGCTGGGTAGCCTGGACCTGGTTCAACACTGGCCCTGTTGCGGATGTCTTCGTCGCGCCCACCGATGGCTCCGCGCCGCCCACCCGTCTGACGGATACAGATCAGAATACTATCCTGGTTTCCTGGACGCCGAACAGCCAGGCCGTGATCGTCGGGCAGGATAAAGACGGAGATGAACGTGTAGCGCTGTACCGCGTCGATCTCGCTTCGCCCCTGACCCTGAACCTGCTGACCGAACCCGAACCGAATTATTTCATCCGCGGCGGAAACCTGCACCCCCACGAAAACTGGCTGGTCTACGGCGCGAACGTGCATCCCGAAACCGGCGAAGAGACCGAAGCCGGGTTGCGGCTGATAGCGGTCTCAGTGCGGGCGCGCTTTCCGGCGTGGATAGCAGCCTGAAAGAGGCGGGAAAGAAGCGGTCCGCAGGCTCCGACGCCGCGAGCCAATTCCAGCGCGCGCGTCACCTGACCGAGAATTTGCGGCTCGCCCAATACCAGTAAGTCCAGCCCGGCAGCCACATCCAGCAAATGGCGCACGGCATCCGCATCCGTAAAATGATACAGGTCCGGGCGCACATCTTCCACCGGCACCCCACGCGCATCCGACAAGAAAAGCCTCCAACCCGGAAAATATCTCTTGGTCGGAGGCCGCATAAATCTCGATGCGGTTGCAGGTAGAGATGATGACCATCTCTTTCATATCGCTGGTAATATTGGCATATCCGCAGCTTAAACGGGAAAGCGCGGCACGCACCTGATCTTCACTAAATGAAAGCCGCTCGCGCAGTTCAACGGGAGCAGTTGTGTGGTTGAGTCCAATGGAAAGAATGTGCATAGATGGCTCTTGGTTCAATGATTGAGCCAAATATAGCGGAGAAGCAATGATGCTGCGAGATAGATTTGTGAAAGATTTCCTTAGCAGCGTGTTAGAAAGTCCCCTGGCTAGCTGAGATTTCTGACAATAGTCAGTGAGCTTTGTGATGAATGACATCCGCGCATGGAACGATCACTCAAATTCAGCGACGAGCGCATACAATCCCAGTATATACGACTTCCAGCCAAAACCAAGGATTTTCCCCTTGCAAACTGCCGAGATCAGTGACTTATGCCGGAACTCCTCGCGCGCATACACGTTCGAGAGATGGATTTCCACCACCGGGATGCCAATGGCCGCAATCGCATCGCGCAACGCCACCGACGTATGCGTGAACCCGCCGGGGTTGAAAAGCACCCCATCAGCCCAGGTGCGCGCATCCTGCAGAGCATCGATCAAAGCGCCTTCGTGGTTCGACTGCTGGCTGGTCACCTCTGCCCCAAGTTCGCGGCCTTTCTCCACCAGCCGGGCATCGATCTCATCCAGCGTCATCGAACCATAGACTTCCGGCTCGCGCGTGCCCAGCAGGTTCAGGTTTGGGCCATGCAAAACCAAAATCTTCATAAAGCTTCCTCCAAATTCTCAACACTCACTCCCACCCTGACTTCTCCGATTTTTACTGGCAGCGCAAACCGGATGACGCCTGACTTCTTTTTCTTATCCAATTTCATAGCAGATATGATTTTATTCCGGTCCAGATTTTTTGGGATTTCGATGGGCAGTCCCAGCGCCGTGAGCGCTTTTTCCAGCGCATCAGACATGCCCGGGCCTGCCACCGTTAAACGCTCCGCCAGCCGCGCCTCGGCCACCATCCCAATCCCCACGGCCTCGCCGTGCAGGGTGCTGAACCCGCTGACAAGTTCCACCGCGTGCCCAATCGTATGTCCCAGATTGAGCGCCGCCCGGATGCCCTGCTCGTAAGGGTCTTCTTCGATTACCTTTACTTTGACCGCCACACCGCGCCGCACAACTTCCGGCAAGCGCGCATTGACCGCATCCCAACCTTGAGCGCACAAGTCAAACAGTTCCGGGTCAGCGATGACACCGTGTTTGAGCACTTCCGCCAGCCCCGAACGCAACTCCCGCTCCGGCAGCGTGGACAGCACATCCGGGTCAGCCAGCACCAGTCGCGGCGGATAAAAGGCCCCCACCAGATTCTTGCCTTCGGGCAAATCGAAGCCGGTCTTGCCCCCCACCGACGCATCTACCATCGCCAGCAGCGTAGTTGGCACGGCTACCCAGTTGCAGCCGCGCATGAACGTCGCCGCCGCAAATCCGGCCATATCCCCGACCACACCGCCTCCAAGAGCCACGATGGTGCTCTTGCGGTCGAGGTCGGCATCCAGGGCCGCGCGCCAAAACGACGCAACTGTCTCCAAATTCTTGTGTTTTTCGCCCGCCGGGATAACCAGTTGGCTGGCAGTGTATCCCGCTGCACGTCAAAGAATCCAACACTCGACCGGCATAGTGTGGAGCGACATTCGTATCGCTTATCACCAGCACCGGTCCGTTCAAATTGCGAACCTTGAACATTTCGCCAAGCTGATCGATGCCGCCTTCTTGCACGACCACATCATAGGGCGCACCCATTTTTCGCAGGTGGTAGCGCCCAATCAAGCGCTGGATATCCCAGGCCACATCTTCCGGCGTTTGCGATGCATCCACACGCAGGGGAAACGAAGCTATAATGCTCTCGTCGCCGCTCCAACAGCGCCGACAACTTCTCCTGCAATTCGCCCGCCAACAGCGGGCGTTTGTTCTCATCACGTGTGAGCCGCGTCACCAGCGTGGGCAAATCCGCTTCAAGCAGGATCACCTGCCCGGTAGCTTCAGCCAGCGCCCGGTTTTCGTCTCGCAAGAGCGCGCCACCGCCCAACGCGATCACTTTCTCATCGCCTTCAACAGCTTTTCGCAACATGTCTGTTTCTGCATCCCGAAAAGCCATCTCACCCTGTTCGGTCATAAACTGAGCAATGCTTTGCTCAATAACAGTTTCAATCTCCGCATCCAGGTCAACGAAAGGCAAGTTGAGAGATTGCGCCAGTGCCTGCCCGACTGTAGATTTTCCACTTCCTGAGGGGCCATAAAGAAAAATGTGCATGCTCACTCCCACCAGACGTGCGGCTGATTGTCCATCGGCAAGTCTTCCAGGCGAGCCTGCCGCAGATTTTCGAAACGCGGCATCATTTCGGATAAGCGAGTTGCCACCCAGTTTTTCGATCAACGCGTCGGCCAGCACAAAAGCGACCATCGCTTCTAAAATCGGCACGGCACGCGGTACCGGACAAAAATCAGAGCGTTCATATTTGGTCGGCGCATTCTTCGCCCGTTTGCCAGGTCAACTGTCATCTGCGGGGTGAGCGTGGTCGCAATTGGCTTCATTGCCGCGCGGATAACGAGCGGCTGTCCATTGGTCACGCCCCCTTCAGTTCCGCCTGCACGGTTAGTGTGACGAGTGATGCGTGACGAGTGTTCATTAAGGTGAATGGCATCATGCGCCTGCGTCCCAGGCAAGTGTGCGTTCTCAAAGGCATCCCCGATCTCCACGCCCTTCATAGCCTGCACAGACATAATCGCCTGCGCCAGTCTCGCCTCCAGTCGTGTATCCCACTGCGCGAACGACCCAAGCCCTACTGGAACGTTCAAAGCGACGATTTCGAGAATGCCCCCCAGTGTATCTTTTCCATGGATGAGTTGCTTCAATCCGATTGCGCATCTTCTCGGCAGCGACAGGATCTGGACAACGAACGTCATTGCTCTCTGCCGCTTCAAACCGGGACAGATAGCTGCTCCCGTTAAATTGAGCATTTTCTTCGCCGATAGCCCTCACGTATCCGCCGACGATGATTTCAAATTGCGATAAAAAGTGCTTGCATATCGCACCCACTGCCACGCGCATGGTGGTCTCACGAGCGGATGCCCGCTCTAATGAAGGACGCAAATCCCGGTACCCATACTTGACCGCCCCGGTCAGGTCAGCATGTCCGGGGCGCGGCGCGGTCATCGGGTCGATAGCTTTGCCCTGCCATTTGACATGGTCCGCATTTTCGACTAACAGCGCAATTGGCGCGCCAGTCGTCTCGCCTGCCATCACGCCGCTCAAAATGCGGACAGCGTCTTTCTCGATCTTCATCCGTCCGCCGGAGCCATAGCCCTTTTGGCGGCGGGCAAGCTCAGGGTCGATGATGGATGCGTCAAGTGGCAGGCCAGCGGGCATGCCATCCAGGATGGCGGTCAGGGCAGGGCCGTGGGATTCTCCAGCAGTGAGGAAGCGTAGGGGCATATTTCAGTCTCCAGGTATCAGGATCAATTTTCAGTGTTCAGTGCATCCCATAAAATTTCGCGGGGTGGCGAACAATCTGTCCAAATCTCAAATGCCAGCGCGGCCTGCTCAATCAGCATCCCCAGACCGGTGGTGGCAGGAAGGCCAGCAGCGCGGGCATCCTTCACGAGTTTGGTTTCTCTCGGATTGTAAACCAGATCGTAAATGGCAGCGTTGGGTGGAAAAGGCAGGTCATCGGGCCAGGGGGATGCGTCGATATTAGGGGACATGCCGAGGGGAGTTGTATTTACGATGAGAGTGGGAAGTTGAGAGTAAAGCGTAGTAGGCTGATATTCGATAGTCGATATTCGGGAATTTGGATTTGGGAATTGGGCGACCAACTCTTGAGCCTGCACAAGACGACGAGCAGCGACAGTAACATCACAGTCATCATTGACAAGAGCATATACTACAGCCCGAGCCGAACCGCCTGCACCCAGCACTAAAACCGATTTTGTGTCTCTGTGTCTCTGTGTCTCTGTGGTTAAAAATTTTTTCAAATCGGCAAAGAAACCCGGTGCATCGGTGTTATCGCCAATCAGTTTGCCGTTTTGCATCGAAATCGTGTTGACTGCGCCAATGGCTTGCGCTGTTGGGGTCAGTTCATCCAGCAGCGGGATGACGCTCTGCTTGTGTGGGATGGTGACATTCAAGCCGGTGATCTCACCGCTACGGACACGGGCAAGCAGATCCTTCAATCCTTGTTGGTCATCAGGGTGAATCGGGAACAGGGAATAGTCCCCTTGTAAACCACACGATTTCAGCGCGGCGGCGTGGATTTTGGGCGAAAGGCTGTGTCCCAGCGGATAACCGATCAGTCCAAGCTGAATCATCGCAAGGTATCCAGAACTTTAAAAATAGTCGGGAAAAGTTTTTGAAACACAACCGGGATTTTCAATCGTGATCCCTGGCTCGCGCAGACCAATCAGCGAGAAGGCCATCGCCATACGGTGATCGTTGTAGGTTTGGATAGTTGCCGGTTGGAAATTATCACATGGATAAATTGTCATCCCATCTTCATGCTCTTCCACCGTTACGCCAAGTCGCATCAGTTCGGTACAGGTTGCCGCGACGCGATCGGTCTCTTTGACCCGCGCCGAGGCAATCCCACGGATGCGTGTGGGCGAGGATGCAAATGGTGCAATCGCTGCCAGGGTTTGGGCTGTGTCGGGGATGTCGCGCATATCGATGTCAATTCCGTGTAATTTGATCGGACCAGTTACTAATATGCAGTTTTCAGTTTCTTCAACGGCACAGCCCATTTTTTCGAGCACATCCAGGAAGCCAATGTCGCCTTGCACTGATTTTTGTGAGATGTTTTCAACCTTCACTAGTTCCGCCGCAGATGGCCGGGGCGGCGAAAAAGTATGAGGCTGCGGATGCATCGGATTCGATGGGATACGTGATATGTGATTCGTAATGCGTGAGTGGAATTTCGAAGCATTGATACCCATCTCGCTGTACTTCTACACCAAAATCTCGCATGATGGACAGGGTCATATCCACGTAGGGTTTGGAGTTGAGTTCGGTGGTGACTTCGATTTCAACAGGAGATTGGGCATATGGAGAAACCATCAATAGAGCAGATAAAAACTGGGAAGAAATATTCCCCGCGATTTGGGTTTTGCCACCCGCCAACCCTGAAGCTATGATTTTTACTGGTGGGCAAAGTAGACCCTCACCCCTGCCCTCTCCCTTGCAGGGAGAGGGGGTAACGTCTGCGCCTAATTGTCTGAGTGCTTCAACTAAATCGCCAATCGGCCTTTCTCGCATGCGCGGCTCACCATCAACAACAAATTCCCCGTTTCCCAGCGTGAGGAACGCTGTCAGAAAACGTGCTGCAGTTCCGGCATTGCCGATGAATAGCTCCGCATTTTTGGCAGGGATGTGTCCACCCAAGCCCTTTACCGTCATTTCGGCGCGGTCGGGATCCAGGCGCACTTCAAAACCCAGAGAGTGTAAAGCGTTGGCAAAGTAGTGGGAATCGTCAGAGAAGAGTGCGTTTGTAAGCGTAGTGGTTCCATCTGCTAAAGCAGCGATGAGCAGGGCACGGTTGGTCAGCGATTTGGAGCCGGGAACACGAACCGTAGCATTGAGGGGATGTCCGATTGGCTGAATAGTGAGTGTTTGCATGAGAGTTAGTTGATGAGCAGTTTGGTATTGATTTCGAGATCGGTCTAAGGCAGATTGGAGGGCATCTTTGTTGCCAGTTTTCAAGGCTGATTCGAAACTATCGAGTGATTGTCGAAAGGAAGCGATGGAATCCAGCACGTTATCCGCATTGGATTGCAGGACTCCCAGCATCATACTGGATGGCGTGCCTGCTAACCGCGAAGTGGAGCGGAAGCCGGGGCCAACCAGCGGAGCACAATCGTCGGGAGTAGCGAGCGCCAGGGCGGACGAAAGCAAATAAGGCAAATGGCTGGTAGCAGCTAGAATCCGGTCGTGGTCTTCGGCGTCCAGCCAGATGGGATTGGCTCCAAGCGCTTCGACAATTTGCAGAGCGGCGGAACGGGCATTCTCGCTGGTGCGTTCGAGCGGAGTCAGCACGAAGGGAGCATCTCGATACAGGAAGCGTTCGGCGTTTTCAAGCGAGAGCCGCTCACGTCCACAAATCGGGTGCCCGCCGATGGGGTCGAAGTTGGCCGGCAGAGCCTCGAGGGCAGCCACAATTGTCCGCTTGGAGGAACCGATATCGAGCACGATGCAGGGGTGCTGGATGTAGTCGGGCAGGCGGCGCAGCCAGTCCACGATGGCAGGGACAGGGCAGGCCAAAATAACGAGGTCGGCGTCGGCCAGGATTTTGGCGGGGTTGCTATCAGCCAGGTGGACGATCTCTTGACGGCGGGCAAGCTCGAGCGTGGGAAGATGCGGGTCGTAGGCGCTCAGGCGGCGACAACGTTCCTTAAGGGAAAGCGCCAGGGAGCCTCCCATGAGTCCCAATCCAATTAAAGCAATATTGGCATCTTTGAGTGTAAAGCCAGGCTTATCCATGGGCTCACCCTATCCCTCTACCCTGTCGGGCACGCGTCCAAAGGGAGAGGGACTTGGCAGGAACCAGGCGGCGATCCACGGCTTCAGCAACCGCCTTGAGTTTGCGTACCATGATGGAGAAGTTCTCGGGCGTGAGCGATTGGCGTCCATCGGAGATGGCGTGGGCAGGGTCAGGATGGACTTCGACGATGATGCCATCGGCCCCGGCAGCCACGCCCGCCTTGGCAACAGCGGTTACATAATTGAAGTGACCGGTCGAGTGGCTGGGGTCGAGCACCACGGGCAGGTGCGTGAGCGACTGGAGCACGGGAATGGCGTTGATGTCGGTGGTGTTGCGCGTGGCAGTCTCGAAAGTGCGGATGCCGCGCTCGCACAGCACCACACGCTCATTGCCGCCCGCCAGAATGTACTCAGCCGCCATCAGCAGGTCTTCAACCGTGGCGCTCATGCCACGCTTGAGCAGGACGGGCGTTTGTGTATCGCCAACTGCCCGCAGCAGGTTGAAGTTTTGCATATTACGCGCGCCAATCTGGAGCACATCCACGTATTTGACCATCAGCGGGATTTGCGAAACCGCCATGACTTCCACCACAATGGGCAAGCCCGGTTTGCTCGCGCGCTTCGGCCATATATTCGAGACCTTCTTCGCCAAGACCCTGGAAAGCGTAAGGGGACGTGCGCGGCTTGAAGACGCCACCACGCAGGGCATTGGCTCCCGCTTCTTTGACAGCGTGCGCCGTTTCGAGAATCTGCGTTCGGGACTCGACCGAGCATGGTCCCGCTATGATCGGGACTTCCTGACCACCAATGGAGAAACCGTCCAGGGGGAAGACCGAGTTCTCCGGATGGAATTGGCGTGAAGCTAGCTTGTAGGGCTGCGAAATGCGCTGGACAGCCAACACACCCGAAAGCGTTTCAAAGGCGCTGGTAGGGACGGTGTGACTCTCGCCTACTGCACCGATAATGGTTTGCTCTACGCCGTAAATGGGATGAGCGGATAAGCCCTGTTCCTCGATGTGCTCGATAACGTGGTCGATTTGTTCCTTGGTTGCACCGGGGTGCATGATGATCATCATGGTGAATTTCTCCTTTGGAAAATAATTTTTTAATGAGTGGGTGTTTTTGCGGTCTTCACGCTTGCAAGCCGACGTCCCATAATCTCAGCAATCTGGCTGACCTGTTTGACCATATCGGCGAACTTTTCAGGCTTGAGCGACTGGCGTCCGTCGGAAAGCGCATGAGCGGGATCGGGATGAACCTCGACGATCAGGCCATCTGCTCCGGCGGCGACGGCTGCGCGGGCGATGGCAGCCACGTAGTCGAAGTGGCCGGTCGAATGGCTGGGATCAAGTATGACCGGCAGATGGGTCAGGCTTTTGAGCACCGGGATGGCGTTGATGTCGGTGGTGTTACGCGTGGCAGTCTCAAAGGTGCGGATGCCACGCTCACACAGCATGACCTGCTTGTTGCCGCCTGCCAGGATGTACTCGGCCGACATAAGCAGCTCCTCGATGGAGGCCGAAAGCCCGCGTTTGAGCAGCACGGGCGTCTGGGTTTTACCAATCACCCGCAACAGGTTAAAGTTCTGCATGTTGCGCGCGCCGACCTGTAGCACATCTACATACTTGACCATCACGTCGATTTGCACCTGAGACATAATCTCGACTACGATGGGCAGGCCGGTCGCATCACGGGCTTCAGCCAACAGTTCCAATCCTTCTTCGCCCAATCCCTGGAAAGAATAAGGGGACGTGCGCGGTTTGAAGACACCGCCCCGCAGGGCGCAAGCGCCCGCTTCTTTGACGGCGTGTGCCGTTTCGATGATCTGCGAACGGGACTCGACCGAGCAGGGTCCCGCTATGATAGGCATTTCATCCCCGCCAACAGTGAACCCATCCAATGGAAAGATCGAGTTCTCCGGGTGAAACTGGCGCGAAGCCAGTTTATAAGGCTGGGTAATGCGTTGGACGGCCTCCACGCCATCCAAAACTTCGAATTGTTCAGTGGGGATACTGTGGGTCTCGCCGATGGCGCCGATAATTGTGGCTTCAACACCCTGCGAGAGATGGACGGATAACCCGGCTTCTTTGATATGTTCGATGACATGTTCCACCTCTTGCGGGGTGGCATTGGATTTCATAATGATCATCATGGTGACTTCTCCTTTTTTTGTTGGTCTCGATATTCCGCTCACGCGGTACGCGACCAACAAGTTACTTTATGCGCGTGCGACCAGGTCAGGCCGCAATTTGACGGCGTCGCGCAGATAGATGTGTTGGATGGCAGATTGTTCGAGCTCGGTGTTCCAATGAATGATGACACGGATACAAAATGGCAAGCTGCCCGGCACGGGGATTTCGCGTGCGCACATCATCGGAACCAAGTCCCAACCAATTTGACGGGCGGCAACTGCGGGGTAGGTCGAGGCGATGTCCGCGGTGACGGTGAACAGCGCCGAGGCGATGTCTTCCGTCTGCAAAGCGGGATTGGCCGCCAGGATGGAGGTTAGCAATTCCTGGGTGGCGGATAGCACTTGTTCGCTTTCGTCTGCGGTGATCGTGATTGCGCCGCGAATGCCGCGAATGGTCATGGATGTCTCCTTTGACCCTTACCTCTCCTCTACCCTGACGGGCACACGTCCCTAAAGGGGCGAGAGGGAAGAATAAGGTAAACAAAAAGAGCGGGCCGCCTGGCTCGCTCTTTCAAAATGTGCGGAAAATCCGCTACTTCTTAAGCGCCACCAACGGCAACCGGGGTTGGAAGCCGTAAAAATAGTAGCTAAAAAAGTAGTGGTTGGACTGTTGCATGTTGGGCGTTATTCTATGACCGATAGGCGGATGAGTCAAGGGGGGAATTTTTCTACAACTTGACTCCATTTTATAAAACGTGTACAATCCGTGCCATTGTAGTCAGGCTACAATTTAACAGTCAAAATCGGAGAATCAGCGGCTGAATCCCAATACAATTGGGATTACGAGGTGGAGGTTCCCCCGTGCGAACGGGGCGCTAAGGACTTCTTCTCTCCTTGTAGGAGAGGGGACAGGGGTGAGGTCTAAAAATCGGATAGATCAGCGGATGCCTCTGGAGCCAGTCACAGGCTCCTTTCTCCCTTCCAAAGCAAGCGTAAGGATGCGCACAGTTTAAAAAAACGCTGTTGCACGTCTTCGCCGAAAGCCGGATGGCAACATCCGGGACAGGGTTTACGCAGTGATCAGGGCTGGGCAGGTTAACTTGCTCAAATCTGTTAAGTTATGGAAGGGCTGCTTTATTTAATGCAATCTTGCATTTTACAGGCATGCCCACGCATGCCTGTTTTGTTTACCTCACCCCCCTCTCCCAAGGGGGTCAAGGAAGAATGTCGAGTCGATACCATATCCACACAAAAAATGCTCCCCCACCACCCGGCGGGTATCCATCCGAGTTCCTGATCGCCGAGGGCGACACCTACATCAAGTACGGTCATGTTGTCTTCGACGGACGCGCACAGCGCGGTGACCCCTACTGGACGGCCGAGATCATCACCCAGACCTGGTATCAGGCCGAAACCGGGCGCATCCCAATTTCGGGAGCGGGTTACGGCGGCAAGTTTGCGGGCGAAGGCTTCGAGGGTATGTGGCTCGATATGTCGGAGATCGTGCGTCCCACGCGTGACGGTATCCACGGGCGCGAGTCGATTTCGACGCAGGTGGATATCGGCGCTGGACTGGAAAAGCTGGTCTTCAACAAAGCTGGCGGATTGGTGGAATCACTACCGCGCTGGTTCAGCATCCCTCTGCCGGTCATTCTGGACCCTTTGCCTGTTCCCTTCCCCGGACGCGGGGTCACACGCTCGATCGTGGATGCCGCCAAAAGCCTTGGCACCCTGGCCTTGATCACCACCGACGAGTTCGGCGATGATCTCGACACCGAAAATCTTGGACTG
Organism: uncultured Chloroflexia bacterium; assembly: GCA_963829615.1. Classification (GTDB taxonomy): domain Bacteria; phylum Chloroflexota; class Anaerolineae; order Anaerolineales; family Villigracilaceae; genus JAABUE01. Next base: position 47,648 of record CAWHJM010000092.1, read on the forward strand.
GTTATCACGCCATCCGAAACCGAAGAACCATTGCCATTTACTCCCCGCTATCTCGAAGTTGACCCCGGCTGGAAAGCCACGCTGGAGGAGATGTCCACGGCCTGCGCCAAGGCGACGGTCAACCACCCCGAGCCAATGCTGGGCTGCCGGGTGGCGCTCTCGCCGATTGCAGCGGAGGCCGCTGTCGAGTTGACCCGCCAGGGTGTGGCCGTCGTCCACCTTCTAGCGGACGAGATGGGACGCGATACATCCAACCGCCCGATCACCGATGCCATCCGCGAGGTGCATGAGGCGCTGGTCAAGGCTAATTTGCGCGATCGGGTAACGCTGATCGTTTCGGGCGGAATTGCGGCGGCAGAACATGTCGTCAAGGCGATTGCCTGCGGCGTGGATGCGGTCGCTATCGACTTTGCCATGCAAATCGCCTGGGGTTGCTCGCTGTGGGCCGACAAGGGCAAATGTCACGTTGAAAACGAAGATATCGATCCCGTCTGGGGCGCGCAGCGGCTGGTGAACCTGATGTCCGCCTGGCGGGACCAGATGCTCGAAGCGTTGGGCGCAATGGGCATCCGAGAAATCCGTCGGCTGCGGGGCGAAGTTGGCCGTACGATCTGGCACAAGACCGAGGAAGAGTCCTTCCGGGAAACGCTGGGGGGCAGGAAACCCGTCGAAACGCTGCCCAGGCTCAAAGTCCAGGCAGGAGGCGAGGGCGATTTCCGCTGGGCGCAGACACTGCTTTTGGCGTCGCAACAACAGGCTCGCACGGGTCAGCCTCCAATCAATCTTGAATGGGATTATCGCTTCGGCGCGTCAGACGGCGGATTTGATAAATTGGCTTTTGACTTTGAGTTTGAGATGGATCCAGCTAATCCGCCAGTAGCCAATCCAAACGAAGTAGATTTGTCACTGCCCTTAAACCGCCGAAAAGACGGCCGCCCGGAAGTCAAATTGCCGCTGCCATGGTACGGAGCGGGCATGTCGTACGGGTCGATCAGCCTACCGGTAATGACAGCCCGGGCACAAGCGGCGAAGGCGCTGGGCACGTTCATCTCGACCGGCGAGGGCGGCTACCCCGAAGAATTGGCGCCGCTAGCCGACCACATCATCACGCAGGTGGCGACCGGGCTGTTCGGCGTGCGCGAGGAGACCATCCAGCGGGCGCGGGTGGTGGAGATCAAGTATGCGCAGGGCGCCAAGCCGGGATTGGGCGGGCACCTGCTGGGCAACAAGAACACCGAGACGGTGGCGCAACTGCGCGAGGCCGTGCAGGGCACATCGCTGTTTTCGCCGTTCCCGTTCCACAGCGTGTACTCGGTGGAAGACCACAAAAAGCACGTGGACTGGCTCAAGCAGGTCAACGAGCAGGGGCTGATTTCGGTGAAAGTTTCGACACCTACCGATGTGGACATGGTCGCGGTCGGGGCGTACTATGCCGGGGCGCACATCGTCCACCTGGACGGGGCCTACGGCGGGACGGGGGCCGCGCCGGAGATCGCTAAAAAGAATATTGCCATGCCGATCGAGTACGCCATCCCGAAGGTGCACAAGTTCCTGGTCGAGGAAGGCATCCGTGACGAGGTGACGCTAATGGTCTCTGGCGGATTGCGCTCGGCCTGGGACATTGCCAAAGCAATTGCACTGGGCGCAGATGGTGCAGTCCTGGGCACGGCAGAGTTGGTGGCGATTGGCTGCATCCGCGTTGCGCAGTGCGAGAAGGGATTGGGGTGTCCGTTTGGCATCACAACGACCGATCCTGTGCATGCAAAATTGGTGGATGCGGACGAGGCTACACAGCGGATTGTCAATTTGTATACTTCGTATCTCTGGCAGTTGGCCGGGATTTTGAAGACGCTCGGTATGACGTCGATTGGCGAGTTGCGCGGGCGGAGTGATTTGTTGGTGTATTTGGATTGACCCTCACCCCTAACCCCTCTCCCTAATAGGGAGAGGGGAATCATTGAGCAAGAATTGGGTGTATTTTGGTGACTGAGATTTGTAGAATGGGATCATATTGAGAAACGGAGAGAAAAATATGAATACCCCTGTCACTGATTTCCACCAATTATCGGAAGATTATCGTCGCATCGAGCAAGCGATCCTGTACCTTGAAAACCATGCCCATACCCAGCCCGAACTGAGCGAGATCGCCAGTGCGGTCGGATTGAGCGAATACCACTTCCAGCGGATTTTCAGCCGCTGGGCGGGCATCAGCCCCAAGCGCTTTTTGCAGTTTCTGACCAAAGAAGGTGCAAAGGAATTGCTGGCCCAGTCCGAGAACCTGCTGGATACAACTTACGAAGTCGGCTTGTCCAGCCTGGGACGCTTGCACGATCTGTTCGTCACGACCGAAGCCGTCACGCCAGGCGAGTACAAATCCGGCGGCGCGGGAGTAACCATCCGCTATGGGCTGCATGACACGCCCTTTGGCAAAGCGTTGATCGGCACCACCGAACGCGGCATCTGCCATCTCGGTTTCGTGGGCAAGAGCGAAGGCGAAGCGGTTGATACGTTGGTGGCAAGCTGGCCGGAAGCGCAGATGATCGAAGATTTTCGCTCCACGGCCCCGCTGGTCGAGCCGATCTTTGACCTGAGCAAGCGCGGCAACAAACCTTTGCGTTTGCACCTGCGCGGCACGAATTTCCAGCTCAAAGTCTGGGAGGCGCTCTTGCGGATTCCGCCGGGGGCTGTGACTAGCTATGCGGGTCTCGCCGTGCAGGCCGGACGTCCGCGGGCGAGCCGGGCGGTGGGGACGGCGCTTGGGCGCAATCCTATCGCCGTGCTGATTCCCTGTCACCGGGTTATTCGCAAATTGGGTGAGTTCGGAAATTATCGCTATGGAGCGGCGCGCAAGAAGGCGCTGCTTGGCTGGAAGAGTTGCGTTATCGGAGCGTTTAGTCGAATGACGATAGACAATGGTCGAGTAGATTTGAACATCACCCCTAACCCCTCCCGGCCTTGAAGGGAGAGGGTACTAAAGGAGAAGAATGAAAACAAAAATCTGGCTCGCTTTAGTGGCACTTTATATCGTCTGGGGCTCAACTTATCTGGCAATCCGCTTCACGGTGGAGACCATCCCACCGTTCCTGTCGGCCGGGATGCGTTTCCTGGTTTCGGGCGTGATTCTGCTCATCTGGCGGCGCGCTGCCGGGGACGCCATGCCCACCAAACGGCAGTGGCGTTCGACCGCCATCGTCGGCATTTTCCTGCTGCTGGGCGGCAACGGACTGGTTTCGTTCGCCGAGCAATACGTCCCATCCGGGATTGCAGCACTGATCATCGGCTCGATGCCGCTCTGGCTGGTGAGCATCGAAGCGGTGCGGCCTGGCGGCGTCAAACCCAACTGGCCTGCCATCCTGGGGCTGGTCGTCGGTTTCGGCGGCATTTTCCTGCTGGTCGGCCCGGCCAAATTGACCGGTGGTGGGCACACGCTCAACCCGTTGGGTGTTGGCACATTACTGATGGCGGCCTTCCTGTGGTCGATTGGCTCGATCTACAGCCGCAACGCAGACATGCCCCAATCGTCATTGATGGGCACCGGCACAGAAATGCTGACCGGCAGCCTGGCGCTGTTCATCGTCAGCGGCCTGACCGGCGAATGGAGCGGTTTTAGTTTCGCCCACGTCGCCACAGGCTCCTGGCTAGGATTGGCCTACCTGATCACCATCGGCTCACTGGTCGGCTTCGGTTCATACGGCTGGCTGCTACAAAACGCGCCTGTCTCGCTGGTCGCCACTTACGCTTACGTCAATCCGCTGGTGGCCGTCTTCCTGGGCGCCTGGCTGGCCGACGAAGTCATCAACACCCGCATCATCGTCGCCGGGTTATCATCATCGGCTCGGTAGTGCTGATCAACCAATCGAAATCTAGCAAACCGCAAATTATCGAAGAAGAAACCCCAAAACTGGCCTCGTTCGATTAGGAGACCGAATGAATTTTTCCGACAAAATCCTCGAATCCCGCAAGCCGCTGCTCGACCTGGCTCCCGCCTTCAAACGCGATGTGCTGAGCCTGTCGAAGCGCGCCGAAGATGCTGCCGAGGGCGGCTGCGGTGTGCTCGGGCTGGCAGCTAACGTGCCCATCGCGGGCAAACACGTCCTGAGCGCTTCCACTCAGATGCACAACCGCGGCAACGGCAAGGGCGGTGGCATCGCCATGGTCGGCCTCGCCCCGGCCCAGGTCGGTGTGGATGCGGACACCCTGCGCAGCCATTATCTGCTGCAAATCGCCCTGCTCGACCCGTCTGCCCGCGCCGAGGTCGAAGCGGAGTTCATCTCGCCAAACTTTGACATTGCCCATGCTTACGAATTGGGACATGTGACTGACTTCCGAAGCGTGGACGGCCTCGATGTGCGTCCCCCTGACATCTGGCGTTACTTCGTGCGCGTCAAACCGGACGTTCTGGCTGCTTTCGGTCGCGATAGCGGACTCTCAGCTTTGAGTCCACGCGCGCTGGAAGACGAGTTTGTCTACCAGAACACCTACAAACTCAACGTCAAGTTCTACGCCAGTTTGGGCGAGCAGCGCGCATTTGTACTCAGCCATGGACGCAACCTGTCGGTGCTGAAAATCGTTGGCTACGCCGAGCAGGTGGTGGAATACTACCAACTTGAGGAACAGACTGCCCACGTTTGGATCGCCCATCAGCGCTACCCAACTAAAGGACGTGTCTGGCATCCCGGCGGCGCGCACCCGTTCATCGGCCTGAACGAGGCCCTGGTCCACAACGGTGACTTTTCCAATTACCACGCCGTCAGCGAATACTTACGTCAGCGCAACATCGGACAGTTATTCCTGACCGATACCGAAGTCAGTGTGCAGTTGTTCGACCTGTGGGACCGTGTTTACGAGTATCCGCTCGAGATTACGCTCGAAGCGATGGCTCCCACCACCGAGCACGATTTTGCCATGCTGCATCCAGAAAAGCAGGCACTGTATCAGGCCGTGCAGCGCACCCACATCCACGGTTCACCGGATGGACCCTGGTTCTTCATCCTGGCACGCTCGAATGCGGACGATGACCAGTTCGAGCTGCTCGGCATCACGGACACGTCGATGCTCAGGCCGCAGGTGTTTGCACTTATCAGAGATGCTCACCCACCTTAGAGGAGAGGGAGCAAGAGTAACAGTAAAATCCAAATCGGGTTGATTGCATCTGAGCGACAAGCAATTCATGCGTGTCTGCGCTCGCTGTCTGCCGAGGATGACCGTTTTAAGCCCTATGCCGATAAATATTGGAATGCGCGTGGTGGGTCGTACACGGATGGATGGAGCATTTAGGTTCACCGTGTCCCCCTCTCCCATAAAGGGAGAGGGGGTAGGGGTGAGGGTCTTAGAGTGCAAAAACAAATTCGGCGAAGCGGTGACCGTGCTTTCTGACCTCGTTCACGCCCCGGCACAACTGGAACCTGAGAAGGCCAGCGAAGCCTTCCGCCAGCATTGGCAAGATACCATCATGCACGCTTACGAAGATGGCGGGCCGCTGATGGCCTGGGATGGCATCTGGCCGCAAATTCCATTGTCAAATTGGGATGAGTTGGCCTGGGGCTTCAACTGGCTGGCAGAGTTCGGCCAGACTGGTAATGACGAGTTCCATTTTGCGCGCGAAACTCTGACGCTCCTGCGCGACCGCCGCTCGGATTTGGGTTGTAAGAAACGGGCGTCGGTGTTGGCGATGGTTGATGATGTGCTGAAAGTTCTATTTGATGGAATCCCTTTGATAAGTGAGAACGTGACAAGTGATAGGCATCACGTATCACGTATCACTTGGGCAACGCGTACACTCTATCGCTGCGCCTGCTTCCCCATTTGCCACTCTCGTTATCGACACTCTGGGCTTTCCACCCGAAGGCGATGACGCTGCCGCCCGGCTGATCGTCAATGCCTATAAGCTCGGCTGGAAGGATTTCATGGTCTACAACTGGCGCGGCGGACGTTTTGCAGGGACAGGTTTAGGTGCAAACACCGAAGGCGTAATTATCCACCTGTACGGCGATGTGGGCGATTACGCTGGTTCCGGGTTAGATGGAGCGGAAGTACACATCCATGCCGATGGACAGGACCAACTCGGCCAGATCATGAAAGCGGGCAAGCTGGTTATCCACGGGGATGTCGGGCAGACGTTTTTGTACGGGGCCAAGGGCGGGGAGATTTATGTGCTCGGTTCGGCAGCGGGACGTCCGCTGATCAATGCGGTCGGCAGGCCGCGCGCAATTATCAACGGAACTTGCCTGGATTATCTGGCTGAGTCGTTCATGGCCGGTGACCCGCACAAAGGCGGCGGGTTTGTAATCGTCAACGGCGTAGCCTATACTGAAGAAGGCTGCCTGATCGATTTGCCCACGCCCTATCCCGGCGGGAACCTGTTTTCGCTGGCTTCGGGTGGCGCCATTTTCATCCGTGACCCGCATCGCCGGGTGGATGAGGACCAACTCAACGGGGGGATGTTCGCTGATTTATCGGAAGCAGATTGGGGCCTGATCGAAGCGTATTTGCTCGAAAATGAAAGGCTGTTCGGGATTAGGGTCGAAGATTTGTTAACGGTGGACGGCGTCCGGCTGTCCCCATCCAAAGTGTATCGCAAGGTGGTGGTCAAGGAGCAGACTGCCATTTTGACAGAAACTGCCAATCGGTAAAGGAGAGAGATATGGATTCAAAAGATTTGCTCAAACGTGTAAAAGAAGACGGTATCAAGTTTGTTTCGCTGCAATTTTCAGATGTGACCGGTGCGGTGAAAAGTCGTGGACATGCCCATTAAAGGGCTGGAAGGCGCGCTGGAAGAAGGCGTGTGGTTCGACGGTTCATCGGTGGAAGGCTTCGCGCGCATCCAGGAATCGGACATGCGTCTGGTGCTCGACCCCGATACATATGCCGTGCTCCCGTGGGCAGCTGAGGAACGCAAGCGCGGGCGTATTTTCTGTGACATCCTGACGCCGGACGGCGACCCCTTCGAGGGCGATCCGCGCGGGACCCTGAAACGGCTGCGCGCCAAAATAGCCGATCGCGGCTGGACGTTGAACGTCGGTCCCGAACCGGAATTCTTCCTGTTCAAACGTTCCGAGAACAACGGTAGCGGTGTCCATCCCGTGCCGCATGATGTGGGCGGTTATTTCGACTTCTCGCCCAGTGACGAGGCCGTGCGTGTGCGCACCGAGCTGATGGATGCGCTCAGCCAGATGGGACTGGATATTGAGGTCGGCCACCACGAAGTTGCCCTGGGCCAGCACGAGATCGACTTCCGCTTTGCGGATGTGGTCAAGGCTGCTGACAATGTAATGACGCTTAAGTACACCGTCAAGGCCATCGCTGCCAAGCGCGGATCTGGTGGCTTCGTTCATGCCCAAGCCAATCTACGGCATCAACGGCTCTGGCATGCACTGCCATCAATCGCTGTTCGATGCGGATGGGAACAACCTGTTCTTTGACGACTCGAACGAGTTCAAGCTCTCGAAGATCGCCTATGGCTACATCGCCGGACAGTTGAAACATGCCCGCGCGCTGGCAGCCGTGGTTTCGCCGACGGTTAACTCGTACAAGCGTCTCGTTCCTGGATATGAAGCTCCGGTTTATATCGGTTGGGCAACGGCGAACCGCTCGGCGTTGGTACGCATCCCGCGCTACAACGAGGGACGCCCCAAGTCAGTGCGCGCTGAACTGCGCTTCCCCGACCCGTCCTCGAACCCGTACCTGGCCTTCGGCGCGATGCTGGCTGCCGGGCTGGATGGCGTTGACAAGGAAATGACCCCGCCCGCGCCGCTCAACAACGTCAACCTGTATCACCTGACGAAAGAAGAGCGCACCAAGATGGGCATCGGCGAGTTGCCGGGCTCCCTGGCCGAAGCACTGACCGAACTGGATAAGGACGAAACCTTGAAAACTGCGCTCGGTTCGACGATTTATGAAGCTTTCTCACGCGCCAAGTGGGAAGAGTGGGATGATTACCGCCTGCATGTGACAGATTATGAGGTGGAGCGCTATTTGGAAACGGCGTAAGCAACCATAAATCACGAAAAGCAGACTTCCAAAGCTTTAAATGCTTTGGAAGTCTTTTGTTACAGAATCGATTTAAGAAAATCTAAATCCACACAAAAACTTCACAATTTTCATATAGTTTTCTGACATCCGTTTAACCCTGGCTTAATCGCTCCGTGTAGAATTTAAGGTAGGAATTTTCGAAGGAGCAACTAAATGACCTGGAAACGAATTTTGTATGTACTTTTTGTCGGTATCGTAGCAGTGACCAGCGCAACGGCTGGCGTTGTGGTGGGCGGACGCCTGGTGTGGATGATGACCAAGCCAGGAACAACAAGTGTCGCTCCAACTTATACAACCTCGACAAATGTCCCTGCTGCAAACCTGCAAATCTCCAACACAGACATCCAGACAACCATCACGCAGACGGTGGAAAAGGTCGGTCCGGCGGTCGTGACCGTAGTGGGTACCGTCCCGGGTCAGATGACCTTCTTCGGGCAAACAGCGGACGGTCAGGTCAGCGGTAGCGGCGTCATCATTTCGCCCGACGGTTATATCGTTACCAACAACCATGTAGTGGAGAGCGCCAAAGATCTTTCGGTAATATTGTCGGACGGCACCCAGTTGCCAGCGCAGGTTATCAGTACCGATATTTTTTCCGACCTGGCGGTGCTCAAAGTGGATGGGAAGATGCCCGCAGTGATCACCATCGGCAACTCGGATAATTTGAAATCAGGCGAAACGGTCATTGCGATTGGTTCGCCATTGGGAGAGTTCCGCAACACGGTCACCGTGGGTGTGATCAGCGCCACGGGCCGCACACTGGACACCGGTAACGGGTATTCGATGGAAGACCTGCTGCAAACCGATGCGGCCATCAACCAGGGAAATTCGGGCGGCGCACTGGTCAATTTGAATGGGGAACTGGTCGGCATCAACTCTATGATTGTGCGTGGCGGGAATGGCAGCACCGCGGTAGCCGAGGGGTTAGGGTTTGCAATCCCATCTAATACGGTGCAACTGATTGCGCAGCGGATCATCACACAGGGCTATTTCGCACGTCCTAACCTGGGTGTGAGCTACCAAGCGATCAACCCATCGATTGCAAGACGCTACAACCTGTCCACGCAATGGGGCGCTTACGTAACTGACGTTGCATCAGGCAGCCCGGCTGCCCAGGCGGGCATACAACGCGGTGACATCATCGTCAGTATCGGAGACACGGCCATCGATGAGCAAACTTCCTATATCAACGCGCTGTTTGATCACCAGCCGGGAGACCAGGTAGCGCTCAAAGTTGTGCGAAACGGGTCAGAAATGACTCTGAATGTGACGCTTGGAGAGGCCAAGGCCAATTAGCGCTCAAGGGTAATATTCGACATAAACAAAACGACTTCCGAGAAGTTCTCGGAAGTCGTTTTGTTTAACATGAGCAGAATCAATGGCTACCCTGAAACTTTCAACGCAACGAAGGTGGTGTCATCTTCGGGCACCCGGCCATCTCCAAACGCAGCCAGACCCTGACGAACCGTCTGGATAATTTCCGCAGCGTTCAAGTCGGCATTTTCCTCAAGCAACTCGGCCAGGCGCAGTTTCCCGAATTGTTCTTGCGCCACATTAAATGCTTCAGTGACACCATCCGTATAAAGGAACAAAACGTCTCCACGCTCCAAAGTAACTGATTCCATCCGGGGATGGAACTCCTCCGACAACCCAATTGCAGGCGCAGTCGGGTTGAGCCAGGTCACCTCAACCCCGCCTTTATGAACGATAGCCGGTGGATTGTGTCCTGCGTTGGCATAGGTCAGAATGCGAGTGAGTGGATCGTAACGCGCCAAAAAGACCGTGACGAAGGTAGTGAAGTTGATGTTATGGATGTAGAAGCGATTAATCCGCTCCAGAATCTCGGAAGGGATATCTGTCTCCGGGGCCATCGTGCGGATCGCCGTCTGCAAGCTGCTCATCAGCATCCCGGCCGAAACGCCATGTCCCGGAATGTCGGCAATGACAATCCCATGTGCGCCATCGCGGTACTGGAAAAAGTCAAAATAATCCCCGCCCACGATCTCCGCCGGGCGACTGAAAGCGGACACTTCCATGCCCGGGATGTCGGGAGCAATCTGGGGTAACAGCGCGCGCTGGACGATTTGTGAAAGTTCCAGTTCCGCTTCCAGGCGTCTGCGCTCTTCTGCGGAGAAATGTTCCAGGCAGACAGAAATGGTGTAGTCCATTTCGAGCAAACTGGGATTGACATGTCCACGGCAGACTTCACAAATTCCCAGAGTCTGATCTTCGGCCTTCTCCAGAGCAGTTTCGATCACATGCAAGTGAGCCTGGACTTTGTGCGCATCTTCGCAACACAGTTCTTTTTTGGCATCCGGGGCCGATTCCAGGAACTCGGTCACGCTCTGGCGCTTTGCAGCAAGTCCGCCCTGGATTTGCTGTAAAAGATTGGTTGCCATTTCGCACCTCCATCTGATACAAATACCATTAATTAGAACAAGTGTGCCAATTTTATCAGAGTTGCGCGGCAAACACAAGCCCAATTCACCTTGGGTCAGTTAAAGAAAAAGACGGCTCCGCGCCGCCTTTTATTACTGTCTGGTTACTTCCGTTGCTAATCCCCCCATTGCAAGCATTTCAATTTCTTCCTTATCCTCGATCACCTGCACCAGCTTTCCATCGCGCATTTGCAGCACGCGGTCCACGTATTTGCACATGCGCAGGTCGTGCGTGACCATGATGCCGGCGCGTCCGTTTTCGTGGATCAGGTTGGCGAAGGTTTCCACCACCTGGTAGGCGCGCTCGGTATCCAGCGAAGCAGTCGGCTCGTCGGCCAGGACCACAGCCGGGTTGTGGATTAATGCGCGGGCGATGGCTACGCGCTGCTGCTGTCCGCCGGACATCTGCCCGGGCAGGTTGCGCAGCCGGTCGCTGAGTCCGAGGCGGGCCAAGATTTCCGCGGAGCGCATACGTCCAGCTTTGTTGGCCTGTCCGTTCAGGCGCAGCATAAAGTCCACATTTTCCTGCGCGGTCAGGAAAGGGATCAGGTTGTTGGATTGAAAGGTAAAGCCGATCTTCTGACGGCGCATTTTGACGCGCTTCTTCTCATTCAATTGCGACAAATCCTGCCCGTCGATCAGCACCTGTCCGCTGGTGGGCGTGAGCAACGCCGCCAGGATGGAGAGCATGGTGGTCTTGCCCGAACCGCTCGGCCCGACCAGCGCCACGAACTCGCCGGAGCGCACTTCGAAAGAGACATCGTCCACGGCGTTGATGGTGCCGCCGCCTTCGATGGAAAAGGTCTTGACAATGTTTTGAACTTCCAGTGCAACTGCACTCATAAATACTCCTGAAATTCTCGCTGAGCGGAGGGTCGAGTAGGCGGTGTAGTTCCGCCGTATCGAGACCTGTAGCCGAAGCGCTGTTTGCTTGTAAGATTCACCCTTCGACTACACCGCCTTTCGATAAGCTCTGGGCGGCTCCGCTCAGGGAGGAAAAATTAACCTAATTTCAACGCCTTGAGCGGTTCGATGCGCACGGCGTAGATAATCGAAACCATACCGCCCAACGGGCCGATCAACAGCAATGCGATGACCGCCAGCAGCGAGCGCGTGCCATTGAAGGCCAGCGGGATGGTGGGCGGGAAACCGAGCGAGAACAGATACGTCATCCCACCGCCGATGGCGACCCCAATCGCTGTCGTCACGATGATCTGGATGACCGCCGCCAGCCCAACCGTGCTATTGGAAGAACCGATCGCCTTGAGCACACCGATCTGCGGCACCTTCTGCAACACCTGGATCTGGAAGAATCCGCCGATCACCAGGATGCCGATCAGCAGCGTGAACGCGCCTTGCGTCTGTACCGTGCTTTGCTGGGCCGAGTAGCCGGGGATATTGTTGATGGTGGTTTCGAATATCGGCCACTTCGATGTTGGTCACCTGCGCCAGCAAACGCGCCTTCATCAACCCGATCTGCGCCGGATCCTTCAATTTCACAGCGATGATGTTCGGATAAGGCGTGGTATCGTTCAGGTCGGCTTCGGGTTGCGGGCGCATCTGCTCCCAGGTAGCCGGCGGCACGAAAATCGTTGGCTGGAAAAAATACGACTGTTTGCCAACCAGACCGACTACCTTCAAGTAAAAGAACTCATCTTTGGTGCCCTGTGTAGAACGGATTTCGATTTCATCCCCGACTTTGATACCCGAACGTAGGGCAACACCTTCGTCAATGACGGCTTCGCTCGCTTCGCCCCCGCGGAACGGCCTGCCCTCGATTAACGGAGGCATGCCCGGTTTGTCAGGTTCTGCCGCTAAAAACGAAATCTTAAGCGGCTCCGGCAGCGAGACAATCTCGCTCGTAGACGTATAAATCTCCCCGGCATCGGCAACGCCATCCACGCGTTGCACCGCGCGCACCGTATTGGTATCCAGGCGGCTGGACGAGATATTGTAGTTCGACTTATCCAGAAAAACGACCAGTTGCGCATCCAGGTTGGCAACATACTGGCGGTTGCCATCGGCCAGTCCCTCCCCCAGGGCGGCGATGAACAGCACCAACAAGGTGATCAAAGCGATCACCAGGCTGACGAGGAAGAAACGTCCCTTATTGCGGACGATTTCTTTGATGGCAAGGTAAAAAGCAAGGAAAAAAGTTCTCATAATTTTCTATGTCCCTGAGCGGAACGAACGTAGTGAGTGAAGTCGAAGGGCATACTTTATGAAACCTGTGCTTCGACTACGGGTCTCGATACGCCACACACTCGACCCTCCGCTCAGCACGGAATTGGTTTACGGCGCTACCGGCCCCTCAAACGGCTGGTTCCAATCCATGCCCAACACACCGTGCAGCAACAAATCCACCGGCGGGTGATCGGCAATATCATCATAGTAATACGGCAAGCGGATGCGGCCATCCCTGCCAATGACAAACGTCCCGGCCATCTGCATGGCATCCTGCCCTGCAGGCGGAAGATCCGTGTTCCAACCGCGTTCCTGCTTCAAGCGCTTGTTGGACTGCCACACGCGCCACGAAAGGAAAGTCTGCCAGAGGGTGGCACGTTCCAGGCCATAAGCGCGATAGGCCTTCCGTCCCGGGTCTGACAGGCACAACTGACCAGGAGCACGCTCTTCGCAAAACGCCCTGGCCGCTTCAGGTGTGCCCTGGGTAACGAACGCCAGGGCGAGATTCTTCTGCTTGAACTCGGGCGCAGCCGTTGCCAGCGCATCCACCATCTCCTTGCACTGCGGACAACCGAAGTGACGGGTGAAGGCCAGCACCAACACCTGTTTCTTCCATAATGAAGACAGGCGTACCGGCTTCCCATCCGTGTCTGGCAGTTCCAGGTCAGGGGCGGGGTCGTTGAATTTAAGGTGAGCAAGTTTAGGCATGTGCAAATTTAGCATCTTGAACTTTGTCAACCAAAATCCGTAACGCTGTTCAGCAATTAAGGATTTTGAAGGTCAATTAGGCCCAAATCTTATCATATTGCACAGGTTTTGTCAATGTTATGAACACATTACTCGGGACTGCTCTACTACACACTCCGGCGCAAACAAACGCACATACGTTTCCATCGCATTCAGTTGCGCCCGAACCTGTTCTTCGGTCACCCCATTGGGCACATAGGAAACATACAGAACATGGGTTGTCGTCTTTGATATCGGCGAGCGGTTATCCTGTCCGCGCAGGATCGCGCAGGCAACGCCCTGTGCATCTCGCATCAGCATATCCCCCGCTGGCACATGCTTGCGGTTACCATTCATCTGGGTAATTTCATCACCTTCACGGGCAACATCAATCACAATAGGCGCTTCAAGTTGAGCGACATCGTGGCCGGCCGTCAGGATGAGCGTCTCAAGCTCCGCGGCAAAGTTCACATCCACCAGCGGCGAGACGTTTGGCAGGGATTTTCCTTTGAGCGCAACCGATTCCAGTTGCAGCAAGACATGATAGGTATATCCAAACGAGCGATAATAGCGATGGTACGCCCCCATGACCGGCAGTGCCAGAAAATCTTCGCGGGAGAAACTGGCATATTTCTCGCGCAAGCGCTTCTCGATAGCCCGCTTCGCCTGCTCCAGCGCAGGCGAAGGTTTTGTATTATCCACACCCGAAATTTCAAGCAGACCCATTTGTGCTCCGGGATGTGCTTCCTTCCATGCATCGGTGGCAGTAATTGTCAACATAATTCCCTACTCCATAGGATTGGATGAAGTCAGCGCGGCCCGCTCCATCAAGCGGCAAAACGAGCACAGACCAGGCGCGGAGGTCGGCTGTCCACAATTGGGACAGGGATGCAATTCCGCCGTCGGGCCGGCATTGGGCTCACCGAAAAGTCCTTGTTTGCGGGCTTCGAGGAACTTCACATAAAAGGTTAGTTTTGTGCCGGGGCGTTCCGTTTCCAGTTGATTCAGCAATTCCTTGTAATAAGTAGTCGTCGAACCGACCGCATAAGGGCATTCTTCATAGATGTATTCGATACCGCGCAACAAAGTGTAAGCCGTCATCTCGCGTTCGTAAAAGCGGCAGAGCGGCTTGACTTTGCGCGCCAGGCCCGGGGTCCCGGGAAGAACGGGGGCCTGTCGTTGCAGGTAATCACCCAGCCAATTCATCGTATTGCCAAAGAGCACGGCTGCTTCATCGTCCAGGTTATGGCCGGTTGCCAGCACGTCATATCCCAGGTCCCGCGCGATGCGGTTCATCACATGTCGTTTGGTCAATCCACACACCGAGCATGGACGTCCCTTCCCGCGATGAGTAATGTCTGCCAACACCGGGATAGGTTGTCCATACTCCTTTTCCACATCCACCACATGCAACTTCAAGCCGCGCTCATCCGCAAATTCCTGTGTCAGGCGATGCGACTCGGACGAATACCCAAAACCCCCGTCGATCCCCAAACCAATATACAGCCCATCCGCCTGGTAACCGAGCCGCGTGAGAATATCCCACAGCGCCAGTAAATCCTTGCCGCCCGATACTGCCACCAGCACCTTCTCGTAGTGAGTGAACATTTCATACTTTTTGATGAAACGTTCAGTCTGCTCAGGAATCCACTCGAGATAATGCTCTTTACATAGCGCCAGTTTATGCTGGCGCATATTCACAGAGGCTTTACCACCGCATTTTCTACACTTCATACCAATCAACCACCTGAAATGACCGCCACCAGCTTGACGACATCACCATTCCTCAATATTTCATCATCCAGGATCAGCTCACCATCGCGCGTGGCGATCACCAATTCAGACAAAATACTGCACTTTTCCAATGATGAAAGCAGCGTCATGCCCGGTTTCACTTCATATTCTTTATCACGCAAAATCAACTTAACCATTTTTCCTCAAGGGTGTTTATTCTAATCCCTATTTTACTTGACAGTCGCCCGCCCTTGCCGTACGATTGGCAAAAAAGGCGGAACCATGCGTATCGGAATGATGACGGATGCTTACAAGCCCTACGTCAGCGGTATCACCAATTATATTGACCTGAATAAACGCTACCTTGAAGAAGCTGGACACGAAGTTTACATCTTCACCTTTAGCGAACCAGATCACGTGGATGACGAACCGCGCGTCATTCGCAGCCCGGGCCTGCCTCTGGCCGATACAGGTTTTTTCCTGTCCCTGAGATACTCCCGCGAAGCAAAAAAGCTGCTCCAAACCATGGACGTGGTCCACGTTCACCATCCCTTCTTGAGCGGGCGGCTGGCCCTGCACTATTGCCGGCCTTCACAAATCCCGATCATATTTACCAACCACACCCGATATGACCTGTATGCGCAGGCTTATCTGCCCATGCTGCCCGAAGAGGTCAGTGAGGGCCTGTTGCAAGCCTACATGCCGTCTTTTTGCGAGGCTGTGAATCTGGTTATTTCGCCCTCACCGGGCATGGAAAAAATCCTGCGCGAACTCGAAGTGGAAAGCCACATTGAGATCGTTCCTAATGGCGTCGAACTGACACGTTTCTTCCAGGCCGAGCTTCTACCCCGCGCCGATTACGGATTTACTGAAGATGACATCTTGCTAATCTACACCGGACGCTTGGGGCCCGAAAAAAACCTGGAATTCCTCTTGCAAGCCTTTGCAGGCGTAGTTCAAGCAGTAGAGAATGCACGGCTACTGCTGGTTGGCGATGGCCCTTTGAAAGAAGATCTGAAAGAATTGGCAAAGAATCTTCGGATCACGGACTCCATCCAATTCGCAGGTTTGATTCCGTATAACAACATGCCCGGGTACCTGGCAATGTGCGACGCCTTCGTGACTGCCTCCGTGACCGAGGTGCATCCGCTCTCGGTCATCGAAGCGATGGGGGCCGGTCTGCCCGTGATGGGCATCCACTCCCCCGGCGTAGGCGACACGGTCGAAGACGGCATCACCGGCTTCCTGTCCACTGCGGACCTGCCCGCCTTCACGGCCAAGTTGACCCGTTTGTGCCTGCAAACGCAATTACGCCAGAAAATGGGCCGGGCTGCCCGGAAAGCTTCCAACCAATATGCGATCGAACGCACCACAAAAATAATGCTCAGACATTATGAAAAGTTGGCCGGCGAACCTCGTCAACCCAAACCGGATTGGGAAGAACGCCTGCTCAATATTTTGGAGCACTTCCGCACATGAGTGGTCACAACCAGAAGATTGGGAATTGGGGCGAGAGCGTTACTGCAAGACATCTGGAAGAGCGCGGCTATAGTGTGATCGCTCGCAATGTTCGCACGCCCTACGGCGAGATCGATATCGTTGCGCAGAAAGATGGTTTCACTATCTTCGTCGAAGTCAAGACGCGCACTTCCAGGAGCCTGGGCCCGCCGGAAATTTCGGTTACCCCCCGCAAGCAGGAGCACATGTTGGCTGCCGCCGAACATTATGCCAGTGAACATGAGATCGACCACTGGCAAATTGATGTTATTGCGGTCGAAGGGAAACCTGGCAAACAACCTGATTTCACCCATTTTGAGAACGCAATCTAATCGCTACACACAACTTTCCGAACTATTGCTTCTTGCATAAAGCGCTAAACTTCCAAGTCAGTTTTTATAGAGATAAAACGAACTGTTGGGTTTAGATAATTACGCAATACTCTGTAAGTTACCGTTAATTTGTTGATTCCAGCATCAAACCTGTTTGACGAAACGCCAAATTTCGACTAGCATGGTATGCCTCCTGTGTACAGAATGTCAATCTCGTTTGTGCATTCTATTTACAGGAGTTTCTCTACATCACAACCCATCGGTCATCTAACAAAGATCTGAACCGCAACACAAATTATTTTCTTGAAATACAAAAGGTAAAACTATGCTTGAGACGATTCAACAATCGGCCATATCGCACGACCGATATCAAATTGAACTTAAATTGGATTACGAATTAGGGAAAGGGGAAAAAACACATTATCGGATTTCAACCTATCTCTTTTTTCCAAAAAGTTTAGGCATCACAGAAGAGAGCTATCCGAAGAGTGAATTTTACCGGGAGGTAAAAAACTACATCCGCATCAAAACACCAATCTTAAGTCTTCGTGACTTTATTGAAAGCGATATCTCGCCGCTGAGTGATGTCCAAAAGATCGTTCGCAAGGCAAATTGGTACCAGGAAGATGAATCGAATGAACGTCTTATTCATGCGCTCAAATTATTTGGCGCTATGTTCAAAAGCACCCTGCGTGAACACCTGAATTTAGTGGACAAACGCATCCAAAACGCCCTGACCAAAACGAAAGTTCATACCCTGGTAGAAAACCTGATTCAGGAATTCATCGACCAATCCAAACAAATCAGCTTTCGATACAGATCATTTTATGCAGAACTGAACCTGCCAATTGTCAAAGAAGATGTTTTTTTGGCCTACACACTTGTGGATGAATATATCAGTCTATTAATCGAAGAAAGCGCAACGGAATTATTCCAGATCGTATCCCAACATTTCAAAAAATCAAGCAAATCAAAAAGCCTTGATGATTTGAACCAAATCGTTGAAATGGAAAGAAGCCATCGCCAAACTCATGGATATGGTTCCATCCTCAAGCCGGGCGAGGTAAATGAAGTTTATGCGTTCCGAGCTTCTGTTTTAAAAAAATATGTCAGTTCAATTCTCCACCTATCAACAGATGCGCAACAAGAGGGCCAAGGCATGGAACAGTTTCTGATGGCCATCGCGGCAGGGATTTCAATGATTTTCGCCACAATCGTCGCTTTTTATTTTCAAAGTGTCTACGGGAATTTCACCTTTCCGGTTTTCGTGGCGCTGGTCATCGGGTACATGTTCAAAGATCGTATCAAGGAAGCCGGTCGCGCATTACTGGCCGACAAATTACACGCCTTTTTATATGACCGTAGAATCAATATCAAAACGCTGGATGGAAAATACAAACTCGCAGTTTTGCGCGAGAAAATATCTTTTATTTCGGAAAATGATCTCCCACAACAAGTGCGAACGGCGCGCCATAAAGATCCGTTTGCAGACCTGGATAACGAGGGAATGGGTGAAACGATCATTTGTCACACCAAAGATATTGTCCTGGACGCTGATTTATTCCCAAAAGCCTTTAAAGGACTTCCAAAAGTGAACGGCCTCAATGATATTATTCGTTATAACATCCAACCTTACCTGCGAAAAATGGCTGACCCGGTGGAAGAACAACTTTTATTAGAAAATGAAGAACTCAAAACGGTGCATACTCACAAGGTGTATCATGTCAACGTGGTATCTCGTTATAAGTCGATCAGCCCACGGATCGAAATTTTGTATAAGCGCATGCGCCTGGTGCTCACCCGGCAGGGAATAAAACGAATAGAATACATCTCGTTGTAAAATCAGTGAAGACATAATGCGCATCAAACCGCCCCTCATCCTGCTCATTGGCCCGACGGCTGTCGGCAAAACCGAGCTTTCTCTGCAACTGGCCGAACGGCTGGACGGCGAGATTGTCTCTGCCGATTCGCGCCTGTTCTACCGCGGCATGGACATCGGCACGGCCAAGCCCACATCGGAAGAACGCGCACGGGTGCCCCATCATCTGATCGATGTGGCAAATCCGGATGAAGTTTGGTCATTGGCGGTTTTCCAGCAGAAAGCGACCGAGATCATCGCAGACATCCACGCGCGCGGCAAATTGCCTTTTCTCGTTGGCGGAACGGGGCAATATGTGCGGGCAGTGACCGAAGGCTGGGTACCGCCGGAAGTGAAGCCGGATGAACGGTTGCGAGGCGAACTAGAAAGAATGAAAGAGGAAAGAGGGGCGGATTGGTTACACGCTAAACTTCAACAACTCGACCCTGAAGCCGCCGAAAAAATTGACGCGCGCAACGTGCGCCGCACCGTCCGCGCGCTGGAGGTGATTCTCACCACCGGCAGGCCGTTCTCGCAGCAGCGCGGGCAAAGCGACTCGCCCTATAAACTGCTGACCATCGGGCTGAATCGTCCACGCGAGGAGTTGTATCAGCGCGTGGATGAACGCATTGAGGCCATGTTCGCGGCAGGATTATTGGAGGAAGTTCGCGGTTTGCTTGCACAGGGGTATTCGCCGGAGTTGCCTCCCATGTCCGCGATCGGGTATCGGGAGTGTGTTCGGGTAGTGAAAGGTGAATTAACCGCCGAGCAGGCCAAGGTCGAGATGAGACGCGCGACGCGGATTTTTGTCCGTCGTCAGGCAAACTGGTTTAAGGAAGACGATCCCAACATCCACTGGTTCTATGCGGGGGAATCCAATCTGGTGGAATTCGTCGAGGATTTCATCCGTCGTAACGTATAATCAGGCCATGTTCTTACCCACAACTTTAGAAGAAGTGAAACGCCTGGGCTGGGATGCGCTGGACGTGATCCTGGTGACGGGCGATAGCTACATCGATAGCCCATTTATCGGTACGGCGGTGATCGGCAATTTACTGGTGCAGGCCGGATACCGCGTGGGCGTGATTGCGCAGCCGGACACATCGTCTGATGAGGAGATTGGGCGGTTAGGCGAGCCACGCCTGTTCTGGGGCGTGACGGCGGGCAGCATCGACTCGATGGTGGCGAATTACACCGCCATGAAGAAGCGCCGCAAAAGCGACGATTACACACCCGGTGGCGTGAACAACCGCCGCCCTGACCGCGCCACGATCGTGTACACCAACCTGATCCGCAGGTACACCAAACGAATGCGAAAATTAACCACAGAGAACACGGAGAGCACAGCCCCCTGGAGAAGAGCAAAAATAAAAACTCCGTGAA
Source organism: uncultured Chloroflexia bacterium (assembly GCA_963829615.1). Taxonomy (GTDB): domain Bacteria; phylum Chloroflexota; class Anaerolineae; order Anaerolineales; family Villigracilaceae; genus JAABUE01. The sequence continues at coordinate 67,831 of CAWHJM010000092.1, forward strand.
CTCAGTGAACTCCGTGGTAAAAAATCCTCCTATCGTTTTAGGCGGCATCGAAGCCAGCTTGCGGCGCGTGCCACACTACGATTTCTGGAGCAACTCGGTGCGGCGCTCGCTGCTATTCGATGCCAAGGCCGATTACATCTTGTATGGCATGGCCGAGAAGGCTGTTCTCGAACTGGCCGCAGCCCTGCGTGACGGCAGCGACCCAACCGCCATTCGCGGGCTGTCGTACATCGCCAAAGAGAAGCGTGAAGGCTATTTGGAACTGCCGCCTTATGAGACGGTCGCCAAAGACAAGCACGCCTTCATCGACATGTTCCACCTGTTCTACAAGAACAATGACCCGATTACAGCCAAAGGGCTGTGCCAACAGCACGGCGACCGCTGGCTGATCCAAAACCCGCCTGCCGCGCATCAGACACAGGCCGAGCTTGATTCCGTTTACGCGCTGGACTACGAACGAGCGCAGCATCCGTACTACGAGAAGCAGGGTCCCGTGCGCCTGCTGGATACGGTCCGCTTTTCGATCTCCACCCATCGCGGCTGTTATGGCGAGTGCAACTTCTGCGCCATCGCCGTCCACGAGGGACGCACGGTCCGCTGGCGCAGTCAGGAATCCATCGTGGCTGAAGCCGAGCGCCTGACACAGCATCCCGAATTCAAAGGTTACATTCAGGATTTGGGCGGCCCGACCGCCAACATGTACGGCTTCGAGTGCGACAAGAAACTCAAGAGCGGCAGTCTGCCCGTCCAAGCGCTGCATCTCGCCAATGATCTGTCCTGTGCTCGAAATCGACCACCAGCCGCAGATTGACCTGCTGCGCAAAGTCCGCAAGCTGGAGGGCGTCAAGAAGGTTTTCGTTGCATCCGGCATCCGCTACGACATGATCCTGGATGACCAGAAGCATGGCGACCAATACCTGCGCGAAGTCGTCAACCATCACGTCTCCGGGCAGATGAAGGTCGCGCCCGAGCACACCCAGGACAACGTCCTGCGCTACATGGGCAAGCCCGGCAGCGAGGCGTTGCTCGAATTCAAAGCCAAATTCGACAAGCTCACCCGCGAAGCGGGCAAGCCCCAATTCCTGACCTACTACATGATCGCCGCCCACCCCGGCTGCAGCGAGCAGGACATGGCCGCGCTCAAGCGCTTCAGCAGCCAGAAGCTCAAGGTCAACCCCGAGCAGGTGCAAATCTTTACCCCCACGCCCGGCACCTACTCCAGCCTGATGTACTACACCGAGCTCGATCCCTGGACACGCCAGCCAATTTACGTTGAAAAAGAGCCGGGACGCAAGCAGCGCCAGAAAGACATCATTACTCGCAAACCGGCCGTAGACTTTTCTTGACCGATCAATCAAACCGCAATACCCCATCCGGGCACTTAGCTCGCTAAGAGCGCAAAGATAAAAAACTTGGCGTCCTTGGCGCTTTTCGCGGTTCAATAGGATTTCATCTCATATGAACACATATTTTGCTGTGACCGCCCCCGGGCTGGAACCTTTCACGCGACAGGAAGCGGTCGAACTGGACCTCGTGCCTGCTTCCGCTATTTCAACAGACTCTAACACCGAACCCGAATCGGGCGGCGTGACCTTCAAAGGCGAGCTTGAAGTCGCTTTACCGCGCCAACCTGCACCTACGAACCGCCAGCCGCGTGCTGGCACGTTTAGGAAATTTCTTCTACGCCAAAACATACAAAGATTTACTTGAAAAAGCCTCCCGGCTGCCCTGGGAACGGTTCATCCACACCGGACAGCCAGTCACACTGCGCATCAGTTATCACGAATCCCAACTGAATCATGCCCGCCCGATCAACGACGCGGTACACAACGCCATAGCCAACCGGCTTGGACAACCATCTCAAGGCGTAGACAGACCAGGTAGCACTGCCACACATCAGCTCGTGGTGGTGCGGGTTGCTAACGACCAGGTCACGATCAGCGTAGACTCCTCGGGGACATTATTGCACAAGCGCGGATACCGTCAGGCCATTGCCAAAGCGCCCCTGCGTGAGACATTGGCCGCAGCCATCATCATGGCGTCCGGCTGGGACAGGCAAACCCCGCTGCTGGACCCATTCTGCGGCTCGGGCACGATTCCCATCGAAGCAGCCATGATGGCGCTGGGGATTCCGCCCGGCGCGAAACGTCGCTTTGCGTTTATGGATTGGCCTGATTTCGACGAGAAGCTCTGGGGGCAGGTCAAGGAAACGGTACAGCGTCCGGACGTAGACATGCCGTCCATAGTGGGAACAGACCGTGATGCCGGGGCGGTGCGCATGGCACTTTCCAATGCGGAACGAGCGGGAGTTTCAGAATACGTCCAATTTGAGAACCATGCCGTGTCCGACATCCATCCGCCGCGACAAAAAGGTTGGGTAGTGACCAATCCGCCGTACGGGAAGCGCATCAGCGAGGGCAAGGATTTGCGCAACCTGTACGCGCAGTTTGGCAATGTACTGCGAAAGCGCTGCCCTGGCTGGCAGGCGGCGGTGCTCTCCAGCGACCCGATGTTGCTGGGGCAGATGCGCTTCGACCTGGACATGTCGCTGTCCCTGAACAACGGCGGAACCAGGGTGAAACTGGCGCGCGGAAAAGTGAAGTAGATGGCTTACTGCTTCTTGCATAAATTAAACGAACTTTTGCGCCGGATTGTACCGGGAAAAACACGCATTTGAGTTCAGCTATTTACGCAGCACACAGTAAAACAAAACGCCCCGTGAATATTCATGGAGCGTTTTGATATACCGACGCAGGAAACACTAACCGCGGCAGCCTGGTCTTATCCAATTGAACGGGCAGTTGAAAGATTGGGAGAAATGGTAACAGAATTGTCAAAATCCAAATAATTCCCTGAACTGATGTACTGTTATAATATTTCCGCTATTATCACAATACAAGGAGCTCTTTATGACTTATACAATCAAATTCGGTACCGACGGCTGGCGCGGTTACGTTGCAGAAGACTACACCTTCGACAATGTGCGTCGCTGTACACAAGGCTTTGCCAACTATCTGATTGAAGGTGGCAATCAAGGACAGGAAGTTGTGGTCGGTCACGATAAGCGTTTTAGCGGTGAACACTTCGCTGCAGCCGCCGCCGAGGTACTGGCTGCCAACGGCTTCAAGGTCTGGTTGACAGACGGCGCCACGCCTACCCCGGTCATCTCATATGCCGTGGTGGATAAGAAGGCTGTCGGGGCAGTCAATATCACGGCCTCACACAACCCACCTACCGACAACGGCTTCAAGGTGCGCGACGAGAACGGCGGCGCCATCGACCCGGACGGGTTGAAGAAAATCGAAGCGCTAATCCCCGAAGATGTCGCCGATGTCAAACGTAAAGCCTACAAAGACGCCGAAGCCGACGGCTCTATCGTCAAATTCGACGCGTCTATCGCTTACATCGAGCATCTCAAAGACCTGATCGATCTTCAGCCCATTAAGGATGCCGGACTGACCGTCATGGTGGATGCCATGTGGGGCAACGGCGCGGGCTGGTTCCCCCGGTTGATAGGCGGCGGCAAGACACGTATTATTGAGATCCACAACACACGCAATCCCTCCTTCCCGGAGATGAAGCGCCCTGAGCCAATTCAACCCAATGTGGACGTGGGCTTGCAAGCTACCATCGATAACCACGCAGATGTGCTGGTGATCAACGATGGCGATGCCGACCGCGTCGGGTTTGGCGATGAGAACGGGGTGTTCATCGACCAGTTGCGCGCCTATGGCCTGCTGGCCTACTACCTGCTGGAAGTGCGCGGTTTGCGCGGCCCGATTGTAAAAACCCTGTCCACCACCACGATGCTCAATAAACTGGGCAAAATCTATGGCGTGGATGTGGTCGAAACCGGCGTTGGTTTCAAATATGTAGCCCCCAAGATGCTCGAACTGGATGCGATGATCGGCGGCGAAGAAAGCGGCGGCTACGCCTTCCGCGGCAACGTGCCCGAACGCGACGGCATCCTGGCTGGCCTGTACATGCTCGATTTCATGGTGCGTACCGGCAAGAAACCCACCGAACTGCTCAAGCTGCTCTTCGATAAGGTCGGCGGTGAACATTTCTACGACCGCATCGACACACCCTTCAAAGGCGATAAACAGGAAAAGATCGATCGCATCCTGGCGGCCAACCCGGAGACTATCGGTGGTTTGAAAGTGACCGAACTGGTTACGGTGGATGGTTATCAGTTCCGGTTGGAGGACGGCGGCTGGTTGTTGATCCGTTTCAGCGGTACCGAGCCGATTATCCGCGTCTACTGCGAGACCATGCACAAAGATAAGGTCCAGGCCATTTTGCAGGATGGGTTGAAGATCGCAGGGATCGAATAAACGTGCAGAGCGCGACGTACAAAGTGCGCGCACATCGCACTCTGCACCTTGCACATGCAACTCACTGACACCCACTGTCACTTAGACTTACAAAAATTCGACGAGGACCGCGCAGCTGCTATCGAACGGGCTGAAAAAGCGGGCCTCGTCCGAATTTTGATTCCGGCTATTTCCGTGACATCTAGCCTGTCTGTCATTAAATTGGCCGAGTCGCATCCCATGCTGTACGCCGCCATCGGTGTGCATCCAACGGAGACTTCAGACTTTAGAACTGAGACGTTAGATGAACTTCGAAAAATATCGTCCCATTCCAAAGTCAAAGCCATCGGCGAAATTGGATTGGACTATTACTGGGATTCAGCCCCGCACGATGTGCAACAGCAGGCCTTGAAAGCACAGCTTGATCTGGCCGCTGAGCTAGAACTCCCGGTCGTCATTCACCTGCGCGAGAAAGGCGATGCGGCCGGTGGCCCCTGCGCTGAGGATGCAATGAGCATTCTGGAGGATTGGGTAGCAGGCCTGGGCGCGGATAAAGAGGCGCTGAAACAAAATCCCGGGGTGCTGCACTCATTTTCGGGATCGCTGGAAACGGCGCAGTGGGCAATCGGTCTCAATTTTTATATTGGCATCACTGGCCCGGTCACATTCAAGAATGCCAGATACAAGCAGGAAATGGTAGCGCAGTTGCCGCTAGATCATCTACTGATCGAAACGGATGCGCCTTACCTGGCTCCGCATCCATACCGCGGGAAACGCAACGAACCTGCCTTTGTTTCTGAAATTGCTGATAAAATTGCGCAGTTACAATCCCGAGACCAGGAAGAAGTGGCCGCCATCACAACCAGTAACGCGGCGCGGCTTTTCTCCTGGGGAGAAGTTGTTTGAGCACAGTTACCTTTATTACACCCGTTCAAGAGCAAATCAAACTTGTCGAGGAGCGCATTCGCGCGCAGGCCAACGAGAATCACCCTGACCTGCGCGCCGCCCTCGAGCATTTACTTTCATCTGGCGGAAAGCGCGTGCGCCCGACCGTGGTCTTGCTGGTCGGCAATATGCTGGGCGGCATGGAAGAAAAGCTGGTGACCATTGGCGCGGCCATCGAATTACTGCACACGGCCACACTGGTTCATGATGACCTGATCGACGGTTCCCTGTTACGTCGTGGCATACCAACATTAAATGCGCGCTGGTCGCCTGCTGCAACCGTGCTAACTGGCGATTTCTTGTTTGCGCGCGCCGCCAAGTTAGCCGCCGAAGCCGACCACCTGCCACTAATGAAACACTTTGCCCAGACACTGGCAACCATTGTTGAGGGCGAGTTAACTCAACTGTTCACCAGTCACGGACTGATCAACCGCAATAATTATTACCAGCGTATTTACGCCAAAACTGCTTCATTGTTCGAAATGTCGGCACGGGCAGGCGCTTTGCTAAGTCCGGTTGACGAAGAGATCGTCGAAGCCATGCGCGTCTTCGGCTATGAAACCGGGATGGCCTTCCAGATCGTGGACGATATTCTTGATTTCACAGGCGACCAGACAGCAGTTGGCAAACCGCTCGGCTCCGACTTGTTACAAGGACTGGTGACCCTGCCAGCGATCTATTATGCGGAAGCCAATCCCGATGACCCGGATGTAATCCTGTTGAGCGAGGGCGGTTGGGGCAACAAAGACCGAATGGAACGTCTGGTTATTGCCATTCGAGAGAGTGAAGCGATCCAGAAATCTATGCGTGAGGCCGAAGATTTCATCAAGCGTGCGCTGGAAAAGTTAACATCGTTGCGTCCCGGTATCGAAAGAAGCGCGCTCGAAGAACTGGCGAGATACATCACCGACCGAAGGATATAGGACAAGCTCTTGTTTATCCTTTTTTCTGAAACGCAAGGGATCGAAGTCAACAATACACGCAAAGCAGGCCCAAAGGTAATGCTTACACGAAGTCTGCTTGACTGTCAAACTCCGTTGTGCTAGAATATTTTCATCTTTACTTTAACAGTGTGAACCCGTGACCAATCCTCGTCGCCCCTTCCGTCTAAACGTCGGCTTCATCGTTCATCAGGAAGTCGGCTACAAACACGAATTTCCCTTTGAATTTGAACAAATCCAGATCTCGGACGATCTGGATTTACGTCATTTTGAGGGAGTTGTCACCATCGGTCGCACGCCACAGGGACTGATTGTACAGGCTGATTTTTCCGCCGAAACCACCCTGGAATGCGTGCGCTGTCTCAACGAATTCGAGTATAGCCTGGACTGGAACCTGACCGAACTGTATGCCTTTAGCAAAAAGTCGGTCAGCGCTTCAGACCTGGTCCTGCCTGATAACGCCCACATCGAACTGCAACCGCTGATTCGTGAGTATGCTCTGCTCGAAATACCCATCAAGCCCGTTTGCAAGCCCACCTGCAAAGGACTGTGCGCGGTGTGCGGCGAAGACCTGAACAAAACCGACTGCGGGCACAAAGATATCGCCGAAGAATCGCCCTTCTCAGCGCTGAAAGACCTGCTGGGAGAGTGAACGCCAAAGAGGACAAGGAGGGTCTTTTGACAGGCGCCGGAAAACAAAAAAGACAACTTGCCTTGCGCATGCTAATCGACAAAGCCAGCGTGCAAGGCTATCTGACCACCGACGACCTGATAGAAGTTTTTCCAGACACATCCCAAGACATGGAAAAATTGTCCGTTCTGTTGACTGCGTTACGCCGTCGCGGGATAGACATCGTCGATGCGGACGATCCTTTCGCCTCAGAGACCGTTCCCGAGGCCTTCGATCGGACGCAGAGCAGGCCCGCTTCCGTTATAGAATCGAATCAGCGCCTGGACGAAAACATTTCCCGCGACGATACGGTCGGCATGTATCTCAAAGAGATGTCGCGCGTGCCCCTGCTAACCGTCGAGGAAGAACTGGACCTCGCCATCCGTATCGTAAAGGGACGCCAGGCCAAGCAGGAAAAAATAAAATTGGCTGGTCGCCAAAACGCTATCAAACGCAGCCAATTGGAGGCCATCATCGAAGAGGGCCAGCGCGCCCGCGAGCATTTGATCAAAGCCAATACGCGCCTGGTGGTCAGCATCGCCAAACACTACATGGGACGCGGGATTGCCTTTCTCGACCTGATCCAGGAAGGCAACCTGGGCTTGATGAAAGCCGTCGAAAAATATGACCACACGCGCGGCTTTCGCTTTTCCACCTACGCCACCTGGTGGATACGGCAAACCATCTCACGCGCCATCTCCGACCAGGGACGCACTATCCGCGTGCCGGTACACATGATCGACCGTATCCGCCAGTTATACAAAGCCAACCACGACCTGGAGCAAAAACTGGGACGCCAGCCCACCATCGAGGAGTTGGCCGAGTACGTTGACCTGCCCGTCCAAAGGGTGCAATGGATCATGAAAGTCTCCTGGCAGCCGCTTTCACTGGAAAGTCCTGTCGGCGATGAAGAAGACTCTGAGTTGGGGCAATTCATCGAAGATGATGTCAGCCCGACCCCCTTGCAGAGCGCCTACCAGTCCATGCTCAAGGACAAGCTGGAAGAGATCCTGTCCACGCTCTCGCCGCGTGAAGCGCGCGTGTTGCGCCTGCGCTTCGGCCTGGACGATGGCACGACCTACACGCTGGAAGAAGTCGGCCAGAAATTCGGTCTGACGCGCGAACGCATCCGCCAGATCGAAGGCCGCGCGCTGCGACAGTTGCGGCATCCCAAGCGGGCCAGACAATTGAAAGATTATTTATGAGCCGAACGCCGCAGCAAATGCGGCGTTTTTTCTTGGCGATTTTTAGGAATCCTTGGCGTTCTCCGCGACTTGGCGGTTAAGATCAATAATGTCTATTTATATGGTTTAATTTCACAATGACCACCCAACCTTCGCGCATCACTACCATCTTGCAAGCGGTCTTCGTCACCAGTTCTGTGGGCCAGTTCGTGGATTTTGATCAAGTTCGGTCTGCGCAATAGCATTCCGGCTATTACTTTTGCCGGGTTACGTTATGGGCTGGCATGGCTTTGTCTTACACCTTTTATACTCTTCAAACGCGAACAACGTTCTGGACTTCGACAACTTTCCCGTGCGGATTGGATGCGGTTGAGCGCGCTTGGCCTGGTGTTCTACACCCTGACACAGGGAGCCCAATTCGTTGGACTGGCTTACCTGCCAGCCGCTATGTTCAGCCTGCTGCTCAACCTGACCCCCGTTATCGTCGGCGTTGCCGCGATTTTCTTCCTGCGCGAGCGACCGACTCCTAGCCAATGGTTCGGCATCGGACTGGCAACGGTGGGCGTGGGCCTTTACTTCCTGCCGATCTCGCTGCCCCAGGCACAAGTCATCGGCGTGGTGATTGCCCTGGTGGGCGTTCTGGCTAACGCCGGCGCTTCCCTGCTCGGACGAGACATCAATCGCAGCGGAACCCTGTCCCCGTTGGTAGTCACTTTTGTCAGTATGGGAATTGGCTCCTTGTTATTGCTGGTCATCGGCGGGATCACACAAGGCTTTGGCTCGATGACCTGGCGAGATTGGGCGATCGTCGCCTGGTTGGCGGTGGTTAATACGGCCTTTGCATTTACCCTGTGGAACCATACGCTGCGCACGCTTTCCGCGGTCGAATCGAGCGTGATCAACAGCCTGATGATGCCGCAAATCGCCATCCTGGCTTTCGTTTTTCTGGAGGAAACCCTGAGCGCGAAGGAAATCTGGGGGCTCATTCTGGTGGGTATTGGCGTTTTGATCGTGCAGGTCGAAACCCAAAATCAAGTACAATCGAAACAAGTATGTCTGACCCTAAACACAAACTGCCCGAACAATTTGCATTTTCGCAATCATCGCTGCAGGATTACGCCGACTGCCCGCGCCGCTTCCAGTTGCGCTACATCGACCGGCTGATCTACCCGGCGGCCGAGTCCGAGCCTGCCATGGAAAACGAACGTCACCAGCAGGAAGGCCAGTATTTCCATCGGCTGGCGCAGCAATACCTGCTGGGTATCCCCACTGAAAAGTTGGCGCGGCTGGCAAACACGCCCGATTTACAGCGCTGGTGGGAGAATTTCGTCAACGCACCAGACCTGACAGGTTTGAGAAACCTGTCAGGTCTGTATCCCGAAGTGACGCTGTCCGCGCCGCTGGGGGATTTCCGGCTGGTCGCCAAATACGACCTGATCGCTTTTACCGAAGATGAGAAGGTCGTCATCTACGATTGGAAAACCTACCGCAAACGCCCGCGCAACGAGTGGTTGTCCGCGCGCTGGCAGACGCGGGTGTACCGGGCTTTGCTGGTGGCGGCGGGAGGCCAATTAAACGGTGGCAAGCCCATCGTCCCGGAACGATGCGAGATGGTCTACTGGTTCTCCAACTTCCCGGACGATCCGGCCCGTTTCCCGTACAATGAAGCCCAGTACCAACGGGATTGGGATGCGCTGACCCGGCTGACGGAAGAGATCCAGTCCGCATCCTCCTTCCCGCTGACGGATGACCGTCAAAAATGCGCCTACTGTCCCTATCGCTCGTACTGCGACCGCGGCATCCAGGCCGGTGACATGGACGCGATCGAGGCGGAGATGGAAACTGAAGCGCTGTTCGATGTGAATTTTGAGCAGATCGGGGAGATCGAGTTTTAGTTCGCTGGAGTGCAAAATCTTTGCGAAGCATCCTGTAAAAGGCCTGATTTTGCCCGAAGTCAGCAAGTTTAAATATGTCGTTGCGAGCGTTCTTTCCTGACACCAGCCGTCAGGACGGTGTGCGAAGCAATCTCCTCGCTAAAACAGGGGATTGCTTCGACGGAAGAACGCCGTCTCGCAACGACATCGTTCGAATTGAGAATTGCTGCTCTGAAGTTAGGAGATTTCGGACTTCATCTATTTTAGCGATTCAAGAAAATCCCAATATGGTTCGCCACGGGTCGTTCGCGGCCAGGCACATACTGGTCGATGGGGGAATTCAGGATGCGGGGTTCGCCATCCGCGCCTGCGATGACCATCGTGGAAGAGCCGCCCCCGTCCAGGCTCATGCCGAAGTAAGCGCCGTGCGCGATCAAGATGTCGGCCAGCTCATCGAAGGTTGCGCCCGCGCTGTAGAACGGCTGGCGACCGTCCACTACCACCAGATATAACCAACGCCCATTCTTGTTGAAACCGATGGCCGTGCGCGGATCGCGTTCGGTCTTGTCGAGACCCTCGACTTTCTCGCCGCCCTGCACCAGATAACGGTCGCCCGCGATGGCGTTGAAAACACGACCCGGCTTGCGGAAGGACGGATCGCCGCGCCGGCTGATGTACAGGACTGGCTCGGTAGGCTCCCCCTCGCGCATAGACCTTTCCGTTCGAAGCGGCATAGCCATTGGGCGTGACCGGATCGCCGGGCTGCGGATAATAATCCAGCGGCCCGCGCGACCACCAGGGATGAAAGCCATCGCCGTTGATCGCGATCTGCGCGCCGAACTCTTCCAGAAATTGCGAGGTGGTACGCGCATCGAGCGGCGGGCCAGCGTCGTGATCCGGCGGGGTGATCAGCGTTCGAAAGCCATCCGCTTTGGTATCCACCACCAGCACGTGCGCGATCACCAGCCGTGGCAGATAGTACACGCGCCGATAGTACGTGACCGCGCCCTCGAACAGGCTCCGTTTGGCAGGCACGGGCGCGGGGCGGCCACGGTCGTAGAGGGCGTAGCCAAGCACACAAAGCGCCAGGATCGTGAGCAGGCTCAGGCTCAATCCAAAGAGTGCGCTTTCTTCGGTGGGATTTCATACGAGAAATTCTTTGATGGGCAAAATATCGGGGTGAGATGGTAACAATTTGCCAAGTAGTTTAGTTTCTTGCATGGTGTTCTAATTTACTCCGTCATTGCAGGCATTTTGTTCTATATTACATACAAAAAATTTGTGCTACACTTATTTTAATCTGTTATTAATCTAAGACCGTCTATAAGCAATTATACAGGCCGTATAATCACCAGTTGGGCAGTTCCTTGCAAAGCATAGGGATTTATGAAAACAAAAACAATCGTTATTATTGTTTCTCTTTTTGCAACCATGCAGAGTTTTTCATGTTCGCCAGCAGTTCAAACTGCTTTGCCAACAAAAACACCTACACTTACCCCGACAGCGATTTTGACGTTGACAACAGCTCCGACGGTTGCGCCAACTCTTACATCAACACCGAATCCCAAACTAGCAACACAGTTAATTGCTTTTTCATCTAACGAACAGGGAAATTGGGATGTGTATCGTATCAATCTGGACGGGACAGGAAAAACTCAGATAGCCTTTAACCCAAGTGATGAGTTCCTTCCTGCTTGGGCTCCCGATGGAAGTAAATTGTTGTATCAAATTAAACAGGGAGATAGCTGGCAAATTATGATGATGAATTGGGACGGAAGTAATTCCATTCAATTGACGAACGAGGGCAGTAACCAAAATGCTTCGTGGTCGGTTGATGGAATGCACATCCTATTTGATTTAGACCGTAATAGCAATCGGGAAATATTTCAAATGGAAGTAGATGGCACAAACCAAATTGCCCTGACAAACCATCCTGCTAATGAATTTTCCCCTGTTTGGTCTCCAGACGGAAGCATGATCGCCTATTTGTCAGAACAGGATATGACAGCGGACGAATGTACAATGAATTGGTTCGATGGATGCCCTCAAGAAATATTTATAATGGATTTAACAGGTAAATTTATACGAAAAATCCCTGACCTGAAACAACTGATTGGAAGAGTAATCTGGTCGCCAGATAGTCAATTGTTCGCAATTTTGGAATATTCTGATAATGGATCAGGTCTGTTTTTTTATGATCTCCAGTCTCAAACAATCAAGTATGATCCAAATTTTTCAGCACTATTAGACTCCATTTACCATACGGGACGAAGTACCTATAACAACCCCCGTTCATTCACTTTCTCGCCAAAAGGGGGTAGCGGAATATTGTGTATGGAGCAAGATTTTAGAAATCAGACAGGTTATCTAATAACTGGTTGTTATATTGTGAGCATGGATGGAGAAATGCTGTTTACTTTGGTCAGGCAAGAAAGCCTAATCTTTCTAATGAAGATTATGATAAGGCATGGGATTATGCTGATGCTGTCTGGCAGCCATAAACACTGCCCAACAAAGCGTGCAGCCGACGTGTGGGATTCTGCGCGTTTTAGAAGCATTTTTCTGGCTTCGAGTTTTTTCTACATCTCATGCAAATCCACGCCCACCCACACGCGGCTAACGCAAGCCGTTCGGCGGCTGTCTAAAGATAACTGGTAATGAAACGTACGATTAAGAATATTGAGGCTTCCAATGGCAGAAATTAAACAGGCAATATATTTTAATTAATCAAGGCAAGAAAAGAGAAGCGCAATCTATTCTTACAGAGATAATTCGTTCCAACCCTAAAGAAATTACTGCATGGTTCTGGTATGCAGAAACGCTAGATTCTTTAGAAAAACAAATCCAATTACTGGAAACATGCCTTAAGAAAAACCCTGGTAATCCACAAGTAACAAAAGCATTAGAGATGTTGCGAGCCAAACAATCTTCTGAGCATCTAGGTATATCAGCATCAACAAACCCCAAAAATCTACCTCCTTTTTCAGAGTATCAGGAAACTAGCATATCAAAAAATGTACCACCCTATCGCGAAGAATCCCCAACAAATACAACCTACTATGCCGATGAAGAGAAACATGAGGAAAACTTTATCCCGAATATTCTAATTTCGGAAAACGAGAAAGTCATTGCCCATCTAAAGAGCGCAAATGTTTTCCACGCAATGATCGAGCCATTCTCCTACGACAAAGTAAATGACAACCGTGTTCATTCGGATGCTAGCGAAGGATTAATTAACAGAGCGTCTGATTTGCCAGCGGAGAGTAAATATGTGGTTTATGGTTTTCCAGCGCTTATACATCCAAAAACCGGAGTGATTTTTGGCTACGCAATGGGAATGGGTAATTCCTACCGTCTGCCCGAAAAAATAGCAGACGAGCTTCAGGCGCACCAAGAGAAGGAACTCTCGCATGTAAAGCGAAAGAAAACGAAAAAGAATTCTAGTGACAAGTCTCATTCGAGCTATTCCCCTCCACCGATGGAAAGCAACTGGGTAGACGGTTTCTGGGTAACCAAGAATTTGCTTCGCAAATGTTATGACTATTACGGCAGGGAGCAATATAAAAGCAGGGTCGTTCACCTGAATGTGGATGAAGATTTCAGAAAGCTACCGCCTCCCCCAAGCTTTTTTGACAAGTTACTTGACCGAATTTATAACGCTGCTATTCTACTTGGAGCTTTTCTGGTTTTAATATTTATTTACGATGCTATGGATGACTTTCAACTTCTTCGAAAGATTATTAATTTCTTGCAGCAGAGATAAAGAGTGACAGCCACATTAACCGAAGGATTCGCTATAAGTAATGCACAACACAACGTGTATGCGGACACTGGGGATGCTGCGGCACTTTTCTCGCTTCGAGTTTTCTCTGCTCCCAAACAAAATCCACGCCGCCCCAGCGCCAGTAATGTAAGTCCGTTAGCTAGCTTTTGTAAATGGATATATGATTAGCAAATCAATGTCAATAAATCTTTGGAAAAGATGGATTATTGTTACCGTCTTCGGAGGTACGATAGGATTTACACTTGGGGACTTTGTACTGAATCTAATTGAAACCCAAGTTGATTATTCTCATTTCAATTATTATTCGCCCCTATATATGTTATTGATGATTGCAATAGCTGGCCTATTTATTGGACTTGGCCAATGGATGATTTTACGAACAAGATTGAAAAAAACCATTTTGTGGATACCCGCTACTTCTATCAGGAATCCCACTTGGCTTATTTATAGGATTTCTGGCAGGTGAGATATTGCCAGGATTTATTTTCGCCTATTATGATTGGATCGTCACTTTGGTTCAGATAGTTGTTGCTGGAACAACTGTTGGCACAATTCAATGGATTGCAACACATAGAAAATTTAATGGAATTTTTAGTTGGCTTCTTCCTTCTGTATTAAGTTGGGGAATTGGTTTTATTGGTGTCAATTTTATTATTGTTACATACTTGGTAAATATCGACTTTGGCTTCTATTATCGAATTATTGGATTTGTAGTTTCAATAATAGTTGGAACAATAAGCGGTGCGTTTATTAACAACTTTGTACTTGTTTCATCCTTTGATTACAATTGATCAATAGTTGAAGTGCCAGCTAACAACACGCTCTCAGAACGTAACTACGTTCTCCCGTAAAAAATGATGGCCTGTCATCTCTTGGGTGGCCCGACAAGAAGTTAATTCTGTGCTCAAGCATTTTCCGTCAAATCAGCTTCGTCTCGTCCCACCCACCTGCAAGTAAAGTAAACCGCAAGATAAAAAAGCGCCCCATACAGCAAGGGCGCTTTCAGTTAGATAGAAATATCCAATTCAAAGAAAATTCAGACACGTTCATTCCAGTAAATTGTTGGCCGCCCCACACGTGTTACGTCGCGATTTCGCTTTCCGCCTGGTGCATGCTCTGGAAGGATTGGATAGCGACTTCCAACATCTGCATGTCCGGTTCGCGCGAGC